>JANMPT010000024.1:0-224233 GCA_031370005.1 Bdellovibrionales bacterium | reverse complement strand
AAAAATCACTAAATCATATCGCGGAAGCAAACTCTCGACTCCCTTTTGGCAGGGCTTAGCCTTTACGAGGGTATTAAAAAGCTCTTTTGAAGAGATGCAGCTTAAAGGCTATTTTCAGGCCAATCGCGAGCAGGCTGAGAGGGGCTACATTGCTCGGCAAGAGTACTTGGATAGATTCAACCGCTGGGTTTATCGACTGCGGGTTTTGGATTACTCCTGAGGGCATGGTATGAAAGCCGAAAATGGCACCGTCTCAAAATGAGACATCTAAGCCCCCATCATCTCAGCCAGACTTCAATCCACGAGCACGCCCAAGGCATGAAACTTGAAAGAACCACTATATGCGTTGGTACTTTGGTCTTCTTACATTGTTTATAATTAACTTTGCAACACCCATGGTGGCCCACGGGGATATTATTTTTATTAATATGAACGGAAGCGTCACTGAAATCCCCGCAGTCCAAGCGACAGCAAATAGGCTTGGAGAAAAGCTTTACGTTCTGCCAGTTACAAATGCTCCTGGCTACAACACAACCCAGCTCACTCAAGATCTCGTGCGACTTGCGAAACTTGGAGTTCGCCCTCGTGCTATGGTCGTTTCAGGTCACCATGTTAAAAACCAAGGCTATTTCGGTACGAATGGCGAAGTTAGCCTTCACCGAATTACCAGCCTTCTGCCTTACGACGACCCTGAGGCCATGCCCCAGATTCAAAGCTTTTTCAGATCCCTTCAGTCTCTGTACCTTTGGGGATGCTACACTGGGACCCTTGCAAATGTTGATGCTTTACTGCTTGGTAATAATACCGTTTTTGCAAATACAAAATATATCGTAGGTTTTGCGGACAAAGCACCGATTTCAACGAATGCCGGTAGCGGGAAGACCCTCGAGCAGATGCTGCTTCTTGAGCCCCACTTCCGATCGGCCTCTAGCGAGCTCATTCCGCAATTAATCAAAAATGTGTCTACACAATATGATTTCATTATTCACCGAGGGCAAAGTTTTGCGACTCAAGATGGTTTCTCGCAGGTTGATAGCTTTATAGAATCCTGCCAGTCTGAAGAAAATAAAAAAAATATTCTACAATCTGTACTGCTTGTGTGGAAATACTATTGGAGTGAAATCAGCCCCCTTCCGGAAGACACGGGCAAGAGTCCTTTACGTGAAACCTATCGCCAACTTCAACGTAATAATTTCTGTTTGCAAATGGGAGCTGTCCAGCTCTATCAAGTCGGAGAGATCCCGCCTCTCAGTACTGTGATTCGTTTGATCTACTACAGAAACATTGTAAAAAACTTCAGCCACATCTATGCATCTCAGTTGGCTTTTGCTAAAAAGGAATTGGAATCCATAGGCATTAAAGACGCGGACTTGATCACACAGCTAGATCAAACAGTGCGGGACAGTGCCATTAAGAAACTCGAAGAGCTTCATAAATCTCTTAAGCAAATTTTTCCACAGTTTCAAAGCGATCTCGATCAGAGAGCAAATTATTTATATTTTAATAGAATGCTCAACGACATTGAAGCGGTGATCTACCCGAGTGAAGATTATATACCGCAGTCATGGATTGAACCCGGCGCCACAAAGATGTCGTGGTTCCGCGTGCTCAATGACTTCAACAAGGGGAAAGCAAACACCCGAAAAAAGGCGATGAGCCAGCTTGGTCTTTAGTCAACCTTGGTCTGTAAGTGACAAGTTTTGTCAAGGTTTTGAAAAATTCTCACTCTCATTTCAAATTTACAAAGTAGCGAACAAGAATAGTCGTGGCACACAGCTTGTAGAGGAACGAGTATGGGTCCGTATGGATTGAAGGAGTTTGTCATGAAATCTTGGATTTTAAACTGCATTCTGATGCCTCTGGCTGCGACGTCCCTTATTGTTGCTTGCGCCAATAACCAAAACTCTGGCAATGGTGTTGCAACACCTCCACCACCTCCTACAAACTGCGTGGATGGAACTACTTACTGCAATTCAAATCAGTACTATGGCAACTCTGGTTTTTCTGCTTACCCGAACAATCCATACTTTTTTAACAATAGCTACACTTGGAATAACGGCGGCAACTATGGAAGCTTTTGCAATTGCCCATATGGCACACGGCCAGTTTATAATGGTCAGTTTGGTTTAGGTTGCGTCGCGACTTCAAGCTTTCAGTCCTATTCAAGCGGCGCTATTTACTGGGGCCTCGGCGCGAACAATAATCAATGGGTTAACGTCCCGCAAATCAGTAATTCACAGGGCTATCCTCAAAATACCTGCTACCAAAGCGTGGCTCAAAGCTGTTTTGTCGACCAAGCGAACTCTTGTGGTGCTGGCCTTACCTGCCAGACAACAGGTGGCGCCTCTCGTATTGGAATTTGCGTTGGGCCAGCGCAATAAATTCAGCAATTTAGATCCATTAAATTAATACGGCGCAACAGGCTTCGTAAATGCTGATGAGCAATATCTTTTGTGCTACATCATGATGATGACAAAACAAAATCCATTACTTAAAAACTTTGTATTAAGAGACCAGGCTGTTCCCTTTGATTTAATTAAGACCGAACATTTTCTTCCAGCACTAGAAGAGTCCATCAAAGCTGCTCAGCAAAACATAGACCTTATTAAAAAAAATAAGTCAGAGCCCAGTTTTGAGAATACTATCATAGGACTTGAAACATGCAGCGAGCTGGTTGAACGCGTCGTGGGTATCTATGGAAATCTTGAAGCTGCCAATGCCAGCGAAGAGCACCAAGCACTGGCCAAAGCGATGTATCCAATATATACGGCGTTTAGCTCCGATGTCAGTCTTGATGAAGAAATTTTCAAAAAGGTCAAAGTCGTTTACGATAAACGCAACTCTCTGGACTTGAACAAAGAGCAAATGAAACTCCTTGAGAAAACTTATTTATCCTTCTCTCGTAACGGTGCCCTGCTTGATAACGAGGGCAAAGACAAGCTCCGCCGCATTGATCAGGATCTTTCTGTTTTAGGACCACAATTCTCTGAACACGTTTTGAAAGCGACAAATAATTTTGAAATGCTTTTAGATAAAAAATCAGAACTTGAAGGACTTCCCGAAGGAGCCATCGAGGCAGCAGCCTTAGCTGCTGAATCAAAAGGACACAATGGCCAATGGCTTTTTAATTTGCAAACTCCAAGCTACTTACCTTTTCTAACTTATGCGAAGAGCCGAACTTTACGAGAAAAAATGTGGCGTGCCTATTGCTCACGAGCTTTCAGCGAAAAAACCTCTGACAAATTCGATAACCAAGAAATTATCAAAAAAATTGTGACACTTCGTCATCAGCGCGCCCAACTTTTGGATTTCAAAACCCACGCCGACTTTGTCTTAGCAGAAAGAATGGCCAAAGACTCAACGAATGTAAAAAACTTCCTGACAAAGCTGCTGGTGCCCTCTAAAGAAGCTGCACAAAAAGACTTTGCAGAAGTAACTGCTTTTGCAAAACAATCTGAGGGTGTTTCTGATCTTCAGCCTTGGGACTTTGGATACTACGCTGAGAAATTAAAAGAATCCAAATATGCTTTTAATGAAGAAGACCTCCGACCCTACTTCAAACTTGAGAATGTCGTTCAAGGCGCATTTGAACATGCGCGCCGTCTTTATGGATTGATCTTTAAAGAAATCAAAGACGCCCCCGGTTATCACCCCGAAGTGAAAGCCTATGAAGTTTTTGAAGAAGACTCCGCCAAATACATCGGCCTTTTCTACACAGACTTCTTCCCGCGCGAGACCAAAAAGGGCGGTGCTTGGATGACCGTTTTTCGCGATCAAGGTCTTTTGGGCGGCGAGGTAAAGCGTCCCCATGTTAGTATCGTTTGTAACTTTACTAAGCCCACGCCAACAAAACCTTCTCTACTTTCTTATGATGAAGTCAGAACTTTATTCCATGAGTTCGGTCATGCTTTGCACGGAATGCTCTCGGATTGTACTTATCGCTCATTGAGTGGCGCCAATGTATATTGGGACTTCGTAGAACTGCCTTCTCAGATCATGGAGAACTGGGTGGGGGAAAAAGAAGGCCTTGATCTTTTTGCAAAACACTACGAGACCAATGCTCCCATTCCCTTGGACTTAGTTGAGAAAATCAAAAAATCTTCTAAATTTCTTGCTGGTTGGTCTTCTCTTCGACAGGTTCAGCTCGGGCTTTTGGATATGGCTTGGCACACTCAGGATCCAAACAAAATCACCAGCGTTGATGACTTTGAATCGGAAGCAACAAGCGCCACTCGGGTTATGCCAAGAATTGCAGGAACGAATACCTCATGTTCCTTCAGTCATATCTTTGCTGGGGGATACTCTGCTGGCTACTATAGTTACAAATGGGCAGAGGTTCTTGATGCTGATGCCTTTGAGTACTTTATGGAAAAAGGTTTATTCAATAGTGAAGTATCAAAAAAATTCAAAGACAATGTCTTGAGTCGTGGCGGCACTGAGCATCCAATGGAGCTTTACAAAAAATTTCGTGGTCGCGAACCCGATCCCCAGGCCCTCCTTCGAAGGGATGGCCTTGTCTAATGAGCCCTCAAAAGCTGTTGTTAAAAGATAATAAAAATATTGCCCTAGTTTATCGTCTGCAAACGACAGAGGCTGTTAAGCTGGCAAAGAAAATTTCTGTTTGGTTAAAAGCCAAGGGATATGATGTTTTTACAGCTCCTCAACAAACACTAGTCCCCGGTACCAAGGCGATAAAAACCAAAACAACCCTGGATAAAGCTGGCCTAGTAATTGCTCTTGGCGGTGATGGAACTTACTTGCGAGCAGTGCGCATCCTTGAAGGCCGCCAAATTCCGATTGTCGGAATCAATATGGGATCTCTCGGCTTTTTAACTGGAAATCGAGCCGAAGATACTTTTAAAATTTTAGAGCTCACTTTAGAGAATAAAATGGATTTGCGGCCGCGCTCTATGATTCATGTCCTCATTTCCCGCAAGAACAAAATTCGTGCTGAATATCATGCTTTAAACGATGTGGTGATTGAACGAGGCTTGGGAAGTCATTTAATTAGCGCTGAAATTTATAGTGAAAAATTCCTGGTCAGCGAAGTGAAGGCCGACGGTTTTATCATAGCAAGCCCAACCGGCTCGACTGCCTATAATCTTGCTGCGGGGGGGCCAATCCTGCATCCAGAGGCAAAAGTTTTCGTAGTGACTCCAGTAGCACCTCACAGTTTAACAAGTCGGCCACTGATTTTTCCAGATGATTTACAGATGTCCTTTAAAATGGATAGCCGTACTCAAAAAGCCCAGCTAGTTGTGGACGGTCAAAATGAAACAGAAATAACTCCGAATGATGAAGTGATTATAAAACGAAGTGGATTTGATCATTGGGTGGTACGAACACCCAAACACAACTTTTTCCACTTGTTACGCGAAAAATTAAAATTTGGAAATCGCACTTAGATATTTTTGAGGAGAAATCATGCTGCTAGAGCTGAAAGTTTCAAATTTCGCCATCATCGACAATCTTCATATTGAATTTGAAGAAGGCTTAAATATCCTCAGTGGCGAAACTGGAGCTGGAAAATCAGTCCTATTAAAAAGTTTAGCACTTTTGATGGGTGAAAAATCCTCTGCTGACACAATTCGTACCGGCAGCCAAATGGCCACTATCGAAGGCTCTTTCGATATTCGTAAGCGCGCTGATATTCGAAAAAACCTCGACGACTTAGATATCAATGTGGAGGAAAACATACTCATCGTTCGCCGCACTATTAGTAACGGTGATAAATCGAAAGTTTACTTGAATGGCACTCTTAGCACACTTCGTAATCTTCGCGATGTTGTAGCTCCACTTATTGAAGTTGCAGGCCACTCGGCCCCGCTTATTGAAATGACAGGCCAACATGAGAATCGCCATCTACTATCAAAGGCTTATCACTTAGATCTTCTTGATCAATATACCGGAGCTTGGGACAAGCGTCTTCATTATCAAAAAAGCTTCGAATACCATCAAGAGATAAAAAAGGAAATTCAGCAACTCGAAAGCAACATCAAACAAAAAAATCAACGTCTGGACTTCTTAACATTCCAACGTGATGAGATCGCGGCTCTGGATCTT
This sequence comes from Bdellovibrionales bacterium, assembly GCA_031370005.1. Taxonomy (GTDB): domain Bacteria; phylum Bdellovibrionota; class Bdellovibrionia; order Bdellovibrionales; family Bdellovibrionaceae; genus JACMRP01. The sequence goes on along the minus strand of JANMPT010000024.1, from coordinate 218,170 downwards.
TCACCCGGTGAAGATTTAGGAATTGAGGCTGAGATTAAAAAACTTAAAAGCGCGTCTCGCCTTTTTCAATTCGTCGATCAAGCAGAGGAAGCTCTCTATTCGGATGACGGTTCCGCCATGAATCGCATCAACTCCATGCTGAAACGCGCTGCTGACATCGCCATTCTTGACCCTCAACTCGCGAGTAAGATTGAAGTACTAGAAGAAGCAAAAACTTTAATAGATGATTGCATCTATGACCTTCGCCAGTACGTGAATAAAATCGATGGCGACCCTCAACGCCTTGAAGCCCTCGAAGGGCGTCTAAGCGATCTGCGCAAAGTGCAAAAGAAATATGGCCCGACAGTGGATGATATTCTAAAAGCGCTAATTGAAATTGAAATTGAAATTGGCAACTTAAAAAACTCAGAAACACGCATTGAGGATCTCAAAAAAGAATCTGCGACTTTGATGAGGGAGCTAGAAAAACTAGCACAAGATATTCACAACCGTCGTAAAAAAGGCGCTGGGCTGCTTGCCGACAGCGTGAATGAAGAGCTCGATGATCTTAATATGAAAGGAGTCACCTTCCACGTTTGCGTCGAAACACTCCCAGAACTATCAGCTACTGGAATGAGCGATGTGGAGTTCATGAGTCAAACCTCTGCCAAAGACCCAAAACGTCCCCTAGCGAAGTTTGCCAGCGGCGGGGAATTATCCCGTATCCTTTTATCATTAAAACGCGTGGTGGGCTCTTCAAACCAACCTCGCACTTATCTTTTTGATGAGGTCGACTCAGGCGTATCCGGGCAAACAGCCGAAAAAGTTGGTCGTAAACTGAAGAGTATTGCAAAAGGTCAACAAGTCATCTGCGTTACTCACTTACCTCAGGTTGCTGCTTTTGGCGATGTGCACTTTTTTATTCATAAAGCTCCAAAAAAAGATGGTGTGACCATGGAAGTGAGCGAGCTTCAAAGCAAAGAGAGAGTCAAAGAAATCGCTCGACTAATTTCTGGCGAAAGGATTTCCAAAACCAGCTTAGACCATGCTGAGCAACTTCTGAAGGAAGCCCACTAGCTATATTTCCAACTACTTAATCAAAAATCTCACTAAGCACGCGGCCAGTTGCTGTTGCAGGCGGAAGTGCGCCTATCACAAATGAAAGCGTCGGTGCAAGATCAATCACTTTGGCCGCCGTAGAATAAACTCCGGATTTAATGTTTGGCCCAAAAATAATCAAAGGAACTGTTCTGTCATAGGAATAGCCGGTCATATGATTTACAACCGCATCGCCCTTGTTGATATAAAAAGGTTTTGGAATCAAAATAACATCTCCATTAATGGCAGCAATATACTGGCGAATTAGCTGCCGTCCTAACTCCCCGACTGGCAAAATTCCTTTGGCAATCTCTGAACGTGTTGCTACCTGAAAAACTCCTGAAAATGTTTTCATGACATCTTTAATTTCAGCTTCAACTAATTCAGAGCTTACTTTTCTTTCTTTTAAGGCCTCCGGATTAATATAGTAATTAAAGCTGATCCCGGCAGAAATCCATGCTTTTGAAGGCTTCCCAAACTTCTGGTCAAGTCTTTCATAGATCTTCTTATACATCGCAAGATCTTCAATACGACCTGCATCCAGCTTTGCATTCACAGCGTAGTCTACACTTGGAGCAACACCATGATCCGCTGTTAAAACTATCATCACCTCATTTAAGGACCCCAAATGTTTCTTCAGTGTACCTAGAAACTTTGAGATTTCTTTATCTTCAGCCAAAGTCATGGCTTTTAGCTCAGAGGAGTTCGGACCGAAAATATGTCCAGCCAAATCGTGAGATGAAAAGCTTACCGCGAGGATATCTATTCTGCCGTTCTTACCAAGGTTTTCATTTTTAAGAGCCGCCTCAGCCATTTCTCTAGTGATCTGAGCTCCATAAGGCGAGACTAAGGACTTTTGACTTTCGTTTTTATCTCTTTTTTTGAGAACCCCTGCTTTCAAAATTTTATCATTCATGGCCCTCGCCCACACAGGGATTTCTTTTTGATAGTAGGGGCTGGTGGTCCATTTGAATTCATTAAAATCCATCCATAGGGTGACATCACTTCGATGCCCCCCTAACATCACTGCCGCGCGATCCTTCAGTGCGACAGACACAACCTTTGATGCGTCAGACATATTTTTAAGCTCATCACCAAAGGTGCTAGTTTTTAAACGACGAGGCGAAATGCCGAATTTCGAATCCTCAACGCAATATATTTTTTTTCTGGTTTCAGAATCATACCAGTCATTCAAAGAAATTCCCGTAAAGTAAGGGTGAGAGCCCGTGGCAATCATCGCATGCCCCGGACAGGTCATTGATTCAAGGACGTCATACTCCGCAAATGGAAAGTAAGCTCCTTTTTTCATAAGATAGTTAAAGCCACCGACTTCGCCTTTGATGCCCGCAGGAACAAATTCGTTTTGATACTTAGTCAGATAATCCGCACGGAATTGATCAATCACAAGAACAACTATAAGTTTTGGTTTCTTCGTGTACTTTTCCAGAGTAAGGGCCTGAGAAAAAGAAAACCCAAGAGTGATCAAGAATAATATAAATATTTTTACCATGGAAAATCCTTTGTTATTAATTTTATGCTAGCGATCTTCCAGTAATGAAATCAAGATAAGACTTGCAAGATAATCCGCACGGTCATTTAGGCAGGGAACCAGGTGGAAATTTTCCCCACCAGCATGCTGAAAGGTCTTTTTTCCTTCGAGGCCAATCTCTTCAAGGGTCTCAAGGCAATCAGAAATAAAACTCGGACAAATCACTGCTAAGTTTTTAACGCCACTGCTTGGTAAAAGTTTCAATTGATCACTCGTATAGGGTTTAATCCAGGTCTCAACTCCAACCCTGGACTGAAATGAAACTCCCCATTGATCTTTACCTAGCCCTAAAAAATCTGCTAAAAGCATTGAGTTGTTAAAACATTGCTCTCGGTAAACGTCCATTGGTTGCATCTTTTGATTCTGGCTCTCTGGAAGGCCGTGATAGGTCATCAAATAATAATCGACCTGTTTCCCTTGAAGACTTTTTCGTGTCTCCTCGGCAAGGGCTTGTATAAAATCTTTTTTGAACCAAAATGGCCCAGCTTTTTGAATATTGAATGAATAATTATATTTTCTCAATAACTCATCAATTTTTTTGAAACTCGACTCAGTTGTTGCGCGACAATACTGAGGGTATAGCGGAAGAAAATAAATATCTTTAATCCCTTGAGCTTTAAATTTCTCAAGTGCCTCATGCATCGATGGCTGTCCGTAACGCATACCCAGCTCAACTAAATATTCCGGGCCCAGAATCTCTTGTAGATTTTTTTGAAGCGCCCGTGAATTCACCAACAATGGAGAGCCACCTGCTGACCATATTAATTTATATTTTGATGCAGACACAGGGGATCTTCTTGGTAGAATTCCTATATTAACCAATATATATCTGAAAAAAAAAGGAATCGGTAAAATTTCACCGTCCATCAGAAATTCACGCAAATAACGTGCTACATCCTTGATTTGAAAAGAGCTTGGAGTTCCGATATTTGACAACAGAACACCTTTAGGTGATTTCACGAACAAGCTCCTTGCTGCGGCTAAGAATTTTACTAAGCCCAATTACACCCATATAATTGCCGTTCAAATAAAGATACTTTGGAAGCTTTAACTCTTCTAGAATTTTTTTATGCTCTAAAGTGTAATGTGGCAAGGCCTTCGGCCTCGGGTTAATTCGGTAATCAAGAAATGTGTCTTCGACCCCTAAAATCTTTTTTCTTTCTTCTTGAATCAGACTTAAAATCTCTTCGCTTGATTTAGTTAAAATCTCTGGGGAGCGCGTCCCTCCAAAAATCCATGTTTCACTATATTGAGGTCCGCGATTTTCAAAAATATTCGTGTTTGAAAGGATCCCTAAAACTCGAAATCCCTGATCATCAGGAAAGACCACACCAAAACCACAGATCTGCTTCTTGGGCCTCTCAAAAAAAATTGTAGCGCTAAGAACGGGTAGGACTTCAATATGCGATAAGCTAAGGGCTAGATCTGGAGATAGCTTTTCCACTACCTGCGCAACCACGGACGCTGAAACACAAATTACATGGGGGACTTCCAATGCTTCAAGCCTATAGAATGAATTTAAATGAATCTGAACACCTTGCTGTCGAAGCTTTCGCTCTAAAGCTTCGACAAGCTCCTCCATCCCGTTTTTAAATGACACAGTCCCTTTGTATTTTTCAATTTTTCTTTTAAAAAGTTGGCCCAAGATCAAACTAGCACTCATTTTATGAGCGTTGCCAGCGTAAATTCCTTGAAGCCCAGGACTTAAAATATAATTGGTCGCAGCAAGAGTAAAGTTTCTCAATCCCCACATCCATACAGTTTCTTGCTCAGTAGGCTTTAACGTATATTTTTTAAAAAGAAACCTAGGTATAATTTTAACTATGAGCTCGACACTTTCCGCAACTGTCAGTGGCCAGCGCCTAAGTCGGCCACTGCGAAAAATGAATCTCCTCTTTGCGGTTTTCAAAGGACGCACATACTCAAGATTAAGATCAGCTAGAAGTTCTATAAGATCATCATTAAGAATAAGACCATTTGCGGCGCTTTCAACCAAGCCACAATTGGTCCTCTCAGACTGCAAAAGCCCCCCCAGCTTCGGACTTGCCTCATGAAGATCGACAGCGATCCCTTGGCGACTTAAATAGTAAGCCGTCACAAGACCTGAAAACCCTCCACCGACCACCACGACCTTCTTCATATTGATTTAGAAAAAACTTGAGTTTGATGCTGTTTATTCCGAAGTCGTTCATCAAAAAAAACACAGGCGTTTCTTAGAAACGGCCGACCCCTCTCAGTGATCTTTAATTCACAATCGATCACTTCCACAAGGCCGTCTTTGATCATTTCCTCAAAAAAAATATTAGCAGCACTTACTTGCTCAGGACTTTTCAGTGAAACTTGAAATTGAGTCATTAGTTTTAAAATTTGCTGGCGATGCTCTCGATCCTCAATTGTGTGAACGTGTCCGCGGTGCGTGGGGATTTCACCCTTTTCTACTCGCGCTTGATAGAGATTCAAAAGTTTTTCGTTTTGATGAAAACTATATGGAGTTTCAGAAATAGAACTTACACCAAGTCCCAAAAGAACATCGCTCTTTTGATCTGTGTAACCCATGAAATTGCGATGAAGTCGTTTGTCTTGAGCTGCTTTGCTTAAAGCTTCTGATGGCAAGGCAAAGTGATCCATACCAATTTCAATATATCCTGCATTTATTAGAATCTCTCGCGCAACTTCATAGAGCTTGCGCTTTTCAGCTCCACTGGGAAGGTCCTCGTCTTTAAAAAGTCTTTGCGCCGGTTTAATCCAAGGAACTAAGGCAAAACTATACAAGGCAATGCGATCTGGTTTTAAGTCCACTGTGAGTCTCGCCGTCTCAGCAAAAGACTCTATGGTTTGCTTCGCTAGTCCATATATCAAATCATAATTCACAGAGCGAAAGCCAAGATCCCGTGCCTGTTTTGTCAAATCCGCTGTTATACTATAAGGCTGAATACGATTCACAAGCCTTTGTACCTCGGGATTAAAATCTTGAACACCCATGCTGACTCGGTCAAATCCTAGCTCTCTTAATACTTTCAAATGCAACAGTGTCGTGCGACGAGGATCTACCTCAATCGACGCCTCAAAATGTTCAGGATCTTTCTTGATATCCTTCCAAATTGCCGAAATTAATAATTTTAAATTTTCTGGTGAAAAAAAAGTGGGAGTGCCGCCACCCAAATGCAGGTGATTCAGCGGCCTATCAAGAAGCTCTGGCACTTGCTCCTTATACGTATTCCACTCTTTTAGAATAACCTGGATATAGGGTTCTTCTTTTTTATGTCCTTTGGTGATGCTCGTATTGCATCCACAGAAAGTGCAAAGACTTTCACAGAATGGCAAGTGCATGTACATTGACCACCGATTATTGGGCTCCTGCAAGGTCTGGCGAAGATGCTGTATCCATTGATCATGGATCGGTGCCTCCGCCCAGTAAGGAACCGTTGGATAACTTGTATAACGTGGTGCTGGTACATCATATTTAGCTATAAGTTCTGATAGGGACTTCATGCGAACGCCTTTCTCATGATCTCGACAAAGGAACGTATGTTTTCTTCTGGAGTCTTTGGCAGGACTCCATGACCCAGTCCACAGACCCAGCCTGCTCTTTCTTCAATGGAAAGTGCTTTTAAGTTTTCAGTATAGATTCGTAGCTCTTCTAGAAACTGAGGTTTTTCCATGAAAAATAAACTTTGATCAAAATTTCCTTGTACAAAACCCTGCTTTGCCAAGCTAAAACATTTTTGCAAATTCCAACGATGATCAAAGCCCATTCCGGCCCATGGTAAGTTTAAAAACTCCAGGTCAAAATAGGCGGCTTGAGTACCCTTGGAATAGTAAGCAATTTTACCAGGAGCTATACTATTGAGTTCTTTTAAAGCAGGTTGAAGCCATTTTTGAAAATCAAGTGGTGATACTTCCCCGGCAGCCGTGTCAAAAATCATAACGACCTCAGCTCCGCCCGCAAGTTGTAGCCGAATGTTTTCCTTCAGTAGTGGCAATATCTTTTTCAAAAACTCAGGAAAAAGTGAAATCATCTTTTTGGACTCTGTCAAACTTCCCGCATGGGATCCTTCTACTGCATAGACAAACAGGGTCCAAGGGCCACCAATAAATCCTATCAAACTTTTATTTGAAGGCAAAAGTGCTCGAGTTTGCTGAAGGGCTTCTTTTTGGAAGTTCATAAAAGAAACCACTTCTTCACCCTGCTTAAGACATCCAATATTTTCAGGTGTGATAGAAAAAGCAAGTTTTGGTCCATGATCAGTGTACTCAAGTCCCATTCCGATGGCCTGGAGCGGATACAAAATATCGCTAAATAAAATTGCGACATCAAAATCAAAATCCAAAACCGGTCCCAGTGCCACTTGGGCTGCAAGTTCTGGTTTTTTGCAAAGATCATCAAAACTATTATCCTTGCGAAGATTTTGATAATGCTTATGATAACGTCCGGCCTGGCGCATGAACCAAATTGGCGGTGTTTTTTGGACTTTGCGTTGAATAGCATTTTGAAAATTAATATTCGCCATAAAATCTTCCTTAGCTTTCTTTAAACCACTGATAGCCTACGCCACGCACTGAGCGAATGTAGGTCTCTCCGTTTTCTCCAATCAGCTGACGAAGACGGACAATCGTGTTGTCGATGGTTCGATGACTTGGATTCTTATCAAGACCCCAAACTTCATTAATAATCTCATCGCGACTTACCACTCGGGGTGCCCGATCAATTAATAGCTGTAAAATTTTAATATCAGTGGCAGGTGGATACTCAATCTGTCCGCTGGTTTTTTTTACCGACATGCTTGTAAAGTTAATCACTATTCCCTCAATCACTATTTCCACTTCAGGAGCATGTAAATCTAAAACGTGTTTTACTCGAATTAAAAGCTCTTTTAAGTGAAATGGCTTAGGAATAAACTCCTCAGCTCCCAATTCGAAACCCTTAAGTCGCGCTTCCGCATCAGCTTGTGCGGTTAAAAAAATAAAAAGTGGATGCATATTCTGTGACACAATATATTCCGCAACATCAAAACCTGTTCCATCAGGAAGACTGAGATCAAGGATTACCAAATCCAGATTTCCTTGACTACGAAGGGCGGCTTTGGCGGCCTGGACACTTTGAGCCCAAAAAACACCATAGTCTTTCGAAAGACGCCCTTTAAGAGTTTCCCCTAGAGAAATATCATCTTCGACAAGCAGAATCTGTCTCATTGCACGCGTCCCAAAATCCATACTACGACACGCAATCCCTGCGGAAGCTTTTCGAAGCGAAGGCCACCACCCATTTTTTTCAAAAGCCGTCGGCACAAGTACAAACCAATGCCACTGCCTTTCTCATTTTTGGAAGGAAGTCTCTGCATGCCTAGGTGAGCAATGTCTCCAAGAAATCCATTGCCGTTATCTTGAATTGATATTTCAATTGCTTGTGAATTCAAAGATTTCACCGAGAACTCAACGGCAGTGGCCTGACCGTGTAAAACAGCATTTTGAATAATATTACGAAGAATACTAATCATAGCTCGTTTATCAGAGAAAATTTCAGCATCTTGATTAAGACGAAAATCAAAATCGCTCCACTGCATACGCAAAGTCGCAATCAAATTTGAAAGCAACATCTTTTCGATCAAAAGAGTTTCTGCACCAGCGGTGGAAAGCAACAGCGAGTTCTCAAGTTGTAAGTCCAAGCGCGAGATATCGCTGATCAGTCTTTGCAAAACTGGATTTTTCTGAGGCGCATTGTCTTCTTCAAGAACTTCAGCCTGAAGTCTAAGGCGTGTGATCGACGTTTTAATGTCGTGGCTAAAGGTTGCAAAGAAAGTCTTGAGCTGCTCGTGGCGCTTTTCATCCTGATAAGATAAAAAAATCAATGCCGCTCCACCAATAACCAAGGCGGCAAGCAGAATGCTGCCCTCCCACATAAACATACGATGCTTTTTTCCCATCTCGATACCAGCCACAAGAGTATTCATGGAATAAATCCACCACCAGCCGACCAGTGAGACAACGAAAAAAAACCAAATCATGGCCAAAAGTGTTTTGATTTTAATCAAATGAAAGCCTCACGAGCTGCTTGTAGAATTTTTTCCGCTGCCTCATCTAAAATCGCTTCCGTGTGAGCCATAGAAAGAAAGCCCACTTCATATGCATTTGGAGCCAAGTAAACACCTTTATCTAAGCACTTTAAAAAAAGTTTTTTAAAATTCTCTCCTTGTCCTTGCGGAATTTGTTCAATAGCTCGAATCGGCTCATTCACAAGTCCATGAATCCAAAATAATGAGCTGTGATTAGAAACTTGCATAGGGATTTTTATATCTTCAAAGCCTTTGCTTAATTTCTGACAGAACTGAGTGGTTCTTTGATTCAAAGTTTTCCACCCATCTAGGTTTTTCATTTTTTGCAAAGTTCTCAGTCCTGCACGCATGCCTACCGGGTTCGCGCTGAGTGTCCCTGCTTGATAAACATCACCCTTAGGTGCCACTAAATCCATAAGATCCCTGCGGCCCCCATAGCAACCCACTGGAAAACCCCCTCCGATAACTTTACCGTAAGTCACAAGGTCTGGCTTAATATCCGTCAGTTCAACCATGCCACCTAAGGCCGTCCTGAATCCAGAAATGACCTCATCAAAGATCAGTAATACACCATTGGCCTGGCAGAGACTTTGAACCTCTTTCAAGAATTCTTGTTTCTGTACTAATAAACCATAATTTGCAGGAAGGGGTTCAATGATAACAGCTGCAATTTTTTTTCCTTGGGCAGCAAAGACTTCACGAAGTTTTTCAATGTCATTCAGTGGAGTCACTAAAGTGGTTGCCGCCACCTCAGGAGAAATTCCAGCACTGCTTGAGGCCGAAGCTCCCGCAAGTCCGCTCCCCGCTTTCACTAGTAATTGATCAGCATGTCCATGGTAACAGCCTTCAAATTTTAAAATCTTCGAGCGATTCGTGGCCGCCCTTGCCACGCGTAACGCGCTCATTACGGCCTCTGTGCCAGAAGATACAAAGCGGAGTTTTTCAACCCAGGGAAGGTTTTGAGTCATCCACTCGGCCAATTCCAAAGAGTAAACTTCACAAGCTCCGAAAGTCCAAGCCGTATCAACCATACGATGAACCTCCTCTGCTACGTCTGCATCTCTATGGCCTAAAATCAAAGGACCAAAGCTTTGGCAGAAGTCAATGTAGGTTTTATCTTCAACACTCGTAAGATAGGCACCTTGTGCTTTTTTGAAAAAAATTGGATGATGATCAAGACCCTTAAAAGAACGGACCGGGGAGTGAACTCCTCCTGGTGTCACTTTTTTTGCGCGTTCAAAAAGCTCTAAAGACAGCATGAGGCTCTCCAATTCTCTTCATCTAAATAAATTTCAATTGCAGCCTGTGGGCCCAATTTGTCACGTAGTACTTTATACGTGTTTCCGGGGCCGCAAGCATGTCTTTTATGAATCAAATCCGGCTCTTTTTTTAGAGCCGCTAAAAACCGTGAACCACTGTTCCAAAAAAAGACCTCCCGAGCTCCCATCTTCCAGTCCTCCGCCGAAATAGTTAACTCGTAAGTGAAAATAACTTCTTTAGGAGGATCCCGTGGCGCCTCTTTGTGTGTCAGTTTAGCCCAACTTATAACAGAACCAAACAAGTTCTCAATTTGTGGGTTTTCGTCTTCGCCTAATCCTTCACTCGAGCCATGGACCCAAACCCCTTGTAGTGCTAATTTCTTCCACGTTTGCAAACCTGCTGTCCAAATAAGGCCATCGAATGAGCGCGACAGGGGCTCAGGAAAGGCCTCCGCTTTCGCGATCCACAGGCCTTGAATCCCGCTCGGTATATTTACATCAAGATAATGGATACGCTCCACCTTTAGCTCTTTTGAACTTGCGAGCTTAGCTGTTTCAACCTTCACCGCTTTAGATTCACGAAAAAGCGATTTTTCATCAAGGGTTTTTCCTTGATCCGTAAGACCCTTCAAAAAAAACACATCTCCGTATGTACGCCTCAAGACAGCCACACCAATTTTTTGGTGACAGCCGCCGCCAAAACTCGCAAGGATATCTCGTTCCTTTTGCGCACATTCAAAAGTCTCGCTGCAATTAATTTGCTGAAGTATTTTTTCTAGATCCCTACGACCTTTTTTAATTTCTATTGCAAGGGCACCTTGTGCAGCTGCATTTGGATTTACCGATAATGGTAAAACTACCCAGTTAAGTCTTTGCAGGGTCTCGCGTAAAAAGTTGCGAGTTTCTTGAAACTCCAAAGCCTTTGCCATCAGCAGGCGATCAATCGCCGCCTTAGCAACTATTAGGCCATCTACGGCAGGGTCTTCGAGCATTTTTTTAACCCGAGTTTGGATATTGCCCCGAACGCTATGAAACTGAACATCCTTTAATCCATATGGAAGATGCTCTTTGAGAAAATTTTCTAAGTTGTAAGCGCGCCGGGGGGAAGAGCTAAAAACATGAAGCACTGCGCTTGACTGAACCCGCTCCACGCTACTTTTTTTAAATAAGAGCATGTCCCGTTGGTCAGCTCTAGGTAAGGTGGCGACAACCTGGGTTTGTATATGAGGTAATGTTGGCAAGTCCTTCCAGGAATGCACAATCATGTCAGTTTTTTCCTCGAGAAGATCCTGAAGAAAGTCCTCAGTGAAAACACCTTTCTCGGGCATTTTCCATAAAGGGTCTGTTAGATTTTTATCACCAAGAGACTCACGAAAGTAATATTGAATCACGGTTCCTGGAATTTTCTTTTGAAGAGCCTCGCCCACTTGATAGGCTTGCAAGCGTGCCAAGTCACTTTTTCGTGCTGAGATCCTTAGATGCACAGATCCTCCCAGCCATAGGGACGATCAAGACTGCGCTCAAAGTATTCTTGAGCCCGCCTTTGCACCAAATCCTTGAGAGCCAAAACCCTCTGACTGAGATCTTTTTTATTTTCTTCGATATTTCTAAAAACGTCTCTAAGACCAATGAACTGATAGTCGACGAAAAGCTCTGGCCGCTGTAGCTCGCCGCGAAGATCAAAAATCTTTCGAATCTTGTGCGATTTTAACCATTGAAGCAGCTCCTCATCAGTAAGGGATGCTGCCACAACAAGGCAAGAGTGCACTTCGCCTACTTCTGTAAGTGACGCAGTTTTTAAAGTCGGGAATTTTTCAACAAAGCGCTGAGCCTTTTTAGGGTCACGGCAAATCACTTGTACGTCTTTTTGTTTTACAAGCCAAGGTAGCACTTCTTCAACTAACTGACCGGCCCCCATCAAGGTCACCGCAGGCTCATTTTTACTAAGTCTACGTACGAGACTCCCATATCCTTGTGAGCCCAAGCCTACCAAGTGTTCTGCTCGAAGACTCTTCGCCGTTTGAATCAGTGCATGAAAAAATCCGCGCAATTGCAAAGTCATTGCATTTTGCGATTCAAGAACCTGGCATGAGAAGTTTTTGAACTGGCCAAAGATTTCGGTTTCTCCCACGATTGGCGACCTTAAACCACAAATAATCTCGAGTAAGAAAGCAAAGGCCTCACTGCCTGAGTAAAGCTCATCACCCTCTTCAAGAGTCGCCTCTAATTCTTGTGATACAAATTCTTCTGATACAAAAGCAATTTGACGCAAGCAAGTCTTCCACACCAGTGTTTGATCGACAGTCACTTTGAAATCCTTATGGCTGCATCGGTGAAGAAGTATAATCTGTTCCATTGTTTTTTGTACTGTATTTTCGGAAATTAATTGTCATTTAATTGTCATCTTGCCCGTATTTTAAAAAACAATGGCTCAATGCGAAACAGTCTATCGGAGAAAACTTTACTTCTGGCTGGGATCTGCGAAAACGAGTTCATGGACATTCTACATCGCCCACGCCGAAATCGCCGAACCCCTACTCTTCGAAACCTAATTGCTGAGACCTCTTTACATACCAGTCAGCTAGTTTATCCGCTTTTTTTATGCGAGGGTCAGGATCAAAAGATCGCTATCAAATCAATGCCTGGCCAGTTTCGCTTAAGTTCGGATAATTTGCTTAAAGAAATAGCTGCTTGCCAAGCCTTAGGCCTGCACTCCTTTGCTTTGTTCCCTGCTATCAACGACTCATTAAAAAACCCTAGGGGAGATGAATCCTTTAACCCCGCAGGTCTTTTGCCAACGACAATTAAAAAAATAAAAGACAAGTTCCCTGACTCTTGTATTATCACTGACGTAGCTTTAGATCCTTACTCGAGTGATGGTCATGACGGCATCGTCAAAGATGGTCAGATTCTCAACGATGAGACTATCGAAATTTTAGTGAAAATGGCCGTCGTTCAAGCCGGGGCCGGAGCCGATATGGTCGCACCTTCAGATATGATGGACGGGCGCGTGGGTGAAATTCGCAAAGCCTTGGATGGCGAAGGCTTCACCCAAACAGGAATCCTTGCTTACTCCGCAAAATATGCCTCAAGCTTCTATGGCTCGTTCCGAGAGGCGCTGGATTCAAGTCCGAAATTTGGCGATAAAAAAACTTATCAAATGGATCCGCGTAATTCCCGTGAGGCCTTACTTGAGGCCGATCTCGACATCCAAGAGGGCGCTGACATGATTATGGTCAAACCGGCATTGGCCTACCTGGATATCATTCAGCTTTTAAAACAAAACTGCACAACACCAGTTGCTGCTTACAATGTCAGTGGTGAATATTCGATGATAAAAGCGGCGGCACAAAATGGCTGGCTCGATGGTGAAAAAGCCATGATGGAAACACTCATAGCTATTCGACGAGCTGGTGCAGATATCATTTTGACTTATTTCGCCAAAGAAGCCGCTGCAGTTTTAAATCCTTAAACCTTAATCTGCCAAGCGAAGTTTAAAACCTGGTTATACCAAAAAAGTCCGATCATGGTTTTCACATCCGTGATTTCACCTTGTTTCATTTTATCCATAGCCTCATCAAAAGAAATCTCAAAAACATCGAGAAACTCTTCCTCCTCAAGATGTTGCTGCGACTCTGTCAGATGGGTGGCTAGATAAATCTCAATTTTTTCATCTGAATAGCCAATCACAGGATGAATGGTCGTGAGGTGCTTGAGTTCTTTTGCCACCAAGCCGGTTTCCTCTTCAAGTTCTCTTCTTGCGGCCTGCAAGGCGCTTTCCCCCGCATCAATTTTCCCTGCTGGGAATTCAATAAATATGCGCCGTACAGCATAGCGAAACTGATGTAACATCACCAATTTACCTTGGTCGGTAATAGGAATAATCATTGAAGCTCCCGGATGGGGAATATACTCTCGACTGCCTTTTTTTCCGTTGGGAAGCTCGACTTCATCTTTTAAAACTTTAAGAAAAGATCCATCATACACAAGCTCTGATTTTAATTTCTTTTCTATTAATTTTTTCGTTTCATTTTTTTTCATTCTGGCCCTTTGTCCAAAAGAGTGACAAGGACTTGTCTGTTTTTGTCTCCTCTTGGATTCTATCATAGTTGTAAAATGTCTCCGGGAGGATAAGAAATGTCTTTGTTAAAAAAATCTATGCTTTCTGCTGTGATTGGCCTCTTAGTTATGGCTTTCCTAGCGCAAAATGCAAATGCAGCAATGGGTGGCGGTCATTCAATGGAGTTCGGTTTAGGGCTTTTAACTGCTGGCCAAGATGATATGAATACTTTAATCAAAACAGCACGTTCTTCAGCAACAGCGGCAAACACCAGTGACATGGGCTCTGCCTACGAACTTTTTGCCCAATATCAATATCGCTTTAGCGGCACAATGTTCTCAATTGCCTTCCGCCCTTCTTATATCACGCAAAGCTCCACTGGATCGGGCACGGATGGGTCTTATGATTATAAACTGACAGGATTCACCTTATTCCCCATGTTCAGACTCTATCCCCTGGAAAACAGCTTCATTAAGTTCTACATACAAACCGGTCTAGGCTATGGCCACTTAAGTGGCGAAATTACCCAGGGCGCCACTTCTGTGGGTTTTAGCGGCAGCGCCTTCGGGGCAGTGGGAGGCCTTGGCGTTGACTTCTGCTTTACGCCTGCTCATTGTCTTAGCGTAGAGGGAAATCTTCGCTATCTTCCTATTGAAAGAAATGTGGCAAGCTCTGGAACTGGCGGAGTTGCCGGCCTTACTCAATCAGGAAATGGTCAGGAAGTTGAAATTGGTGGCAACGATATGAAAACAACAATGTCTGGAATTCAAGGTAGTGTCGCTTATACATTGAACTTCTAAAAATTTGTCTAGAATCGTCTAAAAACTAAGTAAAGAATTACTTTATTGCTTTTCGATTGGGTTATAAGAAGTCATGGCGCGACGGCTTCGAATACGCCATTGAAAGACTTTCGTAGCACAAAAAAGCAAGAGCATTCCGCTGCCCACCCCAAGTTTTGAGGCATTTAAAAAAACTAAGGCGTAAACTCCCAAACCTAAATACAAAAATGGCAAGCTCTCGTAAAAAAGTGACTCAAGGCTCTTAACCTTACGATGGGTGAAACGCGCTCGAAGAACTAGAACTCCGCAAAAAATAAGAATGGCCGAAAAACCTACCAATAAAATATTCGGTTTATCCACCAACAAGACATAAATTCCCAAAGCCACATAGGCATAGGGTCTTGATTCATATAAAAAGCTATCCCAATCATCGAGTTTTAGGTCCATGCTTAATATCAGCACAGAGTTCTGCGCCACTGAATCCCTTTATATATTTATTCGAAAAACCTAGACGAACAGCAGGACATGACTATTTGATTTCAACCCACTCCGTTTTGATACCTGTGAGTTTTAAAACCTTCACCTCAGGCCCATACCAACTGCCAAGATTGATTGAATGAACAGGATGAGTACCCATCTGGAATTTGTAGTCATCATGGACGTGCATATGTCCCGAAACAATCAGATCATAAGGCCTCTCAGCATAGACTCGATGAGCATGGCCACGAATCATCTGTATTAATTTTTCCTCGTTAGAAACTCGGTAACCTTGACTGCGAGCTCGGCTTTTACGAGCAGCGTAGTTACCGACTTCATCCCAGATTCTTCCAGGAATGATATTCCCGAGGGGTTGTATCAAAGGATGACGAATTATCGCGCGGTAGCGAAGATAGACGCTGTCCTCAAGATTGATCAGATCCCCATGCTCCACCCGGACAACTAACCCATTGATCTCATAGAACTGAGCCTCCACGAAAACCTCAATGCCTAACTTGCTTCTCCAAAAAGAGTCTATGTGAACATCATGATTGCCCTCAATATATGTAATCGAAGCACCCGCCTCCTTTAGATCGCGAATCGCGTCTACAAGGGCTTGAAACTTTTTTACGAAAACCGAGTGGCCACCGACCCAAAGATCGAAGATATCACCAAGCAGAAACAGATGAATTTTTTGAGGGTTACTATGAAGTAAACTAGTTAAAAAGCGCAGCAGTATTTCACTGTTGCGCTCTTTCATTGTTTTTAAATGAAGGTCAGATAAGAACCAGGCTTCCAATTTTTATTCTTTGTTTAGATCAAAACCTTGTTTCTTGCGGATAAAAGCAGGAACTTCTAGATTTTGGCCAGAAAATGGAGAGCTCAAAACCTCTCTTGCCATTTTTCGCGCCTCTTCCAAAGACTGTTGCTCTTGATCAACATTCATTGACAGCTGCTCTGGTTGAAGGTGTCGAGATTTTAAATCTTGGCTTTCTTTAAAAGCGCGAGCCTTCGCCAACAGCATATCACGAGGTGAAGCCGAAGCTTCCGTAAGGTTTGGAGCTTGAGGCATAGTTTGAACCTGAGCAGGTATCGGCATAATTGGTGCCGCCTCCTGTTCATGAACCGGGGCTTGTTGAGTGTAATTCATCACTGTATTTTGTACTGCTTGAATTGGTGGAAGCATACTCATTCCGGCGTTCATACCTGGAAATTGAATGCCAGTACCAGTTAAGAATTGCTGCATTTGATTGATTGTCTCGCCTGCCACTTGCCGATCTTCTTGCGCGAAGCCAGTTGCAATCACCGTCACTCGAACCTCTTCACCTAAACTGTCATCAATAACAGCACCGAAGATAATCTCCGCATCCTCATGAGCTGCTTCGGTGATTAGCATAGAGGCTTCATTCACTTCAAGAAGACTCAAATCGGATCCGCCTGTTACGTTGATAATGATGCCCGTTGCACCATCAATACGAATGTTTTCAAGAAGTGGAGAAGAAATCGCAGCAGTTGCGGCCTCCACGGCACGGTTTGGCCCCTTGGCTGCTCCAGTACCCATGATCGCAATACCCTTCGAGGCCATAACAGTACGGATATCAGCAAAATCCAAGTTGATCAAACCACGAATGTTGATCAAGTCAGAGATCCCCTTAACCGCTTGCAAAAGCACTTCATCAGCTTTTTTAAAAGTTTCTAAAAGTGGGGTTCTTTCTGTCGCAATAGACAGTAATTTTTGATTCGGAATTACAATCAAAGTATCAACGTTTTCTTTGAGTTCGGCCAAACCGTTATCAGCGTGTTTAGAACGTTTTTTGCCTTCGAAGAAAAATGGTTTAGTTACAACACCGATTGTGAGCGCACCTAGCTCTCGTGCGATTTTTGCAACGATTGGAGCTCCTCCGGTACCAGTACCGCCGCCCATACCAGCAGTAACAAAAACCATGTCTGCGCCTTCAAGCTTCTCGACAATTTCATTATATGATTCAATCGCCGCGCGACGACCAATATCGGGGTTTGCTCCAGCGCCAAGACCTTTAGTTAAATCAAGGCCCAGTTGAATTTTAGAAGACGCTTTGTTCGCATTCAATGCTTGAATATCCGTATTTGCAACGATGAACTCCACGCCATTCATTTGCGACTCAATCATTGTCGAGACCGCATTGCTTCCGCCGCCGCCAACACCGACCACCTTGATATTTGCACCAATACTGATGTTCTCTTCTAACTCAAACATTCGCTCCTCCTAAAACTTTTTGTGCGCATCCCTGCGCAGGTAACTATAAAACCCCATGAGAAATAAAATTAAAAAATCTGTCCAAAAAAATCTTTTACCTTTTGAGCAACACCGTCGAAAGATTCACTCAGATTAATCATTTCAGTCTGGTTTTGCTGACTTTGCATAATTAAATCCTTACGCTGGCTCAAACCATACAGCAACAAACCCACCGCGGATGAGTGCTCCCCAGATTTCACCACGTCAATAAGCCCACCCACTTTACTTGGGCCACCACAGCGAACTGGAATATCAAAAATAAATTCACCCATTTCCACCAGGCCATCTAACTGGCTGGCTCCGCCCGTCAACACCAAACCCGAGCCCATCATTGGCAATAAGCCACTCATGCGCATGTCATTAACAATCAGATTTAAGTTCTCTTCAGCACGTGCTTCCAGAACATCTGCCAAATCTTTACGAGGAATCAAACGGGATTTACGCCCGCCAACGCCTTCCACCTCGATGGTCTCATTTTCGTTTACCATCGAAGCCATTGCACAACCGTATTTTTTCTTTAGGCCTTCCGCAGAAACTTGCGGAGTCCTCAAACCCACTGCCACATCATGAGTAAAGTGATGGCCACCCAAAGGAATTGTCGAGGTATGAGCCACACTGCCATTCACGAAATAAACAGCATCGCAAGTCCCGCCGCCCATATCGACCACACAGACGCCGAGGTTTTTTTCATCTTCGCTCAACACTGCTGCTGACGCTGCCAACTGATTAAGAACAAGACCGCTCACACGAAGGCCAGCTTTTTCTACGCATTTAATAGAGTTCTGAAGGGCGGTGTGACCGCCAGTTACGATATGCACAGAGGCCTCAAGTCGAACGCCAGACATACCAATTGGATCGGTAATTCCATCTTGCCCATCGACTTTGTATTCACGAGGAAGCACATGCAACACATTGCGATCCGCAGGAACTGCCACTGCTTTTGCAGCCTCAGTTACCCGTTCTATGTCTTGGCTTGTAACTTCTTTATTTTTAATGGCAACCATGCCTTTTGAATCAAAAGACGTGATGTGAGTTCCGGAAACTCCAACCCATACATCAGTAACAGCATAGCCACTCATTAGCTCTGCTTCTTCTTTCGCTTTTTTAATGGATTCAGTGGTCGCCTCAATATTAACGACGACGCCTTGACGAATGCCCGTGTTTGGAGCTTTTCCAACTCCTACGACATCAATCTTACCTTCGGGATTCACCGTGCCAATGACAAAACAAACTTTCGTAGACCCTATATCTAGGCCCGCCAGCACCGGCGCTTTCGGTTTAATGTTGCTCATCCTTAAGTCCTAACAATAAAGTCCGACCAAACAGCCTTATTTATCCCTAATTCTTCAGGGATAAAGACAAACACTGATATCACTAGACTTCAGTGCGCCTTGACTTTAGCTTAGGGATCGTTGCGCAACCTGACAAGGACTTTCTTTGACAGATTTGCGTCTATGACGCGAGCGTCAAACTGTCGAGTTTGCAGATAATCGATGACCTGGGAAACTCGCGCGCTTTTTAGTGCCACTAGATCTTCGCCAATTTTTACCTGAATGCCGGTCTTCATTAGCGTCATTGAAAAACCATCTTTAGTATCATATCGCATTTCAGAAATTGTTTTTTTACTGAAAGAGCCCTCAGCAGGAATTTCCATTAAAACCTTCACCGCCTTTTGACGAAGATCTTTTTTCTGAGCAAAAACGGTACCCTCAAGCAAAGTTACATCTGGCGCTTGTCTGGAATCAACACTATCCAAAAAACTTCCATCTGCTATAATCGGTATGTATTTCCCGCTCTTCCCTAAATAGACCAACTTAATATCATGAGGCATGATTTTCACTCGCAAAACGTTGGGCCAACTGCGATTAATACTGTGACTATTAATCCAATTTTGCGCATTTAAAATCGTAACAACCTGGGAAAGATTTAAAGACCACAAAGACTGCCCCTTAAACGTCAGCATTTGCTTTTCTAGCTTTTCAACCATCGGGGAATAGAATTTAACTTGTGATTGCGAGTCCTCTAAAACAATTTCAACACGGTTAATATTGAAAAAGCCCTTTTCGTTCAGCCAATACATTGAGCCCGCCACCGCAGACGGGAGGAACACAAATGCTATAAATAATTTTAGAACGATTTTTTTCAAACGGCGACCTCACTAATGGCTCTAGTGTAGCAAAGCTAACGCCAGGATTTAAAAGCATTTCATTCGGCCGGACTTTGGACCGGCGTCAGGCGCTTCAGAACTATTCCCACTCACCCAAACGGACGACCTCGGTTTGCAGCTCAATACTTTTTAGTTTTTTTACTGTATTGCGAACGTGCTCAATCACGCTCCATATATCCTTGGCCTTTGCCTCTCCGGTGTTCACAATAAAATTTGCATGCTTCAAAGAGACTTCTGCATCCCCGACTTTAAAGCCCTTAAGACCGCAACCATCAATTAACTGTGCGGCTTTTTGCCCCATGGGATTTCTAAATACCGAACCACAGCTTGGCAAATCCAAAGGTTGTTTTGAAAGGCGGACCCGATTGGCATTACGAACTTGCTCAAGAATTGAAGGCTCGGCCTCCATGGGCCAGCTAACTCCAACACGAGTGATTACTCCCGGCTGCCAGCCTTTAGAGTGACGGTATTCCCAATGAATTTGATCTTTAGCGAATCTATGGGTGGAAAATTGTCCATCAACCAGGCGGAGGACTTCCACCCAATCTATGATTTCCACGAACTCCCTAGGCTCAAGGTCTTCAGCTACTCCTGCGTTCATTACTACGCCACCGCCAACATCTCCAGGAAGGCCTGCAAGAAATAGTGCTGGCGAAAGTTTGTGTTTAAGGAATAATTTCAGGAGCTCAGATTTGCCGGTGCCCGCCAAGGCTGTAATTTCCAAACGGCCATCCACTTCCTTGCTTTCAATTCTTGAAAATCTACGCAAACACATCACGAGGCCACGAATACCCTCATCTGAAATCAAAATATTTGTGCCGCCGCCAAAAACAGTAATGGGCTTTCTATTATCGTGAGCCCACAATATGGCCTCTTTAACGTCCACTTCATTTTCTGGAAGACAAAAAAACTCTGCCGCCCCACCGACCAGCAAAGACGTGTATTCCGCTAATGAGACTTTCTGCCTTATTTCCATTGCACTGCATCCGAAAAAGGTACGGCGTACCTAAAGTTTGTTTAAGACTTCGAGGCCGAGCTTCCAGCCGTCGCCAGCACCGAGGGTGATGAAGACATCTCCGGATTGCAAACGGCTTAGGATTATGTCCGAAGACTGAGGGGTCTTCAGGAAATACTCTGCCCTTTCATGTTTCATTTCTTTAACTAATTTTTCTGAGTGAACGCCAGGAATCGGAGCCTCCCCTGCTGGATAAATATCAGCCACTAAGACTTCATCGGCCTGATTAAAACACGTGGTGAAATCATGCCAACAATGCTGAGTTCTGGAAAATCGATGCGGTTGAAAAAAAACTACCAAGCGACTTTCGGGATATTTTTCTCTAAAGGCTTGCAAGACGGCTCTCACCTCAGTTGGATGGTGGCCATAGTCATCGTAAATGCGAATGCCCCTTTTCTCGCCTTTAAAGTGGAATCGTCGATCCACTCCCTCAAAGCGTAGAAGCGCTTTTGCGCATGTCGCAAAATCAATTCCCGCTGCAAGCCCCGCTAAAATAGCTGCTGTGGCATTCAGCGCATTGTGACGCCCTGGAATTTTAAGCTGAAAATTCCCAAGTTTGGTTTTTTCACCTGATTTGTAATCACGACGGAAAAGGGTGTATTTCCCCTGCCCCCCTTGCAAAACAATGTCATTCTTTTCCTCAAAGCCATAGAAGTGAGCTCGCTTTGGGAAGTTCTCGAAAAGCGCATGTACCTTTAAATCATCACCACAGATAATGCTGGTGCCGTAAAATGGAACACGCAAGGCAAAATCATAGAAAGACTTTTGCAAGTTATCAAAAGTTTTAAAGTGATCTAAATGATCCGAATCGATATTAGTAATAATGGCAATCTCAGGACTTAGCTTGTGAAAACTTCCATCGCTTTCATCCGCCTCTGCCACGAGCCACTCGCCACTGCCAAGAAGCGCCGTGGACTTAATAAGCTCAAAACGCCCCCCCACCACAATTGTCGGTTTCAAATCAGCCTCAAGAAAAATTGCTGATGTCATGCTCGTGGTCGTCGTTTTCCCATGAGTTCCCGCAACAGCAATACCACGTTTAAGGCGCATGATTTCCGCCAGAGCTTCCGCGCGTGGAATCAAAGGAATTTGCTTGGCTCTTGCTTCCGCAATTTCAGGATTCGAATACTGAATAGCGCTAGAGTAAACAACCACGTCCGCATCGCCCACATTCACGGCCAAGTGATCCTTAAATATCTTAAGCCCTAAGGCTTTCAAGCGCTCCGTATTGGCATTTTCCAACAAATCACTTCCAGAAACAACGGCGCCCATATTGTTAAGTAATTCGGCCAGGCCACACATCCCTATTCCGCCAATACCCACAAAATGAAACTTTGATTTTTGTAAATGCATGAATATCCCTGACTTAGTTTTAGCCTAATAAAAGTTCGGCCATTTTCTCTGCTGCCTGCGGTTTGTAGAACTTCGCAAGGTTTTTTCTCATTTCTTCGCGAGATTGTGAATCCTTTTTCAAAGATACAATCTTCTGTATCAAAAACTCTGGCGTGAGATCCTCTTGAAGAATCATTGACGCCGCCTTCTGCTCAAGCAAAGCCTCGACATTTTTACGCTGATGATCATCCGCAGCCCATGGAAGTGGAATAAAAATTGCTGGTTTTCCACATGCAGCCACCTCGGCAACAGTGCTTGCTCCAGCGCGGCAAATAACAAGATCTGCCCATTCGTAGCTTTTTTCCATCTGATAGAGATATTCATGAGTTTCAACCTGGTCAAGCCCCTCATATGCCTTTAAGACATTTGCATAATCTGCAGAGCCTGTTTGATGAATTATCTTTGTATTGCTTAGCCACTCGCCCCCCATTAATACTGCCGCTTGTACGGCCGTATTAATACTACGAGCACCCTGGCTTCCGCCAAAGACAAGAATATGAAATTCTTGTCTCTCTTTCCCGATATTTACTGGAGTTTCTTTTTTTGCAAGCGCTTCCACCTCTTTACGAATTGGAAGACCCACTTGGGAAATAGCTCCGCTTTTTAAAAACTTCGCGGCCTCCTCAAAAACAACAAAGCTTTTACCAACTACCCGCGATAACCAACGGTTGGTCATTCCTGGAAAAGCATTAGGCTCCCAGATCGCCGTCCGAAAGCCTAACATACTGGCAACAAGTACAAAAGGACCAGAGGCATAACCGCCCACTCCAAGAACCGCCTGCGGCTTTAATTCCATCAACAAAGCAATGCATTGGACAAAGGCCCTCGGAAATCCAAGAATCGTCATAATTTTGCTTTTAAGGCTACCGGCATGGTTTAGTTTACCGATGCTTATATGATGAAGAGGAAAACCCTCGCGGGGTACAATCTTGTTCTCTAGACCAGCAAGTGTTCCCACAAAATGAACTTCATAGTCAGGATGTTGAGCTTTAATAGCACGAGCAATGGCAATACCAGGATAAATGTGACCACCGGTACCACCGCCAGCAATCACCACATTTTTTTTACTCATGATTTCTTTACCTTTGATTGGTCCCATCGAGCTTTCCCGAATTTTCGAGAAAAATCCCCCAGGCCCAACGAATTTTCAACATTTAAAATCAAACCGAATGTAAAACACAAAACCACCAATGAACTGCCGCCATAACTTAAAAATGGTAAAGTTAAACCCTTGGTAGGCAAAAGCCCCATCACCACTCCGGCGTTAATAAATACAGATAGCGCAAAAGAAAGAGTTAATCCCAATACCATGGATTTCTTAAACGGATCCTCCACCTTTACTGCGATTTGAATTCCACGCATCACTACAAAGCCATAAAGACTCAAGATGATCAGAAATCCAATAAAGCCCATCTCCTCTCCGAAGACGGCCAAGGTAAAATCTGTATGCGCCTCTGGTAGAAAAAACAGCTTGCCTTGTCCTTGCCCAATGCCAGCCCCAGTTAGACCACCCGAATGGAAACTCAGCATGCTCTGGATAACTTGGAAACCTTTTGAAGCAGGGTCAGACCAGGGATCCAAGAAAGCCAAGACACGGGCTCGGCGGTAGGGAACTGCCATCACAAGAAAGTAAACTGCCGGTAACGTAACAGTGACTGCTGCCACGATATATCTCCAGCGTAGACCGAACGCAAAAAGCAGCCCGCCTCCCACCATCAAAATGATAGCAAAGCTACCAAAGTCTGGTTGCTTCAAAAGAAGAGCTAAAGGAACCAAAACTGCTAGCGCCAAAACTGGCCACTTTAATTTCGCCAAGAAATTGTTTTGACGACAAAGCAGACTTGCAAAAAGAAGACTGAATGAAATTTTTAAAAGCTCTGCCGGCTCAAAGCGAATTCCCATTGGAAGTTGAATCCAGCGAATGGCCCCGCCAACGCGTACCCCTACTCCTGGAATAAAAGTTGCTAATACCAGAACCGCCGATCCCAACCACATCAACCAACCAAATTTTTCAACATACTTAAATGGAATGTGAACGGCTCCGATTAAGGACACAAAAGCAATCAGCGCGAAGACCAATTGCTTTTTGAAGAAATAGAGCCCGTCGCCATAGGACTCAATGGCAAAAATATAACTCGAGCTATAGACCTGAACCAAGCCGATTCCGATCAAAGCAATAATAGACAAAAAAAGACTACTCGAAAGATAGCGAAGCATGCGAAACTCCTCTGCTTTACTTTAAGCTGAGGGAGTACGCCTCGTCTTGTAATCAGATAAAAACTGGACTACTTGAACTTTTTGACGATCTCTTTAAAGTAATCACCACGCTCTTCAAAGCTATCAAACATATCAAAGCTTGAACAGCTTGGGGAAAGCAGAATGATGTCGCCGATTCTCGACTTCTGATAGGCAATCAAAACCGCCTCCTCAAAAGTTCCGATCAAGAAAGTTTCACTATAGTCACCCAACTCGCGGTTGATGCGCTCTTTGGCCTCGCCAACCAGGATCAAGGTCTTAACCTTGCGCTTCACGACGCTGCGCAAAGGCTCATAGTTTAGATTAGTATCTTTGCCACCAGCAATCAGGATCACGTTCTCATCAAAAGTATCCAATGCGCGAAGAGCTGCATGAACGTTTGTTGCCTTAGAGTCATTGTAGAACTGGACTCCGCCAACCTTACGAACATACTCAAGGCGGTGGGGAAGATTTGCAAAGCTATTTATTACAGCCTGAATTGCTTCATGGGTTGCGCCGTGTTCACGTGCTGCCAAGATTGCTGCCATCAAATTTTCAACGTTATGCTTGCCTCTCATCTTCATATTTTTGATCGTATAGAGCTCAACATCTGGACCGGTGCGCACACGAATCTCGTCACCAATATTCACTGCTCCACCGATGTTCATGATCTGAGGCTCTAAAGCTGGCTTACGGGAGAAGTAAAAAATACGTCCACGCTGAACTTGTGGATCACGAGCCAACTCCACCACCGCGTTGTCATCCGCATTCAAAATGCTGGTTGTTGCCTGGTTCGTATTTTTAAAAATCCGACGTTTAGCATTCACATACTCTTCCATCGAACGATAACGATCCAAATGATTTTCTGCCAGATTCGTAAATACCACGTTCATTGGATTGAAACTCTCACCATGCTCCAACATAAAGCTAGAAACTTCAGCAACAACAACTTGAGCCTTGTCATCAGAGCGCAAGTACTCAACAAGCGGCTTTTCACTCGCGCCACCAACCCATGCCTTAATGCCAGATTTATTCAAAAAAGCTTCCACTAGTCGAGCTACTGTCGTTTTGCCATTGGTTCCAGTGACCCCCACGATAGGCTCTTTAATGAAGCCCGCACTAAACTCGAACTCTCCAGTAATTTTAATTCCTTGGCTGCGAGCATAATCGAAAATTTTTAAATTCGAAGGAACCCCTGGGCTCAAAATCACAAGATCTTGCTGCAAGAAAGTCTTCGGACTGTGTCCACCAAGATCAAACTTAACTAAAAGCCCATCACACTGCTCAAGTTGAGTAGACAGCTCAGGCTTTGATTTGTGGTCCGTCACAGTTACCTGCGCTTCGTGTTTACACAAAAAATGTGCAAGACTAACACCTGTTTTTCCTAAACCAACAATAAGAATTCTTTTATCTTTCAATTCACTTACTTCTCTGAACATGTCCTTACCTCAATTTTAAAGTCGCAAGACTTAGTACTGCTAATAAAATAGATATGATCCAAAAACGAACAATGATCTTGGTTTCCGTGAGACCTTTTAACTCGAAATGATGATGGATTGGTGCCATCTTGAAAACTCTTTTGCCAGTGAGCTTAAATGAAACCACCTGAGTGATCACCGAAAGAGCCTCAACAACGAAAACTCCACCTAAAATAATCATCAAAAGCTCATTGCGGGTAATGACCGCCATTATTCCAAGGAAACCACCGATACTGAGACTGCCAACGTCACCCATGAAAACCTGTGCGGGATAAGTATTAAACCACAGAAAACCAAGGCCTGCCGCTACCATAGCTGCAGCCAGCGGAGCCAATTCTCCGGCCCCAACCACGTGAGGAATTTGCAAATAAGTCGCAATCGAATAATGACCAACAACATATGAAAACAAACCCAAAGTACTTGCAGAAATAATCACTGGGACAATTGCCAATCCATCAAGGCCGTCAGTCAGATTCACAGCGTTTGCTGTCCCTGTAATCACAAGGGCGGCGAAAAATACATAGTAATAACCCAAATCAATGTTCAGAGTTTTTATAAAAGGTACAGCAACCACAGTCGAAAGCTCAAAGAAGTGAACCAAAACAAAAACCGTGACTCCCGAAATTAAAAACTCTCCCAAAAGCCGAGTTTTACCAGCTAAGCCTTTTGAGTTTTTCTTGCTAACCTTTAAATAGTCATCCACGTAGCCGATCAGGCCAAACCCAAGAGTCACCGCGATAACGGCCAAAACTAAAGGACTCAACAAATCCACCCATAACAGACAGGGCACTAAAGCACTTAATAAAATCAAGCCACCGCCCATAGTTGGAGTTCCGGCTTTTATCATGTGGGTTTGAGGCCCGTCATCACGAATATTTTGAGCAAAATGCTTTTCTTTTAGGCGATTAATAAAGTAAGGACCCCACATCCAGGCCATGAAAAACGAAGTGAAAAAAGAAATAAAAGTACGAACCGTAATATAGCGAAAGATGTTCAAAGGGGAAAAATGATCCGCGAAAGAATAGAGCCACTGATAAAGCATTTTTTCGAAAATCCTTTTTTAAAGATTATGCTAGTTTGTGTTGGACTTTGGTTGTGTAACACAAATGCAAAACAAAAAGCAAGAAAATCTTTATAACATATTGAAATTGCTCATATTTAGCGCTTATTGGAATCGGTACGCTTAACAGTGGCTGCTCTCATGTCTCAAAGTGAGATATCTTCGCCATTAATTTCTGTTTTTTCGGACAAAGGTTCAGACAAAGGTATTGAGTTTTCTTTTTTTTCTGCCGAAAAGCAATTGGGGGATGCTTAAACCTTTTCGTGGAAAAAAAGTGAATCATTTAAAAAATTTAGCCATTAATATGATACCTGATGAAGAGCTCAAAACTCTCCAAAAATTCCGTGATTGTATTGATGTCGTTGATGAAAGGCTCATTCAATTATTCGACGAAAGAGCCTCCCTGGTTTTTAAAGTTGGAGAATGGAAAAAAAAGCATTCCTATGAAATCCACGATCCCAATCGCGAAAAACAAATTCTAGATAAAATCATAAAAAGCAAACGCGTCGACCTTAAAGACGCTGAAATTCAAACGCTTTTCATGAAAATGATTGATTTTTACCGGCACACCGAAAAAGCCAGAACCCTTATCAATTCGGCAAGGGAATCCAAGATTATTTCCTCAAGGGGTAGCTTTGGATTTTTAGGGTTTGGACTTATGGGCGCCTCCATAGCCTTGGCATTACGCGAACAATTCCCACAATGGAAGTTCCTCATATACGACCCTTATCTTGCAATCACCGAGTTCGAATCTTGGAATAAGGCCAATGCAAAATCCACTTTTCAAATTGTAAATATTCATCAATTAGAAGATCTTGATTTTTTATTTCTGGCAGCACCTATAGATATCAATAATAAATTTGGCGCCCAGCTTGCATTAAAAAACAAGCTTACTCTAAATCTAGGCAGTTACCAGGACCATATAAACAATGTCATCGGCTTTCACCCATTGGCTGGGAAAGAGGTCACTGGCTACCAATCAGCTCAATCCGATTTATTTTATGGAAAAACTATTTGCATCACTCATCCCGAACTTATTTCCTCCGAGGCCCTCGCATCAATAGAATGCTTGGCAAATTCTTTAGGCGCAGAATCTTTAGCAACCAAGAGTGACATCCATAATGAGAGTCTCGCCTACACAAGTCACCTACTTCAGCTTTTATCCATGTCTTTAGGTTTAACTCTTGAAAAAACCCATCTCCACCACTTGTCACAACTGATTCCAAGTGCCGCGAAGGAGCTCCTTCGACTCAATGGATCTGATTTTAAAATGTGGGATCCTGTTTTTAGAAAAAATCAAAAAAATCTTATCAAGGCCCTCAATGATTTTGAAGGGAATTTAAACGACGTTAAATCACTTATTGCAACATTAAATACTGACGAAGACTTATCACAAGTGCCGTCAATAAATAATCCTATTAAAAAAAATAAATCAAATATTAAGAGCTTACGTGATTTGTTCTCGAAAGCTCATCAAATTTACGAAAGTATATATCTAAAAAGGAAGGCCAAATGATCATCGTTATAAAAAAAGGACTGAAACCAGAGCAAATACAAGCCGTCGTTAATAAAATCAAAGACCTCGGAGGCATGCCTCACATCGTAGAGGGAAGAGATCAAATGACGGTGAGCGTATTGGGAAAAACTGAAAAAATTTCTTTAACGGCTTTTGAGGTTTTTCCCGAAATTGAGCGTGTGATGCGAGTATCGAAGCCATTCAAACTTGCGTCTCTTGCTGCAAATCCCCAAGGCTCTGAGTTCAATATTAAGGGCGTTAATTTTGGTAGAAATACTTTTTGTGTAATGGCGGGACCTTGCTCTGTTGAAAGTGAGGACCAGACTTTGCGTATTGCACATGCTGTTAAAAATGCTGGCGCTACAGTTATACGCGGAGGTGCTTTTAAACCCAGAAGCTCTCCCTATGCTTTTCAGGGAATGGGCTTGGAAGGTTTAAAAATTCTGAGAAAAGCTTCAGATCAAACAGGACTTCCCATTGTTTCAGAAGCTATGGATCTGGATGGACTCAATATGATGATGGACTACGTAGATATCATTCAAATTGGTGCTAGAAATATGCAAAACTTTTCTCTTTTAAAAGAACTTGGCAAAATTGATAAGCCAATTTTATTAAAACGAGGAATGTCAGCTACCGTCGAGGAATGGCTTATGAGTGCTGAATATATTCTTGCCGGCGGAAACCATAAAGTAATCCTTTGTGAGCGCGGCATAAGAACATTTGATACGCAGTATTCAAGAAACACTTTGGATTTAAATGTGGTTCCTATTCTAAAAAACCTGACTCATCTCCCTATCGTTGTTGATCCGAGTCATGGAACAGGCCATCGCCACCTGGTTGCTCCCATGGCTTTGGCGGGAATGGCAGCTGGAGCAGACTCCTTAATTATTGAGGTCCATGATAAGCCTGAGGAGGCACTTTCTGATGGACCTCAAGCACTACTGCCCAGTGATTTTAGTGAGTTGATGTTAAAGATCACTCAACTGGGCAAGATTATGGAGAGAAGCGTTCAAACAAAAATACCACTTAAAAAGGCTTCTTAATTCATGACC
Source organism: Bdellovibrionales bacterium (assembly GCA_031370005.1). Taxonomy (GTDB): domain Bacteria; phylum Bdellovibrionota; class Bdellovibrionia; order Bdellovibrionales; family Bdellovibrionaceae; genus JACMRP01. The sequence goes on along the minus strand of JANMPT010000024.1, from coordinate 188,726 downwards.
TTTAAATATAGCGGAACCATCCCGGCCTCTAAGTCTATTATGAACAGAGCCTTGATCTGCTCATCTTACTCGGAAGGGCTTCAATTATTAGGAAGCTCTTCCTGCGACGATGTTGTCAAAATGGAAGCGGCTATTAAATTATTAAAAAATGAAAATGCAATCTATGATTGCGGAGCCGCAGGTACAGTCTTACGATTTTTATCTTTGCGCTTAAGCCGAATCCCTGGGACTCATGTTCTTAGGGGCACAGAACGACTTTTGCAACGTCCCCAACAAGACTTGTTGGATCTATTTAAAAGACTCGATGTCGGCTACGAGCTTTCAAAAGAGCATATGACCTTACACTCAAAGGGTTGGAAAAACTTATCCCGCCCCATGATTGTCCAAAGAACTGTTTCTAGTCAATTTGCTTCGGGATTGATTCTGAACGCCTGGAATTTAGATCAAGATTTGAAATTAGAAATGATTGGCGAGCCAATGAGTGAGGGCTATCTAGAAATGACCTTGCAGTTGGTTCAGCATCTTGGAATGAAAATCAACAGGACGGAATCAGGAATAATAATAGAAGCCGGCAGCGAGATCACGAAAAAAAAATATCAAGTTGAAAGTGACCTTAGTTCGCTGTTCGCAGTTGCCGCTTTTTCAGTCTTAAATGGTGAAGCCGTATTCCACCATTACCCACGACCAAGCCTTCAACCTGATTCTGAGTTTTTGGAGTTCTTCCAAAGAATGGGAATCATGTTTGAACACAACGGAAACTCCGTAAAAGTATTTCCAACTAAAGACTTTTATGGAGTTGATGCCAATCTAAAGTCATGTCCCGATTTGTTTCCAGTGCTTTCCGTACTATGTGCTTCAGCCAAAACACCATCCAAGCTTTTCGGGGCTCCACAATTAATACACAAGGAATCAAATCGGATTGCTAAAGTGGCAGAGCTTTTGACCTTGATAGGCGTGAAAAATGAAGCGCTCTCAGATGGAATGATTATTTATCCTCAAACAAAAGATAAGTCCTTAATCGCCGCATTTGACTATGATACAGATCACGACCATCGTCTAGCCTTTGCCGCTGCTCTAGTTAAATCTCAAGGCTATCCTATCCGCATTCAAAATCCCGAAGTCGTTAATAAAAGTTTTCCTGAGTTCTGGCAAGTTGTTGGCCTCGAACTGAAATAAATGTGATTCTCATAGTATCAAAAGCATGATGAAATCAAAACCTGAGTAAAAGTAAATAATAACATCAAGTTATTGGGATCAAGTTGTAAAGGATAGATTATGATTTTTTCTCAACGTGCTAAAAAACTTGTAGGTTCTGCCACAATGAGCGCCACACTAAAGGCAAAAGAAAGAATCAGAAATGGTGAGGACATCGTCCTTGCCTCGGTGGGGGAACCTGACGTCAAGGCTCCAGAGTCTGCTATAAAAGAAGCTATTCATCAAATTCAAACTCAGGAGTCTAAATACGGTCCAGCTCAAGGCCTCCTAAGTGTTAGAGAAACAATCGCCGATTGGATGTCTCGTCTTTATGATAAAAATTGGAATGCCGAAAATGTTATTATTTCTCCGGGGTCAAAGTTTTCACTTTTCGCGATTTTACAAATTCTTTGCGATGAACAAAGCGAAGTCATCATCCCGACTCCCTATTGGGTCAGCTATGAAACGCTCACCTCCTTAGCCGGGGCACAGGCTAAGCTTATTTCGTGCCCAAGCGAAAATGCCTATAAAATATCGAGCCAACAACTTGCTTCAGCTATAACAGCAAAAACCAGGGTTCTACTTTTAAATTCCCCACAAAACCCAACGGGAGCCACCTACTCGTTGAACGAGCTGACAGAGCTCGCTAAAGTGATCGAAAAAAATGAAAATCTTGTGGTCATTTGTGATGACATTTACAACCAACTTGTCTTTTCTAATGAAAAAAGATGCCCTCATCTTTTAGACGTGCTCTCTCCCGCACACCGAGAACGTATCGTTGTTGTTCACGGTGCCTCAAAAAGCTTTGCTTTAACCGGTTGGCGCTTGGGTTGGGTGATTGGAACAGGGGAACTCATCGGTAAGCTGACCGAGTTTCAAAGCCAAACATTAACTTGTATTCCAGATTTTTTACAGCTTTCACTAAAAAAGACTTTAATCGAAGAAGCTGAGTTTGTCGTCAAACTCAAAACGACAATCCAAAGAAGACATAAATATGCTGTGCATACTTTAAAAAATTGTCCAGGAATTAAAGTTTACCCTTCTGAAGGCGCCTTTTACATTTGGATGGAGGTGTTAGATAAAACAAAACCATCAGCGCAAATTTGCAAAGAGATTTTAAATGAAGCCGGAGTTGCTCTTGTTCCTGGCTCGGCCTTTGGCTGCGAGCACCATCTTAGACTATCTGTTACGATTCCCGATGAGTCGCTCGAAGAAGGTTTAAAAAGAGTAATAACTTATTTTTCAAAATCTAGGCATTTTTCGCCATGAAATCTAAGCTCGTTTTTTCAGATCGATTTCCAAGTCCCAATGCTCTTGCTGAACACCCTATTTTGATTTTTGATTCTTTTTTGCTCAAAAATAAAAATACAAAAAAATGGATTGAGTCCTTCCCTCATCGAATAGAGGTCAAAGCCGGAGAATCACTTAAACAATTTAAACAGTTCGAAAAACATTTTATCGATGTTTTACGCATTGTTGAACAAACAAAAATAAAAAACATTAGCCTAATTGGTTTAGGCGGTGGCAGCGTTGGTGATTTTGTTGGGTTCATGGCAAGCGTCTTTAAGCGCGGAGTGCCCCTTATTCATATTCCAAGTACCTGGCTGGCCGCCATTGACTCAGCCCACGGAGGTAAAACTGCCCTAAATGTTGCTGGATATAAAAATCAAATAGGCACATTTTATAAAGCTGAACAAATCTTTCTTATTAAAAGTCTGCTTGAGAACCAACCCGAAGAAAGAGTTTATGAGGCCATGGGCGAAGTATTAAAAACTGTACTGCTAAATGGCGGAGCACTTTGGAAAAAAACACGCAATCAATCCTCCTTTTCAAAAACAACTTTATGGAAAATCTTGCCTGATTTAATAGCTTACAAATACAAAATTGTTAATCAAGATCCCTATGAAACAAAAGGCATTCGATTTTTCTTAAACTTTGGTCATACCTTTGGTCACGTTTTAGAGTCCATTCACCAACTTCCCCATGGTGTTGCTGTGAACTATGGCCTCCGCTTAGCCCTTGATTTTTCCTTACAAAAGAAAATTCTCTCTCAAAAAGAGTATGATCAAATCAACAATAACGAACTAATTATAAAATATTTGTTCAGCAGTGTGGACGCTATAAATTTAATTAAAAAAACTCCGAAACTTGAAAAGCATCTTTTGCAGGATAAAAAATCCTCAGAAAAAAATAAAATTCGCTTCGTTTTTTTAAGAAAAATAGGCAAACCCGTAGTAAAAGTTATGACTACCCAGGAGCTTATTGCTTTTTCTAAAAATAGTCGGTTAGTCTAAGAATATGAATAGACTTTCTTTACGGCAATGCCTTGGCCTTTCTCTTATTGTTTACATTGTGACCATTATTTTTAACACTGGTTTCATCGCCACTGACGAGTATTGGGATGGGATCACCCGCTATCTTCCAGCGCAAAAGGCAATGGTCGCCACCCTTATAAGATCCGATGATGTCAAATCCCCACTTCAAATCTTGCCAATGCACGCAGCTGCACAGTTGGCTTATCGGCTTGGCATTGAAACACCTTTTAACCAATATCACTTCGTTATTATTTTCTGGGGACTGATTGGCTTTGCACTTAGCGCTTGGGCTGCAATTATACTATTTTATAAAAAAAATGAAAGCCTCGCTAAGGTCGCCATTCTTATGCTGGGTTTCCACTTTATGGCCCCGGGTCTTCTGACTCGGCCGATGTTTGAATCCTTGGCCGCACCTTGGATAGCTCTGGCAAGTGCTTTTGCTGTTATTTATGATGAAAGAAAAAAATGGGAAAACCTCGTTATCGGAATTTTTTGTGCATCGATGGCCTTTACCCTTCGTCAACAAACCGGATTTTGCGCTTTGGTCTTTATTTTTCTTCCGCTCATTCACAAACAATGGCGGCACTTTTTCATAGCAAGTATCACTGGTCTGACTTTCTTTATTCTCAGCGGAATTCCTGATATTTTTATTCGTGGCGGCTTCCATTACTCCCTGCGGGCTCTAGCCGAATATAACTTTAAACATGGCGCTGATTATGGGAGTCGCCCATGGTATTTCTTTTTTCCGCTTATTTTTGTTTCCATGCTTGTCCCATGGTTAATTGCGAAGTACCCAACTGGGTTTATCAAAGATTATTTTCAACGCTATCGCTCGCTCTATATTATTTTAGCCCTGTTCCTGGTTCTGCACTCGATGTTTGCCAATAAGTTTGAGCGTTTTTTGATTACAATGATTCCAGTGATGATCTTTATGATGGTACCTTTTGTTACCTATTTTATTGAGAATTGGAAACAACACAAATATCGCGTGGCCTCCATGCTTTTCGTAAATTTTGTTTTTTGGTTCCCGACCTCATTTTTCCCGGCGCAGAAAAATATCACAGACCTCGCCCGTTATATGGATGAGCATCCCGAGTATCATCATCTGATAAGCATCGATCTGACGATTGATTGGATTCCAGATGCCTTTATGAAAAACGCCGATTATAATGTTTTATCTATGGAGACACCGCAATTTCAAAAACTAGATACAAACAATGCCTGCGACTATCTTATAGCGTTAAATGAAAAATCTTACGTTCTAAATAAAGAATTCTTATCTACACATTATGACTTTTTGGCCCGCTTTGACGTAAATTTGATTGAGTCTATCGCCTACAAGCTTAACCCTAAAAACAATGTGCGCCGCTCGCCGCTCATGATCTTCGGGTGCAAAAAATCTCTTATAAATTCTACTTATTCAAACTAAAATTTTTGGGTTCACAAGGCTGAACAAAACGTTCGAGTTTCATACCACGGGAGCCTTTAACAATAGCCATATCGCCTGATCGAAGATTATCGGCAAATTCACGTGCCGTTACGTCTTTAAAATCTTTGGCAATGCATGCAAATTTTTTGTAAGCTGATTTCTTGAGGCCATTTTCAAAGGCTTCGTGGCTCGCGCCAATAAAATAGACTTTATCGAAACCTACTGCCCCGACAAGTTCACCAAGCTCCTCATGTAATTCGCTTGCAAGGGCGCCCATCTCGAGCATCTCGCCGAAAACACCAATTTTGCGACCCTTAGCACTTAAAATTTTCACGTTATCAAGCAATGCCTTCATGGAGTCAGGGTTGGCATTATAAGCATCGAAAATCATCTGTGCACCAGATTTTAGCTCAAGCAATTGATTGCGACCCCAAATCGTCTTACAGTGACTAAGCCCATGCCATACTTGTTCAGGATTAAGTCCAGTAGCTATTCCAATTGCTGCCGCCGCCATCAAGTTTGTTAAATTTTGAGCACCAAAAACAGGAACAGTCACTTCGCCCTCTTTAGTTGCAATGTGCCCGCTGATTTTTAGACTCTGTAGTCCCATCGCCTCAAGCCTAAAGTAAACATCACACTTGGGATCTCGAGCAGAAAAAGTTACGAGTTTTGCTAGCGGAAATCTGACCTGAGCCTTCTCGTACATTTGGCATGTTAGTGGATTATCGAGATTATATACTCGGATCGCAGTTGGCTTTGCCGCCTCATAGATTTCCTCTTTGGCCTCAGCAATCTTATCAATAGTACCGAAATGCTCAATATGAGCTCGCCCCACCATTGTGCAACAAACCACATCTGGCTCGGCAATGTTCACAAGCTCGGTGATCTCACCTGCGTGGTTCATGCCCATCTCGACCACTGCCACTTCTTTTTGCGGATCAAGTTGAAGCAATGTAAAGGGCACTCCCCAATGGTTATTAAAACTCCCTTTGCTATAATGAACCGTTTTAAAATCCTCGAGAACTGCCACCGTGAATTCTTTTGTTGTCGTTTTGCCGTTAGAACCGGTAATGCCAATAACTATGGCCTTTGCATTGTTGCGTGACCAATTGCCGAGATCCTGTAAGGCCTTCAAAGTATCTTTTACTAAAATTACTGTGATTTTATTTTTAAAACTTTCAACCAGAGGAGAAATCTCCTGAATCAAAATACCTGCGGCGCCTTGAGCTACGGCTTTATCGAGAAAATCGTGGGCATTAAAACTTTCACCTTTGAGCGCAATAAAAAGTTGCCCCGCTAAGGACTGACGAGTATCGGTCCCAACACCATAGAATTTTTGATTTACTTCACTAAGAGCCTGCCCCTGGGTCGCAGTTAGAACCTCAATTAACTCTATGGTTCTCATTTCAAAAACTCCTCAGCGACTTGAAAATCACTAAATGGCAATTTCGTCTCGCCAATAATTTGATAATCTTCATGGCCCTTGCCCGCGATAAGAATCACATCGCCTGCCTTTGCCTGTTTGATGGCGCTTTCGATAGCATCCCGCCTGCGCACCTCAATTTGGATTTTATATTGTTCACCAGCTGGTAGCGCTTCAGTCATTTCGCGAATGATCTGCTCAGGGTCCTCCGTACGAGGGTTGTCCGAAGTTATAATCACATGGTCCGAGTATTTCAATGCCATTTGAGTCATCAGAGGACGTTTGCCTTTATCTCGATCACCACCACAACCAAAGACAGTCCAAATCTTTGCGCTTGAGCCCATCGACTCGCGAACTTTTTGCAATGCCGTTAAAACATTTTCAAGAGCATCAGGAGAATGCGCATAGTCAATGAAAACAAAAAGATCTTTTTTATTTCCAACAGCTTGGAGACGACCTGGGACCCCGGTGAAGGATTCAAGTGCCTTTACGGAAGTCTGCAAAGCAATTCCGGCAGACACAGCCACTGCAATTGCTGCCAGTGCATTCATCACGTTGTGAGCTCCCGACATTGGCAGTGAAACGATGGCCTCGCCCGCAGGAGTTTGAATTTTAAAACTTGTAGACGTAAAATCCATTTTTATGATTTCGTATTGGAAATCTCCTTCTCGATGGCCATAGGTCCAAAGAATTGCCGGATCTGCCACCCGAAGCCGTCGCCCCCATTTGTCATCTGTATTGATGATCGCAAAACAGGGGCTCTTACTAGTTTTCCAAAGAAGATCTGTAAAAAGTCTCTGCTTCGCCTTGAAGTAGTCTTCCATTGACCTATGATAATCAAGATGATCACGAGACAAGTTGGTGTAAACTACGGAGTTAAAAGCTACACTGTCGACGCGTTTTTGTTCGAGAGCGTGGCTTGAAACTTCCATCACTACAGCAGCAGCGCCCTCCTGGTGGAATTCACTTAGTCTTTTTTGTAAACTAACAGGGTCTGGCGTTGTCATCTCCGACGTCCAAACCTTGCCTCCAATGCGATGATTAACAGTGCCGATGACTCCAATGGCCATTCTCGCGTAATCGAAAATACACTCGATCAGATATGTAATAGAAGTTTTTCCGTTTGTGCCCGTAACACCCACACAAAATAGATCACGCCCCGGATCCCAAAAATAGCGACTGGCTAAAACATCAAGTGCTTGTCGAGTATTGGGTACTCGCAAAACAAAACCAGAAAAGCCCACTGGAATTTTTTTTAGATCTTCCACAACTAGAGCAGCAGCTCCATTGGAAATTGCTTCGGCAATGAAGTCATGGCCATCAAGCTTTGTTCCACGTATGGCGACAAAAACGGCTCCAGGCACGACTTTGCGGGCATCAAAGCAGATGCCGCTAACCTCAATATGCGAAAATGCATTCTCAGGTATATCAGGAAATATTGAAAATAAATATTGCAGCTTCATCTTGACCTTCAATGCTCAAGAATACATTATCCTAAAATGAGAAAACTCGCAAAAGTATATTGCCTCGACGAATATCATAGTGACGATTCTCCATGGGTAATTCTCTTTCATGGTTATGGTGCTGATGCAGCAGATCTTGAGCCTTTAAAAAATTATATTCCCACAGAGAAAAAAATAAATTGGTTGTTTCCTCAAGGACTTACTGATGTTCGTATTGATGCCGGTCGAACTGGAAAAGCTTGGTTTCCATTAGCATTGAGCACGCTTTCCAATGATTTTAGCGCGATGAGACCTGAAGATCTCGATAAAGTACGCAAAGAGTTGATAAACATGATCGAAGAGCTGAAAACTCCATTTAACAAAATATTTCTTGGCGGTTTTTCTCAGGGGGCCATGCTCGCGGCAGATCTTTATTTAAATGCTCCAGAAACGCCCGCCGGACTTCTGCTTTTATCCGGATCACTTTTCAACAAAGACGAGCTCAGGCCTTTAGTTGAAAAGCGTCGCGGTGAAAGGTTTTTCCAGTGCCACGGCCTTAGTGATCAGGTTTTGCAAATAAAAGGCGCTCACCAGCTAGAGTCCTTTCTCAATGCCGGGGGCATGAAAGGTGGCTGTCTTACCTTTCCCGGAGGCCACGAGATCCCGCAGCAAATGTTACAAAAAGCCGGCGAATACATAAACGCCCAAGTTAACGCAAAATCACTGTAATTTCTTTATTCTCTGGAAGTGGCGAGCCCACGGGCGGCTCCACTCCTGTAACAACACCTTGCCCTCTGAATTTCACGCTAATTTCTTTACCGCTAAACCTTCTTAAGACTTCGCGTAAAGTCATGGTCGTCACATCCGGCACCACTCCCAGGTCTAGACTAGCAGAAACAATATCGCCTTCAATAATTCCAGCAATGCCGCGTGACTTTTCTAAATCGAACTTGGTGGACTTTCTTTTTTCTGAAATCTGAGTATTTTCTGACAAGTGCACTGGCGCTAAACCCTCTTTGCGAACAGCATAAGAGGCTACGCGAGAAAAGATTGGCGCGGCAACCTGAGCACCATAAAAGCCTTTCCGAGGATGATCCAGTGCTAAGTAAATTACAAACTTTGGATCGTTGGCGGGAATAAATCCAGCGAAACTTGAGATATATGCGCCCTTCATGTAACCACGTCCGTTTGGATTCACCTTTTGTGCCGTGCCAGTTTTCCCAGCGACAATGAAGCCATTAACTCGAGCGTTCTTGCCGGTTCCACCTGGTGCCGTCACTCCGCTCAACATAATTTTCATTTGAGACGCTTGCTCTGAAGTTAAAATACGGCGAATTGGTTTTTGCTGTGTCGCTTTGACCTGACCCGATTCACTGTCACGTATTGATTGAACAATATACGGGGTATTTAAAATCCCTCCATTTGCAATAGCAGCATATGCATTTGCAATTTGCAAAGGTGTCACCGCAATTCCCTGACCAAAAGAAATGTTACTTAAAAGATGTGCACGCCAAGGAAGCGCTTGAACACTTCCTCGAGCTTCACCAGGAAGGTCAAGGCCAAGCTTACTACCAAAGCCAAAATCCAAAAGACCTTGACGAAGACTTTCTGCTCCCATTTTAAAAGCAATCTTTGTTGTTCCAATATTTGAGGACACGGCCAGGATCTCACTTACAGTGATGTTACCAAAGCTTTCATGTGTTTCAGCTTCGTGAATAACTTTATCGCCGATTCTAAAAGAGCCATTCTCGCAGAAGAACTTTGTGTTCGGGGCTATAAGATTCTGCCGAAGTGCCGATGCTATCACGAAAGTTTTGAGAGTGCTACCTGGCTCGAAGGCATCTGTTGGCACCTTATCACGCCGTAGCTCTGGAGCAATTTTAACTGCTTTATTTACATCAAAAGTCGGCACACTGGCCATTGCGATAATTGCCGACGTCTGAGCATCCAAAATAATACCCACTGCAGAGTCCGCTTCAAAAGTTGCCACGGATTGGGCTAATTCATTTTCAAGATTGTATTGAATATCAGAATCCACGGTGAGCTTAAGCTCATTGCCATCAGGATTTTCAGTAAATAACATGCCGTCAGCGATCAAAGGACGTCCGCGGGCATCTCGACGAACAGAGACCTTCTTCGAGTTACCCTTGAGATCCGCCTCAAAAAACTTCTCAAGCCCCTCAAGGCCCTGCCCCTCACTCCCAAGGAAACCCAAAGTATGTGCTAGCAAAGACTCATTCGGGTAAACCCTTTTCCACTCTTCAACGAATGAAAGACCACGGAGGTTCCATGATTTGATTTTATTTGCCTTATCCTCATCTAAAAGGCGCTGAATCCACACGAAGCGTTTGTTAGCATCTTTGATTTTGCTGTAAACACTTTCCGCGCTCACTCCTAATTCTTTAGCGATATTTTTTGCAAGTTGTTTGCGCTTAACTAAAATTTTCGGATCTGCATACAAGGAGTAAGCCGTTGCTGACATTGCCAAGTCGCGACCATTACGATCAACGATGGCGCCACGACGGGCCTGCAAAGTTACCACGGTTTGAAACTGACGATTTTGCAATGACTGAAGCTTTTCATTGGGCAAAAACTGCAAATAAGCTGCGCGCAAAATCAATACACCCCAAAGCAACGTTATGCCAGCAAACACTAAAATAATCCGGGATTTCAAATCTATAACTCCTTTTTAAAATCGAGCTTAGCTGATGAGGGCAGCTCCACGAAGCTCGTAGCAGCTCCACTTAAGTGAATAATTTGATCTGCTTGGATTTTTTTAAGTGTAAACTTGGAGTGAGCCATGGACTCCATAAGTTGTGGTCGAGTAATTTTCACCAACTGAATTTCGCGGATATGCTTGTCCTCAAGAACTTTCTTATACTCGCGGCTAAGCTTCAAAACGCTATAACCCAAGCGACGCTCCTCCATTTGTAAAAAAACAAGGGAGAAAAAAGTGAAAATAAGAATTAAAACGCTAAAAAAAGGCTTAAGTTGCCTAAAACTCTCTGAGCTCATCCTGAACTTTCCTCTCAAAAACTCGAAGCTTCGCACTGCGCGAACGTGAGTTCATATCGCACTCTTCCTGAGTGGGTCGTAAGACTCTTTTGTGGGTTTGTTCACCCAAGTCTGTATGGTTTTTAAAAAATTTTTTTGCAATTCGATCTTCCAAGGAATGGAAACTAATTACAGCTAGACGCCCACCTGGCTTCAAGGACTTCATCATCGCAGGCAAAGCATGTTCTAAAGATTGCAGCTCCGAATTCACCCGCAAACGAAGCGCCATGAAGTATTGAGTGGCAGGATGAAAACCCTTGTGGCGCCAGCCATCGACGCGCTCGATAAGGCCGGCGAGTTCTTTGGTGTTTTGCCATGCCTTCACTTTGCGATCATGAACAATGGCACGCACAACACGGAATGGACGATGGACCTCTCCATATTCTTTAAACATGTCATTAAGTTCCTGCTCAGAAGCCGTATTCAAAATATATTCCGCCGTGATTCCCTGAGTTTGGTTCATTCGCATATCCAATGGGCCGTCTTTATTAAAACTAAATCCACGCTCTGCCATATCAAACTGCGGAGAGCTCACCCCTAAATCTAACAACATCATATCAAAAGAACCCAGATTGTGCTCCTGAAACTCTGAAAAATTTCCATGGATTATACGTAGTTGCTCAGACTCGACCTCCGTCCTGAAGTTCTCAGCCCCAAATTTTATGGCAGCAGCGTCTTGATCCATGACCACAGCCTTGATTTGCGGAAAGTTCGCAAGAATTGCCCGCAAATGCCCTCCACGCCCGAAGGTGCCATCAAAATAAGAAATATCTTTTTTATCTCTGAAAACTGCGAAATTCTCGAGGATTTCACGCACCATCACCGAATAGTGCTCTTTTGCAAACTCAACTTTCGCTAAATCTGGAAATATGCTCTGAAAATTGGGCTTAGAGTCTGACAAAAGGTGCTCTCTTTACGGTTAGTAGAGTGTCTAAAATTGAAATTTTTCTCTATGATTCCCAAGGTATGAACAAATTGTTTGTGGGTCAAGAGCCTATGATTTAAGCTATAATCAATGCTAGTCAAATGTCCACGTTGTGGCTTTTCACAACCCCAAGATAAGTACTGCGCTCAATGCGGCATCGATACGGAGACCTTCAAACCGCCTCGCAAGTCTGCATTTATTCGCTATGCAACCGATCCTCTGCTATATTTAGCGATAGCTTTAATTGCTATTGGTATCTCAATTGGCACGCTCTACAAGCAGGACAAATATAACCTCGCTCGGAGGGTGAAGCTCTTTAAAGGCACATTGCAGATTGCCAGCACCGATGGCCAAGAAAGCAAAAAAAGCCCCGAAGAAACTTCGACTCAATTACCAGACTCTAGCCGGAATATTGCTTCGCCCGCACCCATAGCGGCCGCTGCTGCTATACCCCCCACGGCTGCTGTAACAACAAGAGCCCTAGCAACGACTTCAGTCCCAACAGCTTATATATACTATGCAGAAGTCCCTCGCCGCAGCCTTGAAAAACTCTATGAAGAGAGCCAGGCAACGGGGCAATTTAATTCATTTGGCGATTATACAGCAGGCATTCTTCCGGATATGCGCAAGCGCATTACCGCGCCAGGGCTTAAAATCCATATACTTGCAAAAAATGCAAAGGCCATCGCCAAAAATCAACAGTGGTTCGTCGGGACTCATGACCCTGAGTCTGATGAAGATCTGGGACTCAGCACCTTTATTGAACTGACTGACTCTGAAAATAATACCTTCCGCGGCAATCTTGAAATCGTTCGTAATTTGCGTGAACTTGACATGGATAAAACCCGCGGCCTCGCTGCAATAGATCCAACTAAAACGGGGGGGAGCCCACATAAGAGCTCTTATCCGGCTATTTTTGAGCTGGGACCTGGTTATGGGTTCTTCGTCTCGGGCATTCTGCCACGCAAGACGCATCTAATCCATGAACAAGAACTTATATCCAAAGCTCCTTTTGAGATTTTAAAGTCGCAAAGATTCCAAAACAAAGAGACTGAATTCGTCATTTTCATTGAATTTGAGAAGAAACCTTAAGATATTACCAGCATGCAACAAGAGATTCAACACCACTACGGCGCTCAAGTCCACCTGATCGACAATCCCTTTTTAAGCGGCCTGCTCGCAAAACTTTGTTCTCCAGAAACTTTTCAACCCGAAATCAATCGTCTGGTCGAATTGATTTACATTCATATGATTTCAACCGTTGTAAATCAAGAGTTCGAAATTGAGTCTTTCAAATCGCCAACGCGTATGACGGAGTATCATCCTAATATTAACTTACAGGGCACCTGCATCGCGAAATCACAAAGGGCAGTTTGTGTAAATTTAGCCAGAGCTGGAACTTACCCAAGCCATATCTGCTATAATTTTTTGCATTTTGCGCTTCCCGCGCACAACATACGTCAAGACCATATCTTTGCGGCCCGTATGACTGACGCCCAGAACCATGTTATGGGCGCTCAATTGGGGGGACTCAAAATCGGCGGCGATGTGAACGGAGCTTATGTCCTTATCCCCGACCCCATGGGAGCCACCGGCAATACAATTGTCTCTGCCATTGATTACTACAAAAAAAACGTTGTCGGACCCGCGAAGAAGTATATTGCGCTTCACCTCATTGTGACGCCCGAATACTTGAAGAGAGTTTTAAGCACACATCCCGAGGTCGTAATCTATGCCTTGAGACTTGACCGGGGCCTTTCTGATGAGGCAGCTTTAAGGTCTTCACCGGGGCTTTATTGGGATCAAGAAAAAGGTCTTAATAATCAAGACTATATTGTCCCCGGCGGCGGCGGCTTTGGCGAAATAATGAACAACTCCTTCGTTTAATAAATAAAGGGAAAAAAATGACTCAGCTTCAAATCAAACCTTACATCACAGAAGTACAACTTCAAAAGAAGGTCGCTGAAATCGGCGCTGCCATCACCAAAAAATATAAAAATCAGCAAATCGTTGCAGTTTGTGTGCTCAAAGGTTCTTTTATTTTTTACTCGGATTTGATTCGTGAAATCGATACAGATATCAACTGTGAGTTCTTCGGAGTTTCTAGTTATCACGGTTCAACATCTTCTGGGGAAGTGAAAGTCACTTTGGATCTTGCCAGTCCGGTTGAGGGTAAACACGTCTTGTTGGTTGAGGATATCGTGGACACTGGCATCACTATGAACTACTTGAAAAATTCAATCCTCGCAAGAAAACCTGCTTCTTTGACAACGGTGGCTCTTCTTGAAAAACCAGAGGCTTTGAAAGTTCAATGCAAGCTCGATTATGTTGGATTCCAAATAACCAATGAGTTTGTAGTTGGATATGGGCTGGATTACGAAGGTCATTATCGCAACCTCCCATTCATCGGACAAGTTCAGAATTTCCAATAGGCTTTTACCAACATCTCGATTTTATAGTCGCTGGAGGTCTCGCCGAAAGGTGATATTTCCCAAAGCCATTCTCTATCAAAACTTAAGGATCCTAGATCCACTTGATAGGTCTCAGTTTTAATTCTTTGATCCTCATGGTCGATATATCGAGTTTCAAAATCAGCAAAGAGAAGTATTTTAGGTGCTTGCTCAAAGAGTCTTTGAATATGTTGATCGCGCACGGATTTTGCGAATCTCACATAAACCTCGGAACTCATTGGTAAGCGTTCGGAAATCATCAAGGGAATTTGCGACATTAAATTTGCCGAAATCACCCAATCCACTTTGGGTAGCTGCCAGTTTGGCAGCTGTTTCCACGGAATACTATTTATCTGGAATGAACCCGCGCCTTTTTTAAGAATCCCAAGCAGACTCGAAATATCTCTTTCGATTAGCTCAATTTTCGGGTTTTTTGCCGCGAACTTTCGAATTTCGCCAGCATGAACCAGATCGACTAAATAAATTTTCTCTGTTTTCTCTAGCAGATCCTGAATCGGAATCTCGAGCAACAAACCACTTCCAATGATCATAACTGTATTTGGCTGAGTCTTCTCGAGATGCTCGCAAATCAATTGATGGCATTGATCCACGTGGCCTTGCCAGGCCTTAGAGCAACGGCGCGAACGAAACTTCAAGGAAACATTTTGGTAAACATATCCCCAGTCCTTCGCCACTTTACTGCCATGGGTTTTGACATACTCAAACCATTCAAAAATCATGATAAAAGGTACGGCCTTCTTTTTAGTATTGCAATGCAATACTAAAAAGAAGGCCGTACCTCAAATAACAAAAACTCCGCGCCTTGCGGGCCGCCATCAATATGGATCTCACTCTCATTTTCAATGGCAACGCCATCTCCGGTATCGACAACTTCCTTATTCACGATAAGAGATCCCCAAACGACCTGAATCCAGATCCCTCGGCCCTCTTTGAGTTTATAGAGTTGATGAAAGTCCTTATCAAAGATCCCAGCGTACAAATGTGCCTCTTGATTGATTTTCAGCGAATCCTTCACGCCATCCGGAGAAACAATGAGTTGCAAATCATTGTGCTTATCTTTTTTGGAAAACAATTTCTGCTTATACGATGGGACAAGTCCCCGCTGAGCTGGCAGGATCCAAATCTGAATAATCTCTGCTGGTGTTTTTGGATCTGGATTATACTCACTATGGCTGACCCCGGTCCCCGCAGTCATCATTTGAATTTCGCCAGGTCTAATTTGCTCCTTATTCCCCATGCTATCCTTGTGCTCAAGAACACCACTAACCACGTAGGTGATGATTTCCATGTCTTTATGGCCATGTGTCGGAAAGCCCGATCCCCCCGCAATCACATCATGGTTGATCACACGAAGATCACCATATTGCATGTGTTTCGGATCATAATATTCTCCAAAAGAAAACGAATGGTAGGAATCCAACCATTCGTTTTTAAAATGACCACGGTCATTTGCTTTTCTTAAGATCAGCATTGGGCCTCCAGGCCTTATTATAAGCTTCTCCAACGAAACACAGAATACGACCTAAAAATACCGCTTTCCGAGTATTTTTGCTCTACTCGGTGCGCAAAATAGAGACAAAAATGCCAGCACTCATAGAATAGAAGCCGGTAAGCTTTCGGAGGTTGAAATGCACCAATATCACGAACTATTAAAACATGTTCTTGCCCACGGTGTGCAAAAGGAAGATCGCACAGGAACAGGCACGCTCAGTGTGTTTGGTTATCAAATGCGTTTCAATCTCGAGGATGGATTCCCACTCTTAACCACGAAAAAACTTTTCACTCGAGCAATCTTTCACGAACTTTTATGGTTTTTAAAAGGTGACACCAACATTCAGTATCTGCACGACAATAAAGTTACTATCTGGGACGAATGGGCTGATGAAGATGGCAACCTAGGGCCCGTCTACGGCAAACAGTGGCGCTCATGGGAGACTCCAGATGGACGCAAGATTGATCAAATAGTCAGTGTCGTTGAGCAAATTAAAAAAAATCCGAATTCACGCCGACTTTTGGTAATTGCATTTAACCCCGCCGATGTAGATAAAATGGCATTGCCTCCCTGCCATGCTTTTTTCCAATTCTATGTGGCCAATGGAAAGCTTTCTTGTCAGCTTTATCAACGAAGTGCTGATATTTTTCTTGGCGTCCCATTTAACATAGCAAGCTATGCCCTTCTTGTGCATATGATTGCTCAGGTGTGTAATTTGAAAGTCGGTGAATTCATTCATACTTTAGGTGATGCCCACATTTATTCAAATCATCTTGAACAAGTTGAAACCCAGTTACAGCGTAAATGCCGTCCTTTACCGAAAATAATTTTGAATCCTGAAGTAAAGGATCTTTTTGATTTTAAGTTCGAAGACATTCAAATCATTGGTTATGATCCACACCCTGCAATCAAAGGCGAAGTGGCAGTATGACTTTAACTCATGTCACTGCCATGTCCCAGAATCGTGTTATCGGAAGCCAAAACAAGCTGCCTTGGAATATCCCTGAAGATCTAAAATTCTTCCGGGAGACTACCAAGGGCCATATTATGATCATGGGTCGCAAAACTTTTGACTCCCTTGGCGCAAAACCACTGCCACAGAGATACCATATTGTGATCACTCGTCAAGACCGGCAATCCACAAATCCTCTCGTACAGTATGTAAAAACTCTCGAGAAGGCCCTCGATGCCGCACAACTTTTAACTCCACAGTGGGGCGATGAGGTTTTCATCGTTGGTGGCGGTGAGATCTACAAACAATCCATGCATCTCACTGATAAAATCTATTTAACGGTAATTTATCAGGACTTTGAGGGCGACACTTACTATCCAGAAATTCCCCTCGGCAAATTTGCGCTCACGAGTAAATCCGATCGGTCTATGCCAGTACCTTTTTCATTTTTAACTTACATAAAAAAATAGTTCGAAAAAATCGGATAGCGCCAGGCTTACTAACAAGTTTGACACTTTCAAAAAGATCCTTTTCTGACACAGTCTCAATATGAGAATGTGAACTGGACACCCAGAATTGTCTAAGAAACTCACTATTTCTGACCGATACTGAGGTATCAAGAAGGAAAAAATCATATGTTAAACGATGCTACGACAGACCGACATTTGACCCAAGAAAGAGCTTACCTGGAGATTTTTGGACGAATGGGAACCTTAATTGCTGAGATGAAAAATCTGTCTGTCACTGGCGCTTTCTTGGAAATTATCCAAGGTGATTACATTCCACAGAGGGGTGATCTTATTCGGGTCACTATTCCGCTTGAGTCCCTAGGCCGCACGCATAGTGTGAATGCTGAAGTTGTCTGGGGCAAAAGCCTCGGTGTTGGCGTCTCCTTCTTGAATCGTCAAGAGACGATGACAAAAATGCTCACTGGAAATCGCTCTCAATAAACCTAGACCTTCGTCCTGTTGTTCTCTTATTTTAAATTATGCTAGCCTTGGGCGAGCATAAGGAGGGGAACCATGAAGGCTCTCAAGTATTTATCAGCAATCGGAATTGCTATTTCAGCTCTCGTTTTTACTCAACAAGCCCGCACTCTTGACAACAATCTGTATTGGATGAAAATCCGTGCCCATGATAAATTCGAGCGCAGCGTGATTGCAAACACGGGCGTTTCTATTGAGACTACCCGGGAAGATTTCGTGGCCGCCACTGGGACTTTCGAAGAAAAAGAAGCCATCGAAAAGCTCGGTTGGCTTGAAACGAGCTTCCCACTGACTGCTGCCATGGACTTCCCAGCGAAGGACGCGGATTACCACAACTATGCCGAACTCACCCAAAAAATTCAGGATCTTGAAAAAACCTATCCAAATATCCTCAGAGTCACGTCTGCAGGAAAGTCTTCTGAGGGACGAGATCTGTGGGCTTTGCGTATTTCAGGAAATCTTGCACAAGCAGACAGATTGCCCGCGGTCATTTACATGGGCGGCCATCATGCCCGTGAACATCTATCAGTGGAGTTACCCCTCTATTACGCCGAATACTTCCTCAGTGAGTACACCAAGGGCAATCCTCGCATCGTAAATCTTCTCAACGGGCGCGATATCCACATCATCCCTGCAGTCAATCCGGATGGCCTTGAGTACGATGTCGCAAGAGGCAGTTACCAGATGTGGCGTAAAAATCGTTCGCATAATGGTGATGGGACGTATGGTGTTGATTTAAATCGCAACTATGGATTTCAATGGGGCACAGGCGGCTCCAGCAGCAATACTAGTAGCGAGACCTATAAGGGACCGAAGCCTTTCAGTGAACCTGAAACACTTGCTATTAAAGCCTATGTGGAAGCTCACCAAAATATTACGATCCTCTTGAGCTTCCATACTTTCTCTGAGCTGATTCTTTACCCCTGGGGGCATAAATACTCTGGTATCGACACGGTTCGAGATCAGCAAGTTCATCAAACCATGGCCGAAAAAATGGCAGAGTGGAATAAATATACCCCACAGCAATCATCTGCTTTATATCAGGCCAGTGGTGACACGACGGACTGGGCCTATGGCGAACATAAAATCATTTCATTCACTTTTGAGTTAGACCCCACCAACAACGGTTGGGATGGTGGTGCTGGGTTCTATCCAGGGGCGGGGGTGATTCCCACCGTCGAGCAGAAAAATCTAGAACCTGTCTTGTATCTCCTCGAATATGCGGACAATCCATATCGTGTTCTCGATCCAAATATCAACCCAATTCACTAAAGAAGCGCGCCAGAAGGAATTTTATTTACCAGGAACTGCGGACCTAATCTCGGGTCCCTTGTTCCCCTCTGCTGCTTTGATCTCTGGCCCCATATTGGCTGCATATCTAAACTCACCTCTCGCTAAACTGATCAGAGCTTGATTGTAGCGATCCTTAGGAATTGAAATCATTGTCTTTGCTGGAATCACAAGAGAACCTCTGCGCACTTGTCGAGAGAAGTGCGGATTAAAAACCTCTGCTTTTTCGTAGTTGCCATCAAACCACGTTAGAAGATCTTTGTACTTTACAGAAACTGGGAGCTTAATTTCCTCGGCATCCAAAGGCTGTGACCACGCAATTTTTGGGAAATACTTAAGAGCATTTTTTTCAACTTCCAACACCGCCAAAAAACAAGCATAGAAATTTCTAGAGGCAAAACCAAAGCTTCTTCTTGATTTCACATTTTGAACCAATTCCACGAGCTCTCTAGTTTTATACCTCTCGGTCAATTTTCTAACGCCAGTTGGTCCGTGATTATAACCGGTCATCGCCAAGGGCCATGACTTCAACAAACTGAAATTACTCTTCATCAATCGCGATGCTAATTTGGTCGCGGCCATTGGATGATTGCGCTGATCAACGGCTCCATTAATCATGTGATAAGGACGGGCCGTGTATCGCATGATTTGCCATAAACCGCTCGCCCCTACCTTAGAGCGTGCTAAAACATTGAAAGAGCTCTCAACGAATACCAATCGAGTCAATTCAATGGGTAAACCAACTTCGCGAAAGATTTTTTCCATCTCCTCTAAGTAGCGACCCGAAAAAAAGATTGCGGACTGCATACGATCCTTTTGCCCCAATTGAAAGCGAATACGGGATTTATGAGCTGCTTCTTTGAACTTATGGGGCTCACTATTGCTTTGAAACATGTCCCATATTTTCTTTTCAGCATCAGTGAGACCTTCTGGAGATTCTAATTTATCGAGCTTGTGAAGCATCTCGATAATTTCCTTTTTCTTATCATCCACAAGTTTTTGTTTGCGCTTCTCTTTTTGACGACCACTCAAGGAACCATCATTTACAATGTCTTTAAAGTCGATTTGCGCATAAATAACATCAAGATTTTCAGTATCATGAATAAGTCCCTGATCAGTTGTAAATTTAGAATAGATATCGATCCAAAAATTTACCTGACGCTCCAGACCTTTCGGGATAGAAAAAACCTCCGGACTATAGCCCAAAGCTTTGTCCTGGCCAGAATAGTCAGGCGGTCTAAAGGGGCGGTGCCCCGTCAATGTTTTTCCGCCAGCAACGTCCGTCTGTACTGCAGGGGTGTCCTCGTCAAGTGTACTTACTTTGTCTTCATCAGGAGTCGTCGACTCAACAGCAGCACCCTCTTCTTTAAAAGGGTCACTAGAAAATAAGTTGAAAAAATCAAATGCATAACCTATGGACGAAATCGCAAAAATAAAAATGAGAATAAGAATGGACATCCAGGATTTCAAGTAAGTCCCTCCATGGTTTTACTCTAAACTTTTTATACTATTTTAAAAGAGTAATCAGCATCTGATCAAAAAAGCTTCTCACAATCGCCTGATCTTTTGTACCATTGAAGATAAAGGTGAAGGTAAAAACTCGACCGTCCCTACGTCCAGCATAGCCAGCTAAGCTCACAACATCGGTCAAAAAACCGGTTTTAGCTCTGACCCAGCGTTGCCCAGGTGAATTTTTCATTCGCTTTTTTAAAGTGCCATCAATTCCAGCAATTGGAAGAGAGGTTAAAAACTCCGGTTGAACCTGGAAGTCGTTTATTAAGTGATGAATAATTTTCCACATTGAAAAAGCACTAATACGATTGTCCCGAGTCAGCCCTGAGGGATTTTGAAAATAATATTGATCCTGAGGAAGACCAAGCTTTTTCAGATGAGTGTTGATCATCTCCATTCCGCCATCCAAGGTGCCCGGTTGACCGCTCAGAGCACCCAAATCCTTTGTCAACATTTCTGCAATATAATTGTTAGAAAACTTATTCATATCCTGAAGAGATTGCTCTACGCTCTTGCTTTCAGACTCGGCAAGAACAACTGCCTTCTCTGGCGTTTTTCCGGCGCGTACTTTTCCTGTCACGAGGATACCCCGTTGAGCTAAGAAAGACTTTAAATTATAACCCGCCCACAAGTCTGGCTGTGTGATGTTTTTATATATGACGACTTCTTTCGAGTTCAGACCAATCTTTCCGCTAACATGAATGACGTCGCCAACAAAATTTTTATCTTCTACACGAGAGGCCACGATGCTACTTTCTGTGCCACTGGTTGTTGTTGCCCTATTCACCAGCCTAACGTAATCATTTTCAGGGTCCAAAAAGACCTTTGCAGGTTCTCCCTTTTTTCCGCTCGGGCGCACAAAAATATTTACTGAATTCCAGTTAAAAGACATCGCCCCAACAGGAGCATCATAAGCACGGTCTACGCGTTCTGGCTGGCGGCTAGAGTCGTATCTTTTTTGATCAAAGAGCGTATCATCAACAACAATATCACCTTCAACTTTTTGGATTTCATTGCGTTTAAAGCTATTTACCAAGAACCACATGTTTTCAGCAACAAAACTTGGATCACCGCCACCTTTAAGAATTAAATCCCCCTTAAGGGTTTTGCCTTGAACCTCTCCATTCGACAATAGCAGGGTCTTGAATTTATAGCCCGGCGGAAACTGCTCTAACACCGCTGAAGTCGTAGCAACTTTCGAGATAGAAGCTGGAATCATTTTCTTTCTGGAGTTCAAATCAATAACTACTTCTGGATTTTCACCTTCACCTAAGGTCACATAGAGTCCCAAATCAGCCTCTGGGACCCCCAGATGCTTGATGAGCTTTTGAAGCTCTGACTTGAAGTTCTCTTCTGCAAAGGCTGGACTTCCTGAAATTAAAAAAACCACTAAAAATAAATACCTCATATATATCTCCTGGACTTAAAAATGGTATCTATGTGCCTTGTTGCCCTCAAGGAAAATCACTTGGTACATTGAAAAGATATGAAAAAACGTGACTGGCTCTTAGTTACCCTGCCTTTAATCATAACCTGGCTTATTGATCGTGTAAGTAAAATTGCTGCATCTGATATGCATGGGCCATCCACCCATGGTCCAGTTAACTTCATTCTTCATCATAATCACGGTGCGATGTTAGGACTTTTTTCTGAACTGCCAGCGGTGCTACGTATCGTCTCGCTCTCCACTGGCGGAGCATTCCTCATCTGTTCCTATGTAGTTGTTCAGTATTTACTTCCAATTCGCAGTCTTACGCTGCGCTCTGGGCTGTCTATTCTTCTCGGCGGGATTCTTGGTAACGTTACCGATCGGATTATCTATGGTTACGTTATCGATTTTATCGTTTTAGGCTCACCAAGTCTTTCAAGCCCAGCTTTTAATCTTGCCGATGCTCTTCAGTGGGTGGGCTACGGTATTATTGTTTATGCGGTTATACGCGAAGGTGATCTTCTATGGCCCGAGAACAATGCACGCAAACAATATTGGATTGATAAAAAATTCCAACTTAAATATTGTTTAGTCCTAATGGCCGTAGGACTTAGCCTTACCTTGATCAGCCTTGTCTTCTCTTATACTTATTTGAGAGTCACAATTTCTGAGCTCGTCGGGAACAACCAATTTCTTTTGAATAAATTCCTAGTTCCATTTGTAATCACTTACGCAATCATTTGTTTCGCTTTTTGTGTGATTCTTTTTGCTGTAGGCAGACTTATCTCTCATCGAATCGCAGGACCAGTTTATGCTTTTGAAAAATTTCTGATTGATACCCTGGATGGCAAAGATCGCCATTTGAAACTGCGTTCAGGAGATGAATTCCGCCACCTTGAGGGACTTGCAGAAAAGGTTCGAACCGAACTTCTTCGACGTCGAGATGACAGCGGTGACCCTAATAAACGTGAACCGCGTCCTTAATTTTTGCTAAGTAAAATCTTTTACTAGTTTTGTCGCGCATGCAGAAAGCCTGGAGATAGTCTCCGTCCGGGTTGCGCACAACTCCCATCGGACTTACTTGGCGCGGCTCGACCTTCAAGCCTGATGATTTTTCGTAGATGATCTTAACATTTATTTTCTGATAAATTGCTTCAGTCAACACCTTCACAATAGGGTTATTCCAATGAAGAAGTGAATAATCATCCCATTTGAGATTCTTGCTTTGGCTTTCGATCGCATCCTCCAGGGTCGCATTTTCGCCCATACGCTTGAAACACTCAAGTCCCACCCTCAAACACGCGCGTGCATCATCCAAGGCACGGTGAGCCGCTCCTCCATCGATATTTAGAAACTTGACCAAAGTTTGGAGTTTGTGGTTCTCAACTCCATAGATCCATTTTCTAGAGAGCAAACTTGTGCATAAAACTGGCCCTGTCAGAAGCGGCAACCCATAGGTTTCAAGTTCTACAGCAATAAAACCCATATCGAAAGGGGCGTGATGGGCCATAGGAACTGCGTCACTCATAAAATCATGTATTTCGCGGATCTTCTCAGACATCACAGGAGCTTTCGCAACCATCTCGTTACTAATTCCATGAATACTCATGTTGAACTCGGACAGTAACTCGCGAGGTCTCAACAAAGTCTGATAGCTCTCAACTTCTTGGCCTCCGCACCACTTCACAGCGCCAAATTCGATGATATCAGATCCAAGGGGATAGGCGCCGCTGGTTTCAGTATCAAACGCAACAAATGTGTATTCGGTCCAAGGTCTATGAGTTTCCATATAGTCGTTTGTGTTTGTCATTGAATTCGATTTGAGTCAAATTAATAGAAAGACAAAAGAAATATGAAATATAAGCTCCACGATATCTACATTTTGAAATTCTCATTGCTGCTCATCAGCGTTATTTTTAGTCTGCAATCCTTCGCACAGCAAGATAACAAAAACGAGGTCCCAAGCTTTAAGATGACTGGAGATGTGGCTCTTTTAACCAACTTCGTAGAACATGGCCTTACTCAGACGAATAAAGATCCATCCCTGCAGGGATCTTTTGGTTTTAACTTTGGCCCTCAATTCAAATTGGGAGTCATGGGCTCTAACGTTAATTACCAGTCTACAGAGCATTTTCTTTTGAAAATTAATGCGGAACTCAAAGTCCAAATTACCCCAACCACAGATTTTAAACTAGGCTACTTCGATAATCACTACTTCAAGACCAATACGCGTAATGGAAATACAACTTATATACTAATAACATCTTATGGCTATCGTATTCGCTATGAAAACAACAGCAACTGGGAAGGCAGTGAATATGCCTCAACCTACTACTCTTTTGGCAAGTCCTTTGATATCAACCAAAGTTGGAAGTGGGATAATGAAATCGGCTACACGATGATTTACAATATTCCAACCAATGAAAATTATTTCGATCTACTCACTTCATTTCAATACAAGAGCAGTGGCAACATTACTTATCAAATTACCGGCACCGGGACTTCGGCTCCTTCACAGTTCTCGAATGGCCAAGGTGATATCGCAATCTTTGTCGGGGCATCAACAAACTTCTAAGTTTATTTTTTTAAAACAACAAAGCTTCTTTCTGAATTTTTTTGAACTGCACTTACCTCAAAATACAAACGTGATATCTCAAGTCCGCTATCTGTGACCACCTGAACACGCCAAGACCCTGGCTGATAATTCGATTTAATTGCATAACCACGATAGCCCTCTTTACGTCCACCGACAATCTTTAAAGGGATATGATCCGCCCTTTGCCAACCAAAACGAGGATCATCCCATGAAAATTGCACGTACACATGATCTGAAAAACGGGCCGGAGAATAGATTTGCGCGTAAAAGTAAATTTTATCCCCTGGCTCGGCTTTAAAGAATTGATCTCCTGATTGCCAAAACTTCCACCACTCTTTTTCCGTTGAAAGCAGATATTCTCCATCTTTTTTTTCTATCAAATGATAAACACCTTGATCTTTCACGCTCAGCGGAACTGGTGGAATCCACTTCATGAAGTAGAAAAATAAAAAAACAACTATGACAGATACTCCTGGAACCAAAATGGCGCGATAAAGCGTTTTCTCGTCTAAATGATGTTTTTTGAGACGCCTGACTTGGAGATAAAAAATGGCGAGAGTCGTCGCTAAGGCTAAACCAAATGGAACCCAGCCTATGAAGCCGAATCCGATGGGATACAGAATCGAGAAAAAAGAAAATACACAAATGGCATACAAACCCACCTTGAAGCTAATATCGGATTTTTTAAATAACGGGAGCTCGTTGACAAAAACCATTCCAATCATAACCAACAAAAATAATAAACTATTTAAAAAAGAAGCACTTTTAATATAAAAAAGAGAATAGATATTCAGCAGTGTTCCCAATAAAAAGTGCAAAAGAAGATTTCTAAAATCCCAAACTTTTGCGACACGCCCCTGAGGCCTCCACTTGCCAAGCCGAAAAAGCAATTCAAAATGAATCAAGGCGGCGATAATAAATATAGCGCTTGTTGTGCAATGGCAAATAGGTCGTCTACTTCTGAAACCATCAAGGCATCAAAAAGAAACCCACCTACAAAAAAGATGATTTCCAATTGTTTTTCATACTTATCTTGGACTTCATGTATCTTTTGTTTGAGCCCCGGAAACATAGTCCTCCAGCACGCTGCGCAATTGCAGTTTAAATTACTTTCTTTATTGATTTCACATGAATTTCCTAAGAATAGTCAATCAGCGCATAATGCCCATCTATCAACAAGTTCAAGGAGAACCCATGAAAAGTATTCTTTTATCTTTCGCATCCCTTCTCATCACTGCACCTGCTTTCGCCATGCCAAGTATTGGCGACCACGCTGTTTACAATACGACGATCATCCAAGGTAGCAAGCAAACCACCGGCACTGTTGAGCAAGTGATTCTTTCCTTCGACCAACAAAGTGGCCTTTTTGGCATCCAGTCGACTATGAACTTTGGGGGGCAGTCAATGGTTCAAACTGAACAAAAAGCGGCTCAAGAAATGATCACTGATCAAATGGCAGCAGCAATTGTTGCAAATTGTGCTGCATATGGCGGAAAACCTGAAGCAGTGACAGTTCCAGCCGGTAACTTCAGCACCTGTGCACTTCCCACAAGTGGCAAAAGAGCTGGCACCATGTGGATTGCTGCGGGTGTTGCCTTTGGTGTGGTCAAAGCTGATGTGACTCAAAATAATGGCACCAACACAATGCAAACACATACTGAGCTTCAGTCTTTCGAAAATGGTAAATAATCCGTAAATAATTAATGGCAGGAGAGGTATTTCGAATGCAATACCTCTCTAACCAGATTAATGGCCCAAACAAAAAAATTGTATGCTATTTTCTTTCCCTACGCGGCCAAGCGTTGCAAGAAGAAGGTGCCTCGATACGCTGCACGTGTGTTTAAGCTACTCTCCATGCTGATCTTGAGCTCCTGGAATCTCCGCACTGTTGCGCTTGTCCATCTCTTCACTTACTGGATTTTTAATTTTTTCGACTTTGCCAAACTTTTTCTGCTGCGGCTTTTCTTGGGTCCTACGATTCGCCGCCTGTTTCACAAAGTTCTCATAAACTGACATGCTGACATTCGGGTCGCCAAAAATTGTTTCAAGCTTGCGTGGTTTCTTCCCAGTGCTAGTGACATCTTTCTGCTTGATGCTAATGCGAATAAAGCCTATTAATTTTTGTGGATCTACCTCGCCACGTTTTTCTTTTACGCTGCTATAGCTTTTCAGGGTCACCGTATTGAATTCAAGCCCCGCCTGTATTTTATTTTTCACAAGATCCAAGCGTTCCGAGGATATTTTATTCGCGAGGCTTGGATTTGATCCTGGAACTGCTTGAACAAACAACCCTGACGTGACTTTGATCTCAGCGTCCTGAAGACCAGTTGTGACTCCCTTGATCTTATCCATCACGTCAACAAAAGTAATTAGTGGATTGGACGTGCCTCGCTCAAAGAGAACCGTATCTGGAACGTCGAAATCAAATCCATCCGGATTGACTTGGACATTTTTAGCATAATCATTCATTTGATCCGCCAAAAATGCAGTAACCACTTTCGCCGAACCCATATCTAAAAGATTCGGAGTTTTGGTCACAGGCTCAATGAACTGTTGGAATGCTTTCAAAGGTTCATTGACCAAATCTAGAAAAAGCTTTTCAAGGGTGATCTCGGCGCCGAAGTTTTGAAAATTATATTCAATCACTGAGGGTGTAGAAAAATAATCTGAAACTGCCTTTTTTGTTTCCTCACTTTGGCCTAATAACCACATAACCAAAAAGAAGGCCATCATCGCTGTCATAAAGTCTGCAAGTGCCACTTTCCAGGAACCGCCATGCCCGCCTCCAGCGACAACTGTGATTTTCTTAATAACGATTGTTGTCTTTTTTTCAGCCATGTATGGTTACGCCGCTTTCTTAATTTCTTTTGTCGCCTTATCAATCTCATCAAAAGACGGACGCTCTTCAGGCATAATAGAGCGACGGCCAAACTCAACACAAACAATCGGTGGCGCGCCTCTTTGACAAGCAATCATCGCCGCTTTAATAACTTCTAGGTATCGACCTTCTGCTTCAATATCCGCTGCCATTTTCGTAGCTGTTGGCTCGAGCAAACCATAAGCACAGAACACTCCCAACATCGTACCCACAAGGGCATGGGCAACGTTCTCCCCGATGACCTCAGTCCCTTCCGTTAAATGTGCCATGGTCTTAACGATACCTAAAACGGCGGCGACGATACCTAATCCGGGAAAGCCTCCTGCGACGGCGCCAATGGCGTGTTGGGCCAAATGCTCCTCAGCATGAATACCTTTAATATCTGAAGTCAGCAAATCATCCACATCATATTGTGAAAGCTCGGCTGACAATGTGATTTTCATTGTGTCGCACAAAAAGTGAACAGCATGGTGGTTGTGCATAAAACTTGGGTAGGCTTTAAAAATCTCACTCTGTTCTGGATTTTCAATATGCTTTTCGATCCCTTGAGGACCCTCTTTTCTTAACACTTGAAAAACCTGGAACATCATTTGGCAAAGCTCAACGTAATCTTTCTTTTGAGGACCTTTTGAAGTCATAGCTTTGATCGCAAGCTTTATCCCCATCTTGACAATTTTCATTGGATTGGCAATAACGTAAGCGCCAAATGCCGCGCCACCAATGATGATCATCTCAAGCGTCGCAGCTTCGATGATGATATGCATTTTTCCGCCTCCAGCCATATATCCACCGAAGACTGTTGCGAAAACTATCAATATGCCGACAAATCCCATGATTTACCTCTTAAAGTCTTTATCGGTAGAGAAGCCTATGCTATTTAGAGACTTTGAGATAAACTTGTCCATAGTCGAGGCCTCCCAAGAGCCGCAAACCTAGCGAAGAATTGTAGCGTTATGAGAAAAAGTTATTTTTTATGTTTTCGTAATATTGCACTTAGCCTTTTATTTCTTCTAAGCCTTTGGCCAAGGCCCTTGCTTTGGGCCCAAGGCCGCCCTGAAGACAATCCAGACCCACTTCTAACAGAAGTCTCACTGAGTTTATATGAATGGAACCCCGGCCAAAGTGGGGATCTCCAAATTAAGATCACACTCCCTAAGGGATATCACGCCTACGAAGATATGTTTCGTCTAACACTCCTTGATCCTGATGGGTTTAAAATGAGTGGCTTTAAACTCAAACCCGTTCTTGAGTTCTATGACAAGTTCACAAAGAAAAACCGTCATGGAGTCGAAGAGTCGGGCACGATCACGGCTCATCTTGAAGCTCCTTTAAAATTTCAGAAAGCTTCCACAAAATTAGTAGTGGAACTCACTTATCAAGCCTGTTCGGATAGCTTCTGTCTTTTTCCAGTAACCAAGAGAATTGAGACCCCGATAAAGCTTGTCGGGGCCCCTGCCTTGCCCACAATAGCGGCGCCAAAAAGTCCCATACCTCAACTGACTATCAGCAAAAGTATTTTCTCAGCAGATTACTTTGCGGAAATGTTAAATAGAGGCGGTTTAATTATTTTTGTACTCGCCTTCTTAGCCGGAATTCTTACAAGCTTCACTCCTTGCATCTTCCCGATGATCCCGATCACTCTTGCTGTTCTTGGTAATGAGTCAGAAAAACGCAGCCGCAAAGAAAATTTTTTGGTCAGCTGTATCTATGTATTAGGAATTGCCACTACTTACTCCATTTTGGGCTTGGCGGCAGCTTCGAGTGGCACTCTGTTTGGCGCAAGCCTCGGCAATCCATATGTGCTCTCTGTTGTTTGTTTCGTATTTTTAGCTATGTCCTTGTCAATGTATGGGCTCTACGACATTCAAATGCCTGCATGGGTTCGACATAAATTCGGTCGTAAAGTTTCCACCGGCAACAAACATCTCACAATTTATTTAACTGGCCTCTTCGCCGGGATCGTCGCAAGCCCCTGTGTAGGCCCTGTGCTCGTCACTATTCTTGCCTATGTAGCCACACATCAGAATAAGCTTCTTGGGTTCTCCTTGCTCTTCACCTATGCCTTGGGACTTGGTTTGATTTTCCTGGCCCTCGGCTTGAGCAATCAATTCACTCGCCTATTGCCACGCTCAGGTATTTGGATGAATGCAGCAAAATTTCTTCTGGGCTCTTTAATGCTAAGTGCTTTTTATTATTATTTTAATCTTCTCGTTTCAACTCGTGCCTTCGATACGGCTTTGGGCGTCGGCTTAGTAGCAGTTGCAAGCGTCTTTGGTGCCTTTCAGCCAGTAAAAACCCCCAGCCAAGGACTCCACAAAGGATTGATGATTGCCCTTTTGATAATTGGCCTTGGGTATTTATCCTTTGGCGTTTTCAATTTACGACCACTAATCGATCAAAGATTTATTTCTGAAGCTGCCATTGATAAGATTCAACAATTAAACTGGCAGCCCTATAGTGAAGAGCTTTTACAAAAAGCCGCTCAGGAAAAAAAACCAGTAATTATTGATTTTCGAGCTGATTGGTGTGCAGCTTGCCATGAACTTGAACAGTTTACTTTTGCTGATACAAAGGTACGGGCAATGTCTGAGCAGTTCACTTTATTGAAGTTCGACGCTACCGAGGACTCCGAGCAATTGCGTTATTTAAAAGCGAAGTATAGGATTCAAGGACTACCATCAGTAATTTTCTACAGTCCCAATGGAGTTTGGCTTGAAGGACTTACCCTCACAAGCTTTGAAGATGTCCCTAAGTTCTTAAAAAGAATGGATAAATCTAGAAACTAGAATCGTTTTAGGCGAGCGATTTCCATCTTTGCTTCATTCAGTGAGGCGTAAGCTGCGGAGGTTTGCGCTTCCTTTTCAGCCAAAAGCCTCTGCATATGATTCAAGCGAACCTCAAAACTCTTAATTACATTGTTATGGCGGTCCACCATCTCTTGAATTTTCATATCGAGAGTTTTTCGTTCAACAAGCTTGTGATTAATTTGCTGAATTTTCTGCCCAGCCTCTATAGCTAAGCCATTATGGCTGGCTTCAAGTCGGCTCAATCCCTGCTGGAAGCGCTCCATGCGCGCACTTCCGTTTTTATTGGCCTCATTCATGGCCTGGCTTATCTTACTTAACTGTTCGTTTATATTAAGGATTTGGCTTTTAAGCTCGAAAATTTGCCGATCTGTGTTCAAATATGCCGGGTCAGCGCTAGGAGCCGGTGGCACTAGGGGCTCACGACGGGCGGGCAAGGGACTTTTCTTTTCGCCAAAAAGTTCGGGATTTAATTCCTTTTGCATGACTCCTCCTAAAGAATTTGCTACGACTTTCATGCTATTTCTTCTGGACACTAAAATCAATTATTCATAAAAAGGTATCATGCTAAAAGTTGGTCAACTTATTAGATTTGTAGCCGGCCTGAATCCGCAAAACACTCCTGCGAAGCTGTCTTTTTACAATTTTCTCCGCGGTTTTCCTCAGCCAGATGAAGCTCTCACTCCGGAGCTAATCGAATTATTCTTCACATATTGCATGGATTATCCACACTGGGCTGCCAACAAGAACCAGCTTGGCAACGAGGTCCAGTATTTGCTTGAAAACTTCAACGGCTTTTATCAGCAGAACTTTGACCTCAGCAAAATACGCTTTCCTCAAACGATGCAACTTCTGGAGATTGAGCGCCCCTCTGACCTCGAGGATTCTTTAAGAATTTACTTGAAGCGACAATACCCTGAGGTGGATAAATTCCGTCTGATTAACGATCAAAACAAGCGAGTGATTGCCATCATCCTCCATGAGGGCAAGGCGATCACCGTGCGTATTTTTGATAAAAAATTCACTATTTGCAATGGGCAGCTTGAGCCCTTACGCAAAGACTTGGCGCTTTACTACAATGAAAACTTAGAGCTCAGTCCAGATCACAAACAAAAAATTGAAGTAGCTCCTTATATCACTGCCGAGTTTCGCGTGAAAAATGACAGAGTCCACGGCACCCTCTTACGTGGCTATGTCTATCAAAAACTACTGGAATTCAAAGGGGAATCCCTCAAAGAGCAAACTCGTCTGCTTTATCCAATCAAGCGCATTGAACAATTTTTTATTGATAGAAGGACAGATCCTTACTACCAAGATTTGATTTCTCAGCTCGAGAGGACCCTGGCTTTAATTCAACAGGGGGATCATGATGCGCTCAACTGGAGTTCAATGATTATGAACCAGGCTGAGACCGCCCTTGAAAATGTTTTCGCTGGTGACAAACTTCTCACTCTTCTGGTAAGAGATCTGCGTCATACTAGTGAATCTACTCGCAAATTAAATCCACCTCTAAAGATGGACAATGCGATCAATGAGGCGAATGAAGAATGTCTGAAAATAACTCCGAAAACAAATTACGACTTAACAAATTAATCGCAGACAGCGGACTTGCCAGCCGTCGCCACGCTGACCGCATGATTGAAGAGGGACAAGTAACTATCAACGGCAAGCGCGTCTATGAGCTGGGTATTAAGGTCGACCCTGCTCACGATCACATCTTAGTAAATGGCAAACCACTTAAAAAGCCTCTTGAAAACATCTATATTCTTTTCCACAAACCGAAGGGCGTTTTAACAACGATGGAAGATCCCCTCGGACGACCAACAATTGCTAACTATCTTGATGGTGTCCCTGGCCGTGTATTTCCTGTTGGCCGTTTGGACTGGGACTCTGAAGGCATGTTGCTTCTAACTAACGATGGGGAGTTCGCAAATAAAGTTACTCACCCAAAAGCGGAAGTGACTAAAACCTATATGGTAAAAGTCGACGGACAGCCCACCAAAGAAGAAATTCAAAAACTCGTACGTGGTGTTTCAATCATCGGCGGAAAAGTGGCCGCAAAACATATCGAAAAAATCAAACGCCAAGAAGGCTCAGATAAATATGATTGGTATAAGATGGTGATCACTGAGGGCAAAAACCGTCAAATCCGTCAAATGTTTGAAAAAATTGGTTACGATGTCATGAAGCTGCAGCGGGTTGCAATCGGTCGTCTTCGTATTGGTGCGGTTGAACGTGGAGACCTCGTATTCTTGAATGATGCTGCCGTCGAGCGTGTGTTTTTGCCGGATGCTCCAGACGAAATCAAACTTAAGAAAACTTATAAGGGTCGGGCTGTGGCACAAAGAATTGCCGCAGGTAAACCAAAACCAGCCTCCAAATCAAAGCCCGCTTACAAACCAAAAAAATCCTTCAATAAGTAATCATGAACCGCCAACAACTTGCCGGCAGTTTTGAAGTCGCCCTTGGAAGCCTTGGATTTGGCTTCTTGGGCATTTTCGGCAAGTGGGCCTTTACTAGCGGCCTAGATGTGGGGGCGCTGCTTACCTATCGCTTTATCATCGCTGCTGTCATTTTATGGATTTATCTCTTTCTTTTCAGTCGCGATAAAATTTTTCTTCCTCTCACTCAGTTGCTGATTTCCGCAGGTTTAGGGGTTTTTGGCTATGCGGTTTTTGCTACACTTTATTTTACCGCCATTAAGGGCATGAGTGTAGGACTTGCCGCCTTGCTACTCTTTACCTATCCCTTTTGGGTGAGCCTACTGGGGCATTTCTTTTTACACGAACATATAAGCCGTGCTCAGTGGCTTTTGCTCTTAGGTGCCTTCATCGGCATCATCTGCTTACTCTGGGGCCAGTTTCATTTGAATAACACTGTGGCACTTATTGCCGGTCTTGGCTCCGCTATCAGCTACGCAGTGTATATCTTGTTTTCAGCACGCTACCAAAAAAATGTAAGGCCAATCTCATCAAGTCTGTACGTGATCACCTTCGCAGCGATTGCCTTAGCCGCCTACCACCACCCCAATCTTCAACTCTGGAAAGTAATGGATCGACATCAATGGCAGATTGTTTTCGGAATTGCGACCCTCTCTACGATCCTCCCGATGACTTTGATTTTGGCCGGACTGCAAAAATTAAGAAGCTCTCAAGCGGCTCTGATTACAATGCTTGAACCAGTTATGGCGACCATTGCCGCTGGACTCCTTCTTCATGAACACTTAAGCGTGTTACAAATCGTCGGAGCAACGCTGGTGATTAGCTGTTTGACTTTAGGTATTCTAAGCAAGGCTTAAGCGGCCCGCAGTTCATCTTTTGCAAGGCGACTCAGGGCCAACTCTTGAAGGTATTTTCCAAGAAAAATATTTCGCGCCAATAATTTATAAAGCTCAGATTGGTCAATCTCGAGCAGCAACGTCTCCCTTTGCGCAAGCACAGAGGCCGAACGAAGGCCTTGATTAGCAAGAAGAGCAATTTCACCTAAGAAAGCACCCTGATTCAAGACATTTATATTTTGTCCATTTTTACTAACCACCAGCGAACCTTGGACGACGACATAGGCACTATGCCCCCTGTCCCCATCATGGAAAAGAACTTGTCCCTCTGCACAGCGAACAAATTTTCCGGAATGGTTTAAAGCATCAAAGCAATCGGAAGGAACTTCTTTAAACAGCGGAGAATTTAAAAGCGCATGCTGAACCCAAAAACGGTATTGCAGGCCCTGTGCTTTATCTTTTTTAAGATAACGATCAAAAATTTCTGGCAGACAAGGGATACGCAAAATCCGACAGTCAGTCATAGAGATCACATCAGCAGATCTCGGCTGCCCTAATAAAAAAGCACCCTCACCAAAAACCGCGTGATCAGACAAGCTTGCAACTAGGTATTTTCCGCCTTGCTGATGGGGCTTATAAATACCCGCAGTCCCTTTGAGAATCACAAAAAGATCCCGCGTCATTTCTCCATGACGACAAACCAGAGACTTCGGAGGAACATGATGAATGGTCGCCTTGGAAAGCAAGAAATCAGAGAGCTGGGGCTCAAGGGACCGAAAAAATGGCAACTCTTTGTAAGTACGCAAAGAGCCAATAGAACTCTCTGGAAGATCTAAATTAATAATTTTATTCCAAAGAGATCTCTCCAATGCAGGTTTCATTTTATCAAAGTAAGAATAAAAATTAGGGTTGCGAATGGCTTTTTTAGCGACAAGCTTTTCCATTAGATCAGCGAACTCAACAAAATTAACAAGCCAGCCTTGCTGAAGAAAATGGTGGACTACCGCTTCAATGGATTTCTCACTTTGCATAATTTGCAAATAAAGCTTCTGCAGATCCGTAAGAGTCGACAGATCCGTAAAATTGGCTTCAAAATGAACAACTTCCTTTTCGATTTTCATCGCTAAGCGGCCTTCCCGAGAAGTTCTTCAAGCTTTTTCAAATGAGGATTCGTGTTGA
This sequence comes from Bdellovibrionales bacterium, assembly GCA_031370005.1. Taxonomy (GTDB): domain Bacteria; phylum Bdellovibrionota; class Bdellovibrionia; order Bdellovibrionales; family Bdellovibrionaceae; genus JACMRP01. Next base: position 154,078 of record JANMPT010000024.1, on the reverse strand, counting down.
AATATAGCATATCACTTTGCTTGTAATATTCGACCAGCTTCAATGCCACATAACGCCCACTGGCCTGATGAACCTTATCTGAAGAGCGTAAAAGGCTTTGCACACGGGTGACAAGCTCTTTGTCCACTACTTGTTTCCCAGTTACTAGCAAGGCATCTGCCGACAAACGATTATGATCAGAGTGAATAAACTTTTTTAAGAAGCGGATATTCGATGGCACCTCACCAAGAGCTGATACGGCATTGGCTTGCACGCGGGGATCTGCAAATTGCAGATACAACTTTAGAATTTCCGTGAGCTTATCCGAGCCAGTTCCTGATGGGATCAAATTATGCGTAAGCGAAACCGCAGCTGAAAGTACTTTGGGATCAACTGGCATATCATGGGATTTTCGATACGCCATCTCTAAGAAATGAGTGAAGGACTTCTCAAGATCTGAACAGATAACATTCACTTTTACGTGCTTAAGGTCACCCAATATTCGAAAATAAAACTCATTATTCTGCTCATCAATAAGTTTTTCCATATATTTCATAAGCGCCATTAAATTTAAATCACTACGATAGTACGTGCTAAATTCAATCTTACCTTTTTCAAACATAAGCTCTTGGGAGGCGAATTCATCCACAATGTAAATTTCATGAGTCAAAGAAGAAATACTGCAAAGTCGAGAGACAAATTCATGGGAGGGCTCAGAAAGAGCAAGTACGGAGCGATTTAAAATGCCCCCAACATGTGCTACAATCTTAGCCGACTCAGCAAATGGTATACCACTGATGTTAAAACCACTTTCAAGCTTAGTGAATTGAACCTGGCCGCTAGACAAGCCTGCCTTTAATTTAAAGTTAATTCCAATGGAGAGCGGAAGTGTTCTTTCAATTTCTTCAGCAAGCTCGAAGAGCGAACGAACGCAGGCGATTGCCATTGGTTCCACTGCCTTACGAGAACCCTTAAGGTGAAAGATCAATTCCGTTCCTGCGCTTTGGCAAAGCAGGCCGCCGTACCGACCTACGATTTCTTGCCCGGCAATAATATACTTATTAAGAACTGCGCTCAAATGGTCACTCTTACTAAGAACTGCTTGAGTTTCATTGCTCAAATCCACCCGAACCACAGTGCTTTCAAAACTAGCAGGGGCAAACGTCTTGCTCTTAATCTCATGCAATAAGGCAGGTGCCAAAAGACTCTTGTGACTCTCCTTCAAGGTCCGGGCCTCAGATATTGCAACTGTCACTGACTTTAAAGGAGCCTCCGGCTCAATCTTTTTTAACCCGCGAAGTTTTGTAAAGCTCACCGCCTCTTTATATATAAAAAAGAATAGAACGGCTGCAAAAACACTTACGATTGCCAGATTGTGAAGTATAAGATACTTTTGCTCACCGAAGGCTACTCGTAAAAGCGATTTCTTGGCGGTATTAACTCCCACAGTCAGAAGATAATCATAAATTTTAATTGTCTTGAAAGTGACATCTTCGCTTTCAACAAATTGATTGAGGTTTGAATACTCTTGGTTAAGCTCGTCCGGATTGTTTTGTTTATTATAATAGGTAATGACTTTATTTTTCCTCTGAAGAACGTAGAAATCCACCATGCGAAACTCTCGCGCCTGCCTCAGACGTTCAGAGAGAGAATCGAGATTATCTTTGATAATGAGATTGCCGGAGAATTCTAAAACAAAGTCGACGTCTTTTTTTCGATCTTGAATCACACGATCAACACGGGAAGTAATATTAAAATAGTATTCTGTAGACACAATACCGACATAAGTTACCCAGAACACTGCGATAACAACTAACAAAAAATTTTTTCTATTTTTTTGCCGCGACGACAAGTAAGGTCCTCCAAAATAAAAAGTAGATCAAAAATTATTTTGATCAGCTCACTACAAATCGTATCGGTGTAAGACATAAAAACTATACTGGACTGGATAAACGGACCTGCATACGAAGGGCACCTTATGCAATAAGGCCTTTGTCCAGTGCTTAGGATTTTTTCGTCCGGCTTTCCGGACAAAAAATCCGAGAAAACAGGCTATCTCTTCTATATTCGATTTCAAGATATTTTTGTAGTGGCCCGGCCATTGCTTTATTACCTAGCAAATCATGAAAACCAGAGGGGAACTTATGAAACAAAATTTATTTACAATGACTGTAACAACAGCACTCATCACTTCAACTTTAGTCGCCATATCTCTTTTTCTTACAGGATGTGGCCAAGGAACGCCTCCAAGTCAAGAGCCAGAGGAGCCCGGCGCGCAAGTCATTAAATCGGAAAGTGGTGTCCAGTTGAAATTCGAGAGACAGACCTCCCTCAACCCAGATCTTTCTAATATCGAAGCCTACAAACGCGACCTCAATCGCTACACAGCCCAGCTGACAATGCCGACTGAACTCGCTGAACGCATACAGATCACTAGGGTTCATGTAAATAAAAAAGCCTTGTTACACGTCGACACAACACCTTTCCAATATGAAAATGGTTACGTGACTCTTTCTGAGACTATCGATATCTCCGGCGAGCCTATCGAAACCCAAAAGTTTCGTTACGAACTGGTTTTAGATGAAGAAACATTAAAACCTCTCGAGTTCGCAATAAAACCAGATGTCCTGATTCAAGGAATAAAAAAATTATCAGAATTATCAATTACAAATAAAGACTTAGATCTTGGAACTTTGTTCATCGATGAGAACTCGGCTTTTCTAACGGAGGGCGCCGATCTCAGTATACATGCGGCAATCATAATTGCTCAAAGAGGGACCCTTGGGTCATTTACGCAGGAGTTTGCGGATGCTGTAGCCGCCGTTGGGAAACCTGGACGATGTGGTGGTCACATCAGCATTAGCACAGATTTTTTTATTGGCGATCTCGAAATAGCTATGCGCGGAACACGAGGAGGAAAGGGCATTGATGGACTCGATGAAACAACAAGTCCACCAAAAGCTGAACCAGGATCTAATTCCAGCGATCGACAGAATTGCTATCGAGGACTTGCCCGAAAAATTCAACCCTTATCTTTCCATGAGACTATACGTGAAATAGAACCTTGCAACTGGATCTGCGCACAAGAGGCCACAAATGGAAAAGCAGGAGCTCAAGGCCTTCCAGGGAAAAATGGAAATCCCGGAATGAAAGGCGGAGACTCGGGAGCAGTTAACTTTTTTGCGCGCAAACTTCAGGGGCAGCCCCCCACTGTTATTAGCTCACCAGGCCTGGGTGGCGAAGTCAGTCTTGGTGGAAAAGGTGGGCCAGGAGGCCTTGGAGGCGACCCAGGGACAATAAAAAACTCACTTTGCAAAGCCGCACTCAGTGGCGCTCAGGGTCAGCCCGGTGAGCCCGGAAAGCCAGGCCCAAAGGGTGTCGATGGAGAAAAACAAAACTCTTGCCTGCAATTCAATCAGCAAGAAAAAACATGTTAGTAAATTCTTAAACTCACAATCAAACGATCAAATCGCAATACTGATGCGCAAAGGAATTAATTTATGAAAAATAAAAGGCTCATTTCAAGTTTTCTTGTGATGTTCATGACTACCACCGCGTGCACTCCACCCTCAAATAAGTCCTCAGGTGTGCGCACGAGCAGTATGGTAGAAAAGGTTTCAAAACTTGGGACGGCTCAATCTCAGTGGATACGGCTAACGGATTCAGAAAATCCGAACTATGCCTTGGCCGAGCTTCTGACTCCATGGTTATGGTCCTTAGATGCAAATGGTCTTATATCAATTCAATCACAGACACAAAACCACGATCCGCATTCGTCAATAAGTCAAAACTTGATCTCAGAGTTTTTACAAATGAAGCAAAACTTCATTTTGGGGGAAAAATCATATATACACGATCCAGGGTTAATTACAAATTCAGTATTTAGTGAGGTCACCAGCTTAGAATCCGAGGATGCATTCGGTCTGCAAATTCGTCTCCGATCGGCAGCAGCAGCGCAGGCTCAAGCTTTTCTAAAAATTCAGAGTGCCTTTGACGAAAAAATAAAAAATGAGACTCGTGATATTGGTCGCGATATTGTTGGCAATCTCGACCCTGATATTGTCGAACAAATCAATGCGACAAAAAATAAGGGCGATAAAGTTGGAGCTCAGGAGATCTATCAACTTCTCAAAAAATGGGATAGGCGACTCGCCTCCTATGACTTTGCTTCCGAAGATGGTGATAAGCTCGTTATTTATGGATATGTGGCCTCAGAACTTTATAGCTTCCTTAAAGTACATGATTCAGTAAAGGATATAGTTCATGTTGCTGAGGAGCTCCGTGGGGTCGGTCAAAAAATCACAGAAGTTCGCATAGTACTCAAGGCGATGGACCAATATCGCGAAAACCTTACTCAGGGTTGGGATCTTATGAAAGAGGCCATGAGTGGAATTCAAACTGATATCGCTGAACATCCAGAATGGGCTGCCGAATTTAATCCGAAAATTACAGACCAAAGCGCCAAAGAAACCGCCCACTTAATCAAAAATATTTTATTAGGCGAAGACATAGGAGACTCAAATTCCGAAGGGCAGAGCTTTCTTTCTGAGGGGCGTCCAATGGGAAAAAATGTGAAAAAGTTCTTTGCGGGCGCAGCAAAAACTTCTCAATCCGTAGATTACTTGATTAACGGAACTCGAGTGATTGCACAAGCTCTTGGCGCAAAAATGGATCCCAAGGTTGAAGAGGCCTTAAACACCGCTCAAAAAATCACCCAAGGAGTACAAGTGGCTCAGCAAGTCGCCGAAGCCTTTTCTTCCAATGGTCTCTTGGGGGCCTTCAGCGTGCTATCCGGCTCAGGTGGAGTCGCACTGACAATGGGGCCAGTGGGAGTTGGGGCAAGCGTTATGGCGCAGGCCCAAATGAATGCACAGCTTGGAGAAGTTAATAAAAAATTAGATAAAGTAATTCAATTGCAGAAAGAAATCCTAGAACTTCAAAAACAAACCCTCGCAAAAATTGAAGAGCTTAGTTATAAAGTCGATCGTTATCACCAAGAAGAAATGCATGCGATTGATAGCGTAAAGCAAGAGGTTATCAATAGCCGCCGGGCTGTAAGAAAACTGATCGATGATAGACTCGGAGGCTGTTTCTCCTTAGTTAATCGAATGAGTTCCTTATCTACAAAAGAAAATCTATCTCTCAATCTATTTTCAACCATGTCCGATAGATCTATACTCGCTCATATGTTAGCGGACATTGGGGTCCGAAATCGTTTGCAAAACGAAGATGGCCTTAAGGCCTCTTATGCCGATTGCAGCAGAGCAATGACAGATGCTTTTTCATTTAAAGCAATTCTGATGACGCCCTTAACTGCTTTTTTAGAAAGTAATAATTATAATTACGCGACCCCTCTTGAAATCGAAACTCAAATTTACAAACCCGCTCTTGCCAACGCCATATCCACTTTCCCTGGAAAGACTGTCGACTCACTCGCCTTACACTTGCCGTCTTCTGACTTTAAGGGATTAGAGCGCAAAGCTATATATATGAATCGCAAGATCCAAAACCAAACGTCAAATCTTGAAAGTCGTCTAAAGGATACAATTTCAACGGAATCACTTGAAAGATATGTGGGTGCGCTTTTGTCTTTGCATCCAATGCTCTCGGTTTCAGCAGAGTCCTGGGATAAGATGAACAATGTTGTGACTAATGCCCTGAATGGCTCCAGAGATTCGCTGCAAAAACAAAATCAATCTGAATTCTGGTTAAGGTCCGCACTTGAAAATGTCAATACCGCTATTGCTCAAACCGCCCTGATTGCGGGAGAACCTCTAATGCCATCACTTATGAGCAAATTCGATGCGATTCTCTCGGAAACGGGCGACTGCCAAACCGTTCACCCACCATATTGCTATGTCCGACAAAATGCAATCATGTCCAAAAATATTTTAAACTACTACTTGTACCAAAAAGTCCAAGACCCTCAATTCTTAGCGGCCTATATTCAGGCTTTTAACTCTAAGAGTGATCTCGAAATCGTTAAGCTGCTAGGAGCCCTATTTATTGGCAAGGTCAGCTGGGAAAGCAGACCATTACTGACTCTGGGCATAGTCAACACCACGATTCCATTTCCAACACCTGAAGAGGCTCAAAAGGGTTCTATCTCCTACCCATCTGAGCTTTCACATCTTGTAAAGATGCAAGAAAAAATTGCGGATGAACTCACAAAAGTCACCCCAAACTCTTTGGATCCCGCGCAGCAAGAGTTCCTCACAGAACTGACTCTATTTCAAAAGGACTGATTTGAATTATATAGCTAGGCTCACTCGCTGGCCTCGGGGTAATGATTATTTTTCAGAAGATGCCGGCAGACGCGAAGACACATTGTTTCCAATCGCGTCTTTGCTTGCCTGCAGTCGAGCAACAATTTGTTTTGCCTCTGCTTGTAGTTTGAGATTTTCCGGGTTGCTCATATTCTCTGGGTCCTGTAGGGCCCGCGTGTAATAGTCGTAAGCTTTTTGTGCCTTTGCCAAATCATTTTCCATTCGCGCAGTATTAAGTGCAAAAAAACCTAGAAGCGAGAGACAGTTAAAATCTGTATCTTTATATTTTAAAGCCTTCATGCAAATATTCGCAACTACGTCCTGATCAGGATCGGTGACAAAGCGCTTAGTGCGGGTATAGGTTTGCCAGATATCCACAGCCTTGCCTGAGTAAGCCTTCCCAAGAAGATTTCGGCCGACCCCAAAATCGGCCAATTTAAGCATCTTTTCGCCGGCCGCGATGGCCTCATCCCATTTCTGCAGATAGTTAAGTTTATTCACGTAGCCACTATAAAGCCACGCATCTGAAGGATTGTATTGAATGGCTTTTTTATAATAATTAATGGCCACATCATTTTGCTTCTGCGACCATGCAATCCCCGCCAGACTTAAATACGTGCCGCTTATTTCACCAAAGTCTTTTGTTAATTCTAGGGCCTTCTTGTAGGACCCCTCAGCCGTCTTAAGGTCATGAAGCTTTTCTGCCAGAAATCCACCAAGCGCGTAAATCTCGAAATTTTTTTTGGAAGTATAGTATGCCTGCTTAAAGAATTTTTTTGCATCCCCCATATTCTCCGTACGAATGGCATAATAAGTTTTCAATTTCAAAACTTTGTCGTCTTCTGAGAACTCTAAGTAAAGCTGATTTATAACCTCGCCCGCAGCTTTATTGTATTCAGTTCGATCAATATCATTCCGCTTAAAGTTAATGTTTACTAGAACACTATATTTTTTCCGTCGTGCCATTTTGTCTTTCGGATCTAAAAATAATAAGCCGTCCACAATGTTTTTCGCCTCACGAGTGGTTTCAATACTTGCAGGCCCACTTGCATTTAATAATTCATCAATTCGTGTCGTATTGTAGTTTTTCATGCGCATTTTTAAGTCTTCGCCCTGCTTCAGTGGGTGAATTGTAATATTTTGGGCACGAGCACAGTCTGCAATATCGCCAATATTAAACTGAAAATTTTCTTGATTTATATCAGATGCCTTAATTAAGGACTGTCGATAGTTGACGACATCTTGTACATCAAAGCCTTCTTTTGTTTTAAGTAGCTTTCTTTCAATTGTGTACCACGGCGTGAGTGTAAAACAGCCATAGTCTTTGCTGCCAAAATCATAGCCAGGAATTTTTGTAATTGTTTTTTCTGTCGCTCGTGGACCGACATAAAAATCAGTAACCCTATTCTGACCGACTACTCCAAAAACACCAAGACGACTGGACATCGGAATGAATAATGATTTATTTTCCTTTTCCTCTTTAAAAACATTCTTTTCGCTCATAACTTTAACTTTCACTTCGATCTTATCTGCAATCCTAGTTTTAAAATTCAGACCATCCAAAAAAAACTGCTTATGGCGAGGATCTGTTCCGTAAAGAGATAAAATTCTTTCTTTCGCTGTTTGCTCATTTTTGTAAATAGCTACCTCAAAGAGAGATTTCGCATAATCGCCCTTGGCTTCAAAACTTCCCTCGGAATCCACCGTTTCGTCTGGATTGATTTTCAGTATTTTGTTAATGCTAACAATGCTTTCTTGAGTGGTAGACTCAGGGATCATACTAAGTCCTAAGGTTTCTTTATTTAACACTAAAGCTGGAGATGCGGCGATATCGGAATAGATTAATTTCGCATTGCTTACGATGTTGGTAGGATCAACCCAAATATCTTTATTATCTACGGTCACATGCACAATGGCGTGGTTGAAAATATCACTTAAAGCTATTTTTAGATCGATGGGCTTTGCCATAATTTGACTAACAACTCGTACTTGATCTTGACGATAGACCAACGAGACATCTGCTTGAAACCCTAAGCTTCTTAGGATTGCAGTCGTCGCGACTGCAAAGTCTTTACAATCCCCCATCTTTAGCTTGGCAATTTCCGCAAGATCTTTTGGATAAAACATTTTTTCTAAACTTGTCCAATCTCCAGAATAGGTCATGACATTTGCCAACTCTGAAGTAACTTTGTTGATTTTATCAAATGGATTCTTAAGTGCAGCGGCATTGACAGCGATTTCCTTAAGTGCTGGTGGAAGAGTCTTTATTGCCAAAATTTTTTCGTATTTTGCGCTGACTTCTTTTGCAAATTCATTCCAGCTATCAGCTGTTGAAAATTCAACTTGAGCATGAAGATTTTTTGGAATAGAGGCTGATGCCTCATTGGGTATTTTAAATGCAGACTTCATCAGGGTAACGCTCAGCTTATAGAGCTTTCCCTCCTGCGAGGACTGAATATTTAAAGCTTTGTCCGGGTCTATTGATGCAAAATGAATTTTTTTAGGCGACGTAACAATTACCTTTCCAGATCTTTCGGGAAAGCTTAAACCATAGATTAATCTCATGCTAAAGATGCCGGCGACGGCGGCTTTTTTTACTCTTAAAGCATATTCATATTTGATCGAAGAACCGACTTTTAAATTATTAAAAGGAATGACCAACTCCTTAAGTGCATTAACACCGTTGCTTGGTCCCTCCGCCGTTCTTTCTTGAATACTCTTTAGATCAACTTTCGAGGTAATCCCTTTTGTAATACTGGCCGCTGACTTTATACTAACCGACATAGAGTCTGGAATAAATTTGATAGTTTCATGCGCTAACCGACTACGACCTTTATCATTAAGCGCAGTGAAAGTGCGTTGCTCTGTGAGAACATAAGAACCATCAGCACTAACTTCTATGTTAGTAACTTCGTCATTTAGTTCTATATCTGCATCAATTTCTTTGGCCCATTCAGCATGAGTAAAAAAGGGCGTAGCTAAAATAGCAAAAGCTAAAATGATTTTTTTCATATTTAACTTATCGGTGAGCGATTTTAAAATATAATGACGTTTACAGGGATTTCTTACTCCAAGCAGCTTGAGTGCATAACCAAGCTGAAGCCGGAGAAAAACTATACAAAAGTCTTAGTGTGCTTCGTCCCAATTGTTACCGATGGCATAATTCACTTTCAACGGAACCTTTAGTTTCATTGCCGATTCCATGATTCGAGCTAGCTGCGGGATATGCGCAGAGAGCTCCTCGCGGCTTCCTTCGAAGATCAATTCGTCATGCACCTGCAGTACAAGGTCTACTCTCACTTTTTGCACAATCTCAATCATTGCTTTTTTCACCAGATCGCTGGCAGTACCTTGGATAGGGGCGTTAATAGCCGCTCGCTCCCCGAACTTCTTTAACATATGGTTTTTGGCGCTTAGTTCTTCAATATAGCGCCGCCGTCCGAAAAGTGTCTCAACATAACCATTTTCATGGGCCGTTTTAATTGTGTTTTCAATATACTCTCGAACACCACCGAATTTATCGAAATAGCGACCAATGATATCTTGAGCATCCTTATTTGGAATTCCAAGGCTCGCAGCAAGCCCGAAGGCACCCTGACCATAGGCAATTCCAAAATTAACAGCCTTTGCGCTGCGACGTTGTTCACTCGTAACGTGTTTGACATCAACATTAAAAATCTCGGCAGCAGTAGCAGCATGAATATCAAGGTCATCGCGGAAGGCTCTCAACAAACCCGGATCTTCGGAAATATGCGCAAGAATCCGTAATTCAATTTGAGAATAATCCATAGACAAAAGTTTTTTTCCCTTATCTGCAATAAAAGCCTGACGAACCCTCTGGCCGCGCTCTGTGCGAATCGGAATGTTTTGTAGGTTTGGCTGCGTACTTGAAAGACGACCCGTTGAGGTCAATGCTTGATTAAAACTTGTGTGAATTCGGCCATCTTTGGCATCAATCATTTCCGGTAGTGCATCGACATAGGTGGATTTAAGCTTGGCAAGCTCGCGCCACTGAAGAACTTTTGCTGCGATTGGGTGATTTAGCTTCTCTAAAACATCTTCTCCTGTGGAATAACCTGTCTTTGTTTTTTTTCCTACAGCAAGGCCTAATTTTTCAAAGAGAATAACCCCCAACTGCTTTGGGCTGGCAACATTAAATGATTCTCCTGCTAAGTGATGAATTTCTTTCTCAAGCAAGACAAGCTCTTCAGTAAGTTCAACAGACTGAATTTTCAAAAGCTCAGTGTCGATACGAATACCTTTATACTCCATATTCAATAAAATAGGCAGTAGTGGCAGTTCAAGTTCATTCAAAATATTCTCGCCACTGAAAAGACTCAAGCGATCTTGTAAAATGTGCTGCAATTCAATATGAGCCTTGTAAATTTGCGCAGGACTAGCGAATTCTGGCAGACCAATACCCACAAATTTTTTATAAATATTTTCGAAGTCAGTGCTATCTCCGGCACGTACCACATAGGCTGCTAAAGAGGAATCCCATGTGACCACGGGTGTGTGCGCCTCTATTTTATGGAAAAAATTTTTGAGGTCAAAACCTAACCAGCGAATATGTTTTTTATCTGTTGCGGCACCCAGCTCAGCGTAGTTGCCCTCAATAGCCCAAAGCTCTTGATCACGGCCAATAAAAACTCCCCGCTCATCACTGAAGCCCCAAAGCTTGTCATTGTCTTGAAGTACCCGCAAGAGATCGACCACTGATAATGACACCTCTTTGATATGCAAATACGCGTCAACCTTTGTCATCACTTCCGAAGGCAAAGAGGAAATCTTAATATCCTCCAGCGGATTCACAGCCATCGTCTTAACCCCAGGCTTAGGTACAATATTGTCGTGAAGAGTACCATGGGAAGCCTCATCACCTAATAGAGACTTCTCAAAAGATTTAAAGTTCAACTCTTGAAGTAGTGCGCGCAGATTGTCGGTTTGTAATGGCCGCAAATGATAGTCCTCAAAGTTCTCACTCACTGGGACATCCATAGCAATAGTCACAAGTTTTTTTGACAGCAATGCATTTTCACGAGAGGACTCTAGCTTCTCGCGAACTCCTTTGCTTGTTACCTTACCGAGGTCTTCGTAAATATCTTCAAGAGTCTTAAATTGCTCTAAAAGTTTTTGCGCTCCTTTTGGTCCAATTCCAGCTACGCCGGGAATATTATCCGAGGCATCACCAACTAAGGCCAAGTAATCGATAAACTGATCCGGTCGAACGCCCCATTTTTCGTAAACGCCAACCTCATCATATTTCACATCTTTCATCGTATCATAAAGTACAACATTTTTTTGAATGAGCTGGCCAAAGTCCTTGTCACCACTAACTATCACCACTTCATGGTGATGTTTAAGTCCCAATTTCACAAGGGTTCCAATAATATCATCAGCCTCATACGGCGAGATCTCTAGCGCCGGAACTCCTAAGAAGTCCGCAAGTTTTTTAATATAAGGAATTTGCACAGCCAAATCATCAGGCATGGCAGTGCGATGGGCTTTGTATTCCGGGTAAAGTTCTTTACGAAAAGAGGGTTCCTTACGATCATATGCAAAAATCATATAATCAGGCTTTTCATCTTTAAAAAGCTTGGTGATCATCGACAGAAATCCATAAATAGCATTAACAGGAATCCCTGAAGGGGCGTTTAACGGACGAATAGCATAGTAAGCGCGAAAAAACATCGAACTCACATCTACGAGATAAATCTTTTTCATGGATTTACCTCTACTTGAGTCTCAGATTCTATTCAATCTCTTCTTTGATTTCAGAGAATTCGATTTGTCCTAAAGCCTGTTTTTCGCATATGTTTTCAGCAAGAGGAGCGGCATGAACTTCATAGCTACAAGCATCTGCCTGCTTAACAAGTAAAAACATTTCATTCAGAAAATGTGAAGTTGGGGTTTGTGAGCCATTCTCCCAATACATAACTTCTGTTATGGCACAGTTTAAGCGTCGTGCAAAATCGGCCTGACTCCAACCCAAACGAAGACGAAGGGACTTAATTGTGTCTTTATTTAATGGACTTATAATGTCTGTAGTATTTGAGACCATCTATATAACCTCACTGATTTCATTCATAAAATCAGAAAATTTAGAGTTCATATCCTAGATTTTTAAGCTGATTTTTACACGTGACACTGCAATAAAAATGTCGCGGCGCTCACCGCTCTGGAAAGACGAAAACCAGGTCCTTTTCACTGACCAAATCCAACTTGTCGCGAGCTTGCCGCTCGATAAAACTGGGATCTTTCGCCTGTTTAAGCTGTATATTGAGTTGCCCAATATCACTTCGTGTTCCTGTAATCTCTAGCGTCAGTCTTTCGAAATCTCTATGAAGCCCCCAAAGACGCCACAAAAGACCATTCATCATCAGCGTCATCGCGAAAAAAACTACGCAAAGAGTGGTCACCTTGCCTGGATGATTCAGAAAACTACGAAATGAAATGGCCATTTTTCGAACTGACATTCTCTTAAGGTACGGCCTTCTGTTTCGAGAATCAACGCGCTGAAAGTCTAGTCCTCGCCCGCAGCGACCTGACAGCGCTCAAGAATTCGACTTTTCGCTGCCGAGTACGACTGCGATTGAGCAAAGGCCGCATCTGGTGCTGACCAAGTGAAATCACGACAGTCCATCCAAAATGGTATCGCTACACGACCGACTTCGGCCATATCGTCCTCTTCTGCAAAAGACTTGATGAAGCCATTCACAAATGAAACTGTTTCCGTACTAGTAACAAATCCTTCTTTTTGCAATTGAAGAATCAAATCTAGCGAAGTTGCAAAGCCAACTTGCCCTGGCAACATCACAGCGCCAGGGTTTTCGCGATTGAGACGCGAATAAATCAAATGAATATATGTTAAAAAGTGAATTTGCGGGTTTTCCCTTTTCATTTGTTCATAAACGAAAATATCTTTCTCGCCATTATCACCCGTAAGAATAACTGTATCTGGATGTTCCGCTTTTAAAATCTTTCGAATCTCAGTGATTTTAAAATCATTTTGAAAAAGACTATGGCGAAGCCTTAAGCTACCCACTGGGAATTTATTTAAAGATAAAAACTCACTATGACTTGAACTCATGAGAAATTTGGGAGCATTCGTTACATAGAAAAATTTAACGCTGGGGTCTTTCACTTTTACTGCATGATAGACAATGTTCATGCCTAAAACTAGATTCTCAGTATTATTGGCATTGAAGAAGGCGTCACTTTTGTCTAACACATGGGAGTTTTTAATAGTGTCGTCAATGTCAGAGATCAATATTGTTTTTGCCTGAGCAGAGGAAAAGACTAGAACTCCTAAAAATACATATGACAACGCTTTCATAGCATTCAAAGCTTTCATATAAACAGCTCCTTCAACCTCTGTAATTTTTTCAGGACTGTTCGAAAATACGACAGTCTAAATACTATCATAACCCATTGAAACGCACGGCGCTTTCAATGCAATTTTGTGAATAATTAAGGTGCAATAATTAAGCCCGGGCTCGAACCAGGGCTCTATTTTTTAACGAAAGGCAGCCTTGTCCCAGTATATACCCATGCCGCCGAGATCTTCCTCGATGCGTAGAAGCTGGTTGTACTTTGCAACACGCTCAGAGCGGCAGAGGCTGCCCGTTTTGATCTGGTGACAGTTCAGCGCCACTGCAAGATCCGCGATAGTTGTATCTTCGGTTTCTCCTGAGCGATGGGACATAATTGTCTTATATTTATTTCTTTGAGCCAGGCTCACAGCTTCAGAAGTCTCCGTGAGAGTTCCAATTTGATTTACTTTCACAAGCAAGGCATTAGCGGTCTTTTTGTCGATACCTTGGCGAAGACGTTTTGGATTAGTCACAAACAAATCATCCCCCACCAGTTGGACATGGTTGCCAAGTTCAGCGGTGATAGAAGCCCAAGCGTCCCAATCATCTTCGCCAAAACCATCTTCAATGCTCACAAGTGGGTATTTTTCAGTCCAAGATTTGTAAACACCTTGAAGCTCTTTGGCTGTGATCAAGTTTCCTTGCCACTGGTACTTGCCATCTTTCAACATTTCTGTTGCAGCAACGTCCAGGGCTAAGAAAATATTTTGGCCAGGTTCATAGCCCGCTTGTTGAATCGCTTCCATCAGCAAATCCAAAGCCTCTTGATTGCTTCCTAATTTCGGAGCAAAGCCCCCTTCGTCACCAACAGCAGTGGAAAATCCTTTTTTAGCAAGAATGGATTTAAGCGTATGGAAAATTTCAGATCCAGCGCGGAGAGACTCCGCATAAGAGTTGTTTACGGTTGGAACAATCATAAACTCTTGAACATCGAGGCCATTATTCGCATGTGCGCCACCGTTGATCAGATTCATAAGTGGAACTGGCAGGCGACAAGCTTGTGATCCTCCGACATAACGGTACAACGGAAGCCCAACATCCAAAGCTGCGGCCTTCGCCACAGCCAAAGAAACACCCAAAATCGCATTCGCTCCTAGATTTGATTTATTCTCTGTGCCGTCAATTTCTCGTAAAATTTTGTCGATATAAACTTGGTCCGTTACTGGAAGACCAATAACCCCAGGTGCCAATTTCTCGCGAACATTGTCCACAGCCTTAAAAACACCCTTTCCAAGAAAACGTTTCTTGTCGCCATCGCGAAGCTCACAAGCCTCATGAGCTCCAGTCGATGCACCGGATGGAACAGCTGCTCTTCCGATATTGCCAAGAGTTGTGTGAACCTCCACTTCAACAGTGGGATTTCCACGGCTATCCAAAATTTCACGAGAGATAATATTTAAGATCTCAGACATGGGTGTTCTCCTCTTTTACTTTCTGTGCTAGTTGATTTTGCAGATTTCTCAGGGAATCCATGATATCTGAGACGGTTTTTGGATAGCTGTTTTTTACATGCTCCCAGTCCACTCGGCGCATGGCTTCTTTCGCCTCTGGGGTCATTTTCCCTTGGGCTGTAAGCATAGTCACTAACTGTTGAGCTCGCACCATATAATCATGCAGACGAGCTGTGTTTTGCCCTATGACATATCCAGGCCCCTGAGTTTCAAAATCTAATTTCGAAAGTGGCCCCACCTGCGGAAGCAACGACGGGGCTTTGGCTCGCAAATTCGCTTGTAAATCCATGTGAGCCTGTAAGAGCTCTTCATTTTTCTTTTGCAGCTCGCAGTTGCGCTCTTCGAGTTCACGCTGATGCTTTTGCAGCTCGTCGATCACTGATTGCATTAGCTGCGGGCTAATTTGGTGACCAGGATCAATTTCAAAAATTGATTTTTGATGATCAGACCAGCGAAGTTCAAGATGAATTTCTGACCACTCACAGGTTGCAAGATTTTGCCCCACATACACTGGCAAGGACTCGAGGGCCGCTTTCATATATGTCGTAACATGAGGATATTGCTCTGCCGGCAAAGGCAGATCAAAAGAGATCGAACTCTCATCTCTACGAAGATTTTCCACAGGCGGCTCCGGAGAGATAAAGTGAGAAAGAAACCGCTCTGGTTGATTGAAAATTTCCTGAGGTCTTGGCATCATTCTCAAGACAGAATCGAGAACTCCCCACGCACGAATCTTGGGCCCATCATGACCCACCTTCAACAAGAGATTGCCGTCATTGCTTTTCAGCGGCATCCGCAATAGAGACTCCAGAAAAGTCTCCATATCCGGCGCGCTCATCCAATAGGATGGATCCCGCATCAACTCCACTGGCAACGGAGTCTGCTGTTCATAAAGAACGGACATGTCTTCGCCCTGGGTCTCCAGATAAGTCAAAATAGAGTTAGAAATTTTACAGCTAAAGTACACGAAAAAACTTGTAGCCCAAAAGAAATTGGATGACCAGAAGGTATGGCCTTCTTTTTAGTATTGCATCGCGCCAATTGGGTATTTGACTTCCCTTGTCGATAACTTTAGCCGTGTTCGGCCGCTAATTGCTTGGCGGGTTGTAATTTTTTAGTTCTGCGTAACCACCCACAAGCTTGGCTTTGTGGAAAATCTGAGGAAAGGTCGGCCATCCTGACCAAAGCTTGATAGCAAGGCGCGGCTTCCACTGAGAAAAATAACTGCCGTATTCGATGTAATGAAATGGAATCCCTTTGTCGGAAAAATACTTCCGCGCATTTTTGACTACAGGATTCTGCCTCATCCCCACAATAACCCACTCATGCTCTGAAATCGCCTTGTTCACCTCGACGACAATGTTTGGGTGAAAGTTCTCAATAGACCTCATCGCATTAATTTCAATTTGATTTTCATTTATAATGTTTCTCACACAATCTCCTATAGGAACTGTCTTTGTAAAAGCTGATAGTAAAGCCCTTGTGGCTTGGCGACAAGCTCCTCGTGAGTGCCCCTTTGCACAATTCGCCCCTCCTGAACGACAAAAATCACGTCAACATTCCGAACTGTCGCTAAACGATGGGCAATGATCAATGTAGTTCGGCTCACCATCAAGCGCTGCAGGGCCTCCTGAACCAGGTGCTCACTCGCTGTGTCAAGACTGCTTGTCGCTTCATCAAGAATCAAAATCTTCGGATTTTTAAGAAGAGCCCGCGCAATGGCAATTCGCTGTTTTTGCCCACCAGAAAGCTGAAATCCCTTTTCGCCGACGCGGGTTTTGAAGCCCTCTGGAAAACGTTCAATAAACTCAAGAGCATTGGCCGCCTTAGCCGCAGCCTCAACCTCCGCCATGCTGGCAGTGGGCTTTCCATAGCGAATATTTTCTTCGAGTGTGGAGGAAATCAAAACCGGTTCTTGAGAAACCATGCCGATCTGTTCACGGAGCCACGAAGGCCGAAACTCACTGAGCTTATGGCCATCGAGAATAATTTCTCCGGATGTTGGCTCATAAAATCTTGGCAAAAGACCTGCCACCGTGGTCTTGCCACTTCCAGATGAACCAACTAAGGCGACCACCTGGCCTGGGTGAATTTCAAGACTGATCCCTTTTAAAACTTCAATGTCGCCGCGAGAGGGATAGCGAAAGTGGACATCTTTGAAGTCAATCTGCCCCCGCAAAGACATAGTTTCGATCCCTTCGTCTTTCACCACGGACTCACTCTCAAGGATTTCAAAAACGCGTTGACTTGCACCAATGCCGGCCATGAGGTCTCCCCATAGACTGCCGAGGCTACCAACCCCGATTGCAACTATCATCAGATAAAGTAAGAACTGAGTCAGATCCCCAACAGAAAGATGTCCAAGCAACACCTCCCGACCACCGTACCAAAGAACAAAACAAATAGCACCGAAGCCCGCAACCATTGCTAATGTCATAAATTTCGCAATGGCACGAATACGCAAACGCACAAAAACCAGAACCGTCGCCATAGCACTATGATAGCGGCGAACTTCATTGTGCTCTTGAACAAAGGACTTAACTGTACGAACACCCGAGATTGTTTCATCGGCAACAATACTCGCTTCGGCCAGTGCGGCTTGAGACTCCTTCGAATACTTACGAATACTTTTACCAAATAGAGCAGCCGCCAAAGCAATAGGAGGAATTAAAAGCAGCATGAATATAGACAACTTCCAGGAGGTAAAAAACATAAAGACAAGTCCACCAATTACTTGGCCGAGGTTTCGCAACCCCTGAGACACATTTACACTCACAGTGTTTTGTAAAGTTGTGCAGTCCGAGGAAAGGCGACTCATTAAATCGCCCGTACGATTGAAATCAAAAAAGAAAACCTCTTGGGAAAGAATTTTTTCATAGAGCTGTTTTCGTAAACGGATCACCATACGCTCTCCACCTAAGGTGAAAAGGTAATAACGTAGGCTGGACGCCACCCCTTGAATGGCAAAGGCTGCGAAAAGGCCTAAAACCACAGGAAGCAGTAAATCCTGCCTCTTGGGTTGTAAAACATTATCAATCATCCAACGAATTAGCTGCGGATAAGCCAGCCCTGAGCCACTGGAAAGAACCAAAAAAAACAAACCCCAGGAAAGAAATTTTGCTTCAGGCCGTGCAATCGAAAACAGACGGAACCAGATTTTATTTTTCATGGAAAACATCGTCCAGGATTCTTACAGCGAAGGCAATATACAAACAATTAACAAACTAATTTTTTCGTTCCGAAATGCTTTTCCATGATTTTACCCGTGGCTGCAGCAACCTCTTTAGACGCCTGAACGCTAATTTTTAAAGACTCAACTCGCTCAGCAACCATTGAACCATACCATTTTTCGATATTGTGATAGGCCATCTCGCGATCCTCTATAGTTTCGAACTCATAGTTAAGAATATCCAACAATGTCCTCCTCGATAGATTCTATTTCAAACACATAGTGCATAAAATCAGTATCAATCATACCTCACCGTGGCCAGCATTAATACTAATAAGACTTTTTAATCACAATTTTACTCTATATTAGAGCAATACCCCTAGCTCTATTGGCTCACAATCGATTCAGCACGCGGGCTCCTCATCGGATACTTGCATGAAAGAGGTTCGGCGAGCTAAGCTCAGCTCATGCAACAGCTCGGTCAAATCAAGGAAGCCACCGATTTTATTTTTGCAAATCTCGGCAAAGAAATCCGCATGGCGGCTCCCCTAGGCTTAGGAAAGCCCAATCAGTTAATTAATGCGGTCTATGATCATGTTAAGAACAACAAAGAGCTGAAACTCAAAATATTCACTGCTCTCTCCCTAGATATTCCAGATCCCAAGTCAGATTTGGAGGCTCGATTTACCAAAGCATTTTATCAGAGGCACTTTGGTGACGATTATCCAAGGCTAACCTATGTGAAAGACCTCTTAGCAAAGAAAATTCCTGAAAATATCGAGGTCGAGGAGTTTTATTTTCAGGCGGGAAAATATCTCGGCAATACAAATATGCAGTGCCACTACAATAGCTTAAACTATACCCATGTTACACAAAGCCTTTTTAATTCAAACATCAATCTGCTAGTTCAACTAATTGCAGTTTCTCCTGACGGGCAAACCTACAGCCTGAGCTGCAATCCAGATTTAACTTTGGATGTGGTGGACATTTATCGAAAATCTAAAAAACCATTAGTCGTTGTTGGAGTGATTCACCCAGAGCTTCCCTTCCTCGGCGGTGACGCTCAGGTGGAACCTAGTTTTTTTGATGCCATTTTAACCTCTGCGGAGATCACCCATCAACTTTTTGCTCCTCCGCTGTCGCCCATGACGCCTGAGGAGTCTTTGATCGGCTTACACGCTAGTCAATTGATTCCAGATGATGGAACTTTGCAAATTGGAATTGGCAGTCTTTCTGAAGCCTTAGTCTATGCCACAATCTTACGTCATCAAAAAAATCAGCTGTACCGTCAACTCAATCAGGAGTTTTGGCTAAATGCCGAGAAACCAAAAAATATTTCAACATTTGAGAGTCCTTTTGAAAAAGGTCTCTATGGCACCAGCGAGATGTTGATGGATGGCTTTATGCACCTCCGAAACGCCGGCATCCTCTGCCGCAGAATCTATGACCGCGACGAATATGCCATGCGCTATCTGCACGGTGCATTTTTTCTCGGATCGAAAAAATTCTATCAATGGCTTCGAGAGCTTAAAGGTCATGACTATGAAGGGCTTTCGATGACCCGTGTTTCAAAAGTGAACGACCTCTATGACCCTCATGAATTTGCTCTACGTCGGCAAAGAAAAAATGCGCGCTTTTTTAATACCACCATGAATATCACTCTATTGGGTGGTGCTGCCTCTGAAACCCTCGAAAACGGCCAAGTCATCAGCGGTGTTGGCGGACAGTATAATTTTGTGGCCATGTCCCACGAGCTGCCTGATTCACATTCGGTGCTTATGTTGCGAAGCACGCGGATCACGAAGGGGAAAAGATCTTCAAATATTGTCTGGGCACATGGACAGCTGACAATTCCACGTCATCTTCGAGACATTGTGATTACAGAGTATGGAATTGCTTATTTAAAGGAGCAAAATGATGAGCAAGTGATCCAACAGCTACTCAATATCACGGACTCAGAATTTCAAGAGGAGCTTCTGAAAATTGCAAAAAAGAATAAAAAAATCGCCGCTGATTATAAAATTCCTGAAGGTGCACGACACAATACTCCCACCAAGGTTCGGGATTTTATCACCAAAGCCCAATCTCAAGAATTATTTCCAAGGATGCCCTTTGGCAGTGATTTCACAGCGACAGAGTTGACTTTGCAAAGTGCACTAATCGCCCTCAAAGAAAGTTCAATAAAAGAACTACTTAAATATTTACTTCGGGGTCTTGGCGTTAGAAAGACTGATTTTTCAGAAGAGCTTCTTCGCATGGATTTACAAAAAACTTCAACATTTCAGCAAAAAATATATCAAAAAATACTTCTCGGATCCCTGCAAAGGTCGAAAACCGCACGCTAATTCTTCTCGCGCATTTATGCGACCTTGTTAAATTTCGTTTGGGAGAACGGAAGCTTATTATCGACTATTTCTTCCATAAAGGACGGGATATAACCCGTTGGCTCAAGTTTTCCATCGAAAGTTCCATCGGATTTTCTTGTCATTCGTGACAATTGAAAAATATGCCGAACATCGTAGTTACCGTCTGGAAGAATTCCTAAAATTTCACTAATGGCAGCAATACGACGGGAACCATCGGGAAATCTGGAAACTTGAATAACAATTTCAATAGCCGACACGACTTGTGAACGCAGAGCCTTCTCACTGATTTGAGTGTCACCGCCCTGAGCGAGTGCCTCAATGCGTACAATCGCATCCTCAGGTGAGTTTGCATGGACAGTGCCCATGCAACCTTTATGACCAGTATTCATTGCATTCAACAGCTCAATGGCTTCAGAGGAGCGAACCTCCCCCACAATAATACGATCGGGACGAAGGCGCAGCGAACTTCTCAAAAGATCTTTAATTGTCACCTCGCCTTTGCCGAGCTCATCGATTTGACGAGTTTCAAACATCACCACATGCTCATAGTCCACTTGAAGCTCACTGGAGTCCTCGATCACGATAATACGCTGACCTTTTGGTATCCGCGTACAAAGCAAACCTAATAATGTAGTTTTACCGGAGCCCGTGCCTCCACTGACGATAATGTTTTTACCAAGGAACATGCAAATATCCAAAAATCTGGCGCCGTCCTCAGTAATTGCTCCAAATTTAATATAGTCTGCAAAAGAAATTTTATTATTAGTAAATTTACGAATACTGACTGTGGTCCCTTTGCGAGAGCAAGGTGGAATCACTGCTGCGATTCGAGAGCCATCAGGCAAACGCGCATCTAGCCTGGGAGTATCCTCATTGATTCGTCTTCCTACGCTCTGAGCAATGCTATTTACTGCTGCACGAAGAGCATCTTCATCAGCAAATTTTGCAGGAGTTCTCTCAAGCTTTCCGTTACGCTCTATGAAAACTTCTTTGTAACCATTGATCAGGATTTCTGAGACTGTCTTGTCTTCCAAATAGGGCAAAACCGGCCCTAAATTATTCCGGATGGCATCTTTAAATACACTCGACGTCTCAGACATAAAACATCCTGTTAGTTCGAAGCGGGTTTACGCTCAGAATCTTGTGAATTAGAAATCACAATCACACGCCCCTGCACCGCTGTCTCTGGGCACTGATAAGAGAACACTCCATCAGTTTTTGGGTTTAAATTAAAAACGCGTTCTTCACCGTAAACCGTGTTGTGATGCTCAGAGAATGCATCCAGGACAAAGCTGACATTTTTATCTTTGGCATTCACATTTACTACGTGAATACGATAACTATTGCCTTTTTTTACGCGAACCGTACTCGGCACAAAACCTTTTTCTGTATTGAGAATCACGATATCTTGAGTTGGCTCGATACTATCGAAGACCTGATCGAATAGACTTTGAGTTTCGTCCACAGTTGTGCTTGCAGGAAGACGACTTTGATTGGTTACACGGTCAAAATCCAACCGCCGACGAGACATGTCCACTTCCCAAGCCTGGACAAAATTACTAACAAACAATAAACTAGTGCAGACAGCTGCGATCTTGGAATTCAACGAATTCACGGGCAACCTCCATTGCGATATAGTTAACGGCTCTTGTATCCATCATATGCAGTCTTTGAATAATGAGATTTTTATCACCACAACAAGCATTGATGACTTCCATGGCTTGAACAACCAACTCAGGGCTTTGTGCCATCTCGTTTGTCACCTGCTCCCAATCCAACTTAAGAACGGGATCAATCGCACCCACCGTATAGAGTGCATCAAATACTGCCTGAAGATCACCTTGTAAAAACATGAGAAGCCTCTCTCTCCAAAATCCATTTCGGAATCTAAGAGACTTATCGGCGACATTACGGAGAACTTGAGTCAGATTGAGACGCAAAAACTAAAAAAGCCTGTGTCTTTCCAGGCTTTCATCCAGTTCAATTCATTTTCTAACACTAAAAACTACTTCCGCTCGCTTTTCACGGCTTCAGCTTCTGCCTTTTTGACACCCGCATCCGCTTTTGCAAGGTTACTCAAGACCTGAGTTGCAATTTCTGAAGGCGATTTGTGGGAGCTCATCATTCTGAGCTTTCTTTCATTTACTGCCTCTTTTGACAGTTCGATGTTTGCGTCTGCAATATGTTTGATCACCTTGCGTTCATGACCTTCTTTTTCGGCAAAAGCTTTAAAGTCCGCAACCACGTTTTCCAAAAAGATCGCGTAGGTGTTCTGGACCACGGGCTGGAAGGCCTTTGGATTCTTCAAAGCACCGATAGCTTCCTGAACCAGAGAGTCTATAGTTGCCTCCCACTGCTCCTTATCATCCAGCTCGTTGCGTAGTGGTGTAATTACTTTTTCCACCATGGCATCATTATTTGGACGTGAGTAAACTGCTTGAACGGCTTCTCGTAGGATTTCGACAGATCCGTCCTTTTTGAACTCTTTGATCTTCTTTTGAGCCAGATTATTCATCTGATCGAGATCTTTCAGAGTTAACTGAGAGTAGTTATAAAGTAGACCTGCTGAAGAAGTAGAGACCCATAAGATGCTTGCTAAAATAAATAGATATAAATTTTTCATCTACACAGTGTAAGCGCGGACTTCGGAGGTGAAAAGCCACTCTGCATAGAACCTGGACCTTAGTCTTCCGCAAGATTCTAACGCGGATATCCAAGGCCGCTTTTTTGATTCAGAGCCCCTTGAGTTTGTGTCAGAATCAAAATGTTTTAACGAACATAACAACTTATGTAATTTTATTTTTACCGGAGGAAGATTTTGAAAAAGTTAACATTAATCACACTTTCCGCGATGGCGCTCGCACTGACGAATTGTGCTCCATCTGCAAAACAAATTAAAGAGGCTGTTGAAAAAGATCCGAGCATCGTTTTTGTTGCCATCGAAAAATATCCGGACCAATTCATCGAAGTTGTAAATAAGGCAGCACAGGATGCTCAAAGAAAGACTCAAGACAAAGCCATTGCTGAGGAGTCTAAAAAACGCGACGAGGAATTTGCAAACCCTTTACAGCCAGAAATTCAACCTGGCCGCGTGATTTTTGGCAACAAAGACGCAAAGGTAACTATTGTTGAGTACTCTGATTTTGAGTGCCCTTATTGCAGCAAGGGCTTCCAGACAGTTAAACAAGTTCTTAAAGAATACCCGAATGATGTTCGTGTCGTGTTCAAGCACTTGCCTTTGGATTTCCATCCTCAAGCAATGCCTGCTGCGAAATACTTCGAAGCCGTTGCAAGACAGAGTCCTGAAAAAGCTGAAAAATTCCATGACGCAGTTTTTGAAAACCAAGGAGAGCTTCGCTCCAAAGGGGAGGACTTCCTGAAAAGCACTGCTAAAAAATTAGGTGTGGACATGAAGAAGTTGAGCAAAGATATCAAAGATGAAACTCTCATGGCACGTATCCATGGTGACATGGAAGAGGCAAAGAAATTTAATTTCTCTGGAACTCCTGGCTTTTTAATTAACGGTGTTTCTCTTCGTGGTGCCTACCCATTCCCAGAGTTCAAAACGATTATCGATCGTCACTTGGGTAAATCTGTAGAAACTAAAAAACAATAGAACCCTAGTTCGGTATTTTATTGAGTCCTAAAAACCCGGCTGATGCCGGGTTTTTCATTTTAAAGGTAAAAGTCGGTCGGTTAATATGGCCTCCAAAGGACATAAATCCACCACAAATGGAGAAACCCGAAGCCCCTTCTCCTGTGCTTGACGTAAGAGGCGGCCATACTCGGGGTCTATCTCATCCGCCAACGAAAACCTATCGCAATCATTACGCTGAATCGTAAATAGAATTTCGGCAGAATGCCCTTCCGCCATCAGGCTCATAAGTTCTTTCAGATGCTTTTGCCCCCGAAGGGTCTCTGAATCTGGAAACATGGCTGTTTTTCCT
Source organism: Bdellovibrionales bacterium (assembly GCA_031370005.1). Lineage (GTDB taxonomy): Bacteria > Bdellovibrionota > Bdellovibrionia > Bdellovibrionales > Bdellovibrionaceae > JACMRP01. The sequence goes on along the minus strand of JANMPT010000024.1, from coordinate 129,527 downwards.
TCTGACATAGTCACATTCTTTACTTCTATGAAATGTTTCTTATCAGAATTTTTCTTCTGCAAAACAAAGTCCAAACGTGTCTGTTTAGAAATTTTGAATTCTGGTTTCACAGTATCAAAGCTGACCCAATGCTCCCATGCCTTCACCCACTTTTCATCTGTATGTCCCACCACCCTTTCCAGGGTCTCACGCACTAATGCATTGGGAGTTGAAGTATTTACTCCAACCCACGCTCCCGTCGGCGCTTGAATCATTTCGAGAGTTTGCTTCAGCTTGCGCTCCGGATTGTCGCTGTGGGAAAAAAGACATGCCTGGCCGGGATTATTAATGCTCTTCATGCTTCCGGTATTTGGAACGTGGGCGGTCAATATTTGCCCTTTCCACTCTATATCTGCAAAAAACCGCTTATAGCGTTTTAAAAAGACACCTTCATCCAATTTGTTACGATATTTCATGGTGCCCCCTGAGAAACCCCCAAATTGCCATGACAAGTGTGATAGAGCAAACGGGCTTCCTATGAAATTTTCGCTCTATGACCCGAAGCGTAAAGCGATGCAATTACGCCATCACGAGCATAGAACCATAGGGTTCAAATTAAATGAATTCTATATAAATCTCGAAGGGGGCAGTCTCAGAATGGCGACAAACGTAAAACTTCCTGAACTTGGTGAAGGTGTTTCTGAAGGCGAATTGGTGAAATGGTTAGTTCAACCTGGCGACGTCGTTAAAGCTGATCAACCGATTGCTGAGGTCATGACCGACAAAGCCACTGTAGAAGTTCCGACTCCCATCGCTGGGACTGTTGTGGAATTGAAATTCAAAAGTGGCGACGTCGTTAAAGTCGACAGCATCATGTTAGTACTTGAGGCCAGCGCTGGCGCCAGTGCCAAAGTCGTAGCACCGGTTGCTGCAGCCAAACCTGCTGCTCCAACAACTGCCCAGCCTACTGCTCAGCAGAATTTCGTAGCCGCAAGTCCTAGCATCAGTCCACCTGTCGCGGATGCAAAAACATTAGCAACACCTGCGACCCGCAGACTGGCTCGTGAAATGAGTGTCGATATAAATACACTTAACGGCACTGGCCTCGCTGGTCGTGTAACTCGTGATGATGTTTTGAGTACCAAAGCTGGAAACTCTATGGGCACAGGTGCAACTCGTGCTCCGGGCTTAAGCATTCCCCGCCCTGCTTACCAAGGTGGCGGAGGTGCCGAAGAGCGCGTGGCTATGATTGGTATTCGCCGCAAAATTGCTGAAAACATGCAGAAATCAAAAGCCATTATTCCCCATTTTACTATTATGGATCAGGCAAATGTGACAGCCCTTGTAGCATTCCGTGAGTCTCTGAAAGACTACGCAGAGAAAAACGACACAAAGATCACTTATTTGCCAATCGTGATTAAAGCAATGATTGCAACGATTCGTGAGTTCCCGATGTTTAATGCCTCTATTGATGATGCCACTTCTGAAATCGTTTACAAAAAATACTTCAATATAGGTTTTGCCGCAGATACACCAAATGGTTTAATGGTTCCTGTGATCAAAAACGCTGATCAGAAAACCATCGTTGAGCTTTCCAAAGAAATTTTGGACCTTTCCAAACGCGCCCGGGAAGGTCGTTTAAAACTGGAAGAGATGAAGGGTGCGTCTATCACCATCACCAACATCGGCTCTATCGGCGGGACCTATGCAACTCCTGTGATCAACCATCCAGAGGTTGCCATCATAGGCATGTATAAAATCGACGAAAAACCAGTGATTAAAAATGGGCAGTTGGAAGCAATTAAAACTATGAATTATACCGTGACCGCAGATCACCGCCTCATCGACGGTGCCGTGGCCGCAAGATTCTTGAAGTCTTTCCTTGAGCGCATTGAAAACCCGGCCCGTCTTATGATGGACATGATTTAGGAGCTTAAACATGCAAAACTATGACATTGTCGTTATCGGTTCTGGCCCCGGCGGCTACGTGGCTGCCATTCGTGCAGCTCAACTTGGTTTTAAAACCGCTATTATTGAAAGAGAATCCCTGGGCGGCGTCTGTTTGAATGTGGGATGCATTCCATCTAAGGCCATGATCACCGCGACTCATTTGCTGCACAAAGCGCAGCATAACTTTCCGACGATGGGTTTGAAAATTAAAGGCGACATCGAAGTAGATATGAAACAACTTGTCACCTGGAAGCAGTCCGTTTGCGATAAAATGTCTGGTGGCGTAAGCCAGCTCCTAAAAGGCAACAGTGTTGTTATTCTCAAAGGAGAAGCTGAGTTTAAAAACCCTAAAGAAATAAGCGTTAAATCTTCTTCAGGCACTGAGCTTATTCAGGGCAAATACTTCATCATAGCGACTGGCTCTCGTCCGATTGAAATCCCTGGTTTCAAATTCGACGAAAAGGACGTGGTCTCTTCCACTGGTGCGCTGGCTTGGGATCAAATTCCAAAACGCGTTGTCACTATCGGCGGCGGCTACATTGGTCTTGAAATTTCTTCTTATCTAAGAAAACTTGGTTGCGAAGTTACGGTAATTGAAGCTCAGAATTCACTTCTTGCAGGCGTGGTTGATCCGGAGTGTGCTCAAGTGGTCACTCGTAAACTTGATAAATCTGGTGTTAAAATTGTATATGGAGCAAAAGCCAAGAGCCAAAAGAAAACCAAAGATGCTTATGAAGTGACTATTGAAATCAATGGAAAAGATGAAGTCATTAAAGCCGATAAGATCCTTGTTACGGTGGGCCGCCGTCCAAATGGAGACCAATCCAATCTTAAAGCAGCTGGGGTTGTCACGGACGAAAGAGGTTTCGTAAAAGTAGATGCTCAACGTCGCACCAATATATCAAATATTTTTGCAATAGGTGATATTTGTGGCCAGCCAATGCTTGCTCACAAGGCTTCTCATGAAGGGGTCTTGGTCGCAGAAGTCATCAAAGGTTATAACCGTGTTTACGATGCGAAAACAGTACCTGCCGTTGTCTTCACGGATCCTGAAATCGCAGCAGCTGGCATGACAGAAGCTGAGGCGAGGGCTAAAGGTTTTATTGATTTAAAAATTGCGAAATTTCCATTCGCTGCTAATGGTCGCGCCGTCAGTATGATGGAAACTGAGGGCTTCATAAAAATGATCGCGGATTCAAAAACCAATGTTTTATTGGGTGTACATATTGTGGGACCAGAGGCCTCGAATTTGATCTCAGAAGCCGTATTGGCAATTGAGATGGGTGCGCGTATCGAAGATCTTGCTCTATCGATTCATCCTCATCCCACCTTAGGAGAAGCCGTGATGGAATGCGCTGAAGCCACTCTAGGACATGCGATTCATATCATTCAAAAACCGCTTGCAAGCACTAGTAAAACAGCGAATGCCTAGCAGTTACTTACTTCATTGCTTGATGGCTATCTAAGCAAACCAAAGCCGCCATTTTTCTTTGAATAAACAAGGCCCAATCACGAGTGTGGTTGGTCACAAGACTGTTTTTCATTTTTGCCACTGTCGATAAAATTGGCTGCCCATAATAAGCATTTGGCGAATTCTTAGAATAACCACGGCACATAGATACTAAGCTTTGATCCTCGGGACGATTATCATAAATATAGGGCTCGAGCATATTACAGAATGCATCTGAAGCAGCTAGGTGATCGATTGATGAGATCCAGCGATTCCAAACGTCTTGCAACTCACGACAAGCATCATCGTGCCCAATAGTACCAAGTGGCAATTCCTTTAGATTGAACTGCACAAGGTTCTGAGCATCTTTTTGATCCTGCCTCACTCTCCTCGCATTCGATAGATCGTAACCTTGATAACCTCCATAAATCTTTCCTGAAGCCGACATCCTAAAGGCCCGGATGCGAAGAGATTTCAAACCATTTCGGAATTTCGAAATATCAGCACTATGCAGGCCATTTACATATTCAAACCACTTTAATACTGGCGACGAAGACATACCCATATAACTGTTGGCAAAGAGACCTCTTCTAAGCCGGTCCATCTCGGAATCAATCTCCGATTGTGTGATCGTGTTGGCATACGCATGAAGCTTATCAAGTGAGTCTGTTACACGTTGAGCCTGATATTCTTTTTGGCTTAAGCTCGACAAACGAGACTTGTATAAACTATATTCTTTATTACTTTGAAGGCCTTTTTCAATGCTATCTTGCGCAAGCTTTACCAACTGCCTAGATAAAGATGCCGATTGATCCACGGTCTCAACGAAAGACTTTGTCGAATTTGCACATTCTTTAAAATTTACGTCACCGGTGAACTGATTCGCCGCAACCCTTTGCAGGGTTTTCATGGCCAAGTTTCCACTGACTTTCAACGCCTGAGCTTGAGCCACACCATTTGATCCGTAAGCAATCAAAGCCGTGTCTAAGGAAGCAAGCAATGTAGATACATAAGATGTTTTATCTTGAGCCATTAATGATAGCTGAATACCTAGTTGGCAAATTTTGATATCATCCGCAGTTCCCCTCATGAATTGCTTGTCCAATTCCAGCTGTGAGCGAGCCGCTGACATTGTCGCATTGATTTCAGCCGAAGCTTTGTCAACTGCATTCTTACGCTCGACAAGCCCATTAGTAGTGCCTGACAGACGTTCTATCTTGGCACTAAAAAGTCTACGCGATGAGGAAATGTCTGCAGTGATTTTTTTGATTTGTTCTTGTCGAGATTTAATCAGGAATTTGTACTTCTGATCTAGTCGAATAAATTGACAAGTGTTTTCCACGATAGCCTGACGAACTTCTGGTTGATCGACTTTTAAACCATTTTCGTCTAAGATTTTTGCCATACTACTCACGGCACCAGTGATAATGCTGCCGCCCACAATATAAGGGACCGCAGCCGCTCCGCCGGTGGTCAAAGTTGCTGCCATTAAAGCATAGGGAGTTAAGCCATTAATCACTTCATTAATGGATGTCGCCACCTGCCCTGCGCTCATCGCCTCACGACATTCTTTTTTTAAAAGATCCGTTTGCGCAAAAGAACTTGCTACAGTTGTTGCTGCACGAATCGCTAAATCTACTTTATTTGAAATTTCAGCAGCGTTTTCAGCCTGAACTGTCTCCGGATTTTCAACATAACCACGAAGTTCTTTCACAGCATCAGAAATCGTCTTATTATTATCTACAATTCCTTGAACACTAATTTTAGAGCCGCCACCGCAGGCCGGAGAACTCACGGCTTGGTTTAAAGAATTAATCGCACTTAAAATATCAGCATAAGGTACGCTCTCAAACAGATTGCACTTAAAATCATCCTTCACATTTGATTGCCTAAATGTCTGATAATTATTTATATTATTATTGTTGCAGTTCCGATTGTCATAGTTCTGATTGTCGTAGCTTCGATTATGATTGTTAGTGTAATTTGGATTACCGTTTTGGTTACCATTTTGGTTACCGTTCTGACCGTAACAATTCTGATTGGCCTCATCTTGATTGAACAAATCATCTATAAGATTTCTATTTACATTGGACTTTTCGATTGGAAGGAGGCCCGCATCTTCATTTTTTGCACTTTCCGCTGCCCAAACGGAAGCTGTCTGGAAACTCAGAGTCATTAGAAATACCATACCAAGGCGACTGCCACGGACTAACATTTTGTCGACCTTCATAAAAGAACTCCTTTTGAACGTACTATATGATCCAGGTCCAAGGCTGCACAGCCAATGCCAGGATCTAATCACATTTAGCTAGTAACAGCAGGCACTGACTGTCTTAAACATCGACAGAGGCCTATTTTAGGCCTCTACATACAGCCCTGCAGACCAAATTCGTCAATGCAGATGTATGGCCTCGATTTAAACGACCTTCCACGGGATTTTTTTACGGTCGCCAAATTGCTTTGGTATCAAGCAACAATACACATGTATGTAATGGGAGCAAATAACTCTTGAGAACATTTATGGAATTTCAGCACCATATCCAACTCCATCGTGAACGCGTAGTTAAGCTTGGATTGGCCCTCGCAAAAACTCAATACCCAAACCTCAACCAAAGTTTTCTTCAGGATTTTTTATACCTTCATGACTATTCAAAAACGATTACCTCTCATTCCAATTTGCCAAAATTCCAATATACACACTGCAAACTTCCTGTAGAACGGCTCTTTGATTTTTATGGAAAAGCTCCAAAAAATGAAGCTCCAAATCTGGTAGATGTTATTACAGATATCAACGCCATCGATAAAAAGGTCTGCATCGACTACTTTGAAATGCTTCCTCAGCTATCTAAGCGTAACCAAGAGGATTTCTATGCAATTGAGAAAGTTGCTGATCTAGTGGACCGCAGTCTTGATCCCATAGCAGCTGAAGAGTTCGGGCACAGGATGCTCCTGGCAAGTGAATACATCCAGGATCCTTTTATGGTAACCCTATCTTTGTGGCTTGAAAGTCGTTACCACCAAATTACAAAAGATCTGAGTTACTCCTCAGTTTCATGATAAGATATAGCAATGAGAAGACTCTTTTTAGCAATTGCCGCGAAAAACGGGCTGGAAACAGTTGCCCACCAGGTCGTTAAAAAACTCAAGATGCATGCCGATCAAAAGCAAATCGAAGTTCGTTGGGTCCACATTGATAATTATCATGTGACCTTAGTGTTCCTTGGGAATACACCTGAGGAAAAAATTCATGAAATAGAAACGATCACTGGAAGTATCGCAAAAAACTTTGCCCCATTTAGTCTTAAAATTTCTAATATTGGCGCATTTCCTGACGAATTCTCTTCTAGAACCCTGTGGTTTGGGGTCCAAAACTCAAAGGCTCTCAGATATTTGCAAGAGCAATTGGCTGCGGAGCTGAAGCACATCAGTTATAAATCTGATATTCAAGACTACACACCCCACTTAACAATTGCCCGACTTCGCAACCCCCATAGAACAACAGATATGATGTCGCCTTTTGTAAGAAAGAAATTTGCAAAAATAGAGATTCACGAGATTATTCTTTTTGAAAGTCTAGGTTCAGCACCTTTTCAAGTTTACAAGCCCATTAAAGTTTTTAAGCTTACAGGCGTTAATGCCCAAGCAGAAAATTCGGACCCCATAGAGTAACTTGTTTTAGTGAGTCGTTTTTTTTAGGAGCTGGGCCAGAGCCTCTTGATCCTGCTGCTCGGGAGTCGAAGAAATCCTCCCCTGACGGTAGAGCATATTTCTCTGAGCTCGATCAGTGATAAAGGCATTATCACTTTTTGACAAAACACGATTAAGACTTTCGGGTTGACGAAGAGATTCCACCGCTTGGCCACGAATCACCTCTTCCTGATTGATTAGGCGGGAATCGTGTAAGGCCGGAATCGGCGAAGTGGCAATGGTCTCGAGACCTTCTTGGGCCTTTAGTAAAGAACTCTCACCTAAAATATATACCGATAAAAATCTTTGATCACCATTTAATGCTGTATTCAAAGCAGTCTCTTGCAGCGCAGGAATATCGGTCTCTTTCATTTTGCTAGCAAGATCCTTAAGGCGCTTCTGAATTTCTTCAGGATGATCATTTAATTGAGACATTGCATCGGCTTCAATTTTAACCAAAGCAGAAAATTCCTGGGATGCGGAAACTGGCTTACTACCAATTGCCACCATTGGTATTACCGCAGATCCTGGCCTCATCGCCGCAGGACCACGCATTAAATGATTATTGCTTTCAATTTGATTAAGATAACGATAGGTATTGCCCACCGCCACCAGTAATCCAATGGTCAACAAAACCTGAAGTTTTTTCACTACTTTACCTCAAAGGCATCGTAAAGCGGAACACTCACCATCTGTGTGTATTTTCCACTATCAAATACAACTTCGGACCCATCTGTATTCTTCTGATAAATGTTACCGTCGTTTTTTAATAGCAAGGTTTTACCGCCAAATTGCGCAGCACTTTGAACTTGCGAATCCCATTTTTTACCCATGGATGTCGCCTGTTGATTGTCGGCGTTCACAGAGTATATATCGCCACCATTGTTGATTAAAAAGTAACCCTGCTCTCCACTTGGCAAGGTGTTCGCAGTTTTTTCTACATCAACCGGTAAAGTTGTTGCAGAATTCCAAGCCCCCTGAGGGAAATTATAAGTTGCAAGTTGATTTGAGGAAGTCACGATCGCCACGTAACGTTTCTGATTACGATCATATTCTTCAAAGTCTTTCAGAGGAGCCATTTGGCTCATACCCAAAAGCTTAAAGTAAGAGTAGTCATCTTTTATATTTGGACGATAACCAGTTAGCTCATAAAGATCCAAAGCCACTGCATGAAGACCATTGAACAATGCAGCCCCATATGAGGTGCGCTTCAAGCGCCCAGCAAAGTCACTTGCTTCCCTTTGTACTTTACGTGAGCCATCGAACATCACAGGCCCTGCTTGCTCTTCGATGGCAAGAACTGCTTCGCGTTTTTGAATTGGTGACGTGTTAAATACAAAACTAGAGCGGCCCATTGCCATCAAGCGTGCCATTGCTTTGTATACTGGATGGAAGTTTTGCCCAGCAACAGTCACTCGTGCATAGTATTCCATTTCAATAGCGTGCGAGCCTGCTTGCGCATAGCTTAGATCGCAACCATCAAGGCTTGCTCCCATATAAGGGCCTTGGTTACAAGGGTAATGACGATAGCCTGCCGTGTGACGTGCTTCATGAATTACCGTGCCAACCCGGCCTAATGTTGAAAGTTTTGCCCAACCATCCTGCATCGTAAAATTGCCCCAGCTATTGTACGCCGTTGCATAAGGAATATTGTTTCCCCGATTCATGCTGCGAGTTTGAGTTTTCATCCAAGAATAGTACTGATCCGCAGGAACAAAGCCTTTGATTAACAGATTCGCACCATTAGCTGAAAATTGGCCTTGCTCAATAATTTGCAAATCATTGAAAAGCTTCTTGGTATCCACACTGCTATTGCAAAGCTCGACCCCACCGAAAGAATCGGTGTCGATTCCAAAGTCGTCGGTATATTTCTGAGCTTGCTGTTGAGTAACGCAGGTAAAATCCTGATCCACATAAGGTAACTGAGTGGCTTGTGCCTTTATTGCAAATACAACAATAAGTACCAATGCCCACATGTTTGCTTTCATAATCCCCCCCTATTGCCGACTTTAGTCGGGACAGAATGGAAGGCAACAAAAAGAGAATTGTGCGTTTGCGTTATTGAGCCATCATGATAATGGCATCGCCCTTAACAACTGTTTCTCCACTTTTCTTTTTTGCTATCGTGTCTATGCTCGCAATGCCTTTTTCTTTGCGAACGGCAGTCACAGTTAGCTCAATAATAACAGTGTCATCAATGAAAACTGGGTTTACGAATTTTAAGTTCTGCGCAAGATAGACGCCTCCTGAACCAAGCTGCTCATTGAGCGCACGAGATATCAGCGCGCCCAGGATCATGCCATGAGCTATGCGACGACCGAAACGCGTGGACTTTGCGAAGTCATCATCAAGATGAATGGGGTTGAAATCGCCGGACATTTCAGCAAATTGACGAACCATTTTATCAGTCACCTTCACTTCCATAGTTGCTTTAAATCCGACTTCTCTGTCTTTACCTTTGTTGTTGGACGTCATCTGCGCGAGCCTTTCTCATTAAATAAGTTCCTAATTAAGAACAAAGAACTGCAACAGGCAAGTCTTTGCCTGTTGCAAAAAGAGCACAATTTTAAATATTTCCGGTGAAAATCATAAAACTAAAGAATATTTGCCGCCAACTCAGCAAGCTCAGAGCGCTCACCCTTGGTTAACGTGACATGCCCAGCTATCGGGTGTCCTTTAAATCTCTCCACTGCATATGTAAGCCCGCTATTTGCTGAGTCAACATAGGGATTATCGATCTGATAAACGTCCCCGGTTAAAATCACCTTCGTACCACGCCCTGCCCGGGTCACGATGGTTTTAATCTCGTGGGGGGTTAAATTCTGTGCTTCATCTACAATCAAATACTGCTTAGGAATACTTCGTCCACGAATATAAGTCAGTGGTTCAATATTAAGCATACCTTGATTAATTAGTTCCTGGGCGCGGCCTGATGCTTTCTTATCAGACCCCATCAAGAACTCCACGTTATCAAAAATAGGCTGCATCCATGGATTCAACTTCTGCTCAATATCCCCCGGCAGGTAACCAATATCTTTTCCCATGGGAAAAATCGGGCGCGACACAAGCAATCTTTGAAAGCGGCCCTCGTCCAAAGTTTTAAAAAGCCCCGCCGCAAGCGCCAATAATGTTTTGCCTGTTCCGGCTTTGCCCACCAAAGAGACAAAAAGAATTTCGTCATTCAACAGACTGTCCAACGCAAAAGCCTGCTCTACGTTGCGAGCATGAATACCCCAGATACTGTCAGGGGGATTGATTAAGGGTACAATCGCCAAATCTGCTTGAGAATATCGTCCGATCGCTGAGTGATTTGGATTCGATGAATCCTTCATGATCACATATTGATTCGCATAAAGCTTTTGAGTTCCTTCGTAAGCATATTTTTTGTCTTTATAAAAACGATCAATTTTTTCCGGTGAAATTTCAAGTTCAAGATAGCCTTCATACATATCTTCTTGAGAAACATCAGTCGGCTCATAATCTTTTGCAAAGATGCCGTAAACATCTGCCTTGATACGAAGATTAATATCTTTTGTAATCAGCTCAACTTTAACCCGCGGATGTTGCTTTTGCAAAGCCAAGGCCGTATTCAAAATTCTATTATCGGCCTTAACTTGATCAAATTCTGGTGGCATTCCCGCTAACATCAAATCTGTGCTGATGTAAACCATGGTTTCGCTGTTATCAAGTTGCACACCTTGAGCAAGAGAGCCTTTTGCCCTGAGCACATCTACAAAACGACTGAATTGCCGGGCGTTTCGCCCGTTCTCACCTTGATCGCGTTTGAATTTATCGATTTCTTCAATAACGGATATTGGAATGTGCACATCAGCTTCGCCAAAACGAAGAATCGCCTGGGCATCAAACAAAATGACATTGGTATCAACGACAATTTTTCTGCGCTTAGATTTGCTCAACTTTTACCCTCCATGGATGGCCCGTTCCGAAAATGAAACAAGCCCTAAGTCTATTCGACAATAAGGCCTGGCCAATGTCCATGAAAAGCTTTGAAGTAATCCGGATTAAAACCGAATCATAAAGCTAAGAAATATTCGAAACAAGAATATCGCCACCATCCTTACAAAGGCCGGCGCTGACATTTTCAATAAACTTTACAAAATGATGAAGCGCAACATCGTTCACAGTGCCCTTTAAGAACTGGGCTCCATGTCGAATCACTCCCATGTCATCCATCTGACGAGACTTAATCACTTTCACTGTAAATGGAAAATATGTGGTGTGGTTCAGGTAGACTCTAAAAGCCACCTCATCGCCCTCTAAGTACATGCCCTCTTGCAGCTCAAGATCAAAAGCAATCCCGTTTTCCGAGATGTCATAGAGAGTCACCTTCATAAGGCCTCTCTCCGGCAAAACCGCGTACGCGCCAACAAACTCTGTCAGGATTGTACGCTTCACCTCTCGTCGATCTTTATTTAGCATTTCTTCTCGCGCTGCCGTCATATCTACAACCGGAGCGCTGGAAGATTTGTTATTTTCTAAAGAATTCTGGGACTTTACCCGGCTTGTGATGTCTATTATTTTTGCCATTACACCCCCGATGACAACAATCACTTTTCGGCAGAATTTGTTTCAACTTTAGCTGTCATACTTGGATTTTGGTCCAGCTTCGTTCTATAGTGAGACAAGATGAGCTTATTACGCGCCCTGATACTTAGCTTCGCTATTCACTTCCTGTTGGTCCTTATCTTGGACAAGGGGGCGCCTTATTTTGAGCCAAAGCCTAAAGATATCACCACTATTGATTTAGTGGAAAAGCCCTCTGCGAAGAGCCCTTCCAAGCGCAAACTACAGCGTCAAATCGTTCGCCAAGCAATAGCTCCAAAACAAGAGTTGAAAGAAGATGATACGGATCTCGCGCGTTTTCTTTCTGCAGAAAAGCAACACGTCCGCAAAGAAACCCAAGCAATAAATTCTGGCATGACACAAAACAGAAGCACCTCGCAAAGTTCTCCTAAAGTATCCCCTAAAATTTATGATCCAGAAGGAAATGATATCGCGAAAAACTTGAAAACATATGCCCAGAGTGTTGAGAACACTCCCTCTACAATTGGCGAGACCTTGCCCCAAGATGTTTCCATCGGCAACTTCACCGCCCTCAATACAGATCGTTATGTTTATTATTCATTTTACTCCCGCATTGAGGAGCTTGTTCGATTTCGCTGGGAAAGCCGCGTGCGCCAAGCCGTGGACTCTTTTGATCGCAGTTATATCTTGGGCGTAGTTGGCCGCAGAAGCTGGATCACATCTGTGGACATCTGGCTTACCCGAGACGGCCGCTATCACTCATCCCATATTCTCAAAGAGTCCGGCATCAGTCGCTTTGATCAAGCCGCTGTCATGGCTTTTAAAGACGCCGGCATGTTCCCAAACCCTCCTCAGGGCATAGTCGAGGCTGATGGGTTTATCCATCTGAAGTATAGCTTTACTGTTAGCTTCAGGCCCTCGTCCCTGGTCTATTCAGAGTAAGACTTAGCTCCAGTCTAGAGGCGAATCCCCTCATTTTTCATTCTAAAATTTGATATCCTGGGAGCATGAAAAAGACTTTGCAAGCACTAGTGATTCTGATGCTGTTAATACTTCCGCTGAGCACGTACGCAATGTTCACGGAAATGGGTCTCACCTATGGCCGTAAAAAGACAAGCTTCGATGCTAATAATAATTATGACTCTGAGTCCACCACCGGCTCTATTTCGTTTTATTTTGCAGAAAAACTTGCCTTAGAGTTAAGTTACACCGAAGCCATTGGAATTCAAAAACAACAGGGCTCCTCTGTGGATACTCCACGAACGATCTATCAAAAAACTCAAATTATCGGTGCGGATCTAATTATTGTCTTTGCTGATAAGAAAGCTCTTTTTCAACCATATATTAAAGGTGGAGCAGCTCAAATTTCTCGACGCCAAGAAATTAAAGACGGTAATTTTCCGACACAAACTTTGGAACCCGATGTGGCTGTGGCGCCTAGTTATGGTTTAGGGCTCAAGGTTGCTCTCACAGAGACCTTTGGCCTTAAAGCAAGCTATAGTGTTTGGCAGACGCCCATCGGTGGTGGCGCCAAGACCAATGATGATGCGGTTTCCGCAGGTATGACATGGATATTCTAAAAACTGCTGCCATAACTGGCTGTGCGGTTCTCTTGTCTTCCTGTCAAATCAACTACATTGTAAAATCCGCCTACAATCAATTTTCAATGATGAGCTCTCAAGTGACGATCGAGGAAGCACTGAAAGACCCAAAACTCACGGCGGCGCAAAAAAGAAAAATTCAACTAGCACAAGAGGCCCGTGCCTTCGCCGAGCAATCACTCAGCCTGAAGTCGACAAAAAACTATTCCAGCTTTGTATCGCTCGATCGTCCGTACGTCACTTACGTGGTAAGTGCGGCTCAAAAATGGAAACTCGAAGCCTACAAATGGCATTTTCCCATTGTCGGCTCTATGCCCTACAAAGGTTTTTTCAATGAGGCCGATGCCAAAAAAGAAGAAGAAATTTTAAAACAAGAAAACCAAAATCTAGATACTTATATGCGTGGAGTCGCCGCTTATTCTACTCTTGGATGGTTTAATGATCCGCTTCTCTCCTCGATGCTTCAATACAAAGACTATGACCTAGTCAACACGATTATCCACGAAACTGTTCACGCCACCTTATACATAAAGCACGAAGCCGAATTCAATGAGCGCATGGCCGTATTTATAGGCAACAAAGGTGCGGAGCTGTTTTACCTCAAAAAAGAAGGGCCCAACTCACCAACACTTTTCGCTGTGAAAAATGAAAATGCGGATGATAGAACATTCTCAGAGTGGTTAAGCGTGAAACTCAAAAACATGGAAGCCTGGTATCAGAGCCTGCCAACCAACGAACAAAGCGATGACAAACGCCAGCAGCAGTTTTCTCAGCTGCAAGAAGACTTCAAAAAAGAAGTGCTTCCGCAGCTGAAAACTGAAACCTATAAAAAATTTCAAAATATTAAAATCAATAATGCGCGTCTATTAGTTTATCGCACATACATGCAAGATCTCAGCGATTTTGAAAAACTCTATGAAAAAAATGGACGCGATTTTAAAAAATTCCTCGAAGAATGTAAAACCTTTGAAAGTGAAAAGGATCCTGTAAAAGCCCTCAAAGCTAGGGTTTCTTTCACTTCCGCCAGAATTCATCGAAGTTAACCGAAAGAGGCGGCAGATTTGAGGCCTTCATCCTCTCAATGGCATTCTTCTGAATGGAAACTGCCTCCTCTTCATTGAGTCCCATAATTTCTGAATACTCATGAGCCATCAGCGCAGCTGATTGAATAGGAATTTCTTTAAAGTTCACCTTATTGGCAATTGCATAGGAGCTCACACAGAAACTATTGGCTCTAGAACTGCGAATACTGGCATCAACGGGCTTATAATCAAAGTCGTGGCAAGGCCCCTCTTCCTGAACGTCAGGCTGAACTTTCGTGAGAACCGATTCGAAATCCTTGCCACCAGCAAAAATTTTTGTGAAAATCGCTGAGAGTTCCGGCTTCATCTGACCAGAAATATAATCACCTTGAACACTCTTAAAGTACCAATAAGTATAGCTCACGGAAGCCTTTACGATGTGCTCTACATCCTCATGATCGGCTGCTCGATCCGGAGGTGCCGGATTAATAACATTTCCACCACCGCCGCTCACTCCGCCCTCAAAACGAGAAAATGCAAGAGCTTGAGTACATATAAAAACACTGAAAGCGGAAATGAGAACAGGTCTTAAAACGGCCAACATAAGGACCTCCGAAGTCTGTTATCATTCAAACCTAGTTGACTTTCAATTGTATTTAGCTAAAAAACAATCATTTAATTTAGTTTTGCTAAACACGGAGACTCAATGACAACTCTCACTGTATTCGAATACAAAGATTACAAAAAATTTATCATTGATTGGATCGACAAGGGGCCACTTCGAGGTCGCGGCCTTCGAAAGCAGCTCTCTGAAGCCATCGGATGCCAGACTCCCTTTATTACCCATGTCCTTGCTGGTACCTATCATTTTAGCCTGGAGCAGACTGAGGCTTGTGCACGATGGATGGGCCTTGGCGAGTTAGACACTGATTTTTTATTATTGTTGGTCATGCATCAGCGAGCTGGAACAAAGGGGCTAGAAAAAATACTAGCCAAACAAATTTCACAAAAAAGAGAACAACATACGGTTTTAAAAACACGTGTGAATATTAAAGAACATCTCTCTTTGGAGGATCAGACCATTTACTATAGCAGCTGGCACTATGCCGCCATTCACATGGCCTTACTGAACCCATCATTGCAATCTTTGGAGAGTTTACAAAAACACTTCCAACTTTCTACGGCAGTTCTCAACACAACACTCGAATTCCTACTAAGTCGCGGATTCGTTCGACAAGAAAAGGGCCTATTTAAAGTGGCTAAATCTACACTCCACTTAGAGGCCGACTCCCCCCTGCTTAAGCAGCACCATACACACTGGCGTCTTAAGGCCATTGATGCCATTGGCTTTAAAGAATTTGATGGCCTTCATTACTCCGGAGTGATCTCCCTATCGAGCGAAGACTACGACTGGGTACGAGAAAAGCTTTCCCATCTCCTAGAAGAAGTGATTGAAAAAATTAAACCTTCCAGTGATGAAAATTTGGCATGCCTGAACTTCGACTGGTTTAAGATTTAATTATTGTTCTGGGCTACCAGCATCAATCCACTTGACGATAAAATTTATTTCTTCTGGTTCTAACGCTGGCCCCTCTTCTGGTGGCGGCATCCTTTCATCATTATTGCGCGTAAGCACTCGAACAATCTTGCTTAAAGCACCTGGGCGCGACCACAAATTCGGTTTTTTAGCGATTTCTGCAAAAGGGTAAAACAAAATGCCGGCAGCATCAACATCATCCGAATCAGGATTATGACACTTCAAACACTTGGGTTGTAAAACTTTTTTAAGTAAGGTCTGATAGTTTACAGGTAGTTGGGAAATTGGAATCGTGCTTTGGTCCGGAGGCAATGAGTTCTGCCCCTTGCAAACTACCAGGCTTCCAACTTTCTCTGAGCTGTTTAATGGAGCACCAATATCTACCCAGCGTTGTAAAATTGCTTTTCCACAATCTGAGAGCGGAGCATAGCCATTTTTTGCCGGAGGCATGGCATCGGACAAGACCTCAGAAAGAATCTTTGCTATATGCTCACGAGTTCCAGTAAGGCTTCCCAACTCCGGCGCCGTGCGCCCCGCATGGCAAGACATGCACTGCTTAAGCACAGTTCCCTGAATCAAAGGGGCATCAATCGTCGCAGACTCACTGATGGGCTGCGATAGTGAATTGTTTCCACCAGTCACATTCGGGTTTTTCACGACATTATAATTGCAAGCAGATAGCATAAAACTACAGATAATAATGAAGTAACAGCCATGCATAATCGGCCTCCCTCCCCGTCGTCAGGGCCAAAGTTTTCTGCTTTGTCCAAGCACCACTAAGTTCAAAGTGTGGACGAGGGTAAAATTGAAAACCTAGTCCATAACGATTAATTTCAGTTGAGGCATCACTAAGGTCACCCTTTTGAAATTCACCCAACAATAAAAGATCCAGGCCTTTAACTAAAGTATAACCCAACTTTTGATAGGTCACAAAACTTCTCGTAATAAGATCACCGACTTTTTTATTTTGCCAATCGACCTCATTCAACCAAAACACCTTTTGCGTGAAACCAAAAAGGCTCCAAAAACCCAAAACGTCCCTTTCCATAAGTTCAGAACGGCCCTTCCAATAGTTTAGCGCTATTTTATAGCTGTCCGCAAAAAAATACTGAGATTGAAAACTATAGGCTGACTCTGGGTAAACAATATTAAATTGTTTGGAGTAAGAAAGGCTCGTGGTCCACACAAGACCAGTCCATTGAACTTCTTCGACATCACGATTGGCATCCAAACCAAAACCCAAAAAAGATCTAATAAAGGCAATATGATCTCTGATATAGAGCCCATACTGCGGAGTGAATCGACCGGCGCGTATAGAAAGCTCATCATAAGGTTTTAGCATTCCATAATAAGACGTACTATAAGAATTCCAAGTGTCGACATCGAGATCTCCCACCGTCGCAGCAACAGCCCAGCGATCATCAACGACGGCGGCAGATACATCAGCCTGCATCTTAATAAAACGTCCCGATTTTGAATTTTCATCTTCACGATGCACTTGAACTGCGCGAATATCACCGCCTGGTAAAATCCACTTCTCAAGAGCCTCTCGATCCAAGATGCCGTGTAAAAAACCGGCCTCTTTCTCGCTTCCCCAAGTGCTGAGCACTTCCGAGGAAAGGCTTCGCCCATAAGAGGTCAGCGTACCTCCTCCAGAAGGGGCAACGTGACATGCCGTGCAGTTGTTATACTGAAATCGAATCAACTCAGGAAAGGCCCAGGCCTGACAAGCATATGTCATTAAGAAAAAAACAAGGGGTCTCATTTTTTTGGCACCTCAAAGGAGGTCTCCACAGTAACACTATCCGCCACCTTAATGCCTGCATAAGAAGGAATCTCAATATTGAAATCTGATAATTTAAACTGATAAGTCGCATGTATCTTTAATAGGCTTCCCTCGGACTGTACCTCATAAACGCCATGAATCGACTTCCTCACTCCGTGAAGAGTCAGGTCGCCGGTAAAATTTTGATCTTTCAATGTGCCACTAAAATCAGAAAATTTACCTACATTAACATCCATATCTTTAATCAAAAGCTCTGCCACAGGAAAGAGATCCACCTGAAGATACTTCTTTTTCATATGTTCGTCGCGCAGATCAATTCCTGTCGCAATGCCCTTGAGCTCCAACTTTAAAACGCCCGAAATTCGCCCCTTGCTCACACTGATTTTTCCCGTGGGACCAAGAGACTTTCCGTGGATTTTCAACATCGCTGGTTTACCGACGGCGGTGAACTCTACATGACCATTCTGAACTGAAGCCTCTTGGTCTTGCGCAAAACTACGCAGACCTAAAGTTAGTAAAGCAATGACTGCGAAGCTCTGAACCGTTTTCATTTTTTAGAATCCTTTGGAAATAACTTTGCCCGTTGCATCCATGTGTACCTGGTAAACTTGTGCATTTTTCAGGTGAACCAAAATGAGGAATCCACCTTGTTCAACACCGAGATCAATACTCTCTACGTTTTGAGCAACAAAGAGGTTATCTTGGGACTCGGATAAGTGATCAACGAATGCTTCTGCACAAAGATCCAAGATCGTTGCTGCATTGGTCTTTTCAAAAATAGGTCCCTGTGAAAAGCGCGCAACAAAGTTCGAAGAAAAGCTGGTTGCCTTTCCGTTTGTGTCAAAAGTGATATCCAAGGTATTCACCGCGTCCGGAGTCGTCGCTGGCGAGGTCATCTGAACGTGAAATCCGCTAGCATCAGAGGACACTGTTAAATGATTTACATCCGTAAGAAAACTTGCATCGATTTTTCCCTTAGTGACTAAGCCTGCCAACTGATAAGATGATTTCTCAACAATATTCATTGGTGTGTAACCTGCTGCAAAAGCGCCCGCTGAAATTACGGACACGATGGTCATTACTAAAAACTTCTTCATGCTGCCTCCTTATTTTTGGCAATTCCGAGCATATGCTCAGATCCCATTCATCTCGCAAAAGGCTTGAAAGCTCAATTTCAATTTAATAAATATACAATGATATTTTTTAGTAATACGAAATTTGTCTTATTGTTTGATTAAAAATGATTTGAGTCTAAATTCAAGGGCGGGACTCAGCCCCGTTGTCATCCAGTTCACTTTGCCATCTTGATCTATTAGAAGTATCGTGGGAGTTCCAAATACCTTATATAGCCTTGCAAGCTTTCCTGTTTCATCAACAGCCACTTGGAAATGATACTCATGCTCCCTTACAAAAGCAGTAACTGTTTTTGGATCTTCAGAAATAGAAACTGCAAGAATATCATTCGCATTGATTTCGTTTTTTATTATCATTCTGTTGATTCTGCCGAGCTCGATCCTACAAGGACCGCACCACGTCGCCCAAAAAACGAGGACCTGTTTTTGATGACGCGGAATTAAAATATTCTGTCCTGTTAGATCGACAATGCTAGCCGAAGGCGCCGGCTCCCCTTGCGCCTCATACATTTTCATAATTGTCGGAACTCGCAATGCTGCAACATATATTAGAAAAATAATAAGAATGCTGTTAAATAAGTTCGACTTTAAAAAGTTAAATATGTGCCTCATTATTTTACACGACCATGAGCTTTGATTTTAGCATCTTTCCACAGGAAATTTTTGTTCGTTCCAACGAATCATACCGCCCAACATATTAACAGTATATTTGTAGCCAAGCTTGATGCTCTCCTGAGTTGCCGCACCGGAACGACCACCACTTCGGCAAATAAAAACGATTTCTTCATTAAGATCGGCTTTTTTTTCAAGAAAAATTGTTAGCTCAGGCCCAAGTGTAATAAGCTCAGCACCCTTAATATGCCCAAGCTCACTATTGAATTCGTCAGGCCGTCTCACGTCAATCAGTCTAAGCTTTTTTGATTCGACCAGGGGCAGATGAGCTAAAATGGCCTCGCACTGCGCCTCCGGAATTCCATTAGCTACCTGAGGGTGGATAACTCGGGAATCATTCAGCAGTCCGCAGGCCATATTTGCAGGAACTGCCTCATGAATCTTTTTTGGACTATCAAGTCTTGTTTCGGACATAATTTTCTTGAATTCTTCTTTAGATTTAGACTCGCCCAAGCGAGGATTAAATTTTTTCTCAAGGCCAATTGTCGATGAGCTGTGCCCTCTGTAATCATGGCAAGGATACACAATGGTATTGTCAGGCAACTTGAAAAGCTTTTCATGGACACTTTCATAGAGCTTCTCCGATGAACCTTGTTGAAAGTCAGTCCTTCCGCATCCACGAATTAATAAGGCATCACCTGTAAATATCATTCCCTCAAATAAATATGACATACAGGTGTTCGTATGCCCCGGAGTTGTAATTCCTTTGATTTTTTTATCGCCCAGCGAAAGCTCCTGACCATCTTTCAATGGGATATCGACGCAAGATACATCTGCTTCATGACTGACAACCGTCTTTGCCTGTGTTCTTTTTCGAATTTCTCCAGCGCCAGTGATGTGATCTGCATGAATATGCGTATCCAATGCATACATCAGTTTTAATCCTAATTCATTAATCAGCTTAAGGTCACGATCAACAGTTTCAAGAACAGGATCAATAATGGCAGCTTCCTTGGTTTTCTCATCTGCAATAATATAAGTATAAGTCGACGACTCAGACTCAAATAACTGATGAAAAATCATGTCACTTTTCATAAAACTCCCCTTAATTTGATAGCTGTCAGCCTAACATTGTATTAGATCTCACCCAAGTAGGGAACCCTTATGTGACTCTCTGCTGAAAAGTAATAAAAAATATGCCTTAGCACATCTATACTTTGTAAAATATTGGTTTATGATGGGCTTCTCTTAAAAGGGCCCGCTAGAACTACAAAGGAGCTAAGAAATGAAAACAACAGCAGAGGTCCATTGGATCCAAGGCATTGGGTTTGAAGTCCAAGTGCGGGAGCATCATCAATTCACCGATGGCAAAAAAGAGTTCGGCGGTAGAGATCGAGGCCCTAGCCCTAAGGAGTATGTTCTTGCTGGTTTATGCGGTTGTACCGGTATGGATGTCGTGAGCCTTTTAAAAAAATATAAGGTTTCATTTGATACTTTCAATGTCAGCGCCGAGTCTGAGCCCACAACTACGCATCCCGTTATCTTTTCTGAAATTCACCTTAACTTCACATTAACTGGTCCAAATATTGACAATGGTCTCTTTGAAAAAGCGGTTGATCTTTCAATGACCAAATATTGCGGTGTCAGCGCCATGCTAGTTAAATCAGTTCCTATTTATTTTCATGTCATAATCAATGGGACAGAAACTAAAACAGGCAATGCAAATTTTGAAAATTTAAACACTAAAGAGTGAAACCCCCTCTCAAATTAGC
This sequence comes from Bdellovibrionales bacterium, assembly GCA_031370005.1. Classification (GTDB taxonomy): domain Bacteria; phylum Bdellovibrionota; class Bdellovibrionia; order Bdellovibrionales; family Bdellovibrionaceae; genus JACMRP01. The sequence continues at coordinate 108,453 of JANMPT010000024.1, read as the reverse complement.
TTTATTTGCCGTAGCCATGTGCGACTCAATGCGGTGAGTGTATAAAATTTTACTAAATTGTATCTTATTTGTTTGTTTAATTTAATTTATTGACCACTTGTTACGTATATAGCACAATCTTTTCTCCACAAAATAACATATCTTTTTTTGGAGCAATCATTGAAATCTATCTCTGACTTGGACTTTTATCATTTCTCCACCTCAAGCCCAGGGGTGTTTTCAGAATTGAATGAACGCTGTTTTGAACTCTGGGAAAAAAATTGGATCGAGACTTTTCGTGAACTGAACGTTGCAAAAAAAACCCTCAGCAGCGACGATTTTCTTTCAAAGGAACTTGGGGGTCTGTTTTTTAATAATAGGCCAGTCGGATTTTTATTATATCATTTTTGTGATTTAGAAAAACGTAGTCACCAGAAAATGTCTTATTTCGAGAATTACCCAGAGGATGTTCGCGAAAGTATTATTGGGCTAGAAAGTTCATCGATGATTATAACATATATGACCTTGGATTCTGCATGGAGAAAATCTGAGACCGACCTACCCATATCTGAACTACTAATTGGCTTTTCAGTTTTACGCCTCATGGAAAGTTCTGCAAAACGAATTTTAGGATATTTTCGAAATAACCGCGGGACTCAAAATATTTTTTATCGCCATGGAGGAATCCCTATCTCAAAAGGCAAACAGGCCTACAATGTTGAGGTGGACTTTGCTCAAATCACCAGAGAGTCCGCTCGCCTTTCCCCACTTCCAAACTGCTTAGAAATGACAATACAAAAATGGAATAGATTTAACCACAGAAAGGAACCGACTCATGAACCAACAAATACCCTTATCCTCGAAAATGGAGGAGCTCAAGAAGTGCTTCGAGAAAATGCCTTGGGACAACTCCAAATTATATAAAAACTGGCTTGCACAAAGTTTTTACTATACAACTCATAGCACTCGCATGCTTGCCTTTGCTGCCGGCTGGTCTCCTGCGGAGGAGCAAAACTATTATCGACGAAGTCTTTCACATATCCGTGAGGAGCAAAGTCATGACCTTTTAGCTGTTAAAGACCTTGAGCATCTAGGCGAAAAACGAGAAAATTTCATGGAATTAGAAAGTTGCCGGGCACTTTGGGAACCTCAGTTTTACAAAATTCAACGCAATCCAAAACACTTACTGGGTTATATCCTGGCTCTGGAACATCTGGCAGTGCTTACCTTCCCAGGAATGTATGAGCTTGTTCTGAAAAAATATGGGCCAGAAGCCATTCGGTTTGTAAAAGTTCACGCCGAAGATGATCCTGACCACGTGAAAGAAGCAGTCAACCAAATCGAAAGCTGCACTCAAGGGGAAAGAGTCGAAATTATGAAGAACTTTGATCAGACCTGCGTTCTTTATAAGCATCTTCTGAATGACATAGCCTCTTTAAGTTAAGTCATCTCCCCACTCAAAAATAAAGCTCACTTTCAAAGTTGAAGCCCAGGCTCTTCGTGCCTGGGTTTTAAGCTCAAAGCAGGGGGCGATCACTCCCATTTGAATTTCAAAAGTACGTTTTTTAGGATGTAATGATTCTACAAGCTGGTGATTCCCAACATCCCAGGGAACACACTTTTTCTCCGTAGACACTACTTGAGAGGCCCTATGCATTAATGTAACGTGGTCATCCTCGGATCTCCAGAATAATTTTGGAAAGGGGATTGTCGCCATTTGCTCTGTAGTATAAGAGCAGTGCTTAATGAATTCAGTGTTTCGATAAATCTGTGTATTTTCCGGGACGGAATATACTTCAACAATATCTCCTAAGGTGATTTGGCGTATGAACTCTGCATCGACCTCAAGGCCATTTTCCTGCATAAACTTTATCACAGCGGCTCTTTCGGCCTCTAAATCATAGTCTTCCGGACGAACAATACTCACATTCTGCTTTTTCAGTCTCATGACAAACCTCCGATAAATTATTTTACTATCTTAAGCGATGCCGCGAGTGGAAGTCTTAGTGTAAAACAGCTTTTTCCCTGTTTTCGATCCAAGAACAAATTTCCTCCACTGATTTGACTCAAACGCAGAGACAAACTCAGGCCCAAGCCCGTCCCCTTTCCAACTTCCTTTGTTGTATAAAAAGGGTTGAAAATTTTATCAGCAATTTCTTCTGGAACCCCTGTGCCGTTATCCAAAGTCTGAATTTCCAAAAAATCCTCGGATTTCTGAAAGGCCACGATCACTTTAGGCAAAAGAACACTATCCGTGGCATCTATTGCATTGTTAAATAAATTGACCAAAATCTGCACAATGTGAATAGGGCGACACATGACTTGATACTCAGAGTCCAATGTCTCTACTTCAAACTTGGTTCCCTTTAGGCGGGATTTCTCTACACAAAGGGTTATTGCTTCATCAATTAGCGGACGTATCGCCATGGCCACAACAGGGTCAAAAGCTCCGTCTCGGCTAAAGGTTCTCATTGCTCGCACAATCTTTGTAATTCGATGACACTGATGGGTGATTACTTGAGTGATCTTTAGAACTTCAGAATTGCCCTCATCATCACCTTCCTTCATCATATATTCCAGTATTGACGCTTTTGCAGCGATGACTGTTAAAGGATTCGTAATTTCATGAGCAACTCCGGCGGCCATTTCACCCATTTCATGAAGCCGTTTTTCCCGTGCCAATCTATTTGTATCACCATATAAGTCGGTCTCAATTGCCGGTCGGGCCCAGAAAAATAATATTTGATCAAACTTAACTTTACTTAGAAGAAGGCTCAAATGCCCTGGTTGTTGATGTATAAGCGACAGCTTTTCGCCCGCCTCTGGCAACTGGCTTGCCACTTGCTGCCAATAGTCCTCAGTCTTGGCTAAAGTGGGGCTAGGACTCAAATTGATGTATTTATGGGCATACTCGCCTTCTAAAATATTCATAGCATCCACCCAACTAGAATTAGCCTGAATCACACGAGCATTTCCATCAAGCAAGGCCAATGGGAATTGAAAATAATCCACCAATCTTCGGCTCAACATCAACTAGCACCCTTCTTTAAATACTCTTCGACCAACTCACTCATTGCTGTTGATACAGAAATCCCGCGCAACAGACACGCCTCATGAAATTGCCGATAGCTTTTCGCGCTAAAAATAAGATTGGGCTCTTCAAATAGTTTTTTTGAGATACTTCGAATTTTTCTAATTTCTGAATATGTATCTTTGAAATCTACAGCACCCTTTAAGCACTGAATCAGTTCATTGGCTTTAAAGGGTTTTTCAAGGTACTCATAAACCCCTAGAGCCCAAGTGGATCGACAAAGCTCCGCCGAGCCCCTTCCCGTAAGCCAAATCACCGGAATACAATGGTCCTTCTCAATGAGCATTTTGAGTAGCTCCAAACCATCCATATTTGGCATATTGTAATCTGAAAGCAAAAGGTCAATCGGCTCATTATTAATGATCTGGAGGGCTTCGAGCCCATTACTTGCCTCAACAACATCAAAATCATTTTGTGTGAAAAACCGAATTGAGCTTCTAATTTCAACTTCATCATCAACAATTAGCAATTTTGGCTTAGACAACGACTCCCCCTCTTTGAAGCAACTCGACTTTTGATCGATATCTGATTTTTACTATAAATAACGAACTTGTATAGCTTATCGGAAGGAGTAAAAAAATTCTAAACATGCTTTATTTAAATATTTATGTTTTGTTAAGAGACAGCCGCACTATGAAACGTATCAATTTAAAGTGAATTTAGTTTGTTTAAAAAAAGTGCTTTACAGATTCTGCCCCTTAACCGATAAGTTGCATATTTATTAGGTTTTAGGAAGGGCTCAATGGATACCGATTCTTTTGAAATACTTTGCATTGACGATGAAATAGCCATTCTTGAAGTCTATAAGCAGTGGATTGAAAAGTGGGGCTACAGGCCTATTACAATGAGCTCACCTACACAGGCATTAGAGTATATAAAAAGCCACTCACGAAAAATCTGCCTGATCTTGTGTGACTATAATATGCCCGAAATAAATGGCTTTGAACTAATAAGTTTACTGTCCCCTGAGTTTAGCAGTATTCCCTTTGTGCTAATTTCTGGATACCTCTCCCCAGAAACTATCTCTGAGGACATAAAATCAAAAATTTCCGGAATTTATTCAAAACCATTCGACCTTCAAACATTACAAAATTGCGTTCGAGGATCCCACTCCAACCATGCCACTGCCTATAAGGAATCCCGCGAGATGATGCTCGGCTTTGTCGAAGAGGCCTCCTCGAAACTTGAGGAAATGGAAAACCTTCTTCTTCAGCTAGAGACAGAACCAGACAACAAAGATATTTTAAGCGGGGTTTGCCGTGCCTTGCACACAATCAAAGGTACAGCGGCCTGTATCGGGCTAAATTCTATCTCTAGCTTTTCGCACGACTGTGAAGACAGCATTGCTAAAATTAGCAATCAAAATATGAAAACACCCATTTATCTGTTTACAAGTCTACTCCAGGCATGCGAACAGATGCACATGATGTTTGAGGATATCATTCTCGGAAAAACACCTGATTATAATGCAGACTACTGGCGAGCTCTCCTGTCTGGTGAAAAGGAAATGATACCAGATGTAATTGAAGACAGCTCTGATCAAAAAAAGGACGAGGCGCCGAAGACCAATCATAAAATATCTGTTAGCTCTGAGGTTTTAGGGGAGTTTATTGAGCATAGTGGGAATTTAACGATTTTACGAAACTATCTTGTGCAAAAAACAGAAATATTGATTGAAAAATATCCAAATGAAAAAAATCTGCTGAGTATAGTTGAGTATTTAGATGAAATTCAGAAGGAAAATTCATTTTTACAAAATAAGGCCTCGGATCTAAAAAAAGTAGCTTTTGCAGACTTATTAAAGCCATTAAAGCGGATGGTGCGAGATACCGCCCTTAAAATGAACAAAAAAGTTCAACTCAAAATTGAAGGCGAATCGCTCTTGCTAGATTATAATATTGCAAAAGCGCTTGCGGACTCCCTCGTACATCTTATTCGGAACTCAATGGACCATGGCATTGAGCCACCAGCGGAAAGAATCCAAACAGGGAAAGCCGAAGAAGCAACTTTAACAATCTCGCTTCAATTGACAGACAGTCAAATTAAACTATCCGTAGCGGATGACGGCCGTGGCATTAATATTTTAAATATTAAGAAAAAACTCATAGAACGCGAGCTCTGCTCAGAAGCACAGGCTGCGGACATGAGTCAAGAGGCAGTATTATTATGGATTTTTCATTCTGGCTTTAGCACTTCGGATAAGGTTACAGATATTTCTGGCCGTGGAGTCGGAATGGACATGGTAAAAAAATCTATTGAGTCAATGAATGGCAAAATCGCCATTAAAACTGAGCCTATGACCGGAACACGATTTGATATCGAGCTACCAGTAGTAAAATCCGTAAATATCAAAGTTGCCGTAATTCTAGGTGTCGATCCAACAAATCAAGTCGCAATTTTATATGATCAAATTTTGGAAATAAATGAGACGAAAAAAATGATAGAAAATGGTCGCCTGACATATACCAATGGGGCTTATTACTTAAATTGCAACGGCCAGTATATTTATGCGCTTCCTCTCAGTCGATATTTGAACTCGTCCAATTCTAATATTCAACTTGATGCAAACGAAGAACTCAGCAACTCATCTCTGCTTATTACAATTGGTACAGACGCTGGCGCTGCAGCTTTTTTTGCAATGGACGTTAAAAGATCCGAAGAGCTTCTTGTAAAGACTTTACCTGGCCCCTTATTCGCAGATGGCACATTCACAAAGGCAGCTCTTTCGGGACGCTTTGGCCTAGTGATGCTACTTGATTATATTGTAATGAATAAAATAAACAGCACCCTCACATTTCAAAACACTAAAAAAAGGCTATGTAAATGAAAAACCAATTAGATGACTCCCTAATTCGCGAATTGCGCATGTATTTTTGCAATGAGGCAGAAGAGTTGCTAGCGAATTGTGAAGAAGCGCTTCTTAATTATGAAAACACACCAAAGCCTGAGCACATAGATATTATTAAAAGAGCTCTGCACTGTCTGAAAGGAAGTGCGCAAGCTGTCAGTTTTGGAAAATTTGGCACCGTTATGCACGAACTAGAAAGTGCGCTTAGTTCTGAATTGGGCAAGCAATTAACAAGCGTGATCCTTCAAGTTATTGATGATCTTCGTGATTCACTAAAACTTTACCGATCGGGAATGGAAACGGAAGCTTTCAATGCAATTGAAACAAGAATTAAATCCATAAAAATGGCTGGATAAATATTTAGAATATTGTTCTTACTCATTGTGTATAGACATTTGTATAGGCAAAATCACGGCAACTTTCGAGCCGGTGGAATTTGTTTCTTGGATCAGGATATCACCTAGCAGCAGTTGCGCAGATTTTTTTGCAATTGAAAGACCCAAGCCTGAGCCAGAAATCCGGCTTTCGTCACCGCGAATAAATGGCTGAAAAAGTGATTGTAGAACTGACATGGGGAAGCCAGGTCCTTGATCCGATATCAAAACCACGACGTTTCTATTTTCTATATTGCAAGCAATTGTAATAGAAGAAGGTTTTTTGTTTGTTGAATAAAGGATGGAATTCTCAATTAGATTTCCAAATATTTCAGACAACAAGAGTGCGTTTGCTCGAACCATTATCGGGGAATTCGCACCCATCACAATTGAAATCCCCAACTGATCTGCTTGGGCCTTAAATGTTCTTACTTGTGTTGAAATAAAACCAACAAGATCCATCAACTCACGTCGTTGCGATGATTCCTCATATGAAATCCGAGAAGAAGAAATTAGATTTTTTGTAAGATGGTTCAGTTGCGTAGTTGCCAACTTGATATCTGCCAAGCCTAAAAGCAGCTCTTCCTTTGATCGCTCTCTTCTGATGAGAACCTCTAAGGTTGCCTGAATCGCTGCAACAGGAGTTTTAAGTTGGTGAGAGGCTCTTCCAAGAAAAAGCCACATCTCTCGGTAGACTTCTGCTGCCTGGACGTGAAGCTTAACTAGATTTGCAACAACGGCTTTAACTTCTGGAGTATTAGCCGCAGGTAAAACTGGAAATTCATGCTTTGCCCCAAAATCAGCAGTTGCTAAAGCGGCTGTCAGAGCCGACAAATCACTGGTCAGATTACGAACCAAAAACACCAGCGCCACAATTAGTAGAATAACTATAAAAACTAAAACCGGAATTGATGAAAAAAGTGTCTGAACTACTAGCGATTGATAGGGAGCTTGATCGATTCCCATAACAAGGCATACTCGCCGAGGTGAAGTTGACCGAGAGCGCTCAACGCCGCTATCAGGATCAGGACTAAATATAACCGATCTTAAGCGAAAAAGAATTCCGTCAATGACAACATCGGATTTTTCAGAATACGTATTACAACCCACTGGGAACGCGTCGACACTTTCTTTTAAAAGTTTATTGTCTCTATAATCAAAAAATCGAAAAAATGCTTTGGGATTTTGAACTGAATATTGAGAAATAAAAGCAGGCGACATTTCGAAATCTAAGTTTCCAGTTGCTGTTGTATTAACGAGCGCAGAAAGTGCAATTGATTGATTTTTTAAGAGCATATCCATTTCTGCTGTCGCCTGTTGCCTTTGGGCGCGATATAAAATTCCCACACTTGCGAAGCAAAATAGAACTAAAATCAGACTGGAGACGAGAAACAACTTTGTAGAAAGCGAAAGTGATTTCACCGAATCACGTAACCTTCACCACGTATAGTCTCTATGAGTAAGCCCGCCTCAGCAGCCTCAAGCTTCCGCCGAAGTTTGTTAATAAAAACATCAATTACATTGCTACCTTGCTCAGCCTCTTCAGTGTAAATGTGTTCAGCAATCTTCTTTCGTGAAAGAACATGAGACTTGCGCAAAAGAAAAAACTCCAGAACGGCAAACTCCATGGCAGTGAGAGCTAATGGCTTGCCAGCAGACGTCACCGTTCGTGAAATAGGATTCAACCTTAAAGCACCTGCCTCTAATACATCACCATAGAATTGGTATTTTCTTCTTGTTAGAGCACGCACTCGGGATAGCAACTCTTCGAAAACAAATGGCTTTGTCAGATAATCATCGCCTCCCATGCTAAAGCCAAGAATCTTATCTTGAATCGTGTCCTTCGCTGTTAGAATTAGGATCGGAATTTTTTGACCGCTTTTTCTAAGTTTCTCAAGAAGAACTAAGCCAGAACCATCGGGAAGCATGAGGTCTAAAATCAAAGTGTCGTATTCAAATTCATTCGCCAAATGAATTCCATCGGTCAGATTAGTAACCCAATCCACTGCGAAAGCCTCTTCCGTAAGGCCTTTTTTAAGGGCCTTTCCAATCAGTGGCTGGTCTTCTACAATTAATAAACGCATAGACGTTTCCTCATTTATTTATTTCTGTCATCTGATTTACAGCGTCTTTCCGTAAGTTACAAGACCACACAGGCCTAGGACGTCCATTCATCCTGTGTTCATGTTGCAGTTCTATACTGATATTTCAATAACAAAGGAGATTATATGCGACACATTACTAATGGAAAAATCTGGATGGTTTTAGTAGCTTTTGCCTGTACGCCAAATCTGTCAACAGCCAATGAGGCCCCTCCCACAAACCGTATTCCGATTGAAAAAGCACGTGAAATGGCAATCGCCACTTATCACGGAAAAATTCTGGGGGAAGAGCTGGAGTTCGAGTACGGTCATTGGATCTATTCGTTCGATTTGAAGTCAAAAGGCGACAAAAACGTACACGAAGTTCACGTTGATGCCCTTAACGGAAAAATTCTTGATGTTCATGTGGAGACGGCTGCGGATGAAAAAAAAGAGCTCCTTGAAGATGCGAAAGAGAGTTCAAATAATTAGTTTTAAGTAAGAATCTCCTGTTCATCTTCTGTTCATCTTACCCCCTTATAATCTTGGCCGGGGGTACTATGAGTATATCAATGAACAGGGGATCATTTACACTGTCATGTATCGCATTTCTCATCTCACCAGTATTAGCTTTTGCAAGCCCGCAAACTGGTAAGTATTTTGATAGAGCTATTTTTGTCCTATTTGAAAATACGAACTATTCGGATGCAATTAAACAACCATTTTTTAAGCAGCTCGCAGATAAGGGCGCACATTTTTCTAACTTCATGGCTCTCGCTCATCCATCTCAAGGAAATTACGTTGCACTCACGTCAGGCGCACTTAATGGCGTTAAGAATGATGGCAATATCGATCTAAACGTAAACAATATTACCGACTTACTTGAAGCCAAAGGGCTCACTTGGAAAATATACGCTGAAGACTATCCTGATCATTGCTTTACCGGCGGGGCCAGTGGAAACTATGCACGAAAACATAATCCATTCATAAGTTATTTGAATATTCAGAAAAATCCTACACGCTGTGCGAATGTCACGAATGCAACTCAGTTTGATCATGATGTTCAAAATGGCACTCTTCCAAATTACGTCTTTTATATCCCAAACGAAAAAAATGATGGGCACGATACGAACGTAGCTTATGCAGATAAATGGTATGCGCAAAGATTTTCTGGCTATTTGAATGATTCACGTTTTATGACAAACACCATCTTAATTACAAGCTTTGACGAGAGCGGTGTCAGCACAAAAAATCAGATTTATGCAAGTATCGTCGGCCCTGCGGTAAAACCCAATATCATCTCAACTTCATTGAATCTTTATTCTCTATTAAACTTAATGGAGGATAATTGGAACTTGGATAGCTTAGGAAAACAGGATACTACTGCCACTCCGATACCAAATATCTGGCAATAAGGCATCGGATTAGTTATTTTACAGCTGGTTCCGTTGGTTCCAGCTCCCCGTTGCCGTCAAGATCTTTCCCTAAGTTGGCCTCGGAGGAAAAACCACTCATCAGGCACACATAGAGCTCGGTGGCAGACGAGTTAATAAACTGGCAAGGGGTCCCGCTGACACTCACTCTATTGCTTTCATCAATGGATGTGTTTGTTGCCGAGATAATGGCAGTGAAATCAATTTTTTTAATTAAATTGGCCAGTTTGATTTGCAATAAAAGCCGGTCATTATTTTGGGCGCCGATGAGATTCGCACCACTCACCGACATTTCAATCTCTGTGGTCGTTCTGAAAGTGAAAGACTTGCCATTCACTGACCCCGAAATAAATATGGCATTGCCAGACAAAGCCACAGGCGCTGTCGTTGGAAGTGAACTAACTTTTTTTAATTTGTACTTGAGCCGTCTAAATTGACTCACAACAAGATTTCCGGCTGAAAAGGGTGTGGGCGAACTTGCTAGCATATCAATAGTGTACGGACCTTGAAACTCCACTTCGCTACCATCAACCTCGCTGGCCTCTGGAAATTCAAAATATTTAAATTCAATTTGTCCTAAGGAAATCCAAAAATCTGAAATAATAATGGTATTACCTGCAGAGTCCACCATCGAGCCTGGTGGTGGCATTGCCACGCTTTTAGGCACCAACCATGAGAAGAGCCTCTCATAAAGAGATTTTGCCACCGTTGTCGCAGTCCCCGAAGATGTCATGGACAGACTTACCAAGGGATTCCCGGTGGAGGTACCTTGATTTTTCGGCCCGCAACCTGAAATCAAAACTAGTATTGTTAAGAAAATGACTTTTTTCATTTTTAACCATCCTGTTTTTCTGTCATAGGAAATGCAACAAGTTCAAAGTGATAAACCTCTTTTGAGACATCTGCCCCTTGCCCTAGAACTTCAATTTTTTTTAAGGCCTCATCAAAAATTTCTTTGGCTCGTAAAAACTCTGCCTTTGAAATTGCCACTGTGCGCCCCAATATGTACCGGCGATCACGCGCAACCTCATGGATGGACTTGTGTGCCATTTCCAAAGCCTGGCGATGAAACTCGCCCAAACTAATTTTATAAACCCCTTCCTTGCATTGTAAATCAAGCGCGTTAAGAGTTCTTTTTCCGTTGGCATCGCGTGCAATCAGACCTCGTTCTTCGAGAAACTCCAGAGCCTCTGTCACCTCTCTGAGACCTATTTTACCACGCAATCTTTCCTGAATCCATTGGGGGCTATCCTGAAAATCAGGAAGTAAAACCATTTCTCGAATTGCGACATAGTACCACTTAGTCAGATATCTATAGGTATCATGCTCTTTCTGATTCACTCTTCTGAAGGCGGACAGCCTAGCCATTTCACTGAGGGCCTCAACCCTCGTTGGAGCCGATTCAGACTCTCCGACCGTGTGGAGTAGCTCCAAAAAACGACGTTCTTGTTGACTTAGCCTTAGGTGTATCAATATTTTTTCTAATGCCTTTTTGGTGAGTCGTCGCTTGCCACTTAAAACCATAGAAAGATAGCCTGCGGAAATTTCAGATTCCCTGGTGATTTGGCGAAGGCTCATTTTTTTATTAGCCTTTAAATATCCCAACCAGTCATTTAAAAAAGACCCAACGTCTTCGTATTCGAAGACGTTGGGTTGGGAGTTCTCTATGACTGTTTTGAGTTTTTTGGCCTCTGTCATTTTCCTACCTACTTATTTTACTTTTGATTCATTTGCGTCAAGAGTGTCACTATGGTCATTGTCCTCACCCACATCTGCGTTCTTCTCAAGGCCTTTGCGAATGCATGTGTAGATATCGCCGGCACTAAGATTTATAGAATCACAAAGATGAGCCCCCGCATGACGATTCGCCGAACTGATCAACTCATTATTTAAAACACTCGACATGTTGATCTGTTTAAAAATATTAGAGTAGTTAATCTCAACAAGAATTTGTCCGCCGTCTGCTGGTGTTACCGCCGCCGGGCCACCAACGTTCAATTCCGTACCATCGTCAGACTGATATTGGAAATTCACTGCCGAAGAGCCCGTGCCGATAACCCCCGACAAATAGATACTGTTAGTGGCAAGGGCCGCGGGAGCACTCGTAGGCACTGCTGCGCCACCGGCTTTTTCCAATTTCATTTTAATTCTTTGAAATGGTGCCGCCGGAATCGCTTGGTTATCTAGCACGGCAGGTGCATTTGAGAGCATATCAACAAAGTAAGGGCCCTTAAAAGAAATCTCAGTGCCGTCAACTTCTCCAGCCCCCGGCAGCTCAGCTGCTTCAAATTCCACTTCCTTGATCACTACCCATGAACTATTAAGAGCAATACTTAGGCCGGTTGAATCCACGATTGTCGATGGAATCAAAGCCATTGCCTTTGGCATCAATAGGTCAAGCAAGGATGGTTTCATCGCTACGGTCGCAGTTTTATTGGCGGCCGTCATACTCAAAGATGAAGACACAGTAGATGTTACTTGCTTTTTGCCGCATCCAACTGTCGCGATTGAAAAAGCCAAAGCCGTTGTTAATATAGAAACTCTTTTGAAATTCATATTTTTCTTTTCCATTTTACTTCCTCCTTCGCTTGCGCGAAATTTCTACGTTCAGTGAAGTGGATCCAACAATAGGATATCAAGACCTTAAGAAATTTAGTATTAAATTCACAAATGTGAACATATATAATTATATTTTTAATATAAATATAACTATATCAATAGGTTATAATAGTATCAATTTTAGAATAAAAATTATAGATATGATTTTGTGAACGCAGTCAGGGCTGGACGTATATCTTATAATCTACCAACAATACGGAAGCAATCAAGACATTTCCATACTATACTCCCCGCTAAAAGCCTGCTGAGTGAAATCTGTCAGTCTCTCGAGAAATTCATTGGAGAAGTTAGTGCAGGTATTTTCTAGTTCTTTTTTTAAAAATATGAGAAAAATTGATGATGACTTTCAGGTTTTTCAGAAGCCTGTTCGCTCCGAGATTTTTAGCGCTGCCCGCTTAGAAAGCCAGGCAGAAGCGCTGGCTCAATACCACATAGTCTCAAAGCACCCACGAAAAGGACAGCATCTTGGGCAACGTATCACTGCCAATCAACGTCTGCTGGAAAAAGCCTATCAACATCTCCTCCTTGCCGTCGACGAGCGTCGCGCAATTACTCCGGCAGCAGAGTGGTTAATAGACAATTTTCATATTGTACGCACCCAACTCAAAGATATCCGCGATCTTTTGCCCCCGGAATATTACCAGGAACTTCCAAAACTTGCCGCAGGACCGCACAAAAACTATCCCCGAGTTTATGCGATCGCCTGGTTTTTTGTGGCCCATACGGATAGCCACTTTGATGCCGAATCTCTTAAGCGATTCTTACTTGCCTACCAAAAAGTACAGCCACTTACTATTGGCGAACTCTGGGCTATCCCCATCACCTTGCGAGTAGTACTCATCGAAAATCTTCGTCGCCTTGCTGCTCGAATCGTAGGTTCGCAGCAAGCCCGACAGCAGGCCGACCAAATTGCTGATGAAGTACTGGGGCTTGGCAGCGAGCCTTCCCGGCCCCTTCTTGAGGTCGTCAAAGGACTAGAGAAAATTTCTTTCACCATTTGGTTTTCAGTGCAGTTCTTACAAAGGTTGAGATTCCAAGATCAAAAAGTTGAACCGCTTTTAAAATGGATCGACCAACGCTTGGAAAAAGAATCCCTGACTCCCGACACCGCCGTAAGCATCGAGCACGCCCGACAGACGGCCGCCAATGCCTCGGTCCGAAACATTATCACCAGTGCCCGTCTTATTTCAGCATTTAACTGGCAAGATTTCTTTGAGGAGGTCAGCCTTGTTGATCTTGTGCTCAGAAAAAATACCATCTATCCAACATTGGATTTTGCTACCAGAGATCGTTATCGCCACAGTCTGGAGGCCTTAGCCCTCCACTCGCCATATTCGCAAATCGAGATTGCCAATAAGCTTCTTCTGTTGAGTGAAAAAAAAGACGGAAATCAAAAAAAACAGCACGACCAACGAGCCTCAGAACTTGGTTACTATCTCATCTCTAAGGGGCGAAAAATTCTCGAAAAAGAAATTCAATTTCGTCTGCCTTGGATTGAAAACCTGAGCCGAGGCTATCTTGAAAGCAGCACCGAATTATATATCGGTGGAATTGTTTTTTTAAGTTTTTTAATCTTATCCCTGCCGACCTTAGCAACGCGGCAGCTCGGCCTCAGCCAAATCGAGATGTATGTGTTTTTTATCTTGGGTCTCGTGGTGGCTTCAGAAATAGGAGCGGCCATTGTCAATCGCATCACAGTGGCTTTGCTTGGCCCCAAACATCTACCGCGCATTGATCTTGAAAAAGGTATTCCTATAAACTTGAAAACCTTTGTGGTCGTGCCAACATTTTTAAATAATCTAGATGCGATCAGTTCCCAATTGGAGCAATTAGAAATTCACTATTTGGCAAACCCCGAAGGGTATGTACACTTTGCCTTACTAACTGACTGGGTGGATGCCCAAACAGAACAGCTTCCCAGTGACCAACCCCTCCTGCAACTAGCTGCCGAAAGGCTCAAAACACTTAACGAAAAATACCCGCCAGCACCAGATGGGCATTCAAGATTTCATATTTTTCATCGAAAACGCCAGTACAACCCACAAGAGGAAAAATGGATTGCTTGGGAAAGAAAACGCGGCAAGCTCCATGAGTTTAATCGACTTTTATTGGGCGCTCAGAATACAAGTTACATTCCATTGCCGGGATCTCAAATTGAAGTACCCGAGGACGTCCGCTATGTCATCACGCTAGATGCAGATACCAAAATGCCCAAAGGCAGTGTAGCCCAACTTGTCGGTACCATGGCGCACCCTCTGAACGAAGCCCACTATGATATCAGTAAAGGACGAGTCACTGAGGGATACGGAATTTTACAACCGCGAATCACCCCAACCCTGCCAACCTCCCGCGAGGGCACTCTCTTTCAATCCCTTTCGTCAGGACCCTCCGGCGTCGACCCCTATGCTTCTGCAGTCTCGGATGTTTATCAAGATCTTTTCGACGAGGGTTCTTATACTGGCAAAGGTATTTACAATCTTCGCATTTTTGAGAAAGCCCTCGAAAAACGCATCCCTGAAAATTCTCTTTTGAGTCATGATTTATTCGAAGGAAGCTATGCTCGTTGTGGGTTTCTTAGCGATGTCGAGTTCTTTGAGGACTTCCCATGTCACTCCTTGGTCTCTGCACTGAGGACCCATCGCTGGACTCGCGGCGACTGGCAGCTGCTGCCTTGGATTATTGGGCGCGGAGGGAACACAATCTCTATCGTCGGGCGCTGGAAGATGGCCGATAACCTACGTCGCTCTTTGTTTCAACCTGCGGCGTTTTTTCTTTTGATATTTGCTTTAACAACCCCGCTACGCAGCGCCTGGGTTTGGGGACTCTTCACATTAATAGCCTTAGCCACGCCCACCTTGATTACTTTTGTTGCTGATCTTTATTCAAAAAAAAGAAGTGTACATGTATTGGAGCATCTCCAATTCACCTTTACAGATCTTTTTCAGGGAATACAGCACACGGCGCTTTCTTTGGTCTTGTTACCTTATCACGCCTGGCTCTCTTGCGATGCCATTATCCGCGTTCTTTATCGTCTAATAATTAGTAAAAAATATCTTCTAGAGTGGACTACAGCCGCGCAAACAAAGGCTGCAGCAAATTTAAATATCAAAGGATTTTTTTATGAAATGCGTGGCGCCTTAATTTTAACCTGCCTAGGCATATTGGCCGTCTCCATACTCAACCCCTCGGGCGTCTTTTTGGGAAGCCTGATTTTTTTAGCCTGGTTGCTCTCTCCTTTCTATGCCTATGTGATTAGTTGTCCTCTCGAAGAAAAAACACTTCGCCCCATGAGTGACTCTGATCAAAAAGTCCTGCGGCTTGCTGGACGCCGCATCTGGCTCTTTTTTTCTCGTTTCGTAAAAGCCGAAGATCACTTCTTACCACCAGACAACTTTCAAGAAGAACCCAACCCAGTCCTTGCCCACCGCAGCTCTCCGACGAATTTCGGCCTCTATCTCTTGTCCGTTTTTTCTGCTCGAAGTTTTGGCTGGATTAGTCTACACGATACCATTCATCATTTAAGTGAAACCCTCGATAGCTTACAAGAGTTGCCAAAATATAACGGTCACTTTTATAACTGGTACGAAACCACCAGCCTCAGTCCACTCGATCCTAAATATATTTCTTCTGTAGACAACGGTAATTTAGCGGGACATCTGATTGCTGTCGCACAAAGTTTTAATCATATTCTGACACAAAAGATCGATATGGCGAGCCTCTGCCTCGGTGTTAGAGAAAGTCTGGAGCTACTAAAACAAGCCCTACCTCTTGAAGACGACCGGCTACTGGCCAAGGTCCACGACGTCGAGAAAACACTTGAGCTTGCCAAGGAAATACAGGCAGATAGTTCATACTGGAAAAGTCTTAAAGACCAGTCCGCAGCAATTGCCAACCAAGTAGTAAGCTCATTTAAAGAACCCGAAGATCATGAAATCCTGACTTGGGCTCATGAATTTCACAATAATATTGTCAGCCTCAGTGCGGACTATCAATCTTTACTAAGTTGGTCTGAGTTCGGAAAAAAATCTCTTCCTGGCATAAATTCGCAAGAAATTCTGAACGTGTGGGCGAGGATTCAACAAAAACTAAGTCAAGATATTTCCCTTGAAATGATTCCAAATCATTGCGGCACACTTATCGAAAAAATTCTCGATCTTGAAAAGCAATCAAGCAATCTCACCAGCGAAGCACTCCTGTTCATCCGCAACCTGCTTGATCGTCTTGAGGCAAGTGTTCACGCTGCAAAATCCTTGATTGCCAAAGCCAAATGCTCCCAAGCCATTTCTTACAAACTATTTAATGATATGGACTTTCGCCTGCTCTATGACAAAAATAGAAAGCTTTTTTCCATTGGCTATCGCGTTTTCGAAAAAGCGCTCGATCCCAGCTACTACGACCTTCTCGCTTCAGAAGCGCGCTTACTGAGCTTCATCGCCATTGCTAAAGGTGATGTCTCAGTTTCCCATTGGTTCTGTTTAGGTCGCAGCCTAACACAAGTGGAAAAAGGTTCCGCCTTGGTTTCCTGGTCAGGATCCATGTTTGAATATCTTATGCCTTCTCTGGTGATGAAAACACCCGAGGGCGGTCTTATCAAAAAGACCTGTGAGTTAATCATTCAGCGACAGATTTCCTATGGAAAAGAGCGTGCCATTCCCTGGGGAATTTCCGAGTCTGCCTACAACAAACGCGACCTCCATTTGACTTATCAATACTCAAATTTTGGAATTCCTGACCTCGCCCTCAAGCGCGGATTAGGCGCTAATATTGTGATTGCTCCTTATGCAACTCTGCTAGCCGCTATGTACGAGCCCTCTTTGGCCGCCAAAAATCTTCATGATCTCAAAGCAATTGGTGCCTGCGGAACTTATGGCTATTACGAGGCCGTGGACTACACCCGCTCCCGAGTTCCCACGAATCGCAGCTTTGTTTTAGTTCGCGCGTACATGGCCCATCATCAAGGTATGTCATTAGTCTCTTTGGCGAACGTTTTTAATGATGGACTATTTTGCCGCCTCTTTCACAACGAGCCTCTGGTGCAAGCTACGGAGCTCCTATTGCAAGAAAGAACCCCGCGGGCTGTCGGCGTTATTCCAACATCAGAAAATCATGCGCAAATGTTTATACGTGAAGACGTTGAAAGCCTTTCCAGACGCTATCACAGCGTCCATCTTCCGACCCCAAGAACTCAAATTCTATCAAATGGGAATTACTCAGTGATGCTGACCTCTGCTGGCTCTGGCTATAGCCACTATCAAGATCTGGCCCTGACAAGGTGGCGAGAGGATGTCACTCAAGATCATTGGGGTAGTTATATTTTTATCAAGGATCTTGAGAGACAAAAAGTTTGGTCAGCAACATTTCAACCTCTGGGAACGCCTCCTGAGAATTACGAAGTCACCTTCGCCGAAGATCGTGCTATCTTTCGTCGCGAAGAAGAAAAAATTAAATCTGAGCTCGAGGTCTTTGTCTCCCCGGAAAATAACGCCGAAATACGCCAACTCACTTTGACAAATAATAGTGAGTTCGCCAGAGAAATTGAAGTCACCTCATATGCTGAGGTAGTGTTAAATACGCCGGCAGCAGATATGGCTCATCCTGCGTTTTCAAACTTATTTCTGCAAACCGAGTACTTGCCAGAAACTCAAGCCCTTCTTGCTCATCGACGACCGCGCTCCTCCAAAGACCACACTCTATGGGCGGCCCACGTAATCATGACTCCAAATCCGCTGGTTGGCGAAGCTGAATACGAAATCCAATACGAAACGGATCGCGCCCAATTTCTCGGCCGAGGCAAAACAATTCGTGAACCACAGGCCATTTTCAACGATCAAAACCTATCCCAAAGCGTGGGCGCAGTCTTAGATCCTATTTTCAGTCTGCGCGCCCGTCTTCGCTTGGAGCCAGGCACTGCCACCACTATTTTCTTTTCCACTCTCGTGGCTGAGTCGCGAAGTGAAATTCTCCGACTCACTGAAAGTTTCCATGAGCCCTTGACCTATGAGCGAGTTTCGACCTTGGCTTGGGCTCAAGCACAAGTAAAACTTCAGTACCTAAACATTGAGCCCGAAGAGGCGCATCTTTTTCAACGCCTGGCAACTCGCTTGCTTTATCTTGACTCCTCCCTTCGCCCATCGAATGCAGTGTTAAAGCACAATAATCAAGATATCACCCATCTCTGGGCCCAAGGAATTTCTGGAGATTTTCCACTCATCGTGGTGCGCATTGAAGATATCGATGATCGCAGCGTCGTTCGTCAGCTTTTAAAAGCCCAAGAGTACCTGGCATTAAAAAGATTTGTGGTTGATCTAGTCATCATCAATGCCAAAGGCAGCTCTTATAGCCAAGAGCTTCAGGAGACCCTGGAGTCCATGGTCCACTTGGGATTGAGCAGCCCTCCTCCACAAATTCCACTCTCTCGCGGAAAAGTTTTTATCCTCCGTGAAGATATGCTTCCACGAGAGCAACGTTTGGTTATTTATGCCGAAGCTCGCATCAGTTTGTCCGCTCACCACGGCAGCCTATCTGATCAAGTCAACCGCATGCTTCAGCCCTCTACCTCGCCGGCTCTTGAAGCAAAAAGCCAACGCGAAACAAAAGCACCACTTTTGCCACGTCCAGAACTTGAGTTTTTTAATGGAATCGGCGGCTTTACTCCCGATGGTAGAGAGTATGTAATTATTCTTAACAATAGTTCGGAAAACACGCCAGCTCCCTGGATTAATGTAATTTCAAATGGCATTTTCGGTTTCCAAGTCTCTGAAAGCGGCTCCGGATATACCTGGTCTTTGAATAGTCGTGAAAATCAAATCACCCCCTGGTCAAATGATCCAATCAGCGATCCAAGCGGTGAAGTTTTTTATATTTATGATCTTGATTCCAAATGTCTGTGGACGCCCACGGCTTTGCCAATTCGAGTGGAAGAAGCCACTTACATCGCCCGCCATGGCCAGGGCTATAGCCACTTTGAACACTTATCCCACGATATTCACAGCACCCTAACACAGTTCGTGCCCTTTGATCGCTCTGTGAAAATCTCCAGCTTACGTCTAGAAAATCGCTCAAAGCAATGGCGGCGCTTGTCCCTTTATGCTTATGTTGAGTGGACTTTGGGCTTTTTACGTTCAAGCACAGCTCCTCATATTGTCACCGAAATCGATGAAAAAACCGGAGCTATTTTTGCAACCAATGTAAGAAGCAGTGATTACGGCCAGAGGGTCTCCTTTGCAAGCTTCCTTAATCACAAGCAACATGTCACCGGCAATCGCCGAGAGTTCATCGGTCGCAATCACAAACTTGATTCTCCTTTGGGAATTTTAAGTGGAGAGCCGCTTTCCGAACACGTCGGCGCGGCTCTTGATCCCTGTGGAGCTTTTCAAATCGATGTGCAGATTGGGCCAGAAGAAATACTTGAAGTGTCTTTTGTTCTAGGACAAGCCGATAGCCGCGAGGAAGCGCGAGCCTTAATTTTTGAACTACAAAATCAATCTAGCGAAAGTCTTCTTAAAAAAGTTACTCAACAATGGGACGAGTGGCTTGGGCAAGTACAAGTTGAAACCCCCGACAAAGCCTTCAATTTTATGGTGAATCGCTGGCTCCCTTATCAAAATCTTTCCTGCCGTTGTTGGGCACGCTCAGCTTTTTATCAATCCGGTGGTGCTTTTGGATTCCGTGATCAGCTTCAAGACATGATGGCCCTAGTCATTGTCGCTCCTCAAATGGTGCGTTCACATTTATTGCTCGCCGCCAGTCGGCAGTTTATCGAAGGCGACGTTCAGCACTGGTGGCATCCTCCACTGGGTCGCGGTGTGCGCACACATTTTTCTGATGATCTTTTGTGGCTGCCTTTTGTGACCTCTCACTATTTGGAGGCATCAAAAGATCTCTCCATATTGGATGAGGAAATCGCTTTTATCGAAGGCCCGACACTGAGGCCAGATCAAGAGGACTCTTATTATACTCCCACAATCTCGCATCAAACCGCCACACTCTACGAGCACTGTGCCCGCGCTCTTGATCACAGTCTTGCCACTGGTATTCACGGTTTGCCCCTCATTGGCAGTGGGGATTGGAATGATGGAATGAACCGTGTCGGCAAAAATGGCAAAGGCGAAAGCGTTTGGCTCGGCTGGTTTTTATATTTGAATCTGCAACAGTTCTCGACTCTTGCCCAAGCCCGCGGCGATAGCAAGCGCGCTGAGGGCTGGTTGCAACATGCAGAACAGTTGAAAATATCATTGGAGCGCGAAGCCTGGGATGGCGACTGGTATCGTCGGGCTTTTTACGATGATGGAACCCCAATTGGTTCTGCTGCCAACAGCGAATGTCGCATTGACTCCCTCGCGCAAACATGGGCGGTGATCTCCGGCGCCGCAGATCCGGCCCGAGCACTCCATGGAATGCAGGCACTAGATAAAATACTGGTGCGCCGGCAAGAGCAGCTAATACTCCTCTTCACTCCTCCTTTTGATAAAACGCCTTTCGATCCAGGCTATATCAAGGGTTATATTCCAGGCGTTCGTGAGAACGGCGGCCAATATACCCATGCCGCCGCCTGGTGCATTATCGCTTGGGCCATGTTGGGAGAGGGTCGGCAAGCATTAGAGCTCTTTAACTTGATCAATCCAATCTATCATGGGCTCACTCCTGAGGCTGTGATGCGCTACAAAATTGAGCCTTATGTGATGGCCGGAGACGTTTATTCAGAAGAGCCCCATACTGGTCGCGGAGGATGGAGTTGGTATACGGGCTCCTCGGCATGGACCTATCGCGCTGCTTTAGAATACATTCTTGGATTCCGACTCAAAGGAGAGGAGCTTTTTTTAGTTCCACAAATTTCAACTAACTGGGCGTCTGCGAACTTACGATATAAATACCGCAAATCTGTCTATGAAATATGCATTGAAAATCCTGAACCCTATTCACGAGGTTTACAAAAAATTATACTCGATGGAAAACCATTAGACAGCGAGGCGCCAATCCCGCTAGTTGATGATGGAAAAATCCACAAGGTCGTGGTGACTATGAATGCAACTTCTTAGTCACCAATGTGGCACGTGCTGCCGCCAAACGAGCGATCGGCACACGAAACGGTGAGCAAGAAACGTAATCAAGTCCCACAGAGTTGAAAAAATCAATAGAATCTGGATCGCCACCATGCTCACCACAGACACCGACTTTTAAATTTGGTTTAGATCGACGCCCTAGATCAGTGGCTGTTCTTACGAGGGCGCCCACACCGACTTTATCAATTGTCACAAAAGGATCTTTGGCGAAAATCCCATTACTGACGTAGCTACCAAGAAATCTTCCTGCATCATCCCGAGAAAGACCCAAAGTCGTCTGTGTTAGGTCGTTTGTTCCAAAGCTAAAAAAGTCAGCAAAATCCGCAATTGCATCTGCCGTCACAGCCGCACGGGGAAGCTCAATCATTGTTCCAACCTGGTAATCGAATTTTACATTTTGTTCTTTTTTAACCTTCTCAACTTCTGCAATCACAAGGCCGCGAAGAATTTCAAGCTCCTTATCTGTAGCAATCAAGGGAATCATGATTTCCGGAATTAATTTTCTTCCAGATTTTACGATTTCTGAAGCCGCTTCAGCAATAGCACGAACTTGCATTTGATAGATTTCAGGGAAGGTGATTGCCAAACGACAACCACGATGGCCCAACATTGGATTGAATTCGTGCAAAGATTTTACTTTGCTGCGAAGCTTATCGACATCATAGTTAATGCGCTTCGCAAGCTCATTAATCTCTTTTTCAGTATGAGGCACGAATTCATGAAGTGGAGGATCCAGCAAACGGATAGTCACCGGCAAGTCTTCCATGATTTTAAAAAGCTCATAAAAATCTGAACGCTGCATTGGCAACAGCTTTGTCAAAACGCGTTCGCGCTCAGGCTTGCCCTCCGCCAAGATCATCTCTCGAACCACATCAATACGATCTGCACCAAAGAACATATGCTCCGTACGGCATAAACCAATGCCCTCTGCTCCGAAGTTACGCGCTGTTTGGGCATCTTTGGGTGTGTCAGCATTGGCTCGCACCTTCAGTCGACGTGTCTTGTCAGCAATTTTCATGATACGTTCAAAATCGGCATCTAGTTTTGGCTCGATAGTTTTCACTTCACCCAAGAAAACTTCTCCGGTGCCACCGTCTAAAGTAATGATATCGCCTTTTTTAAGAACATAGCCTTTCACCTTCATAGTTTGCTGGCTATAGTCCACGTCGGCCTCGCTGCAACCGGCAACACAGCACTTGCCCATGCCACGTGCCACAACTGCCGCGTGTGACGTCATTCCCCCGCGAGTTGTAAAGATCCCTTGGGCCGCAATCATCCCCGCAATATCTTCCGGAGAGGTCTCAACACGAACAAGGATTACTTTTTTTCCAAGTTCTTTCCACTCCACAGCATCTTCAGGAGTAAAAACAATATGCCCGTGCACGCCACCAGGGCTTGCTGGCAAGCCTTTCGCAAGTAGAGTTCTCGTGGCTTTCGGATCAAGGGCAGGATGTAACAATTGATCCAAAGATGCGGGATCAAGTCGCAAAATGGCCTCTTCTTCAGTAATCAATTTTTCATCTATCATATCACATGCAATTTTCAATGCTGCTTTTGCTGTGCGCTTACCATTACGAGTCTGCAACATCCAGAGCTTGTTTCTCTCAATAGTAAACTCAACATCTTGCATGTCTCTGTAATGGCCTTCGAGTTTCTTGTAAATTGCAACTAAGTCGCCATAGGCTTCCGGCATCGCTTCTTCAAGAGATTTAGCTCCAGTTTTTGCCGCTGCAATTTTCGTAATTGACTGTGGGGTTCGAATCCCGGCAACCACATCTTCGCCTTGGGCATTAATCAGGAACTCTCCGTAGAACGCCTTTTCGCCAGTGCTTGGATCGCGAGTAAATGCCACTCCTGTTGCAGAATCTTCACCCATATTACCAAAAACCATCGCTTGAATATTGACAGCTGTTCCCCAAGCCGCAGGAATACTGTGCAAATCGCGATATGTGATCGCCCGTGGTGTATTCCAAGAATGGAAAACCGCCGTAATAGCACCCCAAAGTTGCTCATAAGGGTCGTTCGGAAAAACCCGACCAGTTATTTGATAAACAAGGTCTTTGAATTTTTTAACAAGATATTTTAGGTCTTCAACCACAAGTTCCGTATCAAGCTTATATTTCTTTTCATCCTTTAAATCCTCGAGAGTTACTTCCAAAAGTGAAGAATTCATTCCCATCACAACGTCAGAATACATCTGAATAAATCGACGATAGGAATCCCAGGCAAAACGTGGGTTGTTCGAAGACTTCGCCAGACCTTCCACCGTTTGATCGTTCAGGCCGAGGTTTAAAATTGTATCCATCATCCCCGGCATAGAAGCTCGCGCCCCTGAGCGCACAGAAACTAAAAGCGGCTTATTTACATCGCCAAATTTTTTACCGATCTTCGATTCTACTTTCTTCATCGCCTCTAGAACCGTCGGCCTTGTCCACTCTGGAAGAGTTCCTCCTGCTTCGTAAAAATGTGCGCAGATCTCAGTTGATATCGTAAAACCTGGAGGAACCGGAATCCCAAGAGATGTCATTTCTGCAAGGTTTGCACCCTTGCCTCCCAAGGTATTTTTCATCCCAGCGTTTCCGTCAGTATCGCCTGCAGCAAAAAAATAAACGAACTTTTGCGGAATAGTCGTTTTCGAGCCTGAACTAGAAGTTCTTGTTTGAGTCTGCATTAATGCCTCCTAATTGAAGTCTTTTAGTTTCCCGGCAACATAGCCATTGAGCTGAGCCATTGAAACTCGTTCCTGAACCATAGTGTCGCGGTGGCGCACAGTCACTGCCTGGTCATTAAGTGTGTCGAAATCCACTGTCACACAAAACGGAGTTCCGATCTCATCCTGGCGTCGATAGCGTTTACCAATGGAGGCGGTCTCGTCGTAGATCACATCAAAATCTTCAGCCAATTGATCTCGAAGCTTTCCGGCAATGCTTGAAAGTTCTTCTTTTTTTGACAGTGGTAAAATAGCAACTTTGATCGGAGCAATATCTGGATGGAAGCCCATGACAACACGTGTGTCTTCACCCTTCTCATCTGAAGTTATTTCTTCCCGGTAGGCATCGCACATAAAAGCTAAAATCAGGCGATCACAGCCTACGGCAGTTTCGATCACATACGGAATGTATTTTTCTTTGTTTGCTTCATCAAAGTACTCCAGGGACTTACCAGAGAACTTCATATGCTGAGTCAAATCAAAGTCCGAGCGGTTATGAATCCCTTCAAGCTCGCTGAAGCCCATAGGAAATTTAAATTCTACATCCACCGCTGCCCTTGCGTAATGGGCAAGCTTTTCATGGTCCTTAAACTTCAAGTTCTCTTCTCTAATTCCATACTTCAAATAAAAATTCTTACGAATCTCTTTCCACTGTAAAAAGAACTGCTCATCTGTACCCGGTTTCACAAAGTATTGCATTTCCATTTGCTCAAACTCACGCGTACGAAAAATAAAATTACCTGGAGTGATCTCATTACGGAAGGACTTGCCAATAGCGGCAATCCCAAATGGAATTTTGTAACGCGAGCTCTGTTGGCAATTTAAGAAATTCACGAAATGACCTTGCGCCGTCTCAGGGCGAAGATAAATCTCGCTGCCTGAATCCTCCAGTGGACCTATATGAGTTTTAAACATCAAATTGAAACTGCGCTCTTCAGACAGATTTTTACTGCCACAGTTTGGACATTTCTTTTCATTGATATAAGAGTCTGTGTTATCTGCACGAAAACGCGTCTTACAGTCTTTACAGTCCACCAAGGGATCTGAAAAACCATCGACGTGTCCAGAGGCCTTCCATACCATTGGATGCATTAAAATCGCAGCATCAAGACCAACGATATCACTTCTGCGAGTCATTGCATTCCACCAGGCACGCTTCACGTTCATCTTCAAAAGGGAACCCAGGGGGCCATAATCCCAGCAGGAGGCAAGTCCCCCATAGATATCACTGCTTGGGAAAACAAAACCACGACGTTTGGACAGAGAAACCAAAGTGCTTAAATCCTCGAGGTGCTTGATCTTCATGAAATGCCCTTATCTAGAAAAGTCGCTTATCCTGTCCCTTATTTCAGCTCTTATCTGGGTAGCACTGCCCCCTAGGCCAGTCAAGAAATCAGACTTGGACATGAAATCAGACTTGAATCAGACTTAAACTTAATAAGACAAGTGCACTTTACAGAAAATAAAGAAACTGAATTTTACTATTCAAAAACTCTACTACAAAAATTCCAGGATGGAACATGAGCCATAACGCAACATATTACAAATCCCTTATCGTCTTTGGTGCTGCCATATTTATCATCATGTTGATTCTTTCCCCGAAGGCGCACACCGAATCTGCGAAAAAACTCAAAGCAAATGAAGACACCATTCGCCAGGAAATGGTCGTGATCTCACGTCAGCTCGGAGTCACCTGCACAGAGTGCCATAATGTTCAGAACTTCACTTCCGACGAAAAGAAAACCTTTAAGGTTGCAAAAGAACATATGCGTATCGTAGCAACTTTACGCGACAATGGTTTTAACGGAAAAAAAGGCCCCGAGGCCACCTGCTATATGTGCCATCAGGGCGAACTTCACCCAGAATATAAAGAAAACTTAGGGAAATAAAACGGTTGATATGTGCTCATTTTATTGAAAAAATGAGCACATGATAAACAGATTTATAAAACGAGATCTAGCGTCTAGCCCCAAAAGTGTTCTTTTACTGGGGCCACGGCAAGTTGGAAAATCAACTCTTGTGAATAGCCTCAAACCCGATCTACGTATCAATTTCGCTGATGAATTGGAGTATCTCAATTTCTCAGCAAATCCTGGTGAGTTGAGAAGGCTTATTGAGCAGCAAAAACCAAAAAGTGTTTTCATCGATGAAGTTCAACGTTTACCAAAAATTCTAAATACGGTTCAGGCACTAGTTGATGACAATAAGAATCTAAAGTTTTACCTAACTGGGTCCAGCGTAAGGAAATTGAAACGTGGCGGCGCCAACCTACTTCCTGGAAGAGTTATTAACCTACTGCTGGGCCCTTTAGTTAGCGCTGAACTTTCATATGAAATGGATACAGAGCAAGCTCTTTCATATGGTTGCTTACCTGAAATGTATCTAAGCAAAAAAAAGAAGGACAATGAGGCTCTGCTAAGAGCCTATGCCGCTAACTACTTAAAGGAAGAAATAAAGGCCGAGGCCCTCACTAGGAATCTTGAATCTTTTGCACGATTTTTTCAAGAAAGCACCCTTGTTGCCGGGCAGTTTGTTGACTACACAAAAATGTCCAAAAAATCAAAAATATCACGACATGCATGTCCTCGTTATTTCGAAATCTTGGAAGACACTTTGGTGGGAAATAGGGTTTATCCCTTCACACAAGCCACTCATCAAGGAATAGACTTAATAAAGCATCCCAAGTTTTATTTCTTTGATAATGGCGTTTTTAATGGCCTCCTAAATAACTATGTCGCAAGTCCTGACAGAAGAGGTGTTCTCGCCGAACAGCTTATTTATAATCAGATTTTGCACTCAAGTTGGGCCCGCCAAAAGGACATCGAAATATTTTCCTTCAGAATGAGAACTGGCGAAGAAGTTGATTTTATAGTAAAAATCGAAGGCAAAATTTTTGCCATTGAAGTGAAATACTCCCACGATTTACAATCTGAAGATGTTGATGGCCTTAATTTTTTTAGGAATCTTTTCCCTAGTATCCAAGGGTCTTTTGTTTTTCATATGCAAACCCAGGAAAAGAAAATGGGCTCTTCGTGGGCTCTTCCCTGGCAGAAAGGGCTGAAGCGTATGGGACTATAAATTTCCTATGCCTTCGCACTCACAATTAATATATCGTAGGTTTTACGACAAACTCGTAACTAGTAACTTCTGATTTTTTTAGCCCCTGGGATTCAGCCCAGGCGTTGATGCGATAGCGTCCTGGTTTCGTGGCCTTTTCTAAAATGATTTCTTGGGCGTTCTTCGAAGTAAATTTATCAATTGGAAGCCATTCTTCGCCGAAAAAATAACGGTACTCCAAAGTCCCCACGGTATCTGCCACAACAGAAGGATCTCTCCAGCGCAATGTAGGTATGCCTTTAGATAAAGGTAAGCGATGGATTTTTAGTTTCGGATTCTTCGTGTCGGGTACATCTTCAAATACAATCACAGGCTTTTCCAATTGAACAGTCTCAATAATTACTTTTCCTGGCAGGGTTACGGGATCAGATTCAATCCCGGCAGCGCCAACTGAAGTTACGACCGTAGTATACTGTCCGGCGCTCAATTGAGTTTTATAATAAAAATCTGTTACGATTGTATCACGGATCACTTCGCCTTTCGCATCTATCATTTTTACACGAAATTGGGTGGCTCCGGCGGCCTCGCCCCAGCGAATTATCACTTCTGTGGTTAATGTCTTCGCATTGACGACACCTTTTGTAATGATGCTTTTCTCAGCCAACTTTACTGGCCTCGGCTGCACTGTAAACTCTGTTAGTACTGACCAATCACCATAGACATTGCGAGAGTCTGCCACGCGGCTGCGAACTTTGTACCTTCCAACTTTGAATTTAAATTTAAAAATATGACTTTTGGATTTAAATGTATTTAAAATTTTCCCGTCAAAATTCTGAAACTCCAACTCATAGAGCTTCGCTCCAGAGATATTCTCCCATTCAAGCTCAACGGGAACTTTTTCCAACTCCGTGGCCGAAAATGCAAAGGATCCCATTAGTAAAAAACAAAGGAGACTACTTCTTAACAGGAGCTTCATTGAATTCCTCTTTACCTAGTGATGGCAAAGACTGCCTTGCCAAGCGCAAAGCCAAGTTTATCGCATTGGGATGATCTATCGTTATTTTGTTAGAGCTTAATGCATATTCCAACGCTTGCTGAAAATTCTCAGGTGCCTTCGGACCATAAGCGAAAACTTTTGGCACCAAATTTAATGAATCAATCACTGAAAGTCCCATGCGCTTATCCGTTCGCAAAAACGTATAAAACTTCTCAAAAGTACTAAATAAACCACCAGAAAATTTTGGCGTATGATCCACAATCTTCAATGCAAGTTCCGCACATTGCTTTAATGGCAAGGCCACCTTGTCGCTTTGGGTGCAAAATTTTGCAAGTTTAATAAAATCCTCGCGAACATCTTGAGCTTTACCCTCGTAATCACGGGAAAGCTGGAAGCTCACTCTGTAGGCTGTTGCAAAATCGAAATCGAAATAGTTCTCAAGATACATTTTTGAAAATACTTCGTGAAAGTTTTTAAGACGCTCATCATCAAGTGCCGAAAAATCCAGGCCGACTTCCACTGACTTGGTCATTGCCACACCAGTTTTCTTCATCATCTCATATGCCTTGATGAATCTTTGTGCAGAGCCATTGCAGCCTTGACTAATTTTCAAGGCCAAACGCGCGGACTTCTCTTCCCCCAGGGCCAAATCACCGTCCCTTAATAAGGACTCATATGCGCTTTGGAATTCTTTGAAACTTTCGCAAGGTTTTAGTTTTTCTTTTTCGGGCTGAGCATAAGTATTCTCGCGCTCCTGAGGGGACTTTAGCATCACCTCGGCGTAAGCCGTGGTCATTATCAAACTGCAGAAAAAAATACACAGCAGCCCTTGCATTAAAACTCCCAGTTTGCGCTCATCTGAGGTCTGAATTCTTTGGCTTTAGGTTGGTACTGCCAATCAAAACCAATTAGCGGAGTATAGATCTTGCGTTTGTATTCCAATTGCTTATTCCAATTATCGACATAGCGATTGCTAAACATCCACGGTAGAAAAGCCGCTACTAAACCGACTGCTGCGAAGGCACGAACATCGCCATTGGCTTGACTTGCCACTGCGGCATTGGCCAATACATTCATAGTAACAGAAACAGTTGTCAGCATATTGATCAAGTGAGCTGGTTTTTCTAAAGCTTCTTCGGACAAACGCTCACGAAATAGCTCGCTGCGCTTATCGGTCACTTTGGTCGCTTTAATACGACGAAAAGAATCTCCGTATAAATCACTCTTAATCAAAAAAATCGAAAGACCTAAGCCTCCGACTCCGACAGCCATTGCACTCAATGCGATATTGTCACTGTCTTGCTTTGCTTGATCTGTCACAACGTCTGCCTTGTAATTTCCACGAAGACGATTTCCAGCTAGCAGGGTTGCAATCGATGAAATCTGATATGGCCAAAACGCCACCCAACCATACTCACGCTCATTTTGTGTTTCCATAACTAAACGATCACTGGCACGTGGCACGACTTGCAACTCCGGATAATCGAGGCCTTTTAGAATATCGTCCTCTTTAGATTCACGAGGAGAAATTACCACGCTTTCTTTTTTGCCTGTATCCCTCGTCGCCTCTTTCTTTTCTTGAGCCCAAGAAAGATTTGCAAAAATAGACAAAGAAAGAATAAAACTTAAAAACATAATCCTTTTCATATTTTTCCCTATAAACAATGAGTGTTTTGCGTCTTTAGAGTAAATGATGATTGATCATGAGGGTACTGGACCGCCTCAAAACTACACCCAAAGTAGGGGGTTTATTTTGATACGAGAATGGCTTTAAACGCTGCTTCTAAAAATTCATGGGACTCAGGGGCCGTATTCTTTAACATGTGTTGATATGACTTTGTCACTTCCACGAGGCTTGCGCCTGCGGGAAGACCAAAGACCTCGTAGGCGTCCCAAGTATGGCCATTGTAATTAAATAAAATGTTCAGATCTTTTCCAGCGCTCACAGAGGAATCACTCTCTTCGAGGTACTTTTGAAAACGAGGATGACGATAGCGCCCCTGGACACTCTTTGAGGTCGGCTGCTGAAGAACCCCGCCCTGCGAGTCATTTCCTCGCTTCATCTGCAGGCGAGTGGTCTTTTTTGACGAGCCTCGCCTTCCAGCGAGAAACCAGATAATGAAGAATAACAAAATAATGATGTTAAGAATTAAAAACTGTTGGCTATTCACTTAATTTTCATTATTGGTGGAGAGCGCAAATTTATCAAGTAGGAGTTCATATGGCAGCCCCCAATGCTTCGGCCAATCCCTTTAACCAGCAAATAGCTATTCCAGGAGTTAAGCATATTATTGCTGTAAGTTCAGGCAAGGGTGGGGTTGGTAAAAGCACCGTTGCCACTAATTTAGCCACAGCTCTTGGCCAAAAAAACAAAGTTGGCCTACTAGACGCTGACATTTATGGACCGAGCATTCCTCGTATGTTGGGAAGTTTGAATCAAAAACCAAGTATCACTTCTGATCAAAGACTCGAGCCCGTTGTCCGTTATGGAATCAAACTCATGAGTATCGGATTCCTGATCGAGGAAAATGCAGCAGTTGTATGGCGTGGCCCAATGCTCTTTAAAGCCATGGATCAGTTCCTTCGCGATGTGAACTGGGGAGAGCTTGATTATCTTGTCGTCGATCTTCCGCCGGGCACTGGCGACGTCCAACTATCCCTTGCTCAAAAGGTTCCTGTGGCTGGAGCCGTGATGGTGTGCACCCCTCAAAATATAGCACTCACGGATGTCAAACGCGGTATTGATATGTTTCAACGTGTTGGAATTCCTATGCTCGGCTTAATTGAAAATATGTCTTATATGATCAATCCTGCCAGCGGAGAAAAAATCCAAATGTTCCCCAAGGGAGAACTTGAATCCTACATGGCTGCGAACTCGATTCCCAAGATTGGTGAAATTCCCTTCAACCCTTCCGTGGGCCTAGCCTGTGAGGCGGGGATTCCAATTGTCGAATGCAATAAGTCTGGAGTAGAAGCCCAAGAATTTTTTAAAATTGCAGATCGAATTCGCGAAATTCTACCTATTTAATTCATAAAATTGCATAAATTGTTCCACTCTGAGTGAAAGTCTCACTCTGAGGCATTGCTATTTGAATTCATTTGAGAATATGAAGCGACATTCTTGAAAAAGTGACCTCAGTCCAGGTATCCTAAACCTAGGTACTCTAAGTTCTGTTAACTCAAACAATCTAAAATAGGAGGTTCCAAGCGGTTGTTCTCTAAGGATTTAGATCCTTCTTTTGCCTCAAGGCAAACTGTCGGAAACGACGGGACGCAAAGCTACAGGGGCTTCAGCTCAATAAACTATGAGCTATGCCAGCCAGTCTACCAAAGGTATGAGTCACCCGAGGAATTAGGTGAGCAAATGAAAGGTCAATTCTACAAAATTTTATCACGGATTGGTTTCATTCCCCCTAGCCTGTGAGTTATTAGGATTATTTCTCATGGGCATCTTTATTCCGTTGCTCGGGCTTCCGGAATTAAAACTTTAGCACCCACAAATAGTTTTGAAGGCTTGAGCTTCTTGTTGGAGTTCAGAATGTTGATCAGAGAAACTTTGTATTTATCTGCTATGCTTACCAGATTGTCGCCTCTTTTAACCACATGATATTTATTTTTTAATGCCACCTTGTTTTTTGCACTTGCAGGCAAACGCTTTGCCCCATCATTGCTTGGGTTGTCACTGTTCCCGCCGCCAGGGATTTGCAAGCGAATACCCACTTTCAATATGCGTCCACGTCGGATGTTATTTGCACGCTTCAGCTGAGAAATACTGACGGCATACTTCTTTGCAATAGATGAGAGCGTGTCGCCAGATTGGACAGTATAAAAACGACCATTAGCTGTTTCACTCGAAGATTTTCTCCTGATAGCAACAACATTCCGTTTTGGAGCCACTGGCGTACGATCAGGAACATAGAGTTTCATTCCAATTTTAAGCCGCTTTCCTTTTGGGATATCATTCAAGTCGCGGAGATACGCCACAGTTGTTCTGTATTTACGGGCCACTAAGTGCAGATTATCACCATGTTTGATGCGATAAACTTTAGTGTCACCTGCGTCTGCAACAAACTCCACTTTTTCCACAATACTCTCATTGGCGGCAAGGGTGGCTTGCTCGATCATTCCTGGAGGAATACGCAACTCAAGCTTGTTGTCCGCTTTAACCGGCGCCACCTCACCTTTAAACTTTGGATTCAATGCTTTGAAGTCTTCGTAGTTGATATTCATTTTTTCTGCCATCACTCGAAGGTTTACTGGTTTCACCAAGTTTACATGGTCAAACTCAATCGGGGTCATAAAATCAATTTCCTCAAATCCATATTTTTTAAGGTCTTTTGCAATCAATTTTGCTGCGATAAATTTTGGGATGTAATGAATTGTTTCTTTTGGAAAACGTTTTTTCCTGGCAAGCTCCCAGAAATCTCGAGTGTAGTGGTTCATTACTTCGCGTTTGACTCGATTCTCACCTACGTTGTAAGAAGCCATTGCTAAATACCAAGATCCAAAAACACTATAAAGGCCTTTGAAATATTCAGCTGCTGCTTGAGTAGCAAGAACCGGGTCTTTACGCTCATCCACCATTGCATTAATCTCAAGCCCATAACGCTTGCCGGTACCACGAATAAATTGCCAGTAGCCCACTGCCGCCGCATTGCTGCGTGCCTGAGTATTAAAACCTGACTCAATCAAAGCGATGTAGAATAAGTCTTCAGGAAGGCCATTGTCCTTCAAAACTTTTTTCATCAATTTTTCATAACGCGTAGAGCGCGCCAAATAGCGCTCCATGTGCCTACGACCACGGCCTTGGAAATAAGCAATCCACTGCTCGACCAATGGGTTAACCTCAGTAGGAATCACTTCCAACTCTTGATCAACAACCTGAGGCCCGTCGGCATCTTTTAAACGAAAGGAGTCCAAATCCTTCAATGGAGTTGTATTCTCCGAGTTTGTTGCTGCCGAATCAGTTGCTGGCGTAGAAGGATTGTGCGCACAGGCACTCAACATAGCCAGGACCAACGTCAAGGTAATAAACTTTCGCATGAATCCTCCGAATAGCTTCCAGGTTACAAAAAGGACTCAGCTTTATCAATAAAACATCACTTTAAATTTGCATTTTTATTATGCAAATCCTGCCAAAGGACTAGATTCCAGTTCACTTTAGCAGAATCTAGCAACTTATAGAGCAAAGTATTGCGCAAAATAGCCTTGATGTAGAAGCTTGTCTCTGTCCAAGGAAGCTCATCGAACCAGATTTCATCCATAGGGTCGGATGAGCCTTTAGTCGCCAAAGCTTTCACTTCGTCACGGGCTTCCATGAAGATTTTCATTCTTGTGGGCCCAGCATTATAGGCCGCAAGAGCGAAGGGCACGTTGCCAGAAAACTGATCAAGCATCCAAGAGATATAAAACGTCCCCAGCGGAATATTTATCTCAGGTCTGAAAACATCTTCTGGAAATTCAAGTTTTTTCATTCCCAAGCGACGAGCTACATCTTGGGCCGTGGAAGGAATGAGCTGCATTAAGCCCTGTGCGTCGGATGTTGATAATGCCTTTATGCCAAAAGCACTCTCTTGTCGAATAAGGCTACGTATCAAAATCGGATTCAAATTATACTTTTTAGATTCGCTTTCAATCCACGGGGAAAAAACCTTCGGATATACATAAGAAAGACCCTCGGGACCGCGCAAAGAGTTCTCCGTATCCATGGCATCATTCATCCAGCGAATTGCCACTGGAAATTGAAAACTTTTCGACATAAATTTTGCATACTGATATTCCAACCAAGGATTTTTTGTTGTTGGCAACTGTTGAATTTCGGACTGAGCTTCCAGCAACCAGCCCGCTTTAGTTAAATGCTTAAAACGGTCCCAAGTTTTTTTCTGCGCTCCGGTCAGCCATAAATCACTCGTATTTGTCGGCAGTTTCGAAGCTATAGTCGGCCAAAGATATTCGCCTTTATTTGCTTCTGCTGTCAGCCGGAGCCCGTAATATGAAAAAGGATAGCGATCAGCTAAATCCTTGGCTTCAGCGGCAGCTCGTTCCTTTTCTTTATCGATATTTTCAAGACTTCTTACAAGCCAATAACGCCCGTTGAGATCATAACGATCTTTATTTTGCGCTATCAGTTTCTCAAACTGCCCTTTTGCCGTTGCAAAGTTTTTCAAACGAAGATTAATCAATCCAGAACGCAACATCGCCTCAGTAGCCTCCTCTGTCCCTGAATGAAACTCAATCAGTTTTGAAAAATGTAATAATGCGCGATCGTACTGCCCTGTGAGGTGCGCAGATCTACCAGCAATCCAATAAAGTAGAGTTGCTTGCTGACTATGATGAAGATCTTTTAATGCACTCTCAGAAAAAATCAAAGCCTGATCATAATCTGCACGGCGATGCAACGTCTGGGCCCACTCGAGGCGACGAAGGGCATCGATTTTTTCTAACTCAGCAAATCCTTTCTCGTCTTTTTCATCACTCGGGCTTCCCTCGAAGATCTGCTGATAGATTTCAAATGGTTTATCCTTAAGACGTTTTGCAACTTTACCTCCAGCAAACTCTGTTTCTATTACTACAGACGTTTTTAACGCCGACATCAAATCGCCGGAGCTCAGATTCTTATTCATTTTTTCTTCAAGAACAGCTTCTGCGGCTTCGTTTTCAAGAACGCTATTGACGTTCGGCGCCTGTGAATTAATTTTCAATTTTAATGCATTCCTCATTGCCTCTAAGCGGTCACGAATGGCTTTCACATCTTTGAGCTGCAGACTTTGCTCATAAAAAAACAAAGCTTTTTTTAGGTCGCCTTTTTTCTCAGCGAATTCCCCCACGTAGGCCAATAAGGTCGCACGCGCCTTCTCAGGAAGCTGCTCATTGTAATTAAGAAAATCACTCACTTTTGACAAAGTTCTGTTGGTTTCCAGCAAAGACATGGTTCCGACCACATAATCCTGCCATAAAGAGTTTTTCCAAGGACCAAAGCTCAAAATTTCTTTATGTTTACGAATCCATTCCACTGGCTTTTCCAGAGTTTTTGTGTTTTTTGTGACCTCTGAATTTTTTATTTCGCACTTTAGCCAGCTGCCTGCAACCCAAGCTTCAATTTCGCGATTTGTGGCAATCACTTTTGAGCCAAGAGCTCCACATTCTTTCCAGCGTTTTTTAATTTCAAAGTACTTCATTCGCGATAGGCTTGGCAGCTTTGTCTCTTTCATTTTCGGGTCAAGATCATACAAACTTATAGCGGTCAGTTGTCGGAATTCTTTCTCAAAATCAACTTTTTGTGGCTCTGAAGGCATAGCCAAGCCCATTTGAGAAATTACAATTGAGCTTAAAATGATAGAGGGCAAAGATCGCATGAGTGAGCACTCCTATTTCTGTTCTATAAGATATAATTCATGATCTAGAGCTTCGTTGACTTTTGAAAGCCCTTTAGGCGGAAAAGTGAACTTTTCTCGACGCTTCTCCAGTGGTCCACGATAAACAAACTTCGGCCGGCCTTTGGGCGAGCCATCGCTTTTCTGCCCATCATTAACAAGACTTTGCACTCCGCTTCCGTCACCATCATAAATTCGATTCACCAGTTGTTCACGCTCTGTATAACTATAACCATGCGACCAAACGTGGCCAACATAACCCATATATAATTTATAACCCAGTAATAATGCTGGGTGTTCGTAGGCAGGAGTAATTAAAACACCTTGATTTACATTTTGCCCTTTTAACAGTACTTCAGCTTTATTGAGCTCCATTTCTGAGACCCATTGTATACCGTGATTATATAAAGGCAAAGAGTGCACAAAAATCATAAGACCCGGAATAAAAAATAAAAACACAAAGGCTTTTGCTCCCGCTCGTCGATTGTTCCAGAGAAAGTCTGAAGTGGCCATAATGGCGAAGGTATAACACCACATAATTAACTTAATGTTATCCCAATCCCAGGGTGCCAAAATTAAATGAGAAAATATGAAAAAAAGAGCAAAGGCCAAAGCCACTGGCACCAAAGAGTTCCAATTCTTTTGTCGATAAAATGCGACCATCGCGACAATTACCGCCATCATCCAAGGCCCTAGGTTTTTTCCCCAGTATTCGAAGTAGCCTACATTTTCAGGCCGTGCCCAGCCCCGGGCACTAAAGTGAATCAGTGAAGCAGTTCCGGGCTCTGGAGCAAGCGCATTAAAGACAAAGGGAAATCCTAAGAGCGATGCAATACCTATGGGAAGCAGCCAATTCTTTAAATCTTTTTTCCAAAGAATCAGAATTCCCAAATACAAACTCACAAAGAAAAAGCTATGCAAGTGAAAAAAACCTAATGCTCCCCAAATAATCCCAAGACTGATTTTTTCTGTTGAATTTGGCTTCCAGGCACCGGAAAAATACTCCTGCAAGCCACGATACAAGAATACGCCCGCGGGCAATGCATATAAGAAACCTCTCTGCGTTAAAAGAACAGTCAGAAATAGATTCTTAAAATCCACAGAGTCTTGGATTCGGCCCACGTCCCAATTGCCTGGAGCCATAAAATTATAGATCCCACCACTAAAGTAGATTGCAAAAACTAACAGTGGTCCACCAGTCATGTGCAAAATATAAAAACCCATCACAAGCGCCAGCAATGTCACAAGTGGCAAATGACTATTTATACTCATTCCCAAGTTTTCAAAAAGTGCGTTAAAAAAATCCATTCCGAAAGGATATTTGAAGCGATAGCCCATATAGATCGGATTCTCCGGCCAAAAATCTGCACCTTTGCCCAAGTAGCGAATCGTGCCCCAGTGAAAAGACATATCACCTAGATTGAACTGATCTTGGATCCAATAAAATCCTCCCTTTGGATAAAATAAAAAAACCGAATGAAAATATATGCCAAAAAAAATCAGAGTATATAAAATAAAAATCGGAATACTTACAGGGGGAGGTTTCAACTCCATCTTAAACGCACGGGCTAAAAACAAGGACACACCAAAGGCGATTACCAGGGCACTAGCGCTGATCACCGGAACTAGGTGACCATTGGCCAAAGCCCCCAGACATCCTAACAAAGAACTAAGTCCCAAAAAGAGTAAAGAAAAAGGAATCATAAGGCGCCTACTTCTTCTAGCTTCCAAGAGAATTTATTTTTGAAATAGTTTTTCTTTAAATACACCAAAATCGGCGTACGACTCTGTCTGACGTCTAATGTAAAAACTTGATAGAGTACTGTTTGTTTGTACTCTTTTAGTTTTGCTTCAATCCTTGCTTGATCTTTTGTATCCACCATATAAATCAAGGCCCCAGATTCAATGCGCGCGTCGGGGTGATAGTAACTTAAAAAATAAAAATCATGAAAAACAATCTGCACTGGCCAAGACTCTTCCGTCCCAATCTGTACAGTTTGTTCTCGTAAAAGTGGATTTTCTTTTATCAACGCCTGTGTCTTCTCAATAAACTCTTTCATCTGGTAGGTCGAATTCACGTAAACATACGGATGATTCATATTGATTGGATTTTGATACATGAGTTCATACATACGAAGGGACTCTCCATAAAATAGAACGAACAGAGCCAAGTAAATCGGAATCCTCTTCCAAGCTATAAATTTTTTAATTAGCTCATCCACGCCAAAGCCCGCTACCATAGCAAATGGCCAAAGAATCGAGATAAGACACCATGGCGTTTTATATGGAATCAATGAGTAAATCAGCCATAAAAAGAAACTCAAAATGAAATAAAATCGAAGCCATTTGTTTTTCTTTATAAACGCAAGGGCTGCGAAGCAACATGCCAGGATAGCATACTCATTTCTGATTATGAGTTCACTCCAATGGAAGAATCCTTTTTCGTGACCATTGCCGTGAACACCAGTTTTTAACCAAGGAATCAGGGCAATAAAAAAATCGATGAGTCCTTTTGGATGTGCACCGAAGCCAGAGTAGAGCCCAAGGAATATTATAAACATAACAAGCAGGGGTAAATAGACCTCTCGCTGCTGAAGACTCGTCAGCATATCTTGATACCACTTTTGAATTTTTAATGTGCGCCTTTCAAAGTACCAGACCATAAGCATTGCGGGCATTACTGCTATAAGCAAAATTACAAAAGTCTCTTTGAGGGCCATCATGCCAAGAAGTGAGCCCCCAAATGTCCACCAGAATTTCTTAAACTCTCGCTCTGTCAGAAAATAAAATGATAGAATACCTAAAACCTGGAAAAACACGAAGGCAGACTCGTGAATCCCAGAACGACCATAAAATCCCATGGCAGGACTCATCAATAAAAAAACCGCTGACCAACGAAGGGCCTTTCTTTGCGAAACAGGGCCAAACCACAAAATAAGCAGGGTCAAAAATGAAAAAATCGCCGCCACCCAACGAGTACTTAAAAAATCAAAACCTGTGAAAAGCTGAACGAACTGAATAAGATAGAACATCAAAGGGCCATGATAGTTGGTCGGATCATAAGTGAAGAAGCCCTCTTCCCAAATCTTTTGAACGAACCACATATTGATGCTTTCATCAAAGTGAATGGGCTTGTTATTAAGATATAAAAAGCGGGTGAGCGCTGCAAACAACAAAAAAATAAAACTTAAAGTGCTCAAAAATGGATTGCTGAATGCTTTTTCTTTGAAGTTTGTAAGGAATTTTGCCATGAAGTTATTCTAGGATTCGCAGCTCATAAGGAAAAGTGAAAAATGACTCCACGCCCTCAACTATCTCTGTGTGTTCCCATTTGCGCTGACGTGGGCCAGCTTCAGGATTTTCATGAAAATCTCAGCAAGTTCTTCCAAAAGTTTCCAATATTTTACGAAGTCCTCTTCGCATTAAACCCTGGTCAAGACCAAAGTCTGTCCCTGCTGCAGTCATTTGTTGAAAGATATCCACACTATCGCATTATGGAAAACAAAAAAAGTTCAAGTCGTGCCAAAAATCTTCAAATGCTATTTGCAAAATCCAGTGGCGATATTCTCGTCGCTACAGACCTTGATCTGGCGGCACCATTGAGTGAGATCTTTAAAATGCTTGAAGTTTTTTTCTCAGACCAAAGTACCGAAGTTATCTTCGGAAATCGATTTAAGGCAAAAAAAAATCTTGAAAACCAAAAAGCTAAAGAAAGTGTACTTGAAAAATTCTTTATGGGAGTTCTGAAAGAAAAGACACCCTGGAGGTTTGCAGACCCTTTCTGCCCAACTCTAGGGCTTCGTCGTACGAGCTTTGAGAAGATTGAAAATGATCTTAAAAGCTGCGGCTGGCATTGGACTCAAGAAGTTCAAAGAGTTATCCAAATAAAAGGACTCAAGGCCCAAGAGATCCCACTTTATATAGGATCTCGTCGAGGGCTGAGACCACCAAGATCAGAGGCTCTGCATCTGTTAAACTTCGTTCTGTTCAGGATTTGAATTAATTAGTTTCTGTAATAAGGATTTCGAAGATTCCACTTCTTTTTGAACAGCGCTCACTTGTTTGTAGATTCCAAGCATATTTTCTGGAGCAAAGCTCATTACCTGAAAGATATCATACTGTTTTTTCACAGCTTCGCCATGATCACGGCGAAGGCTTGGTGGAATGCGCTCTAACATTCTTTCAAGCTCAAGACCAGAGGCCTCTTGGCCTGAAATTGTTCCTAAAACAAGATTAAAAATATTCATCATCTCCGCACCAATTCCGCGATAGTCATTCTTCTTAAGCAAAGCGTCTACTTTCTTGTAACGCTTGTTCACAAGTTCTCTTAAGTTCTGATGCCGGCGCCCCCAGCCAAGCTCTGCCTTGGATCTCCACACTAGAAAAATTGCCACTAGCGCATAGATACCACTCCAAAAGAAGGGTTGAGAGGCCATATTGAATTTACCGGGCTCTTCCCAAGTTAAAATCAAATCGGGCAAGACACTCCCATTCAATGGGTTTATTTTTGCTATTGCAGCCTGTGGGTTTTTTGCTGTACCGGCCGTGTTGCCCACATTGCCAGAAGGGGCATTAGGGTTTGGATCTACATGTAAAACAATTTCTTGAGTCTCACGATTGACGTATTTTTTTGCCTGAGGATCAAAAGTGCCAACGCTAATTGCCGGGATCCTTAGCTCCCCTTCTTGACGAGGAATCAAAAGTATTTCGAACTCTTTAAAACTGCGACCATTCTTAAAAAATTTGGCATCTGACTTCGTATCATAAACCTCAACCGTCTTAGGCCAATCAATGGCTGGAAGCTCGATTAATTTTGCATTGCCAGTACCCTCAAATCGAACTTTCAAACTAAATGGCTGATTCACCAAGATCGCTTGGCCATCAACACTTGCATGAACATCAAACTGCCCTACCGCTCCTGAAAAATTGGAAGGGCGCCCTTCTGTTGGTAAAGGTTTCACATTGATTTTTACACGCTGAGAACTTTTTGTGAACTCATAGGCTTGTGCAAAACCGAATCCACCATATCCCTGGGTCGGCACTCGCACTCGCGATTTGATTTTATATTCATCAATCACTGCAACACCGGGTTTGATTGGAAACAGCGCATGGGATGCTAATAAAGCTTTTTTATAAACTACTCCGTTAATGATCTCTTCACTAAATTGAATGGAAGGAACTTCTTCAATAATCTCTTTCCAAAATCCTTTCAGATCGGGGAATTTCAAGCGATCCAAGCTTTCCATTTGTCCGCGAGTATAAATATACCAGCTCGCTGTGACCTGCTCTCCTTCGTAGACCTCAGTCTTATCCACCTCGACTTGGATAAAAAAGGCTTCGTTAGGGTTTGTTGGTAAAGATCTATATTGAGGCTCGGGCTGAGACCGTCCCCTACTGCCGTTGCCGATACTTCCACCTCCACTGCCACCGCCGCCTTGTTGCCGCCGCTGCAAGAGCTGATTGAAAAGTTCCTCTTCGGCACGATCCATTTCGTCCGCGATATCAGCGCCTGGCATATTGCCAAATCCAGGTAAGGTTTGACGACGCCCAAGTCCTTGTTGACCTTTAGCCCCTCGACTAGGATTACTGCCGGCTTCGCCCACAGATATTGTTATCGGTTGGCTATTATATACTTTGCCATCAACAACTACTTCGAAAGCA
The DNA here is from genome assembly GCA_031370005.1 of Bdellovibrionales bacterium. GTDB lineage: Bacteria > Bdellovibrionota > Bdellovibrionia > Bdellovibrionales > Bdellovibrionaceae > JACMRP01. Next base: position 67,168 of record JANMPT010000024.1, on the reverse strand, counting down.
CCCACGCTATAAGTGCCTTTTTTTCGCGGGGCTAAAAGATAATTAAAATCTTTGCGACGTTGCACTTCAAATTGCATTCCACCAGATCCGTTTACCAGACGCTGAGAAGTGCTACTCGACTGCCAGCTGTTTAAAAGCTCAAAGCCTTCCATATCTGGAGCCCGAGGCTCTTTGACATCGACAGATTCATCCGAACTCACAGACACGGTCAGAGTGAAGGAGTCTCCAACACTCATTTCATTACGATCCACCACCGCCTGAACGTTCACTTTTGCCCAAGCCGGAACGACAAAACACGTCAACAAAAAAATAAGAGATATATATTTACCAATCCTTGTCACGTGGCTGCTCCTTCACTTCTTTACGATTGTACTCGGAACGAATTTTTTGTTCTTGCTGCTTGATCTCTCCCAAAATCTTTTTCACATCCCCTTCAGAGAGTTCCTGTCCCTTAAATGGCCGTGGCTTGTATTTTTGATTTTGGCCGAACTGCTGTTTGTCTTTTTCGTCTTTGCCCTTATCGTCTTTTTCGTCTTTACCCTGGCCTTTTTGATCTTTATTGTCCTTATTATCTTTTTGGTCCTGATTTTTTTCTTTATTTTCCTGACCATCCTCCTTCTGCTGCTGTTGCTGCTGCATCAAAAGTTCAATATTAGTTTTTACCTCTTTTGAAGTCGGATCAAAAGCCAAGGCTTTCTGATATAGCTCCAGGGCCTCATCTACTTTTTTATCTTTTCCAAAAAGCTGAGCTTGATTAAAAAGACTTATAAATTTCATTTCATTGTTCATGGCGTATTTCAAAGAATTCTGATAAGAGGACATCGCTTTTTCAGGCTGCTGTTGTCCCTCATAAGTAAGACCCAAATCCAAATGTATCTCAGAAGCAAAGGGGTCAAACTCAAGAATCTTTACATAAGATTCTAGGGCCGAAGAGTAATTCTGCGCCTTTAGCTGGTGATTTCCCTGACGATTGAGAATCAAGCTCTTTATATGTGGAAAACGCGGAGACTGAAGGAGTCCGCTCCAGTTTAAGAAAATCGCTGATAAAATCAGCATTCCAATTGTTAGGATCACACTCCAGGCTCTGCTCATGCTGGTGGCACCTCATATCGTCCTTTCCATAGACGGAAAGAGGCGCGGCGCTCTCCTAAGAATAACTCAATAAGCCCCAGAAAAATTCCTATCATCAAAAATAACTGAAAACGTTCTTCGTACTGAACAGCCATCTTCGATTCAAACTCAGCCTTCTCCAGCTTTGAAATATCATCAGCGACGTTTTTAATATAATCACTGCCATAAGTTGCAAAATAGAAGGACCCCTCGCCTGCTTGGGCAAGGGCGCGAAGCTCATCACCTTTTACACGCGTTATGATTGTTTGACCGGAGCGATCCTTTTTATTGGATTTCCAAAAACCCATCTCATCCTTTATCGGAATTGGACCACCTTTTTCTGTCCCATAAGCTAAGGTGAAAATCTTTATACCTTGTTCCGCCAATTTTTTTGAGCCCTCAATGGCACCAGGCTCGTGATCTTCCCCGTCAGAGGCAATTAGAATCACACGAGTAACTTTCGCGGTATCATCATCAGCTAGCCCTCCCCGCTTAAAAGAATCAGCCGCTAACTTCAATGCCTCCTCAAAGCTAGTCCCTTGAGTGCTCACTGAACTTGTGCTCAAGGACTCAAGATACATTTTTGTCGCATTGGGATCATTTGATAAGGGCGATAAAACACCTGCAGAGCCAGCAAAGGCTATTACACCAACGCGATTCCCAGGCATGAGATCCAAAAGTCGGCTGAGATCAGTTTTTGCCTGCTCAAGCCGACTTGGCCGGACGTCTTCAGCTAACATACTTTCGGAGACATCGACCACGAACATGATCTCGACACCCTCGCTCTTAATCTCTTGCATGCTTTGACCCAATTGTGGACGTGCCAGAGCAATCACAAAAAATAAAATCACAAGGCTTTGTAAAACCTGCTTTATATTTTTTTTTCGATTCGATACCGAGCTTATAAGAAAAGGGTAAAGCCTTGGGCCAATTGCCTGAGACATTTTTTTCGCCATATGTCTTTTGAAAAGCACCGCAAGAATCCATAAAAATGGAATCGCCCAAAGAAAATAAAAGGCCAGGGGATTTTCAAAGCGCATTATGGCAGTCTCCTTAAAAAGGTTTTTGCCAAAAAGACTGCCATTAAATAAAGGATCAATGCCATTTTTAAATATGGTGAGAACAGCTCCGTATAACGAGTGTACTTATTCACATCCACTTTTGACTTCTCAAGTGAATCTATCTCTTTAAAAATTCCACCCAAGGAATCCTCTTTAGACGCGCGGAAGTATTTGCCCCCCGTGTCTTTGGCCATACGACTTAAAAGATCATCGTTCACAGTGCTGTCAAAGGGCTGATAGGTTTTAACCTTATTGCCGAAGATATCACGTTGATAAATAGGAATTTTTGTGGGGCCGTCTTTGCCCATACCTATTGAATAAATCTTAAGACCATAACCCTTGGCGATCTCAAGACCCGTTTCAGGATCTATGGTTCCGCTGTTGTTTTCACCATCAGTCATAAAGATCATAATGCGACTTTTTGCAGTGGAATCCTTCAAGCGGCCTGCGGCGTTTGCTAGTGCAACGCCAATTGCTGTTCCATCTTTGATATTCGCACTTGCAGCAGTGGTAATTTCTTTTACGCGTTCAAGTATTAATTGATAATCCAAAGTCAAAGGTACAAGCGTAAAAGACTCGCCGGCAAAGACCACCAGGCCAATGCGGTCTGAGCTTCTTTTCTCAATGAACTGACGAATTGTGTCCTTTGCTGCCTCGAGCCGATTCATTGGTTTCATATCTTCAATCAACATACTGTCAGAAATATCTAAACAAATTACAATATCAATCCCCTCAATATTCTTTTTCACCTTGGTGTTGGCCTCTTGAGGACGCGCCAAAGCAATAATTGCCAGAGTTAAGGCTATGGCTTTTAGTAAAGTTGGAACAATCATCAACCGCGTACGGAAGCCTGGCGGAATCATTTTAATTAGCTTCAAAGAACTAAATTGAAGTGAGGGGATTTTTCTTTTGCGATGCAAAAAGTTCCAAACCAGAATCGCGACTAATGGAATCAAAAAAATCAAAGCCCAAAGGCTGTGCCACAAAGTCATCGTTTCCGCCTTTGAACCGTCTGTTCACGATTCATCAGGTTTTCAATGCCTTCAAGAGTCTTACGAAGCCCCTCCGCCAACTGACTCACGTCATTAGCGCTCAATTTTGCATTAGCACCCTCTGCCTTACGAAACTCCAAGAAGAGAGCCTGGATTTTTCGTGAATACTCTTCGTAAATAAGAAAATGATATCGATGAATATCTTTGATAATCAATCGCTCATTCCACTCAAAAGCTGGAACCTTCAGGCGACGACTAACAAAAACCTTAAACATACGCGAAAGCTCAGCCACTCCCTGACGGAGTTCCTCTGGCGTCGCTTCCATCCCATAAAACACGGGATTTTCCCTACGCAGACGTCTCATGTTCTGGTGAAACTCTTGTAGGGGACTTAGGGCAGATTCATGGTCTTTCAGACCCAATAACATTTCGCGACGCTGATGATAACGCCAAGCCTTTAAGACTGCGAGCACTCCAACAACAACAAAAATGCCTAGCAATACTAGCCAATACAAAACCGGCACTGCAATTGTTGCAGGACCCATAGGCCCGAACGCTTCAATTTTTTCCTGCTGCCCCGTGGCCCCTCCCTGTCTTTGAGGCTCCAACACACTTTGTACTGCATACTGCAAAGGGGTTTGCACAGTACTTAATTCGACTTTTTGTTCGCCATCAGTCAAAATCAACTGGGGAAACTGGTGTTTTGCCGGCACGTAGCTGGTCACTTTGATCTCAGCCACTTCTGGTGAGCGGAATTCAAAGCCCAAGAACTTGATTTGATATTTTAAATTTTCATCGCCAATAAATCTTAATGATTCTTGCTTGAACCCTTTTGGCCACTCACCTTTGCAAACTAAATAAAACTCTCGGCCCACAGTAAGCTGATGATCCACAAGACCCGAAACATTTGGAATGTCCACATTACACTCAATGGCCGCCATACTTCGCTATCTCTTCTTAAAAAAAGCAATGAGAGGATCAACATAGTTCTCACTAGAATTCACATCAATTCTTTCCACCTGAGCCAGACGAAGTTGTTTGTCACGCATATCTTTACGTTTTTTAAGCTCTCGCAAGTAATCCCGCTTAAATACTTCTGAGGAGGTATCCACTGTAACGACTTCTCCAGTCTCAGGATCTTGCAACTCCACAACTCCCATGTCGGGAAGTTGCGTCTCAGCCTTATCATTTACCACGCAGGCCACAACTTCATGCTTTCGCCCTAAAAGACGCAAGGATTGGTCATAGTTCTCATCAAAAAAATCAGAAAACACAAAAATCGTCGCACGTTTTTTTAAAAGACCTTGTAAGAAAGTCAAAGCGCTAGAAATCTTCGTCGCATGGCTTTTGGGTTTATAGTATAAAAGGTCGCGTAAAATACGATGAACGTGGCTGCGTCCTTTTTTCGGTGGAACCAGGTGCTCGACTTGATCTGTAAAAAGCAGCAACCCCACCTGATCATTATTTTTCACGGCAGAAAAAGCTAGAAGCGCTGCTAAATGAGTCATTACCTCGCCCTTAAAATACTCGCCAGTACCAAAATCCGTCGAACCGCTAATGTCCACTGCTAAAATAATGGTCAGCTCGCGCTCTTCCTCGAAAGTTTTGACATAAGTTTTGCCTGTGCGCGCAGTCAGTGGCCAAGAAATCGCTCGAACATCATCGCCAGGAACATACTCGCGGAAGTCCGAAAAAGTCATTCCCTGCCCTTTGAAGTGGGTATGGTACTCGCCCGCAAAAAGATTGTTCACAAGTTTTCTTGTGTTGATCTCTAGCATTTTGACTTTTTTTAAAACCTCTGGAGGAAGACTCAACTTATGCCACCTCAACCTGTGTTAGGATCTCTTTTATTACATCATCAGTTTTAATATTTTCAGCTTCAGCTTCGTAGGTCAAAATCAAGCGGTGACGAAGAACATTGTATGCCACGGCTTTTACATCTTCTGCTGTCACATAGCCACGGCTTCGAATAAAAGCATGGGCTTTGGCTGCTCTAAAAAGACCAATGGTCGCTCGAGGCGACCCGCCTACGTTTATCAAATTTACAATACGGCTCAGGCCATATTCAGAAGGATGGCGAGAGGCCATCACGATTTCAACTATGTAATTTTTAATTTTATTATCCACATAAATTTGATCTGCGCGTTCAGATACACGCAATAAGTCTTCTTTTGAGATCACCGCATCCACATTTGGTTTTCCATTCATTCCCATCCGATTTAGAATCTCAAGCTCGTCCCCCTTGCTTGGGTAAACAACATTAATTTTAAACATAAACCGATCCATCTGGGCCTCTGGCAACGGATAAGTCCCCTCCTGATCTAGAGGATTCTGAGTGGCTAAAACCAAGAATGGATTTTCTAATTTGTAGGATTGATCGCCGATCGTGACCTGTTTCTCAGCCATCGCTTCGAGCAAAGCACTTTGCACCTTCGCCGGAGCTCGATTGATCTCATCGGCCAAAACTATGTTTGTAAAAACTGGCCCCTTCCGTGGATTAAACTCTCCCGTTTTCGGATTAAAGATCATAGTTCCAATCAAATCTGTTGGTAAAAGATCTGGAGTGAACTGGACACGTTGAAAATCTAACGAAATCGTTTTTGAAACTGTCGCGATGGTGAGTGTTTTTGCAAGACCCGGAACCCCTTCAAGCAAAATATGCCCGCCGGTGAGCAGGCCCATCATAATGCCCTCGACCATTTCCTTTTGGCCAACGACAACCTTGCTGATTTCTTGCATCATCTTCTCTACGAATTTACTTTCTTGTTTAATTGCAGCATTCAGGGCCAGGATATCAATTTCACTCACAAAATACCTCCAGTAAGACCAGAGAACATTTCACAATTTTGTAGGGCCCTTCGCAAGCTTAGTCTTACTGCCGCTACGCACTACTTTCTGTTGCCAAGGACGTCTTCCCATGTGAAAAATATATGTATGGCTGCCAACTCTACTAAGGTCTGGATCTTTATTCTCGTTAGTTCTCTGATGCTGCTTATGCTCGGCTATGATGTTGGTGAACGCTTGGGGCTCTTCGTTGGTTTTTTATGTGCTGTCAGTCTTAATTTTTTTGTCCTCTTTTATGGGGATTCGCAAATTCTCACAAGCCTGACTGCTAAACAAATACAGGGCCAAGACCCCTGGGGACTCAGTGAGATCCTGCAAAAATACTCAAACCACTTAGGCTTGAATCCACCAGATCTTTATTTAGTAGCGACAGAAACAGAGACCGCATTTTGCGTAAATCACCTTTGGAGAAAAGGGGCCATTGCCATAACCACAGGGCTGGTTAAAAACTTTTGCAAAGAAGATCTTGAGGCCGTGATTGCTAGTCAACTCTGCAGCCTCAAAAAACTTGATACCTTCGCCATTAGCATAGCCAGCACATTGGCAAATGCCCTTGTTGGATTTGGTAAATTACTCGATTACTTCTGGCCACCAAACTACTTCTTGTTGCAAAAGCAAAAGCCCTTCTTGAAAATTTTTGCTCCTTTGGGATGGGGCTTAGTCAAAATCACAAATGGCCGCAAAAGATTTTTTGAAAATGACCTGCAGGCTGCTGAACTTATTCATGACCGTTTCCGTTTGGCAGAAATCCTCTGGCGCCTTGAGGGCTCAGCACAAACGCAACCACTGCGCCCGCCGCCATGTTCGAGTCATTTGTTTATTGTGAACCCAGAAGGTTACCGACAAAAACGATTATTCAGGTCCCACCCCTCAATTGAGGTTCGATTGCAAAAACTGATGGGATACTACCCGATCTAATCTACGAGGTTATTATATGTCTGATAAAATGGAAGTATCGTTCTCAATCCTCGCCATGTCCATTGCTTCATCTGCGGCAATTGCCATGGGCCTTGCTCCTGAGTCCCCAGGAGGCGCTATTATCAAAGACAAAAGCATGGCACGTTTTAATATTGACCTACTTGTAATGTTAGAGAGTAAGACCAAAAACAACTTAACAGTTGAAGAAAAAAAATTCTTAGAAAGCTTAATCAGTGATTTGCAAATTAAGTTTGTGCAAATATAAAGCATAGGAGAAACCCAATGAAAAAAATATTTATAGTCCTTACTAGCATCGTACTTATCACAGGATTGGGTCAGGCACAGATTCCACAAAAAACCCCGCCTGCCATGAAGTTCTCTGACCCCCTCCCGAGCAATCTATTTGTTGAGTTAGCACGTATCATTAACCCAGCCGTTGTGAATATTTCCACACTAGCAGTGCCTAGAATGAATAATATGCAGCGGGATCCAATGCTCGAAATGCTCGAACAATTTTACGGCATGCCGTTGCAGCCTCGCAGACAGCAAATGAACAAACCCCGTCCATATGGTTTGGGTACGGGCTTCATCATACGCGAAGACGGCCTGATCGTAACGAACAATCACGTCATCCAAGGCGCGGACGGCATCCAGGTTCAGCTCACCGAAAAATCAGACAAGCTCTATGATGCAGTGGTTATTGGTTCGGATGTTCGCACAGATATTGCCCTCATCAAAATCGTTCCGGATGGCAAACTGCCTGTGGCAGCCTTAGGATCAAGCAAAGACCTTGAAGTCGGGGAGTGGGTTGCGGCCTTTGGAAATCCTTACGGCCACGGTCACTCGATGACGAAGGGGATTATCTCCTCAAAGGGCCGGGAGATTGGCGAGATCAATAAGATTCCATTACTTCAAACCGATGCAAGCATCAACCCTGGAAACTCCGGCGGACCACTGGTGAACACCAAGGGCTATGTAATTGGCGTGAACTCGGCCATCGATGCAAGAGCCCAGGGCATTGGTTTTGCGATTCCCATTGACGAAGTAAAGGCAATCATTCCACAGCTTGAAAAAAGTGGTCGCATTGAAGAAGGTTATATCGGTGCAAGTCTTGGCGATCTGGATCCTAATATTGATCCAGAGTACTTGGGTCTGCAAGAACCCGAGGGTGCCGTCATCACAGCGCTTAAAAGCAAAGGGCCCGCCATTAAAGCAGGACTTCGCCCTTACGATATTGTCATTGAATTCAATGGTAAAAAAATCAAAAGCTCTACCGATCTGGTAGACGCTGTGAGTGACACTAAAATTGGTAGCTCTGCAACGATCAAGGTAATCCGCGATCGCAAGCCCATTCACATGAAAGTGACTGTGATCGCAAGACCTGACTTTGCATCCATGAACAAAGATCGGGAGATTCACAAAAAATATTCAGGCCAAAAAGCTCCTTTCAATTTGGGCTTTAGCGTTGCCGATCTGAATGAGGACTTGCACATGGAATTTCAAATCCCAGGTGATATTAAAAAGCCAATGATCATCGAAGTAGAACGCGGCAGCCTTGCAGCCATGGCCAATTTACAGGTTGGAGACCTCATTTTAGATGTAAATAAGAAAGAGGTCAAAAAAGCCCTAGATGTCGCTAAAAATCTTAAAAGAGGCGTCAATACTTTAAGACTCGCTCGAGGCAATCGCCTACTAATTGTATCGTTTGAGGTAAAATAAAAATAATTAAATAATTACAAGATAAAAAAGATCTTTCATAAAAAAACCCATGTTGAGACATGGGTTTTTTTATGTTTTTTGACTGCATTCCAAAAGGAGACATTTTGTTCATACAAAAGTGATCTAGTTCAGTTAATTTAGCCTTAGGTATCAAGATTTAATTCGAAACAACCGATGGTTTATATGGAAGAGCAGAAAGATACAAATACTCATAGTCCCCTAATCGAGCACGTAACAGCAAGGGATGGACACATGAAGATCACCGAAGTTAAAGTCTTTCCTGTGAACGAGGAAAGGCTTAAGGCTTATGTTTCGATCACCATTGATAACAGCTTTGTGGTCAGGGATCTCAAAATTATTCAAGGGCCGGATGGGCTCTTTGTAGCAATGCCGAGCAAGAAGCGCAAAGATGGCCAATTTCGCGATATTGCCCACCCACTTAATCAGGAAACACGGGCAGAAATTGAGGATATGGTCTTTGATGCCTACGAAAAAGAATTAAAATCCATGGGCGCCACCCTAACAAAACTAAAACGTCAGGATTTGTAGGTATGGCCTTCTTTCTAGTATTGCGCCGCATTAACCTACTGTGAATTTGAGAGATTCCGAGAATTTGCTTGCTCTCGGAACTGCTTTTTTTTAATTTACAAAGCTCGTTGTCAACTCATGTTGGGGTGTCGACAAGTTGGTAAGTTAGCAGATTTTGATTCTGCCATTCGCTGGTTCGAGTCCAGCCACCCCATCCAATTTTTTAAAAAAATTTTCTATTTTCTATTTCAGATCATCCCTTACATTGATACCATCAATAGGTGATTAACTTAAGAAAAACGCTTACTGATGCCCACTCCATTCTAAACATGGAAGGCATTCCGCATGCACTCATCGGTGGTTTCGCCCTTGCCGTCTATGGGTATCATCGAGCCACGGCGGATATTGATCTGCTGGCGGATGGAACAAAAAGGGAAATTATAAAAAAAGTATTTCTCGCTAAAGGCTATTTGCTTCAGCATGAGTCTGCAGAAGTCCTGCAGTTCACCGGCCCAGGCTTCATCGATATTCTATTGGCAAATCGCCCTTTAAGCCAAGCCATGCTAACAAGAGCTCAGCCAAACTCGTCACTGGGAGTATACGTACTGAAGCCCGAGGACTTGATCGGTTTAAAAATTCAAGCCTATAAAAATGATTCATCCCGCGAACTTCAAGATAAAGCCGACATTCAAAGACTTCTGGCATTGCCAAATCTGGACATGGAGGCGGTTAAAAAATACTCAGACCTCTTTGACGAGTGGCCCGAAATTGCAAAGTTAAAAGGAGCCAAATCATGACGATGGAAGAATACTTCCAATTTCTAGAACAATACTGGCAAATGTTTACTCCACCTACGCAGCCAAAAAAAATGAAGGACTACACAATCGTATTGCTGTAGTTTAATCCCAAAACAATAAAATCTCAGGCGCAATCTATAGTTCTACGGTTCTAAAATCATAATTTAAGCTCTGGACAATATTCTTTCTTGAATTTTTTCAGGGGTATCTCTTCTCTCATGACCGAGAATAATTTTAAAAAATTCGCAAGTAGTGTTGTCATCAGGGAAAGTGGCAAGTAGAGTAAAAAACGGGCCCATGGTGAAGTTGGGATCATATGTCCATGGCATGGATAAGTCACCAGTTCGACTCTGGTTGGGTCCACCAATTTTCTCACCCGCTTGATACCTGGGTTCATAGGTATAAAAAGTTTACTAATAGGGACAAAAGCGACACCCACTCTGACAGCAATGGCCACGCTTAATGTGATATTCGCGTGTAAAAACCATGAGTCGATGCTCAAGAAAGAAATCAGTGCCCTCAACAAGCTCCTCTGAACTTTGTACTGTTGTTGCATTAGTTAGAAAGCTCTCTAAACATTTTGGGCATAGACAGTCTTGATATTGGGGCGGGATGGGATTAGTTGAGGCAATCAGTTTACACCAACAATTGCAGCCTTTGTCAGGTGTGCAGCTAAACTCTGAACCGCAGCGTTCACATTTCTTGATTTTAGTCACGCACGCATTGACCAATCCAGTCTCCATCTTTGTAATGTGCATAGGCATAATACCATTCAATAGTGGTATCCTGATTAAGGACTTCAGTTTTGTCTGGCATTGTTTCGGGTACCTGACCGTTGATTGCAAAACACCAGCCATGGGCCTTCATTTCGGTATCCGAAACGACCTCAATGTTTTGACCAAGATTATAAATTTTCGAGATACTCGAGGAGTCACCTTCGTAATCTACGTGGCCCAAATCAAAAGCAAGAACACTCACCGTTCCCACATCCGAAGGAATTTGACTTTCAATTTTCGACTCAAAAAGCATGGCACCCTTTTCGCCAATAACCTTGATCGTGACAGCTTGTACGCTTAAAGAAGCAAAACCTATAAGAAGTCCTAAAACAATCTTTCTTATTCCCATTCGCATCACCACGCTCACTCTCCCTTGATTTCATCTTTATTTTTAACTAAGCGAAAAATAAAACTCACCTGAATGCTATTTCTATCTTTCAAATACGCAGATAATAGACCGCTCCCTATTGCACTTTGAGTAGCACTGAGTGCGGACTCATCAAGCCTTGGAAATCCGCTGGATAAGACCACACGTGGGAGAAAATGTAAATCACCCTGAGTTACTTCAACAAGAACTTTACCAGATTCACCAAGGACACGAGACATTCGAGGGTAAATAGCGACAATACCAAGATCTTTCCCTAAAACTGTAAACCCTTCACGCGAATCTCCGCTGGCCTCTACTGAAGAAGAATTTGTAACTTGATTGTCTGGGGCTTGAGGCTCTTTGGCGAAGCCCGTTGTAATTTTTCGCCGAGTCGGCACAGGCATAGATTGTGCCTTCGATGCCCCCTCATTCAGATATTTAACCTGTATGGCTATAGTTCCAGACTTGGACGACGAATCCATTTTAAGAAGAGATAAGACGACCAAAACATGAAGCACTACTGAGAAGAGAAAAAAACAGGTGTCACGAAAAATGGAGGATGACTTCGGGGGCTTCAAAAATCCCCCGAAAGACCAGCGTAAATGGATTGTCCCGCCGTCCCATAGCCGGCAACCTCTTCGTATTTTCGATCAAAGACGTTTTCAATTCGGGCGTAAACCTTCAACCAATCTTTGAATTGGTAACTGCCGCCAACGTTCACTAGATCATAAGAGCCATTTGAAATTCGTTGAAAGGATACTGGATCTATATCATCACGCTCACCACGGAAACTATACTGACCCGAAATTTCGTAAGCAGCTATCTTGTATATTCCTACAGCCGTCCACGCATTTTGTGGTCGACGGAGAAGTTTGAGACCTGTCGTCTCATCGACCGTTTCAAGATATGCATAGCTTCCTTTTAATGTGAGTGCCCTTTTGACGGTCGATGAAGCCTGAAATTCAAAACCACGACTGCGCGCTTTAGAAAGGTTAAAGTAACGACTGGTTGCCATATTGTAGTCGATCAAATTTCGGTAATGGTTTTCAAAAGCCGTGATTATTACCAGAGAATTCATTCCGATTTTTTTCTCAACAGTGGATTCAATAGTATCTGAGTCCTCCTGTTTGAGATTTTGATCTCCATAGGTCGAGTAGAGCTGATACAAGCTTGGCAACTTAAAGCCAGTTCCGTAGCTGACATAAGCTTTGGCTTCACTTTCCAAAAACTTTCGACCGAAGGATGTTCTGTAACTTGAAATGGCACCGACCTTGGAGCTGTGATCAGCACGGGAACCTATATCAAAAAACCAGCTCTCACTTTCAAAAAGATAAGTCAGTGACTCGCCAAGAACAGATTGATCCTTACGATCTACACTTGTGGGAGTTCCGTTAAGTATTGAATTAGACAGACCGCTTTCATCGCGCCCTTGTATGCCGAGGCGAAACGTACTGTATTCGCCAATAGTCAGTTCATTTTCTAAATGAACTTTGCGATTTTCACTTAGAAAATGATCCCTTGAGTCTGTCGTATTACCGATATTAGGCTCATTGCGACCAGTACGATCGACTTCGGAATAAGAAAGTCCAAAAGTAGACTTCAGATGTTCATCAAAGAATCTATCACTTGCTGAAAGGCCTGTGATAACCTGTTTCGCCTGCGTTGTGTTGTTCGGATCATCACCGCCGACCCCGCCATGAGAATCAATTTCAATATTTGCATCGGTATACCGAATTGTTGCTTGCGCCTTTGCCGTCCTTGTAATGTTCCATACAAGTTTGGCAGATATTGAACCAATAGAAGTACCATCAGGCTCTGTATTTCCTGATCTTTCAGATGCTGCCGAGAAACCACGGCTTGAAAAACGCTCTAAACCTAGCGAATACGCGAGGTCTCCTGTTTTTCCATTGCTGCTAAGAGCTTCCCGGTCTGTTTGAAACGATCCCGCCTCAGCTAGGTAATTGAACTGCGACTTAGCCGCTCCTTCTTTGGTAATGATGTTGATGACGCCACCTAAAGCTCCAGCACCAAAGCGAACGCTTTGCGGCCCGCGATAAATTTCGATTCTTTCGATATTTTCAGTCATCATGCTGGAAAAGTCGAAGCCGCATGCTGGTGACATCGCGTCGTTTGCCTCCATTCCATCAATCAAAACCAAAGTGTCTTCTGATCTCGCTCCGCGAATAAACACTGACGTTGTTTGCCCGACGCCACCTTGTCGTACGACCTCTAAACCTGGAATACTTCTTAAGACATCGGCTACAGTCGTAGCTTTTTGAAGCCTTAACTCACTTTCACTAATAATCCTTGCCGATCGTGACGGTTCAATCTTGCCTTCGTTGATGTTTGTTGCTTCGACGATGACCTCTTGCGCCCCTGCATAGGGTGAGGAGGTAAGGATTACAAAAAAACAAATAATCTGAAATAAATTTGCTGCGCGCATAATAACCTCTTCATCCGAGAGAGCGGGGAAAACCTGAAACAGAGCTCGGACTTACAAGAACATCTTGCTAACCGTTGCGGGACAGTGCCGGATTTTCACCGGGCTTCATCTGACAATCAGGACGTTAAGAACTCCCATTTATTCGACAGACTAAATAGATGTCAAGTCTGCCGACCGAAGTCGTAATTGAACTTGTGATTCCAGGGCGTCAAGATAAAGCGGAATTTACTTAAGAAGAAGGCTTCTTAAGTAAATTTAAAAAATCACTAACTTGATTTTTTACTGTGCCCTTTGACCCAAGGTTTAGCGTAAGACAAAGGCCGGAATTGAAGGTTAAAATTAAGTCTGCCACCTGATTTGTATTTCCGCTCAAGTCCACAGCCTCAAGGTTTTTAAGAATCGCGTCTTTAACCAAAACCATATGATCAATGATGAGAGACTTTGATTTTTGTGGAATAATAGAAATTTCCCGAACTGTGTTTGCCATTAAACAACCCTTCTGCCCGGTTGCTTGACTCCCCAAAAGAAGGAACGCCTCAATATTGGCCCAACCCAACGGATCTTTAGACAACAGCTCAAGCACGGCAGTTGATTCAGCATAATGCTTGAGGCTTTCCAAAAAAATCTCGTCCTTGTCTTTAAACTCAGAATAGAGGCCAGACTTGTTAACCCCAGTGGCTTTTTCCAGATCCTGAAGACTCGAGTCGGAAAATCCTTTTCTCCAAAAAACTTGAATCATTGTATCTAAAACTTGTTTTCTTGAAAAGCCCTTAGGTCTACCCACGTCCTGATAATATTGTATTGAACCAGTTAGTTCAATATTTTATTTGCTTTTTTGCTCAAGCCTGTTATTTTGAACCAAATAGTTCAATATAAAAGGAGCACTCTATGAATAAACTAACAGGAAAAATAGCCCTCATCACTGGTGGCAACTCAGGAATTGGCCTGGCAGCTGCGAAACTCTTTAAAGAGCAGGGTGCTAAAATCATTATCACCGCTCGCTCAAAAGAGACTTACCAAAAGGCCCAGGCGGAGTTCGGCACGGCCTTCGATGTGGTACAAACCGACATCAATCGAAGCACTGATCTTGACCACCTCTATAGTCATATTAAGACGAAGTACGGAAAGTTGGATGTGTTGTTTGCCAACGCCGGCATTGCGATGTTTCGTCCCACTCCGGACAGCGATGCTGATTTTTTTGATGCTCAATTCAATACCAATGTAAAAGCTCTTTATTTTACTGTGGCCAAGGCCTTACCTCTGCTTAGCAAAGGCAGCTCTGTAGTTCTAAATGCTTCTGTGGCAAAAGATAAGGGATTTGCAGGAGCTTCGGTTTATGCCGCAACGAAGGCGGCCGTGCGCAGCTTTGCGCGATCATGGACCTCTGAGTTTCCTGTTGAGAATGTTCGATTCAATGTCCTATCTCCTGGGCCAATTGACACACCAATTTACGCAAAAATGGGCATGCCGGCAGATCAATTGAATGCTTTTGCCGAAGGATTAAAAACAAGCGTTCCCGCTAAGCGTTTTGGCACAGCTGAAGAGATGGCAAAGGTGGTACTTTTTCTTGCCTCTAGCGACTCTAGCTATCTTTGTGGAGCAGACATTACTGCTGATGGGGGACTCGGTCAGATATAATCGCTGCGGGCCTGCGCCATTTTGTACTTATCCAAAATGGCCTGTGACGTAATCCTCGGTGAGTTTTTGTGTTGGTGTAGAAAAAATCTTCGCAGTCTCTTCAAACTCGATAAGCTCACCCATGTATATAAATGCAGTAAAGTCTGAGGTCCTTGCTGCTTGCTGCATATTGTGGGTAACAATTAAAAGAGTGTAATCTTTTTTTAACTCTTGGATAAGCTCCTCAATACGTGCTGTGGAAATAGGATCAAGAGCTGATGTAGGCTCATCTAAAAGTAAAACTTCAGGCTTTACAGCAATTGCGCGGGCAATACACAGACGCTGCTGCTGACCACCCGAAAGACTTGTGCCGTTTTGCTTAAGTTTATCTTTTACCTCTTCCCACAGTGAGGCCTTTTTAAGCGCCCAAATCACTCGTTCCTCCAGGCGATTCCTTCCGAGATCCTCATAAAGTCTTACACCAAAAGCAACGTTATCAAAAATTGACATTGGAAATGGTGTTGGCTTTTGAAAAACCATACCGATTTTAGAGCGAAGTTTATTAACATCTTGTTTGGCATCCAAAATATTAGACCCGTTCAAAAGTACCTGACCTGTAACTCTTTGCTTTGGATAAAGCTCATACATTCGATTAAATGTTCGAAGCAAGGTCGATTTTCCACAACCAGAGGGGCCAATGAAAGCGGATACTTTTTTTTCCGGAATAGTCATGCAAATAGATTTCACTGCATGGAATTGACCATAATAGAAGTTTAAATCCTTAACGACTATTTTCGCTACATTCGGCTTGTTATTATTATTTGTAAACATACAGTCCTATCCTCGGCTCGCCCTAGTGCCTAATAAAAAACGGGCGGCAATATTCAACACAAGAACACTCAGAGTAATTATGAGAGCCCCGGCCCAAGCCAGATGCTGCCAGTCTTCATAGGGACTCATTGCAAACTGAAAAATAACAACGGGAAGATTCGCCATAGGTTTAGAAAGGTCCAAACTCCAAAACTGGTTATTCAGTGATGTGAATAAAAGCGGAGCGGTCTCGCCGCTAATTCTTGCCACCCCTAAAAGAATACCAGTGAAAATTCCCGATTTAGCAGCACGGTACGTGATGAACAGAGTGATTTTCCATTGTGGGGCACCAATCGCGGCAGCCGCTTCACGAAGACTGTTGGGAACGAGCCTCAACATATTTTCAGTGCTAGCTGCAACGACCGGAATAATAATTATAGCCAAAGCCAGTGCGCCTGCCCAGCCAGCAAAGTGTCCAATTTTGACGACAATAACTGCATAAACAAAAAAACCAATGACAACGGATGGACTAGATAAAAGAATGCTATTAACAAAACGAACTATTGAAGCAAATCGACTGCCCACTGCGAACTCGGCCAGATAGGTTCCCGCTAAAATTCCAATCGGAGTCCCCACCGCAGTTCCAAGACCAGTTAATATAAGGCTTCCTACGATCGCATTTAGCAATCCTCCGGACCCCCCAGGAGGAGGTGTCATTTCTGTGATAGCTCGTAAGGTCAGCGCTGGTAAACCTTTTTGCACCAATGTCCATAGGATGGCCCCAAGAAAAAAAATCCCGACTCCCATCGCAAGACATGAGAGCAAGAGCGCAGAATAATTGATCAGCTTTCTGCGAATTACTAAATGCTTCGTAGACTTTCTCAAGTCTGGGCCCCCTCTGCTTTCTTTAAGCGTAAGAGGAGTATTTTAGCAAGTCCAACAACAATGAACGAAATAATAAAAAGGATAAGACCAAGCTCAATTAAAGATGATGTATAAAGATCGCCAACAGCCTCGGTGAATTCATTTGCAAGCGCAGAGGAGATCGTATTACCGGGCATTAAAAGTGATGCCGAGAGTTCGTGTGCATTGCCTATGACAAAAGTAACTGCCATTGTTTCTCCAAGAGCGCGCCCCAGACCCAGCATGACTCCGCCAATTGACCCAACCCGGGTGTATGGGAGCACAAGGCTCCAAACAACCTCCCATGTCGTGGCGCCCAAGCCATAAGCTGACTCTTTTAGCATCGGTGGAACTGTCTCAAATACGTCCCGCATAACTGCGGAAATAAACGGAATAATCATGATGGCTAGAATAAGTCCTGCCGTGAAAAGTCCAATTCCCATTGGCGGCCCACGAAACAGACTTCCAACGACTGGAAGAGCTCCAAGATTATCATTAACCCAGGGTTCAATATTTTTTGCGAAAAAAGGGGCGAAAACAAAAAGCCCCCACATTCCATAAATAATACTTGGTATGGCAGCTAGAAGTTCAATAGCTATTCCTAAAGGGACCTTTAGGGCTCGCGGGGCTAATTCAGTCAAAAACAAAGCAATTCCAAAGCTAATTGGAACGCCAATAGCCAGTGCTATAACAGAGGTAGCAATGGTCCCATAAATTGGGACCAGCGCTCCGAACTGTTTAGCCACCGGGTCCCACTCTGTGGTTCTAAAAAAATTAAAACCGAAAGCTTTAATCGCAGGAAGGCTGCCTATAAAAAGAGTTGCTAAAATACCGACGAGAATGAGTAGCACGACAAAGGCGAAAAAACGCGTAACACTCCTAAAAATATTATCCAAGAGTCTTTGACGCCTTAGTCGAATATCCCACTGATTTGAAGGCTGGCCTATCTCTTCGTTACAGGCTTGTCGCAATAGCTTTACCATCCGAGCCCTTAAGCTCAGCTTTCCAGGTTTTTTCGATCATTTTCACGACATTCGGAGCCAGCGGGACATAAAAAAGTTCTGTCGCCATACCGTTTCCTTTTTCAAAAGCCCATTTGAAGAACTTTAGAACTTCTTTTCCTTGCTCAGGCTTATCTTGAACCTTTTGCATAAGTACGAAAGTCGATCCTGCAATTGGCCAGCTGTTTTTACCAGGTGCATTTGTCAAAATTAAATAATAATTTTTTGCCTTCCCCCACTCAGCTCCACTGGCTGCTGCACTAAAAGTTTCGCTTGTTGGCTGCACAAACATTCCGGCTAGATTCTTGACTTGGGCGTGAGCCATTTTATTTTGATGTGCATAAGCGTATTCAACATATCCTATCGCACCATCAATTTGCTTCACGTAGGAAGCAACACCCTCATTGCCTTTTCCACCAACGCCAGTCGGCCAGTTTAATGAGGTGCCTTCACCAACTTTTGTTTTCCATTCAGCACTTACCTTAGAAAGATAATTTGCCCAAATAAAAGTTGTACCTGAACCATCAGACCTGTGCACGACCGTAATAGCTTGATCTGGCAGCTTTAAACTCGCGTTTAAGGAGCGAATAGCTGAGTCATTCCATTTCTTAATTTTACCCAAGTAAATATCGGCAAGAATAACACCTGTTAGCTTTAGCTGACCGGCCTCAATTCCCGCGATATGAACAACTGGCACATCAGCCCCATTTACAACAGGAAACTGGACAAGGCCCTCTTTTTCCAGTTCTTCTGGTTTAAGCGGCATATCAGTTGCCCCAAAATCCACCGTTTTGCTTTCAATTTGTTTAATACCGCCGCCTGAACCAATGGATTGATAATTGATGCTATGACCCGTCTCTTTTTTATAAGCATCAGCCCATTTAGCAATAAGAGGGTACACAAAAGTAGAGCCCGCACCCGTAATATCCGCGGCCACAGCAACCGAAGTTTGCAATGCAACAAAAGTCATTATTCCCAATAAAATTCGATTCGTAAAATACATATTTAGCTCCCTATTGGATTACAATTTAGTTGATCATGTCTGTATATGTTTATCTCTGAATAGGGTCAATCCGACTGAGAAATAAAAACAAAACTCTGACATTCATTCAAGACGCACAATCAATAAGACTCTTGATTCCAGCTCTTCATTATGCATTAGTGAATGCATGAGATTTTTTTTGCTTGTAACTCTTATTTTTATCACAAACAAGGCTAACGCCGTGCCTTGGAACGCTGGCCTAAGCCTTGGTGGCGCTTATGGCCGGATGGGAAACGCAAGTAACACTGAAACACGAGCTATGGCCATAAATCCTTTTGATCTCGACATCTCATTTAAGCTCGGTAAATTTAATTTGGGCTTATCCTATGAATATTATATCTCCAATCAATTAACCGACCCATCTTCTGTTGGAAATCAAAATTTAACGGGCTCTGGCAATGTTTCAGCCTTGATCATTGGTTTTTTAAAACCTGAATGGGGACTTTTAATCAATTACAACTTCAATCATTTTTATACACTTGAGCAACAAACAGTCTCAGGTCTTTCAATAAAATACAAGGGCACAGGGTACAAAGTAAGATTTATAAAACATTACAAGGGCATTTTTGGTTATTATATTGAGTATGCCAATGATAGTTTTTCTGATAGTACAGCAGACCCGATAAAATCATCACGCGCGGGGTTGGGATTGATTCTGATGAACTTTGCTGGAAAATAAATTACAGGATTTAATTAAATACCATTATACTCTTTAGTTATGACCATAATTCCAGGCCCGAAACTTAGTGCCGTTACAGGGTAAGATGGCGTAGGCAAAGCCGTCAGTGCCCCTGTTGCACCGTCCACACGATAGGCATTAATTGAAGGACCTCGATAAGAATTGCACGTGTAGGCAAACTCCCCATTGGTATCAATTCGAATATCATTTGGCCCACCCGCAGTCGTTAGTGATGAGTACACACTACTTGCCTTCGTTGGTGAAATTAAAGTGAGCGAACCAGTTGTTTGATCGATTGAATAAATAATAACTTGCTTATCCATTGCACAAACAGCCCCGCAGTTTTGAAAAGCCGTTGAATATAAAAACTTACCATTGGGGTGCACCTGTGAGCCCGCGCCCTGATTGTTCGCAAAACCCCCATTAGAAACGGGTGCCTGAATCATCGTCAACACTCCGGTCGTTTGATCAATAGAAAATGCAGCCATTTTATTTTGACCTGCAAGTCCCATATAAATCCATTTTCCATTGGGATGAATATTTACTCCGTCGCCCGTCAACGGAGTTGCATCAAAAGTATTAGAAAAGGGGCTTCCAGATATCGCTGTTAATGCTCCAGTTGTTTCATCAATGGAATATCCTAAAAGAGAGCCCGAGCCTCCCATTGCCGCCGCATAAACAAATTTTCCAGATGGATCGACGGCGATACCATTTAAAGTACTCCCAGTTCCTGCGCTGAATGGACTTCCTGGAATCGATGTCAAGCTCCCGTCTGAAGCAATTGAAAAACCGGAGATATTGTTCGCAGTGAAGTTCGTCACATAAAGAAATTTTCCGGCAGGATCAATTGCCAAACCATTTGCACCAGACGAAGAATTTCCTGCAATAGATAAAACAGCCCCATTGCTTGTCAAGCTCCCGCTTGAGGGATTAATTGAATATATAGAAATGGATCCAGAACTCACATTCGCAGAGTAAATAAAAGTGTTCTTTGGATGCAAAACAACTCCGTAGGTATTGTTTTGCCCTGCGATAGAAAAAGGGCTTCCCGCTATTGGGCCAATAGCACCTGTTAATGGATTTTGTGCATACCCAAGAACCTCGCCGGGGCTATTTGAATTTCCGATGTAAATAAAGGTGGCATAACTAAATTGCATAGTCGCTGGATCAATCCCATCTATGAATTTACTTATCTGCGCATCAAAATTTTTAACGTAAACATCAAATACTCCTGATCGACCGGCTCCAGCGGTGCAGGAGATTTGCTTCAATGCTTGTCCAGAAACTGTGACATCAGTTAAAACCTCCCCTGTGCATTCAGCATTGCCAATATATACCTTGGATTCAGTATAAAAATTTTCGCCAACAACAACGACAGAACACCCTCCCGCAAGACTACAGTAAAGGGTGTCTGATCCATTCGAGGTTATCGAATGGATCAGTGGTTGATTCAAAATCGACGGAGCGTATCCAGATTTTTTTTTCGTACAAAATGGCAAAAAAGTGAAAAATGATAGAATTATGCTATATTTAAGAGCTAATTTAAACATAACCCTACCACCCGCCTCCGCAACAAAAGCAAAGAAAGAATAAACAATTATTAACTAAAGTTTTGTTTACTATTTACTTATCGGCGCTCTCGAGAACAAACTTTAGGTCCAACTATGGAGAAGCTGGACGACGAGATCTCAAAATGAGACATGCTAAGAAATTTCTTTTAAAGCCAATAAGTACGATTTAGTCTTAAAAGGGGGCCACATGCGAAATACAAGCTCGGGAATGAGTTTAGTCGAACTCCTGGTTTCACTTGGAATCCTTTCCATTATCATGATAGGAATGTCCTCTTATATGGTCGCTCAACAGCGAGAGGCCAGAAGCCTCACAGAAGTGCTTGCAAAAATTGATATTGAAAAACTTCTTTTAACTTCGCTAGCAGATGGCTCAGTTTGCACAGCTGAGTTGTCAAATAATGCCTTAAATGCCAGTGCCCCATATACGATAGATACAACCAGTGCCACCACTGCTGCGGCAACTGTCATCAACCTTAGCGGACTTCATGCAAGCTCAGCTGTTGGATCACCTTTTATTATTCAAACAGGCTCCGCCCCTTCGCCAATGGCAGAGTCATTAAAGGTAAACTCTATCACTCTGACAAATTTTATAAGTACTGGAATTGCAGATCAATATAAGGCAGATCTTATTATCGCTTTTAATGGGGCGCTTATAAGGCAACTTCGCCCTATTATCTTACAAAGTATAATTACAACAAAGTCTACGGATCCAATAAATGCAAAAAAAATAACTGGTTGTACTTCCGGCAGTTCAGATGTTCCGGTTGGCTATGGTATAATGCCCAAATGGGATGGGAACTGGACAGGCAATAATTTTACCTGCCCAACGGGTTACACTTTAACGTTTCAACATTATGATTGCCACTGCTCTAATAATGCCACTTGGGCGGTGTGCATTAAAAACTAGAAACCTCCCAAGCAGTTTCTAGTTAAAAACCCTTTTTTGAATTTCAGCAATGAGTGCTTCTTTTGATACCGGTTTGGTTAAATGAGTATCGCAACCAGCTACAAGTGATTTTTCAACGTCATCACGGAATGCCTGGCCAGTCATTGCAATAATTGGATTTTGAAATCCTAATTGTCGGATCTGCCGAGTGGCCTCAAGTCCATCAAGCACAGGCATCTGAATATCCATTAAAATTAAATCAAAAGTTTGATTTTTAACCGCATCAATGGCCTCTATACCGTTGCTCACAAAAGTAAGATCCGCACCCTCTTTGCCAAGGTAGGAGCTGATGAGGATTTCACTAATTGAAGAGTCCTCGGCAAGCAGAATACGAACATTTTTTAGCCGATTCGATCTTTTCAAAGTATTGACTATTTTTTTCTTCAGAGAGGGAGTTTTTCGTTTTTTCAAAAAAACGCCGCTCCCGATATCTCCGGTTGGTACCATCAATGAAAAACAATGTCCTTCACCCAGCTCACTCAACCTGACGACAAGTTCGCCGCCTAGGTCTGCAGCAAATTTTTGGGATAAAATCAGACCGGGTCGATGGAGTAAGGCCGCTTGATTTAAACCAGACTGAGGGCCGCCTTGCTGATCGAAGTCAGCATGAATTCGCACGTCCGAAGCGCGAACCGCAGAATCATCGATCTCAAGCACAAAATTTGAACTCGCACCCTCCGAAGCTTGGTAATCAAGTGAGACCAAAATAAAGCCCTCGCCGCCGCTATAGCGAATTGCGTTGCCTAGAATATTTGTTAATATCTGTCTAATTTTTAATGGATCAGAAGTGATTGTTTCAGGAATTGGATTTCTAAAAACAACATAGATGTCGATTTTTTTTTGTCCTGCAACAGGTGTTAATGAATGGACGACATCATAGACCATTTCACTGACATTAAACAAGGCGGGCTCACGTTGGGTCCCAAACATATGTGGCTTTGACATTTGAAATGTATTTTCCAAAATTTGCAAAACCCGATCTCCATTGGAAATAATCTGATTCACGAAGTGATCTCGATCACCTTTTGGAAGGGAGTTATTCTTTAGAAGACTGGCAAACCCAATTATCGTGTTAATCGGAGAGCGAATCTCTTGGCTAAAGTTTTGAAGTAAATCAATTTTGTTAAAGTCTTTGGAGGCTTGAGGCTCATTTGCCGCATGTTTTTGTAGATCCATAAAAGCTCCTATTCATACTAAAAAACTGACACTCTATTTTAGACTTACCTCAATTTCAAATCAAACGGATATTGCATGAATTCAATGCCTTGTCGTAATACAAAATCTTTATCTTTAGGCAATTCGCGTCAATTTACCTTTGCCGGCATGATCACCATTGTATGACCAGCGATTTGCAGGCGTTTTTGCAAAGAAAACGCTGTTTCATTGTGAAGAATTTTATCAAACCATTGCTCTTTTTCAAAAATTACCTTTCCTGTGAAAAAGGTAGTGTGTGGAAGGTCTTGAGCAATTTCATGGCAAACATAAAACCCTTCTTGGACAACCTCAGTTCCAATGGCGTATCGGAAGTCCGCCTGTACCCCTAAGCCTTTCATTAAAACAACATATTTGGAAAGCATTTTCATCGTTTCCATTTCTAAGCGGTGAATTTCTTCCTCACCTTTAAAAACACCAGAGTCGATCACGCCAACAGAAATAAAAATAAAATTTTGAAAAACTCCGGGGAAGTTCTCGAGAACACTCTTTACTGTTTGTAGACCAAGGCCCCCATAACCAGCAACTAAGATGGCCGCCGAGCGTGGAATTTGTCCTTCCCGCACTGGGGCCACGGGTTGGCAACAAAGCTCATTGACATCAACTTGTAAATGGCGAAGCTTTTTTGCCACTTTATGATAGTGGCCTCGAATCGCTAAACACATCAGGACCAGAACTGACGTCACCAATAGGGTGACCCACCCACCTTCAGTGAATTTTTCTATCACTGTAATCACTAGGATTGTCGCACATAAAATAAAGCCTGCGGAGAAAATTAAAATGCCGCTGGTTCGACGAGGTTTTTTCTCCGCAATATAAGACTTGAGCATACCAAAAATTGACAACGAAAAAGTTAGAAACACGTTGATGCTGTACATGACCACCAAGGCCCCGACATCACCATGTGTATACAACAAAGCCAGGAGAGAGGTAATTCCCATGATGATGATACCATTGCCTGTTGTCAGCCGTTCAGATAGCGCGGCGAATCGACGCGGAAACCAAGAGTCAACCGCCATATTTGCGAGAACGCGTGGTCCGTCAATAAAACCAGCCTGGGCGGCAACCACGAGCAAAAGACCCTCAGAAAGCAGAGTGATAATCACTAATGTCGAACCAAAAGGTAGATTGACTGCCATTTTCTCAAATAAAACGGCGTTCATGGTTTTACCCTCGATCGGAGTGATTCCCCAGAGTAAATAACAAAGCAATAAGCCCGCAGCAGTGAACGCCAGCGACACGGCCATGTAAACCATGGTTCGCTTTCCAGTCTTTACCTTTGGTTCTCGCATAATTGGAAGCCCATTCGACACCGCCTCAATTCCAGTGTAGGTTCCCCCACCCATCGAGTACGCATGAATGAAAAGTAGAAACAAGGCGCCAAAACCTAAAGAATGAACGCCATTTTGAAAACCACTCGCCACATGTTCTGTTACCGTCGAAAATTCTGATAGGTGCCAAAAAATCCCGCCGAAAATACCAAAAATATGAGTTAATAGGAAAATAATAAAAATCGGCGTCAGAACAATCACAGATTCCTTCGCGCCCCGTATATTCAGAATCGTCAGAAACATTATGAAAAAAACCTCGACAGAAATTTTGAGAAAATGCCAATGCATTGGAAGAAAGCTAAAAAGGGCATCCCCTGCAGCCGCAACAGATACAGTGATCGTTAGAATGTAATCGACTATCAGTGCGCATCCCGAAATGACTCCAGCCTTGTGACCGAGCAGTTTGCTCGCCACGACATAACCACCGCCCCCGTACGGAAACTCTTCGATAATCCGTCTATACGCCGCAGAAATGATAAAAACCGTAAAGCCCATCATGAGCGCAATCGGAATGGCTAAATATGTGTGTTCTCTAAGGGTTTTGAAGGCCTCTTCGGGTCCATAAGAGGAGGATGACAAACCGTCCGCCCCCAGTCCAATCCAGGCTAGAAATGGAATTAAAGAAATTTTGTGAAAGAGTGAGGTGTCCGAAAAGTCCTTCGGGCTTCCGATTAAAAATCGTTTTGTTCGTGCAAAAAAACCACGTGGTGGCTCCAGATGATGAGGCAACATGAAGTTCCTTATTCTGCATTAATTTATTGGATGAACTTAGATGCCTTTACAATAAAAGTCCATTTCTTCTAAAGACCATAGGTTTCGACTCAGGGAGTCTCGAAAATCACTGCCCGAATGTATATAAAGCCATTCAAGATGTTCTTTGAATAAATCTTGGAGATTAAATATGGAAACTAGAAAAACAAGCCAAAATAAAACTGAGCCTATTGATAATGGCAAAAATTTTTTTCGGTTTCATTTACCACATCTTCACCTTAATTCAGTCTTTGGCGATGATTGGTTTGCATTGAGAGCAGAAGCCTTTGCCCGTTTCTTCGGAACGCCTGTCTTCTTGATTACGCAAACGATCATCGTGGCTATTTGGATTTTGATCAATGTTTTTGGTTTCGCCACATTTGATATTTATCCTTTTATTCTCCTTAATTTAGCCTTTAGCTTACAAGCAGCCTATGCCGCTCCACTTATTTTATTAGCGCAAACAAGGCAAGCTGACCGGGACAAAGTTCACGCTGAAGCAGATGCTCAACACAGAGAGGCCATCGCCCAGGCAAGCGAAGAGCGCGCAATCGTCGCCGCCAAACAGACCGCGCAATTAGTGGAGTTGCTTAGGCAAAATACAGAATTGACCGAGATAACCCAGCAATTAAGTAAAAGAATCGAAACCCTAACGCTTGAGTTGCATAGTAAAATACTAAGCAAATAGGAATGGGCTAACTAGATTGTGGCCCTTGCAATCACGGCTAAAACATAAAAAGTGTCTCAAAAGAATACGCCTGCTTTTCAGGCTTCAAGTTTAGTGAGTTTTTAGCCGATAAGTTAAGTATGAGAGGTTGCTGATGAGAACCGCAAAATTACAGTCCATTCTGGTATTTGCGACACTGGCATTAATGCTCAGTGCTTGTTCTATGGAAGCGTCTATTCAAAGTCTTGTGGATAATATCAAAACTTTCACAGCTCCTGGGCAGGCCCATGGTATTACTTCTGGCTCAGGGCAGGGGAAAGTTGTTGGTCAGTACAAAGTTTCAACCTCCCTTGGTATCGTCGGCTCTTCCAATACCGCCAACAATAGTATTTATTACAAGACCACAGGCGGGTACAAAGTCTATAGCACTCTTCAAGGTGCAATTGTTTCCCAATAAAGCTAGTCGATGGCCTCATCAAGTTTCAAAACGAAACAGCCGATGAATTCCTAACGGGAGTATGTTTATGAAACCTCGAGGATTTTTGGCTTTTGTATCTTTGATCGTGTCACACACAGTGATGGCACAAGATCTTAGTATTGTGGATGTACGTAGAAACATCACCCTTGCCGATAGCGATGTTGTCTATAAAGACTTCTACATTAATGGCAATGAAGCCGATGGTCTTAAGAAAAACCTTGTAATCACGGCTGTTCGTAAAATTCAAATTCGTGATGCTAGCGGCTCTCAAGGTTATGGAGAAATCCTCGTTCCTGTTGGGCAACTTCGTGTGATTGCGACTTACGGAAAGATTTCTGTTGCTCGCGAGTATAAACTTCTTTCCCGCGATGAACTTCCAATGCTGGAGCAAACTGGCTTAATGAGCGGGGACAGAATAGATCTCAAGGGATCTTTCATTGATAACAACAAGCCCACTTACAAAAAGAAAACCGCAAACGTAACCGCTACTAAAGCTCAATAAATTTAAGTTCTGCACTCCCAGCTAGACCCAAGAAGACTTTTAGGCTAGGTTTACCCGATGAGTTCATATTTTCGTATTCGTCTAAACCGCGTTTCCAATCTTCTCGAGGATGATATCACCTCTTATTCTTTTAAGTACGGTGCTACGGGCATCTCCGAGGCACTCGCCTATACGCAACCTGATCTGACCTACGAGCCAGATTTAGTTCCGATAAAGAACCATGATCTTGACATATTTTTCATGGAGAAACCCACTGAAGAATTTTTTAAAGGTCTCGAAAAACTTGATCAAAATATTACTTGGGACCTTTTTGAAGAAGAAAATAAGGACTGGCTCGAGGAATGGAAAAAAAGTTTTAAGCCGTTTCAACTCGTAGGCCCCTTTTGGATCATTCCCTCTTGGCTTCAGCCTCCACCAGAGTGTGTGCATCCAATTTATATTGATCCAGGAATGGCTTTCGGCACTGGGACTCATGCAACGACCAAAATGGCCTCTTACTTTATTCACAAGCTTTCGGAGAAATACAAAAAAAACATTCCCGACTGGTCACTTCTTGATGTCGGCACCGGCACTGCCCTTTTGGCAATGCTTGCGCTGAAAAGTGGATTCGGCTTGGTTTCTGGAATCGAAATTGATCCTGAGGCGCGACGTGTTGCTAAGGAAAATATTAAGCTCAATAAAATGACAGAAATCAATATTTCGGATGCTCTTTTAGAAGAAGTTCGTGGCGAATATGATGTGGTGGTTGCAAACATCATCGATGGTATTTTGATCAATATCAAAAAAGATCTTTTACGCGTTTTAAAGCCTGGTGGTTTTTTATTCCTTACGGGAATTCTAACTGAAAGAGACAATCTTTTTTTTGAAAAATTTATTGAGTCCTCTAACTTAAAAGTACTTCGACGGCTTGAAAAAGAAGAGTGGGTTGGATATTGGGTTCAGAAGCCTGAAATTGAAGCCGCCACGGAGGCCTAACATGCGTCGCTATTGGATTGAAAAAAAGGATCTTAATGGTGTGCGCATCACATTTGTGGGTGACATCTTCCACCATATCTTCGGTGTTTGCCGCCAAGAAGTAGGCTCTAAATTTGAGGTCTTAAGCGAGGACAGCAAAGCTTATCTGGTCGAAGTCCTATCCGTTGGAAAAAAATCCGCAGAAGCCCGTGTGATTGAAGAGCGTGTCATTCCCACTTTGCCAGAACCTCATATTCATCTGGCTTTGGCTATTCCACGCTTTCCAGTAATGGATGCCATCGTCGAAAAAGCCGTTGAGATGGGTGTTAAAAGCATTCAGCCACTTTTTACAGAATTTAGTTTTGTTCGCACTCCCGGCGCGCTCTCCGCGAATAAGGTCGAAAGATGGAACAAGATCATCCGCTCAGCAACTCAGCAAAGTGGCCGAGGCGATCTTATGCAGATTGGCACTGCCCTCGGACTTGATGTTTTTTTAAGCACATTTAACCAAAAAGCTTCGGTGATGGGTCTTTTTGCATATGAAGGCCATTCGACTCTCAGCATTAAAAACTATCTGAGCAAAAAAATAGAAGTCGAGCCTGTCAAAGAAATTTGGGCATTTGTGGGAAGTGAAGGTGGTTTCTCCTATGACGAGGTCGAAAAATTACGCACTCTGGCCCTTCATCCAGTGACCCTCGGATCCCAAGTTTTGAGAGTGGAAACGGCTTGCATGGCCCTTGTGTCCGTTTTAAAGTATGACTTTGATCTGATGTGTTGATGTTTCTATGTATATATCGACCCATCGGGAGGGAGATGGAATGGATCCATTTGAAGAATTTGAATTTAAGCCCCTAACTGAGGGCTTAGGTTTTCACAAAAAGAAAACATCTGCTCAAAAGGCTGTGGATTTCGATTTGTCCCTGGAGGTAAGTAAGCCCGTTCAGAGCTTGAATAACGCCGGCCTAGCTCTGCTTGAGGAGAACGTGGCGGACCCACTTCGCTCTCCGCTCCCAAGAAAGCCGACAACTCCAGCTGCTGTTGAACCTAAGACATCTTCGTCCTCATCTGCTGTTGATGAAATTCTGAAAACCTTGCAAAAAAACCGTCGCTTGGATTTTCAAAATAAATCCACCGGGAAAATCACTGCACAAGCGCCTAAGGTAAGTGAGTACGCAGAAGACGTCTGGAACCTCTCGTCGGCTTTTTTGGATGGAATGCTTGTCATTGCGGCCAGTATTCTTTGTATGATCATCGTTTTAATAGTGACCAAGGCCGACTTGATTGCAAATCTTTCAAATCCTGACAAAGGCGGCATGATTTATCTCTCAACTTCCGCACTACTAACTTCTGTTAGTTTTATTTATCTTTTGGTGAATCGCATGTTTGTAGGATCAACTCCTGGGGAGTGGGCATTTGAGCAACGCATCGGCCAGCCAGAAGACATGACCTCCGCTATGTACTCTTTGAAAGTCCTGGCTCGCTGTGCGCTTGTTATCGCGACTGGATTCATTGTGCTTCCTGTATTGTCTGTGCTCTTTAAAAAAGATATCGCTGGCGAAATCACAGGGGCTCCTCTTCTTAAAAAGGTTTAGTTTTCCATGGGCCAGGTAGTTAAGTTTGAAAAAATTAGCTCTTATCTGGCTGCTTTAAAAGCACAAAACAAAAAAATAATTTTCACAAATGGCTGCTTCGATCTACTTCACGTAGGCCATATTCGTTATTTACAAGAAGCCAAAAAACTTGGTGATATTCTAGTTGTTGGAGTAAATAGCGACTCCAGTGTTAAGCTCCTAAAAGGACCAACTCGTCCTTTGCAAACCGAAGCAGATCGGGCTGAGATTCTTGCGGCCTTGGGTTCTGTGGACTTCACTGTGATCTTTACTGAAGACACTCCAAAGAGTCTTATTGAAGCCGTAAATCCAGATATTCTAGTCAAGGGTGGAGATTGGAAAATTGACCAGATCGTCGGTTCAGATTTTGTAACCGCTAATGGCGGCAAGGTTATGTCTTTGCAATTCGTTGATGGCAAATCAACGACAAAGCTTATAGAGAAAGCCCAGAGTTAATACGCGATCGATTAAAAATATTAGAAGCGAAGACCAAGTTTGCCCGCATACGTGGATTGAACATAACGATCCACCTCAAGCGCTAAGAATATATTCGACATTTTTATGCTTATTCCGAAAATCGTGTGCTGAGACGATACATCCGTTGTCTCCGCATTTCCTGAGTCAGTAATCCCGCCTACACCACCAATGAAAGTACCAATCGAGCGGGCCTGGCCCAAACCAAAAAACAGGGAAACATCTCGCATGTTTACAGAGCCAACTAAGTCAACTCCTGTGGTTTCAGATCCTAACAAGTTATTAAAGTTCGTGCTGGAGGCATTGAAGACCAAACTAAGCGCTGTTGGCATAAATTTGGTTTCATAAAAAGCCCAGCGCAATTGACCGCCGAAGCCTGAAATGGATTCCTCCTGGGGCATAGGAATAAATTGCACAAAAATATCTATATTATAAAAAAGTCCCTTTCCTAAAACGAGATTAAAATAATTGATATCGCCGCGAGAAGTCGACTTGCCGCCCAGGCTTGCAACATCCGATAAGGGAATATATTCGCTACTCAAACCCACCTCCACTCCATCATATCCACCCAGTGGATAGGGACTTGAAAGAAGTTTGGGGCTTGAACCAAAACCCAAGGTGCCGAGTGTCACTTCACGATCAGAGGAATTCAAATTTTTTGGAAGAGTCATGGCCGCATTGGACTGCCATGAAATAAAAATGAAAAAAACTGTGATGAGCAAACTTAGCATATCTTCATCAAAAACTAATTCGTGAAATTAGTCTAGGTGTTTGAGAGGGACTGGATTTGAGTCAGTGCATTTTGGGCAAGACCAGCAAGAGTGCTATCAGGGCTTTTCACTAAATCCTGGAAGATGGCAACAAACTGGGTATACGATTTGCTCGTGTTTGAAGCCACGACTCCACGTCCGCTATCGTATCTGCCGGCGCCTGTATTTTGACTGGATTTAACTTGCTCGAGGCCAGCCACCATCACTTGTGCTGCACGAGAGACAACTTGTGAGTCATTGGATCGGAGAGCCAAAGCAAGAATTTCTAACTTTGAACTCTGCATATAGGTCATAAAATACATGTCAGCACTTTTCTTAGTTGTCGCATCGAATTTTTCATAATTATCAGAAACAATACTAAAGCTCTTCAGGCTTGGGATATTTTCACCAATCATCAAACCAAGACCTTGGGTCTCTGTGTTTGAGCTTTGCATAAGATCATTCATAATCTGATATAAAGTGCTTGAATCAACTTCTTTATTATTGAACCCTGCGATAAGCTTCATCACGTTTTCTTTTGTCGGCTGACCAAGAACCAAAGACCTCCACTGAGCTGCGCTCAAAGTGTCTACAGCTCGCTTAACCCCAACGCCCGCTTGAGCAATGGCTAAACCTTGAGCACTTGCGCCACCGGTTTGAATTGACTCTTCAACACTGGCTCGCCCAGCCACCAAAGGGCTCTGCGGATCTGCATTTATGATATTTACTTTTACTTCAGTCTTTTTTGGGACCGTAGTCGTTGCATTTTTTTGAGCTGCTTTTTTAGCGTCCGTTTTTTTAGTGTCAATCTTAGGAAGGTCCTTGTGAGACCCCACCCCTGCCGTCTTCGCCTTGCCGCCCGCTGTTTTATCCTTGAAAGGATTGATTTCTTTATACTCAAGCTCACGTTCTTCCAGACCGAAAAAGAAGTTATATAGTGCTTTTTTAGGGCGCGGCATACTGTATGACATATCAAACTCAGCATTGCTACGAGCTGCCGTAAATACTCCATGAATGAAGACAAAGCCTCCAAAGAAAACAACCATCGCCGACAGAATCACTCCTGTTGCATATCGATTTGTGTTTGTGTTTTCCATATACGCCTCACTTGGTTATATCTATTCAATAAGCCAAGCTTGTGCCAATAGGGATTGATTGTGATAGAGCTGGAGGTCTCATTCCGGGAATGAGACCTCCACTTGGCAATTTATGCGAGCTGCTGCATAGGTTTTAGACAGTGCGCTTTTTATTTCAAAGTCAGAGAGGGCCTTTTGCCCTTGCAGGGCAAAACCCCGGGCGAGGCCCAATACTTGGGAACTCACGACAGACTCCGGGGCGCTTTTCATAGACAGTACACAGACGGGATTTTGAATCAAGAAAGTAACAGTCGCGGCCATGTTTCTGGGTCAGTATAAAAAGCTCTGTCCCCTGGCGATAGCTGCTAATTACACCTTCACGCATGAGTTTTTTTGCAAGTTTTTTGACGGAACCCAAAGCCTCGTCTTCGCTGATAACTTCTAAACGAATCAAGTCACGAAGCTGCACCTCGACAGGCATTGTACAACAACCGCCCCAGCAGTTATCACACATCCCATTACGATAAACTTTCCAAGTTGAGGGTCGATCCTTATCCACTTGACTCACAGAGCTTACACTAAAAAATTAATCTCTTTTTGTCACGTGTTTCCTATTTGAAAATTGATATCCGAATTTTCAATGCCTGACTGAAAATCTTGATTAGGATTATCAAATACCATAATGTTGCGCATATCCTGCTTTTGCATTTCCATGGGACTCCAAAGATATTTAATATACACAAAGACTAATCCAAAAACCAAAGATATCACTACGCTTAGAAAACAGAAAGTCATGAGATCCACCTGGGGATTTGTGTTATCAGAACGAGCTCTTTCAAGAATCTCGAAACGATCATGAATAGATAATTTCTGTGCCTCCACCTTTGTAAGAGTTTCACTGAGCTCTTTGTATTTGGCATATTCAAGCTCAGATTTTTTGCGCCTGTCCTCTAGCATTTGCGCTGCCACTGGAAGAGTCTTGAGCTGCTTGCCAATGCGCCCCACTGACTCTTTGAGCTGGACCATACGGCCCTCAAGCATTTTATTTTCAAGTCGAAGTGCCTCAATGCGCCCGCCCACTCCGTAAAGGGAACTGCCAACATGCTTTTCAGCCCCCCTCCCTTCTTGCAGAAACTCCATATCTTTTCGATTTTCAGAGATTTTTAACTTAGCTTCATTAATTCGCACCATCAAATCCGAAAGGTATTCCCCCATTTTTTCTCGGCTGGTCATTGAAATAAGATTTTCAGGCTGAGTCTGGAAGTCAGATAATTCCTGAGTAAGGCTTTTAATATTTTTATTCACAATTTGCATTTGATCGTTGATAAATTTTTCGACTTCGTTGATTTCTGCCATCTCGCGGTCACGCAGGTAATCTGAGGAAAGATCCAGTGCCGCATTAGTTAAGAAAAGAGAGAGACCTTTAGAAGGGGTAGAGAATGAAACCCGGATCTCATAATCCGAATCAAGCTTTGCCTGGGACCAAGAATCCAACTTAATGATAAACCTTTGGCGGCTGGCCTCGTCTTTAAGTGCCTCTTCGAGATATTTTTTCTTAATATATTCATATGCCTGCTGTTCATCAATACTAAGCTGCGGACTTTTGCCATAGACATCAATGCGTTGAATAAGCTTTTCATAAAAATCACGAGTTCTTAGGACTTCGACCTGTTTTCCAATTTGAGTGTTTCCTTTTTTTCCATCCACCACTGTCTTTGTCATTCCAAAATATGCAGTTGAAAAGGCTTGCAAGGAACTATTTTGCGAGTCATTCACTAGCAATCTGCCCTTACCTACATATGGAATTTTAAAAATATATATTAGCAGTGAAACAAAAAGAAGACTGGCAAAGACTCCGATAAAAAGTTTTTTATGCTTCTTCAGCAGAATCAAAAAATCGCGCACCTGAAATGTTTTTTCCATGGTAGCTTTATGCCACAGTCTTTTATTGACAGGATAGAAAACTCAATGCCCTTGAAGAAAGCTTATTAAGGCAGTCACAGGCTCGTCACAAAGAAGGCTTCTATTTAAACTTAGGGTTATCAATGCGTGGAAATGTGACGGGACGAATCACCGGCTTGCTATCTTCCACAAAATCTTGCGTCACCTGTTGAAGGTGATTTGCGGTTTCACAGGCTTGTCGAAAAGCATCACCTAGTTTTCTGAGCGCAACTTGATCCATTTTTGGCACTTCAAAGGCTTTGGCAAGATCCACTGGAACCTCACGGCTCAGCGGTGCCTCCAAATCAATGCGTGACGTTTGGAATGAATCCACATCATTCCCTTTTATATTAGCTTTTACATCAGCCGCAGGTTGAGTAGACGCCTGAGCCCACTCTGGAAGACTTTCCTCGCAAAACATCAGTTGATCTTTGTTCACCTGAGCAATCATCTCAATCTCGCCGAAAGAAAGCTCTACTTGAGAAGCAATTTCCTGAACACTCATTCCTTGATGCGCTAGACGAGCCGCTTTCACATACTTAATAGTACTCTGCCTCTCAACTATCTCACCATGAGGAATGCGGTCCTGAAAAATCTTAGCAACCTCAAGACTCTTTTGCATACTTTGATCAATTTTAAGAAGTTGCTTGTCAGAATGTTGTATCTGTTGCTGTATCTCACGAATTTTTTGCTCTAGCCAAGATGTCAGTTGTTGTACCTGAACTTCAGTTCGGTCAGAAAGGTCCTCGAGAACTGCAATTTTACTTTGAAGAAGCTGCAAGCCTTTACTCAATCGTGGATCGTCTTTTTGGGGGCGCTGGAATCGTATCCAGATTCCCACAGAACCCGCGATCAAAATCAAATCCACCAGTATTTGCAGCAATACCCAAAAACTCACAGGGCCTCCGTGCCTTTATGACTTTAAGTTTAGTGGAAAGGCACTCGAACCCACAATGGACCAAGGTCTCAGTTTGAGACAAAAGTTTTGCCCAAGATGTGTTTATTACTTACTCAGAATTTTAAAATAACAGCACCTTTGTCTATAAACGCTACTATGCTATGCTTTTTCCAGGGGGATTAATTTATGGCACCATCTATTTCTGTTTTAAACAGACTTTGCACTCTTATCGTCTCCGTATTTCTTTTATCCTCCTGTGGAAATGTCCGTTTCAATGCTGGAACTGCTGAAAAATCTATAGATCCTGGAATTACTGACACCGGCAATACGACGACTAACAATGGCGGCACCCCGCGCTCTGTTACCTATTCCAGTGTGGTTCCAACTAACCTTAATAAAGTGGATATTCTTCTCGTAATCGATGATTCAGGCTCTATGAAAACCGATCAGTTGAAATTGGCAAATAAACTTTCCGGTTTTGCCAGCCAACTTGAAAACTCCTCAGCGTCCATGGACTGGCAGATGTGCGTGACCGTAACTCGCGATCAACTTATTAGTAGTAAATATTATTGGGGGGCTTCTGTGAACTGGGTGGGCTACACTCCCGTGTCAGGACCTCAATACGTTCTTAAAAAGGGAACCACAGGTTTAAATGATATTTTTACAAGAACCATTAATGCCATCGGTGCAGGGGTTCCAGGCTCCGGAGATGAGCGCGGCATTAAAGCCGCCTACCATCATTTCTATAATGGAGAACCCGGAGTCGCTGGCACCAGTGGCTGTTATCGTAAAGATGCCGCAGTTGCAGTTATCGTAATTTCTGACGAGGATGAGCGCAGTGTCGGTGGTGATTGTAAGCGCATTAAAACTAATATGAATGAAGATCCAGCGTCCTGTTTACCATTAGAGGCCGCCGACATGCCATCGACATTACTGACACAGGCCAAAAATGTATTTGGAACGAATGTCCGCTTTACTTTTAATTCGATTGTAGTTGCTGACTCAACTTGTGAAAAAATCCAGGACGAGACCGCTGACTCAAATGGAGTCAAGGCTCCAAGCCATCAGGGTTTGAAATACATTGAAATGTCCAAATTGACAAACGGGGGGATTGGCAGCATCTGTGAAGATGATTTCTCGACCAACTTAAATATCTTTAAAGACAAGATCTTAAACTCCTTGTCATCTTTAACACTCGAGTGCTCACCAGTTGCTAGCAGTTTGTCTGTCTCAATTAACAATGTGGCAACAACAGATTATACTTTGTCCGGTGCAAATTTGAAATTCAACAATGCTGTCGTCGAGGGAAAGACTATTTCAATGACATATAAATGCAATCAATAGATCTTCATTTGACTGCTCAACTGAGCTTTGCCAAGCAAGAAGCCATTCTCTGAATGGCTTCTTTCATTTGGGACTCAGCGCATGCAAAACTAAGACGTAAATACCCGTCGCAACCAAACTCAGATCCCGGCACAGTAGCCACATAATACTCATTCAAAAGAATATCTGCAAAATCCTTAGATCCCTGAATCTTCTTGGCCTTATGAGTTTTGCCATAAAGAGATTTCATTTCCACCCAAAGATAAAAAGCGCCCTGAGGCTCAATCACTCGCAGTTGTGAAAGCTGTTTAAACTCTGCCATAGTAGTAATTTTTCTTTGAATCAAAGTCTTCACAACCTCAGCAAGATCTGGTTCAGAATACTTAATAGCAGCCACTGCAGCATATTGAGAAATGCTCGATGGGGATCCCGTGGACTGACTTTGATAATCACCCATTGCTGTAATGAGTTTTTCAGGACCTGCGGCCCAGCCAATGCGCCATCCCGTCATCGAGTAAGCTTTTGAGCCCCCATTCACCAAGACAACACGGTCCTTAAGCTCAGGAGCTACATGTAAAATGTGAGGAGCCACACTTGTACCATCAAATACTAAGCGATTGTAGATATCATCAGAAATCACCATCACATGTGGGTGACGCAAAAGCACACTTGCCAAAGCTTTTAACTCTTCACGAGTATATATCAAACCTGTGGGGTTACTTGGCGAACAAAATAAAAATGCGCGCGTTTTAGAAGTGATCGCTTTTTCTAATTTTTCCGGAGTCATTTTGAAATGATCAGCTTCGCCGCACTCCACGATTACAGGTATTCCGTCTGCAAGTTCTATCATAGTTGGATAACTCACCCAATATGGAGAATTGATTATTACCTCATCCCCAGGACTACAGAGCATTTGAAGAGCGCCGAAAATAATAAACTTGGCCCCAGATGCGACCGTGATATTTTTAACTCCATACTCAAGACCTATTTCACTTTTGATTTTATCGGCCACGGCTTGGCGCAGCTCCAGCGTACCATTTGCCGCCGTATACTTTGTAATTCCCTTTTCTATGGCTTCCTTGCCAGCCACAGCCGCTGCGCTAAAGGTTGGCCAATCAGGTTCTCCCACAGTTAACGAAATAACAGGATGACCTTGTGCTTGAAGCTCTTTAGCCTTGGCTACTAAAAAAAGCGTTGGTGAAGTTTTTAAATTTTGTGCCCTTTTTGACAAGATCATTTGGACCTCTTCATTTTTTTTATAAGTGCTTCGGCGACAACATCCGTGACTAGTCCCTGCAAAGATCCTCCATGCTGAGCAACCTCCCTGACGCCACGTGAGGATATAAAATAATACTTCGGATCTGAAAAAATAAGCAGCGTTTCAATTCTTGGCGCAAGCATTTTGTTCATATTTGCCATCGTCAACTCATACTCAAAATCTGAAAAAGCGCGTAGGCCTCGCACGATTACTTGAGATCTTTTTTCTTTCATGTAATCAATCGTCAATCCTTCGTGTATGTCTACTTTTACATTTTTCAGATGGGAAAGGCTTTTCACTATCAACTTTTTACGCTCTTCAGGCGTAAAAAGTGAGGATTTGTTTGAGGACTGAGAGATCAATACCACGGTCTCTTCATAAAGATGGGAAATTCTTTGAATGATATCGACGTGACCAAGAGTGATGGGGTCAAAGCTTCCAGGGTAAACCGCGAGCTTACTCATGTGTTTTGTTATCCTTTTTTTTTGCAAAGAAAGATAGGATTTTATCGCCAAACTCCCTATGGTCATAACGCTCTATATCGCCATAAATATCTTCAATTTTCTCGCGCCTCTCAGATTCTATTGCCATGAGTGTTTGAACTCCAAAAACCGGACTCAAGCACGCGTGTTCCATGACTTTATGAGCCATTTTCTCAGTGAAAGGTGGATCAGCAAAAATAATATCAAAGGCCTCCCCCTGATAATCTTTAAGGAACGCCAAAACATCCATACTTATAATTTGATAATCAGGCATCGGAACTTTAAGCTTTGTCAGGTTTTTTTTCAAAATATCGATAGATTTGGGATGTTTTTCAACAAAGACAACTTCTCGAGCGCCACGGGAAAGGGACTCAATCCCCAAATTACCTGTGCCAGAAAAAAAATCAACGACCCTAGCTCCCGCAATATCGAACATCATTTTATTAAATAAAGTTTCTTTCACGCGATCGGTCGTAGGCCGAATATGATCTGCCTTAAATTCTACAAGTAAATGTCCCTTGTACTTTCCAGAAATGATTCTCATTTCAGTAAACCTTCAGCTACATTCACAATCGAAAAAATATCTTCAAAAGGTTTTGGAATAAAAAGATCCGCACCCATTTGCATAGTGGTCTCCATATTGTGCTCTCCCGAAAAAGCAGACATCAAAATTACCTTTCCTGTTCTTTGCTCACCGATCTCAATCAAAACTTGCGGCCCAGTCATTTTTGGCATTAGCACATCTAAAAAAACCAAATCGGGTTTTTGTTCTCTCCACATAAGAAGCCCCTGCAGTCCATCTTCTGCCTCGAAAACAATATGCCCACGGCTCTTTAAAGCGCGTCCCAAAGACCTTCGAACCAAAGGTTCATCATCAACAACGAGGATTTTCATGCCGTCATCTCTTTAATAGGAAGTGTTATGAAAAAGATAGTTCCCTTGCCAAGCTTTGATTCGAAGTGAATACTTCCACCAAATCTCTCGACAATGGACTTTGACATACTTAAACCAAGGCCTGTTCCAAGTCCTTCTTTTTTTGTAGTAAAAAATGCTTCGAAAATCTTATTTTGAATATTCTCAGGAATACCAGGGCCAGTGTCGCCTACACTGAGCTCTATACAATTAGGATTTGTCGGCGAGATCGCAGAAGTTATAGTCAAGGTTCCAGGATCTTTCATAGACTGGCAAGCATTGTTGACCAAATTAAAAACTACTTGTTGCAGCAAGTGAGGTTCCACTTGAACTAAAGCTTGGCGCGAGCTCAAGTGCAACTGAAAACGGTGCGAGCGCAGCGCTGTTTTCAACATGGGCAAGGTCTTTTCCACAATTTCATCCACAGAAATCAATTCCTGAGGCTGGCTATCATTATGGGAAAATTCCAGAAGATTCTTAATAATTTTCTGAGAACGCATTGCTGCTTTTTCAATTTCCAAAAGATCAGAATATAGAGCCTCGCCTTTGGGCACTTCATGAAGTAAAACCTGTGCAAGTGAGCGAAGACCCGTCAGTGGATTATTCAACTCATGTGCAATGTGTCCTGCCAACTTTCCTATAGCTCCCATTTTTTCGCTTTGCAGAACTTTAAGATACAGCTGCCGAGACTCCGTGATATCAACATACTGATTAACCACGTTCGTAGAGCGCCCGCCATTTTCGCCCATTATTGGGTAGGAATAGACCTGGTAGGTCTTAACGCCGATCTTGATTTGGCCACTCCCTGAAGTCTTTTCTTTCAAAGCCTTCGCCACAGGACACCCATGGCAAATCTCTTTGCTTCCCGCAAAACTGACGTGGCATTTTTGACCTGAAATATGTTCAGGGAATTTTTTGTTTGCTCGGACCACTTCGTAGTCCATATCCACAATGGCAATCGGATCCTTCATACTATCGAAAGTTTTTTCCCACCGATAAGAAAAACTTGAAAGTTGATATTCCAAAAGCACGCGATCCAGTGCCATACTAAGAGGGCCTAAACGATCATTCACATATTCAAGGAATGTGCTAAGATCTTTATCCGCAAGCGAGCTTTCAAAGCACAGAATGGCTTCGGCACTTCCTTCTGCCAGTTGCTGAATCAGCTTCAGCTCCAAAGGAAAAATCAAAGTTTTTATAAAGGGTCTTCCGTAGTGATTTGCAAGATGTCTAACGAGTTGCGGATGGTTACTATGGTATTTATCAGGGAACACGATATCAATGGCGCTTTCGGACTGCCTAAACTGCCCACCATGAAAACTCATTAACTCAGTCTTTGCTCCAGCCACGCTGTAGGCAAGAATTGGGTCTCCTAACTTATGAAATTTGCGCAATTCTTTACGTAGAACTTGTAAAATATCCTCAAAAGATCCTTGAGCTGCAAGTTCTTTGATAAAACGAATAAGCAATCGCTCTCGACTTAATTTTTCAGCTTCCTCAGTGTGAGAAATCTCAATATGCAAAGTACGCTCCTCAACAATATGCTCGAGGCTATTGTTAAGTCCCTCAAGTTCACGATTGCGTTGTGAGGATTCTTTAAGAAGTTGGAACTGTTTGGAACGCTGCAGATGCTTCTCAAGAGCTCCATTTAATAATCCATGAAACGTGTCCACGTCCAAATCCTGAGGGATTATTCGTAAAACTTGGCCTCGGTTAATTCCTTCTCGAGTAATTCTTTCGTTAAGATCTTGGGATCTCAAAATTCGGCTGGAAAAACCTTGGTGAATTTTCGCAACATAAATTAGATCTAGGGCAGCGTCCTCGCCAAGATCTGTGGAAACAAAAACCACAGAAAATCGGCCGCTTTGCAAAAGACGTTCCGCCTGAATTACTGATTGGGCCTCTGCCCAGTCTGCTCTCGCCATCAAAGCCAAACTTCGATATTCTTGAGGTAAGGGCTCTTTTGAGATCCACAATAGTGGATCCGCAGTTGGGGAATCATTTCTTAGTAAATCACTCTTTATGGCTAGACTCATGAACCTTAATGCTATCTTCAAGCATATAAACGCTCAAGATTCTTTGTAGCTTTTCGTGGATTTCCAAGCTCCGATGAGCAACGCTCTCACTCGATCCTGGCGGAATCCGCACTTTCTCAGCCTGATACCACTTAACAATAGACGCCACCGAGGGAACCAGACGCGCCACTGCGGCCATAACCTCATCCGCGCGATCTATCAAAGGCCCCATGACTTCAAGACCTTTGTCTGGAATCATTCGGATATTCTCACGAGCCAGCTTATTCACATCACTAATTTTCTCGATCGCCTGACAAAATAGCAAGTCATCACTCACCGGAAAGTTCCCACTCAGATAAAGTGCCTGAATCAAATTCCAAATAAAAAGCTCTTTGGGCTCTTCATTCGGAAGCACATAACTAGCAAGTCCCGTGCTTCTTCGAATTAGTTGCGGAGGTCTCTCCGACTGAAGAATTTGATCAATATAGGCTCCCAATTCTTCTGACACGACATCCTCTGGAAAAGCGACTTTATATATAAAACTATTTGCTGATTTAGGCCCCGTTTCCCAGAAGTTCACGGAGTCAAAACTAATATTAAGACATGGGGTATTGGTGAGACTTGCCATATGCATTGGTGCGCTATCACAGCCTACAAGGAGCTGCGCACTTTTCAGCAGATTAAGAATCTCGCGCAAATGCGTTTGCCCAATCAGATTGATCACCGAACCGCGACTGACCCCAGCCTCAATGGCTTCGCCCAAAGGCCTTTCAGCGGCAGAGCCAATCATTACAACTGGTATTTTTAAATTATGATCAAAGAAGTTTTTTAGCACTCGTGTCCATTTAAATGGTGGAAGTGACTTTTTTGCCTCCGACGCGCCGACGTGTACTAAAATAAATTTTTCGGGTAAACCAAAGTCCCGCCCATCCACCTGCGGCGAGTCCCAATCCGCATCTACATATTCATAGCCAAGCATTGAAATAAAAATATCTGTCAAATGCACCCTATTAAAAGAACCCACACCGACTTGAGCATAGAAGTAAGCACTCACCTCATCCGGAATACTTAAGAAGCCATCACTATGGCGAGTATAACCTGTCACACGGGTTTTCGGTCCCGATATCGCATGTGTCAAGTAACTGGACGCTGGGGAAAAAGTCAAATTGATGACCCAGTCGTATTCTTCTTCTTTCAGTTCATCGATGAACTTACTTACACGTCCCAAGGCGATCTCTATATCTAAGACCGGACGAATAAGAGGCTCAAGAAGAATTGTCGTCGGTAACTGAATATGGCGATCCACGGATTTAAGACCTTCAGTCGCAGCTTCAAACTTTGAACGCGTTAAAAAATGAAGCTCACTGTTTGGATGAATTCTCTTTAATGCCCGGAGCACAGGCCATGTCATATATATATCGCCAAGCCTAGCGAGTTGAAGTACTAATATTTTCATGGTTACCCTGTTCTTTAACGAGTTCAGCAAGAAGCTTTAATTTTTCTGTTTGCTCATTATATCCCTGAGTCTTTAATATCTCATTATAGGCCTTCTCAAGACGCTTCAGCGCTACCGATAAGTAACTTTCAAGTTCGTTGTTCATGCAACACTCCCTTACTTAATTGCAAACGATGATTTAATTCATCCACAATCATTGTTTTATTTTGTATGACTTTATCAAATTGATTTTTCTGCGTAAGCGACAAACACTGCACTGTCCAACCCATCACATTATGAATTTCAGTTCTTAAAATGTTTAGCTCTGCATGTCTGTCTGCGAAACTCCCCCAGTCGTGGAATTCTAGATTTAGCAAAATTCTTGCGGCTTCATAAACCGCAACAACTGGAAGAGTTTCACCGCAACGATGAGTGGGCTGCGTGCATTTTTGTGAATGAGGGCAAGGCCCACAGCTCACTCGGCTTTGCAATATGATAGATTTATTGGAATAAGCCCCCACCTGCAATGGCTGACTGCTACCAAGTGCAAGCTCAAGTATCGGCATATCATATAGCGCTGCAAGATGCTTCACGCTTGTATCACCCGTTATAAGAAGCGCTGAATTCCTCATGGCAACAGAGGCCTCTTTAAAATCACAAATAAGTAAATTATGATCGGCAAATACTTCTGTGAGAAGCTCTCGTTCGAAGGGTGCACCAAGGACTTTGATTTCAAAAGAAGTCTCTTGCTCTAAAATGTTCACTAGGGACAGAAATTTCGACAAACCCCAATTTTTTTTAGTATCGCTTGTCAGCGCTTGTATGAGAATGGTTTTCTTGCTCGTTTGACTCTGTAACTTAATTGCTCCATGGCTTAGTGGAATATCCATGGCCTTAGCGAGCAGCTCAGTATAGTGAAATCCTGCAGCTTCGATCTTGCCAAAGTAATTATTAAAAAACTGAATCCATGGGTTACTTAGGCCACAAAACTGGCCCCCCTGAGAGTATATTCCTATACGTTGATGTGCATTAATAAGCCCCATCAAGTGGGCTGTTAATCGATTGTGGGTAAAATTATAAGCTACCCCATAGTCAATATGATTGATTTCTTCCACAAGGTCTCTGAGTTGACGATAGCCCCAAAAAATATTGTATTCTGGCTCGCCACAGCTTTTTTGAAGTAATTCGCGATCAAAATAAATAAAGCGATCAACCAGTCCCTCAAACAAAAACTCTGCTTGTGCTGACTGTTTATTTAACAGCAAGTGAATTTCACTTCGAGGATGCTTCCTTCGAAGCCCCTCAATGAGCGGTCTTTGTAAAATCAAATCTCCCAACCTTAGAAGTGAGATTCCTAATATAATCATTTCAACAATTCCCTAAGTGCTTCAAAGTAACCGCGATTCTCTTTTGCTGCCGGAGTATTGGATTTCATGATAATCTCGGTTGCTTCTTTGATCGTCAGAGGCTTTTCGCTCTGTTTTAGCGATGACAAGGTTCCTTCATCAATTTCTACGCCAAGATTTACAAAGTGTTTTGCAATGGCATAGACTGAGCGCCCTGTGAGATTTTTCCAAAAAGAATAAAATAGATCTTCCTGAGCTCCCCACGATCCTCTAAAAAAATAAACGGGAAGGGATTTTACAATAGTCGTTTCAAAGACCTCTGAATCTAAAAGTATCTCTAGGCTTTGGAAACACGAGTAATTTACCACCTGTGACTGAATTTGGCTCTTATAAATAGGCAAAAGTTGATCGCGGCATTCAATCACATGAATTTTTAAATAGGGATGAGTTTCATTCAACACTTTTAGGTGAAAGCCCGCGCCCAAGCCTAAAATTACGATCTCATTTGAAATGGTCAAATCTTGGGCGGCTACCCAGCCTTCTGCTTCCTTCAGAGGATCTTTAAAGTCACATAGAGCTTTGGTCTCCTCAAAAGGAATCAGATATCCCTCTGGATTTTCTGAAAAAGAAATAATGCTCATGTTTTATACCTCTTTTATTTTTCTAAGTTTTTCGCGCAGCAAAGCGACTTCTTCATT
This sequence comes from Bdellovibrionales bacterium, assembly GCA_031370005.1. Classification (GTDB taxonomy): domain Bacteria; phylum Bdellovibrionota; class Bdellovibrionia; order Bdellovibrionales; family Bdellovibrionaceae; genus JACMRP01. Next base: position 22,933 of record JANMPT010000024.1, on the reverse strand, counting down.
TTTTGGATTCCAAAGAAGGACACGCTCACACTCAAGTTTTGCCTCGATAATCTGACTGTTACTACAGAAGAGATTGATAAGTACCAAAGAAAGATCTTCGTCGAATTCTACGTTGCCTAGATATTCTTGTAGCACTTCGATGCTTTGATTTTCGCGATGGTCGCGGAGCCCCCAGTTCGCCAAAAGCAAAACTGCCGTCCTATTAACAGGATTGATATCAATTGCAGCTTCGAGATTTGCCCAAGCAAGTTCGTGATCACCGAATTGGCTATGCACCATCGCCAACCCCACCCATGCCTTATCGTTCTTTGGATTGAACTCAATTGCTCGACGGAAACAATAAAGTGACTTATCATAATCCTGGCGTTGAACCTCGAGCGTTCCAAAATTTACTAAAAGAATATCGGAATTCGGATTTAGGGTATAAGCCTTATTATAATAGTCCTCAGCACCTTCGAAATCACCTTGGCGAACCAAAATATTTCCCATGTTTTTATAGACTTCGAAAATTGCTTCGTTTTCTACTGTCAGCAGCGAAAGTGCTTCATAATACTGACTCAAGGCTTCTTCATCTTTGCCAAGTTTGTAGTAAAGAGTTGCCAGTTTTTGAACCTGATCAAAATTGCAAAGAACTCGGACACAAGCCTTGCGTGCGTTGAGTGCCTCATCAAAGCGATGAGTCCTCTCAAGACACTCTCCTAACAGGTTGAGCATTGTTATGTTTTTGGAATGTCGATTGGCCGCTGTTCGAAGTAGGTTTAGCGCCAAAGAAAACTCGCCATGCTTCATCAAGACTCGTGCATTGGTAAGTAAAAGCGCCATTTTCTCATCTGATAGGCTTACTTTTTCATCCTTTTGACGAGTCAAGTCGGTTTCGCGGTCAAACTCGCGAAGTGCCTCTTCACGGTCTAAATAAACAGATGGCTGCGTCTTTTCTAGGGTCGACTGTATTTCATGACCTGTTGAAAGATCGCTGGACTTTTGAAGGTTATATAAATCAAGCATCGGTTGCCTTCTCCTTATTGCAGACGAATCACACGTCCGCAAATTAGAAAAGCAACCATAATGCCAAGAGATTTTTTAATTAAGCCCGATCTAAGTTCGATTTGGTGGGCCAACTGAGCCATGAGTTTGACTCTAGAGGGAAGCAACTGTCATGAAATTGACTAAGCTTCCTCATCTAGACGTTTGTTGAAGGTTGGACTTTTATAACCACCCACAGCTTTGCGCGCTCGACGCACATCCTGAAGCTCGCGAATTATATTCGATTTCGCAAGCTCAATAAATGCCAACACCTCAAGGTCCTGTTCGATGATGTGACTAACATATTCATCTTTAGTCCGCATGGCCTCTTCAACTTGTCGTCGGTCTTCAGCTTTAATCTGACTGGAGTCTTCCATTGCCGAGTTGCTTTGGTCCAATTGGGCATCGAGATACTTGATAATTTCAAGGATTCGTTCTCGAGTATTGTAAAATAATTCGAGATTTTCGAAATTGCCAAGTGAGAAATTTACAAGCTCTGTTTCATTAAGAGAGCAAAACTTTTCCAGATAATGATTTTTTTCTTGCAACAAGCTAATGATTCTTAACATGAAATCTCCTATTTCTTAGTTTCCGCTTCGACTTTTTTAATTTTTTCAACCGCCTGCACCCAGCCTGAATATAGATTCTCTAAAATCTTTAAACTAGCTTGCAAAGGTTCTTTCGTTCCGGTGATGTTGGCCTTCGTAAACTGCTCCATTATGAACATATATAGCTGCTCAAGGTTCATCGCAATCTCGCCACCAACTTTGTGGTCAAGGGTATTGTTTAGCTCCATTATGATATCGAAAGCCTTCCCGATATTATAACCTCGCTCTGCAATATTTTTTTCTTCAGTCGCTTTGATTGCCTGTTTGATGAAGCGAATGGCCCCTTCATACAGCATTAGAAGCAATTTCTCCTTGCTGGCGCTTTGTATTGATTGAGTTTTATATTTCTGATAAGCGTTCTTCATAGTGCTCCTTCTAAGCCTGCAACTGAATATATTGTCTCACGTACTTAACCTTTACCGCCGGAAGCAGCCATTGCCTGCACTGAGCCCATCTGCTGATTCAGTGATGACATCTTCGATTCCAAGTCAGAAAATTTTCTTCTTAAGCTGTCTTCCTTTTGCACAAGCTGACGCTCTTTTGTATCAATACGCTTATTGATCTGCTCAATTTTGTCCTGCATTCCCTTTTTCCGATTACCAATTGGACCAAACTGATTATTGACTAAATTATTTACCGCTATCTTTACCGTGGCCACAAAGCCCGTCTTAACTCCATCGCCTCTAAAAAACTCAGCCACACCTTGTGGATTTCCTTGCAGAATTTTATTGAATTTGTCCTGTTTGAAATCCAAGGTTCCATTGCGATTAAATTCAATACCGAGCTCGCTTAAGCGCTGAATTGGCGTTTGCACACCGTATTGTGGATTCAAAACGACACTCCGAAGCGAGCTCTCAACAGTCCTTAATAGACCGTCTCCACCCAAAGGCCCCATCTGAGGAGTCTTCCCGCTTCCACTACTTAGTTTGTGCTGCCCTTGTATAAATCCCAATGTCGCATTGTAAGCATCGACGAAGCTTTTTATTTTGCCACTGATAACTTCTAAGTTTTCTTTAACGTTAATACGAATGGCGCGACCGGGAGCAGCTTGCTTAATGTCCAAGCTAACCCCAGGGAATAAGTCTGTTGCTTTATTTTCAGGTAATTCAATTTCAAAACCATCGATTTTCACTTTCGCATTCTGTGCAGGTTTTGAATCTTCAAAATACATATCTTGATCGCCATCCAACATATAGATCTTTGGAAATTCAATCTGCTTATCATTTCCGGTGGTAAGACCGGCAACGATCAAACGATATGGATTTTCTGGGTCTTTGCGATCCTCAATCACAGATGCACGCAGTCCCAGGTTTTGAGAATTGATCTGGTCAGCTACGCCGTTTAATGTGGAGTTTTCACCATTAATATAAACCTCTTTAGTACCTTCGGCAGTTTTAAACTTAATATAGCCGACACCAAGCTGAGCTTTATCTTTATCAGGAAAACCATTTGAAATTGCTGCTGGTTTTTGAGCAAGCTGAATTACCTCAAGGCTGTAGTCTCCCGGAACTGCAAAAGCAGGATCTAAAGTACCATCCACTATATTAGGGTCACCGCTTGTTAGTTTTTTATCGGTGAAGCCTCTCGTGCTTGTAAGTTCACCAAGATTCTTAGTGATATCAGTAACTTTAGTTTCAAGTTCAGTAACAAGCTTAAGCTTGTCCTCATTTTTTACCTTCTGGTTTTCCATATTCTTCACGGGAATGCGCTCAACGTCCATCAACTGTTCGACGATGTTCGGTGGTAATCCTGAAGCCATTCCAGAGATACGAATGCCAGCCACTTCTTGAGTCCTCCTGACTCGTGTTTAAAAACCATCCTAGTTCTTAAAATCAGATGTGCTCTGATGCTTTTATTCTCTCAGATTATTTACCAAACCGTGAGTCAATCAAATGACCTGGACAAAGTTCGAAAAAGTCTAAAATGCTACTTTAGAGAGGGATTTTTGACGCTTATCTGGACTATTGTTAAGTAATTTCAGTCTGGTCGAGACCTAATTATGCGGATTTCTTGAAAAGCTGTCCTTTGCCGGACTCGCTCCCCTGAAATAAAGTCCAAAAATCTAATTCCGGAATACGGCGGATGATGTTCCCATTGGTATCTTTCACTATAGCAAATTTTTTGTTTTCAACCACACTGAGCTCAACACTCCAGTTGTGTTCTTTCACTCCCGAAAGATTTCGCAATTGCTCGAGAACTTTTTGGAGTTGTTCATCCGACATCGGCTCATGGTGCGGCTGCTCGTCTCCTCTGGCCTGTTGCCCATTGGCATCGCGGTCAGAAGTTGAGTCCGATTTAATCCCCTTCTCAACTTTCGCAATCGGGCGAAGCGGACCTGTTGGCAGAATGTTTCCGAAAAGGCCTTTGATATTCATCAAACTACTTATCGGTACCAGTTACCAATTGATTAAACTCAAAACAAAAAACCAGCCCTAAGTACCCAAGAGAGCCCCAAAAAAAGAACTCTCCTGGTAGGTTGGTACCGAGAGGGCATGGAGCACCCTCTCGAAACTTCATAAATTAATTCTTAATTGCTAATTCAATAATTATCCAAGAAGCTTCAAAGCAAGTTGTGGAACTTGATTTGCTTGACCAAGAACGCTTGTATTCGCATTTAAAAGAATACTGTTTCTTGTCATCTCAGAAGTCGCAGCAGCGATGTCTGTATCACGGATACGAGAATTCGCAGCTGAGATATTTTCATTCATCACACCCAGGTTGTCAGATGTAGATTGGAGTCGGTTTTGTAGTGCCCCAAGTGTTGCGCGATAACCATTCACTTGAGATTGTGCACTATCAATTTTTGCTAAGGCGCCCTGAGCACCCTCTTTTGAGTTAAAGTCAAAACCAGCAACACCCAAGTTGTCAATCTGTGCATTGGTTGCAGAAGCATCAAACTTGATACGATCTTCGCTATCATTATTGTTAATGCCAACTTGGAAGTCAAAATGATCACCAGAACCATCAAGAAGCTTAGTATTACCGAAGCGAGTTGTCTCAGCTATACGTTGCATCTCTTGTTTAAGTTGTTGAACCTCTTTGTCAGTGAATCCTCGCTCACGGTCAGACACTGTGTCTGAAGCAGCTTGGATAGAAAGCTCTCTCATTCGAGTTAAAATATTGCTCACCTCATTCAAACCACCCTCTGCAGTTTGTACTAGAGATATACCATCGTTGGCATTTCGTTGAGCCTGAGTATAGCTTCTAATCTGTGATTTTAAATTTTCACTGATTGCTAAACCAGCAGCATCATCTGCGGATTTAGTGATACGGGAACCGGAAGCCAATTGAGCCATGCTCTTTTGGATTTCACGCTGTCCACCAGCCATTGTTCGTTGTGCATTAAGCGCTGCTACGTTCGTCGAAATTCTGATTCCCACGGGAACCTCCATTTTTTGTGGCGGCCTTGTAACCTACTCGGCCGCCGGTTATACACGTTGGTGACTTCACTTCTTGCCTTGGAACCTGATAGCGATGAACTCTCGGCAGTCACTCCTTAAGTCCCTCTCGGCTTTTCCGGGTCGAGGTGTCGTCGTTGCTTGTCCTTTCCTTTCGGCGAGGTCGTGGAAGTCTTTAGTCTCGTCGGGCAAAACTGGACTATCGTCGTAGGTGAACTAGACAAAGGTTTGGGAAATCAAGGCTTTTATGCTGTATTTTCTGGATCAAGGTCCAGTACAAAACTTAATGGACAAGAGTCCCGTCGAGATCTGACAAGACTAATGGAAGGTCCTGCCCAAAAAAAACCCCGAGAGACTTTCATCTCCCGGGGCGGGCTTAAGAGTAGGTTTTGTGGGCGACTACTCGTTTCGTAATAATAGTTAGATCTCCATTCCCACTGGAGCTCTTTTAAATTCTACCTCAAGAGATAGTGCAAATTAGACCTTTGCACTATCTCTTCAAATATCTCGTCCTCAAAGACAAAAGCTTTCTTAAGGGTATGATAAGCCTGTGAGTAATTATTTTCACAGGCTTATCAATATGCATTCCGAATTCATTCAATAAGTATTTTAATTATAAGAGCTTCAATGCAACTGCCGGAGTTTGATTGGCCTGAGCCAACACCGAGACTGCAGCTTGTTGCAGAACATTCGCCGACATCATCTCAGAACTTTCTTTCGCGACGTCTGTGTCGCGAATACGAGAGTTCGCGGCAGATAAGTTTTCATATTGGATATCCAAATTGCTTACCGTTGAATCCAATCGACTTTGCACGGCTCCGAAGTTCGCTCTCAGTGAGCTCACTTTCACAAGGGCATCATCGACTGTTCTCAGCGCTTCGCGGGCGTCCCCTTTATTATCGACGGACAACCCCTCTATTCCCAACTCTGAAGCGGTTGCATTGTTTCCCATATCATAGCTGATAACGTTTTCCTTAGTACCAAAGGCACCTACTTGGAATTCCATTTTTCCACCGGAACCATCCAAGAGCTTTTTATCACCGAATACTGTGGTTTTGGCTATACGATCGGCCTCTTGAGTTAGCTGCGTGGCCTCTAAGTTTAGGAACCCACGTTCACGATCCCCGATATGGTCAGATGCGGCTTGTACGCCCAACTCACGCAATCGAATTAGGATATTACTGATCTCATTCAACCCACCCTCAGAGACTTGAATCGCTGAAGTCGCATTGAACGCATTGTTCCTTGCTTGCGCAATACCGCGCGTTTGACCGCGGATATTCTCCGAAATCGCTAAGCCTGCAGCGTCGTCTGCCGCATGCACAATGCGCGATCCAGAAGCCAGAGCGGCGGCGGCGTGTTCAGCTCTTTTTTGCTGAACCGACAACACCCTTTGTGCCGAAATAGATGCCATATTGGTCTGAATTCTTAAGCCCATAAAATCCTCCTTAGGATATAAGCCAACGCGGTTCCGACCCACCGAAGCTCGCGCTGGAGTTCTAAAAATGTATAAAAAACTTTTTTTAGAAGGAGCGGGCCCGCACTCACTCTCGGGGTGACTGACCCTTGAGTGAGGCGAGCTATCCGCCTAAGGAGGTTTTGTTCGAGTGACTGCTAGAACAAAGATCCAGAGGTTTTAGCTCCAACGTGTATGCATTACTTCTCGGCCTTAGTCCTGAAAACTTTAGGCCCTTAGTCTAGGATTATTTAGACGCTACGCGTCTTGTCTGTGAAATTATTGAGATAAGGAAATATAAAAAAATATTTTTTTGTGGACTTAGGTCCAGGGGTCCCTGGACCTTTGGAGGGCTTTATGACAAACACTAACCAATAAGTCGTAGCAAAACTTCGTTGCCACTGTTGGCTTGAGAAAGAACCGAAGCTTGGTATTGCTGTAAAATCTGCCCACGGCGAACATCACTTACTGCCTGGGCGACATCAGTATCAGCCATTCGTGAGTGTGCGGCTGTGATGTTTTCAATTCCCACTGCCAAGTTGTTCGCAGCACTATCTAGGCGGGATTGAACCGCGCCATATTTTGCACGAGCTGAAGCAACCTTCGACATTGCCTCGTCAAGGTCGTTGAGATTGCTGCGGGCATCGCTTTTAGTCTCGACCGTGCCGCCACTGATTCCCAACTCTGAGGAGGTCGTGTTTGTGTCTGAGTTATAGCGAATAATACTGTCATTACCGCTGCTCGTACCTACTTGGAATTCATAATTCTTTGAATGTCCGTTTAACAATGCCGTCGTTCCAAAGCTTGTTGTTTTAGCTATGCGATCTAGCTCTTGAGTAAGCTGAGTATATTCGTCATTCAGATACCCACGTTCTTGATCTGAATAGGTATCACTAGCTGCCTGAACGGCTAACTCACGCAATCGAATCAATATGTTGTTTTGCTCGTTCAGAGCTCCCTCAGCCACTTGAATAAAACTCGTGGCATTGTCGGCATTATTTAGTGCCGCCTTCTGGCCTCTAACCTGTCCCTGGAGCTGCTCTGCAATTGCGGCCCCAGCCGCATCTGCTCCCGGCGTACTAAACCGGGTCCCAGATGCCAGATCTTTCATGGCCTTTTCAGTTGCACGCTGAGTTAGGCCCAAATAGCGTTGCGCCATCAACGAAGCCGATACTGGTGATACACGTAACATAGAAGCTACCTCCCCCTCCTCGAGTGCCTCGCCCTGAGACATTTGGAGGGAAAAAAGCGCCCACAAGATAACCCAATAAGACCTTTGCCTAGCAGTCTAGATTCTTTTCGGCGCATTGCGTCAAAACTTGAGTTTAATTATTCCGTTTTTGGTGATTATTTCAGTGTGAAGAGTTTGACTCATTTTGATCTGGAAGCTGAGTTTCTATTGTCATTCCAGAGTGTTGGTCAAAGGGCATAAAATCGCGCCCCGTATAATTTATGCTTTTACCGCCGCCAAATAAGCTTAGTAAATCAAAAACTTTTTGCCGTATTTTGTCCCTCGCACTTTCCCAATCGACTGGGCTGTTTGTGCCCATGAGCATTCCAAAATACACATTCCCTTGAGTCGTTGAAATCATACCGGCCAAATTCACAGCTGGATCCACGGTGCCGGTTTTAGCCACCATAACATTGCTAATTGAATCGTAACGTGGACGCAAGGTTCCGTGATCAGCCCCAGACACCGCCATCACATCCTTTAAGTCCAAGCCCGACCTGCCCTGAAGCTCGCCGTGCATTTTAATAAGAATGCGCAAAATGCTTACACAAGAAGCCTTATTATATTCCTTAATGAGGGCTCCACTTTCCCCTGTTCCGATGACTGGATTTCCGGAGCCATTAATAAATTGGATATGATTTGAATCCATACCCATATCCTGCTGAATAAAGCTCTTAAATCTCGCGACTCCCCCCAAGTTAGAAAAAATATGGTCTGCTACATGATTATTTGAAGTTGAATTCATTTCTTTTAGATAGCGATATAAGGGCGCTGACCTCAAAGTATAGGCGACTGTCTCGGGGGTAATTTTAAAGTCTTTACTCGGAAGATAGACAACAGATTGAACTTTTAAATCAAGGACCCTCAGTAACGACAGACCAAGAGCCGCAGCCTCTTGACGTGTGCTGGGGTATTCCGTCGCCAAATTTTTCAAATGTCTCCCAAGGGCCACCTCAATCTCTTGAGGCATAGGCTCTATTATTTGGGTATTATCGGTGACTACTGACCAACGGAAATTAAGGTTTTCGTCAAAAGTCAGACTGCGGACCTCATGGACGCCATTTTTATTGAGTTCAGAGAATAACATATGCGTCAGTTGACGGCCCCAAAACGGATCATGGGATCCTTGGATGTGGACGTCAAAAATATCTCTTCCAACCGGCGTAATATAAATACGAGTATTAAACCTAAAGTATGGTCCAAGCGCGCGAATTGCCCAATAGGATGTCACTACTTTAGAAACTGAGGCTATTTCAAAAAGCTCCTCAGCGTGCTCCCCTTGAGCAACTGATCCCTGCTGATCTAACCAATAACAGCTGGAGTTAGAACTCACCCTAGCATGGCCGGGTGCCGGCAAGCTGAGCAAGATAATCATTATCAAGAATATCTTTACAATCCTGCCTTTAAAAACGATCTGAGTGCACAAGTATGACCCCTTAGAATAGAAAATTTGCTCATGAAAATTTTTTTCTGGTTTGATGGCTTCTTATCAATTACAAGGATGTTGTGTTTTTATGATCATAAATAATTAAGATAGTCATACTAAAAATAGCAACACTGACGTAACACAACTAGAGGCATAGGACCAAGTATGAAAGAAAGCAAACTACTCGCAGGTTTTCTAAGAGAAAAAAGAATCGCATCCGGGCACTCCCAAATGGACGTTGCAAAAAAGCTGAGCTATACATCAGCGCAATTCGTTTCTAATTGGGAAAGGGGACTTTCAAGCCCCCCTATCCAGACCCTAAGGAAGCTCAGCGAACTTTATCAAATACCCCCTGATACACTTTTCGCTATCACCCTCGAAACAATGATCAGCCAAGTTACAGTCGATTTGCGAAGAAAGTTCTATGGCAAAAAAGGACGGGGCCAATAGGCCTTTTCACTTATGGAATATTAGGGTAATTCCGATATTTCCTAACCATTTTCGCGATATCTTCACTTACCTTCTGATATCCGAAGCGATGCTTTTTGTCTCCAAATCCTAATACGGCGAATACGTTGTTTTGATCATAGGGTCCGAAAAAGCCTGTAAAAAAGTCAAAGCGGTCTTCCCCCACAATGGCTCCGCCTTCATCACGGATAACAAGGTAACCATTATGCCTGCTTCCATCTGGGAGCACTATGCCAACGAGTTTTGGGATATAGATTACGCCGCCAAGCTTGTGAATAGTGAGATCTGCGGCTATGGAATAAAAAGGGTCTAAGCAAATCGCCTGTACACCATAACCATACGGGCAGCGATCCTCTTTTCCCTCAGCGAACCGATAAATGCCGTCTTTCTTTTTAGTAAAATTAAAGGCCCGTGTCTTCTCATTTTCGACTACAAAGCAAGATCCCTGTAATAAACAATTGTCATAAGACTTCTTACACAGGGACATCAAAACCTTGTCATTCTCATCTACTAGGTCCCTGAGCTCCGAACTTATGCAGGTTTCTTTTGCCTTGTAGATAATCGGCTTGTAATAAATTGTCGGCATAACCATAGGCAAAGACTCGCCGCCTGAGCGCCCCGAGCAACCCAGCAATAAGAATGGTAGTAGAAAGTACACCAATTGTCTTTTAGTCATAAAGAATTGGAACTAACACATGTGTGCATGAACACCAACGCCTAGATTATCACATTTCTATGAAAATTTCCCGATGAGGATATTGCACTTGCTAGAATTACGGAAAAGTCAAAAATTAGACTTGCTTCTACTTGATTATTCGGTCCTCGACAATTTGGCCATGTTTGATAGTGCTGACTTTGTTTGCCAAAACCTCTACGTCTAATGGATCATGAGTCACTAAGAGTGTTGGGATTTTCTCTTTCTCTATGACCCTTTTAATAAGTGCTCGGCTCTCTTGTCGCAGTTCTTGATCTAAGGCTGAAAATGGCTCATCCAAGAGTAATACGCGAGGGTCGCCACTAAGCGCCCGGGCAATAGCGACTCGCTGCCTCTCACCGCCCGACAGCACTCGAACGGGACGATCTAAAAAAGATTGCATCTGTAAAACTTGAGTCAGCTCTCGAAGCTTATCATAAGCTTGCTCCATGGGAATTTCTCGGGCCTTCGCCGCAAATAAAATATTCGCTTCCGCCGTCATGTGTGGAAACAAATCTAAAGTCTGAAAGACGACGCCAAGACGTCTTTGCGGAACCGCCATCTTCGCAAGATCATGATTTAAAAAAATCCATTTAAAATTTGATGCCTTTTCCAAACCAACAAGAAGTCGAAACACTGAAGTCTTCCCCGAACCCGATGGCCCCCAAAGGACAGTGACTCCTTCGTCCAAAATCTCCCAACTAGGAATGTCGATTTTAAAATCACCGTAATTTTTAAAAAGATTTTCGACCAAAGACACGACCAACTCCAATCATAACGAAAAAACAAACCACACCACAGACAATAAGACTCAAGCTCAAAACTGTGGCCATTCCAAGGCGATAGCTTGACATCAGCGTCTCGGTCATCATTGCTAAAGATAGATCTCGATGCGCCAAAATTCTTGAAACGGAATAGTCGCCGCAGGCCCAGACTGCAGCGACTCCGGCAAACAGAGCTGCTCTATTTGAAATCTGCGGAAGTAAAACTTCCTTAAAGATCTGCGAAGTCTCAGCCCCCAAAGTTTTGGCGATGGAAATCTGCCCCTCAAGAGAACGCAAAGTCCCATCCCATCCCATTCGATAAAGACTTGCAAGACAAAGCAAGTTGAATGCGAGCGGAATTTTGATAAACGGCCAGAACGATTCATTTGTTCCCATAATTAAAAAGGCAAAACAACAGAGGGCCGTGCTGGGTGCCATGTAACCTGATAAAAATTTTTCGAACCAAGCTTTCGGCCAACAATAAGCAATCACTAACAAGCTCCCATAGGAAAGCAACCCCACAAAAGTGCCTATTAACAGACTACCAAAAAAATTCCAAATTAAAGGGGACTGAAGCTCGTAAAATGCGCTGATCTGTCGGAAACCCTCAACAACACCTTGGGCATAACCTAAAAATCCAAAAGTCATTATCAACAATAAAATCCCAACACCTGAAAACATTCTAAGAATACGTAGGTTTACAATACGATCCGAGTTTATCGCCTTACCACGCTTAGCAAGTAATGAAACTCCAAATATAAATACTGACTGAATGACCGCCAAGACAACGGCTTCACTCCAGTTGCTAGAAAGGCGAATTTTCTCGTAAATCAAAACCTCCATTGTGGTACCTTTGCCCCCGCCAACAATCAATGGAACGGCAAAGCTTCCAAAGCAAACTGCAAAAACGAAAAGGAACAGTAAAAATAGATCGTGCTTTAGAATTGGTAAAAACACTTGGCGCAAAAACTGCCAACGCGAAGCCCCCTCGATATAAGCCAGCTCCGCAAGATTGCCGATTTTATTTTCGATAATACCCGCGAGCATCACCGCAACCAGGCCGAAGTTAATTATCGTGTGAGCAATAGTAATCCCAGCAATCCCCATTGGAAAAGGATCAATAAAATTCAGAATTGAAAGCAAAGTAAAGAGCGGTGGCAAAAAATTTGGCACCAGACAGAGCACCTCTAAAATCATTCGATAGTGCCGCCGAAAACCATCCGTGAAGCAAATCAGACCCAAGGCCACCCAGGTGCCCAAGACCAAAGAGAAAAAGGCCGAAAAAAATGCCTGTAAAAAAGAGTTTTTAAAGGCCCAGAAAAGCTCACTCCATTCAGGCCAGTTTGTAATGCGAAAGTGTGATAACAAAAAAATGAATGGAAAAACCAAATAGAACAATAATGCAAATCGAATCAGGTTGCGCGGGCTCAATTCCCTTCTCCGCGACGGATCTCGGACCACCTCTTCAATAGTCTTTCAACCTCTTGCGCGGAGGGAATTTGGAAGTCGTTCAAAGTCTTGAACTGTGGAACATCAGCAAAAGGCGTCCCCTCTTTTACATTCTTAATGATCGGAAACATATAGTTCTTCTGCATGATAAGCTTTTGACCTTGATTCGAAAGCATCAAGTTTACAAATTTCTCCGCAAGCTCACAATTTTTACAGAATTCTGGTATCCCTACGAACTCATACTGAATTGGATGAGCCTCTTTAAATTCCAAAGCGACATAATCATTATTTTTATCTTCCACTTGATGATACACGGGGGACGTAACGTAAGACAAAACAGTTTTTACTTGTTTCTTAGTGAACAAGCCATAGGCGGTCGACCAAGTTGGTGAATAACTATGAACTTGATCCATGGTTTTTTGAATGTATTTAAAACCCTGATCTTCTCCCTTGGCACGAATTACCCAATACAAAAATTGCATACCGGCAGAACTTGTCCGTGGATCTTCGATTGCAATTTTACGTTTAAGCTCTGGAACTAAAAGATCATCAAGATTTTGTGGCACCTTACTGAATTCGTGCTTACGAGCAACAAAGGCAATCACACCCCAATCAAAAGGAACAAAATAACTGTTTTGAAGGGCCGGCTTCACTTCTTCATAGGCATCAAGTCCCGAGATATTGAGCTCTCGCCATTTTTGTTCAGCTAATGCTTTTTGCAAATCGAATTGATCCAATCCAATAACCAGATCAGCTCCAAGACTCTCGCCTTCAATTTTCAGACGCTGAAGAAGAATTCCGGAATCACTGCCTTCGATGTACTGAACTTGGCAACCACAGTCTTGTTCAAAAATCTCCTTCAGCCGGGGTCCCGGACCCCATTGACCTGTAAATGAGGCATATCCAAAAACACGCAAAATTGGTTTGTTTTCTTGAGGCTTGTTTTCGTCAGTTGTCTTGTTAAGAACGGCAACAAAGAGTCCAACGAAAACAACCGTGATAAATAAAATAAAATGTCTCATATCTTGGTTACCACCAGATACCGCGACGACGTTTGAAAAAATAGTAATCGAAACCCAAACAACGGCCAGCGCCAACCCATGCCATGATAAAGTGAATTGCTAAAAAAGTTTTATATAGATCTTCATTCATAGGGCCAGAAAAAAACAGCATATTAAAACAAAGCAAAACCCCCAAGAGGGCCACAGGGCGAACCACAAAGCCAATGATATAAGAAAATGCAATTGCGAACTCAAGCCCTACAATAATGAAAGCAACAAATTGCCAATGAGGTATGATCTGGCTGCTCATAAAAAGCTTATACCAATTAGGAGCATGACTTACAGGAAGCCACTCGGCAATTTGATCCGCAATCCGCGGACGAGTTAAAAAATCCCCTTTAAACTTCAACAGTGCTTGTTGAAGATAATAGTATCCCAAAAAAACCCTGAGGAAAGAAATGGGCAAAAGATGTCCAACGTATTTTACACTTTCAAAAAAAGCTACTAGCATGGGTCTGATTAAAACCCGGTCGGCGGCTCGGGTCAAATATCAAAGAACTAAACTCCCTTTTTGGGGCAATGCTCATAAAGAAAACATCTCTCACACTGGGGCTTACGTGCCTTGCAGATTTGACGACCATGAAAAATGAGCTCATGGGAAAGCTGGACCCAATGATTTTTTGGCACGAACTCGCAAAGCCTCTTCTCGATGGCCACGGCGTCCTTAGTTTGAACCCAGCCCAGACGCTTGCTTAATCTGGTGACGTGAGTGTCGACAACGATTCCACTTGCGATACCAAAGGCATTTCCTAAAACCACATTGGCCGTTTTCCTACCGACGCCTGCCAAATAGATAAGGTCCTCCATTTTGTCAGGCACTTCCCCTTTGTGTTTTTCAACCAAAACCTGAGAACAAGTCTTAATATTTTTTGATTTATTTTTATAAAAGCCTGTGGATCGAATCAACCGCTCTAAATCCTCAAGAGAGGCTTTCGCCATTTTTTCGGCACTTGGGTACTTTGCAAAGAGGTCTTGGGTTACTATATTGACGCGGTCATCAGTACATTGCGCAGAGAGAATTGTGGCAATTAAAAGCTCAAAGGAATTGCGATGATTAAGAGCACAATGAGCATCGTGATAATACCTTTTGAGTAGACTTAGGACGATCTTAGCATTAGCAGGAGCCTTTTTCACTGACTTGGATCTATTCCTTATCCCCAAAGTCGCCGATGGCCTCTACAGGGCAGCCCTCCATAGCTTCTTTACAAGCTGCCTCCTCATCAGGAGTTTCAGGTTGTTTAGAAACAAAGGCATGACCGTCTTCCTCGTCCATAGCAAAATTCTTTGGAGCTGTTAAAATGCAGGCATCGCAGGCGATACAGGATTGATCAACAAACATTTTTCCATGCTTATTTTCTTTCCATTTTTGATCTAAATCAGCCATTTCTATCTCCAATTGGTCCTTAATATAATGGAAGCTAGGGAAAAGTCAATTTTTGCCTCAGGACCGAGGTCGCATTTAGGGCTGGAAACCCCAAAAATCGTTAACAAACACTGAAGAAAGCAACTGAGTTCGCTAAACTAAAAGAGTTTCAATGAGGAGGATCCATGGAAGGACCACGTTCACCGGCAGAGTCTGAATTACCGGCAGTCTTAAGTTTCTTAAATCAAAGTCTTCGCTCGCAATCGGCGTGGTCCATTGCCGCCGAATACCCCACTGCTTTTTCTACAAACAACCTTCATAATATGAGAATTATTACTGAGGCCAATCAGGTGGTATCTCATGCGGTACTAAAGCCGTTAGTGGTGAAATCCCCACACGTTATTTTCAAAGTTGGAGCGATTGGCTCCGTCGTAACCAATGAGGCCCATCGTAATCAGGGTTTGAGTACCAAAATTATCGAGGACTGCCTCTTACAGGCCACTCAACAACAGTGTGATATCGCAATTTTATGGACCGATCTTTATGACTTCTACCGTAAGATGGGCTTTGAACTTGCCGGAACTGAAATTAGCATGGTTGTTGAAGAAGAGTTCCCAGCTCCAGACCCAACACTTCGCCTATCAAAGGACTCTAAGGTGGCTGCGGAAGCCATTCACCGCCTTTACTCTACACACTCAGTAAATTCTGTTAGAACTGTTGAGGAAACCCGTAAGTTTCTGCACATTCCGCAAACTCAAGTGTATACCGCTTGGGATTCCTCTGGCCCCTTGGCTGCGTATGCCATTGAAGGCAAAGGTGCGGACCTTGGTGGTTATATCCATGAATGGGGCGGTTCTGTGACGGCGATCCTGACACTCTTGAGCTATATTCGCCGTGAAAAACAACAACCTATTACGGTCATTGTGCCACGTCACTCGCAAAACTTGATTCAACGTTTGCGTGAAAAACCAGTGACTTACAATCAAGGCTATCTAGGTATGATCAAGGTTCTGAACTTTGATCAATTGTCAGCGAAAATCAAACGCGCCTTTCGTGCTGAAGGTGTTTCAGACATTGTCTTAGAAAAACGTGACGGCAGGTGTATCTTTGGCTGCAATGGAGACCTTGCAATTCTTGATGGTGAAACCAATCTGACTCATTTACTTTTTGGCCCAGTAGACATCGGAACTTTAGAGGTTTTCAAACCCGAAACATGCGAAAAGCTTTCCAAAATTCTTCCACTGAATCTTTGGATCTGGGGCTGGGACTCCATATGATCCAAAGACCAAAAACTGCATTATTGCTGCTCAGTCTTCTTATTGCTTGCACGAGTTGCCTGAAGCCACCCTCATTGAGCGACGATAATGGTCCCGTTGTGCCCGCTGATCAAGTTCAAAAAGCAATTCTCGCAGCTTGGGGCAATGCGGATTTTAACTCGATTCGTTTAAATGAGTTCCTCTATATTGAACAGGATCAAAAAATCGCAACCTTGGATCCTAAAGTTGTTTATAAAGAGGCCACACAGGTTATTGGACGCGTGGAAAATGCCGACAACATCGACTACAAATTCTTAATTCGCGCTCAGGCCATGGAAAATGGCAACTTTAAACCTGTCACAGCTTTTGAAAACGATATCACAGTTCCGAAGACCTCGGCCACTCTAGCTGAAATGCCGACTTCCCTGGAGGCAAAAGCGGTCTTTCCAAATTCACTGGAGGCCTTGCAAAAATCAATGGCTGACGGCAGCGTAGGCCTGCGCTCCGGAGGAACTCAAAGTCAATTTTTAGGTGTCTTAACTGTACAGAACATGCTCATGGCCTGCGTTAAAGACAAAGGTTGGGATGTGACTTGTCACAACCTACAAATTTCAGAAGGCAAACGACCTGCGCCTACAGGAGTGTCAAGCAAGCCTGATTGCGGCGGAATTCAAAACTGTGAAATCCGTTATAAAAAGATTTCTTTTGATCTTGTCGTAAACTTAGCTGATGAGAGCACCAATACAACTCACACAGAAAAGGTGAATTACGAACTTGTTTTCAGTCCAGATGTCCCTTATCTTTCTCGTCTTGTTGATTTCTGTTATCTCGGAATGGTTCCTACTGCGAGTCAAAAAGTCATCGTGAAAATCTGTAACAAAGTTCAAAGTTTCGAAGCTGGTCAATAAATTTAAATTCCATATAAGGCCAAATATGAAAAAAATCGCTGTTATTCTATCCGGCTGTGGCAACAAAGACGGTGCTGAAATTACCGAAGCCGTAAGCCTATTAATTTCTTTAAGTCAAAATAATGCACAATATATGTGTTTTGCGCCGAACATCGAATTCGATGCTTTGGATTTTATTAAAAACGAGCCCCTACACACAAAACGCAACGTCCTTACTGAGGCAGCAAGAATTTCACGCGGACAAATTCAAGATTTAAAAACTCTTGATGCCAAAAAATATGACGCTCTTGTCTTCGTCGGCGGCTTCGGTGCTGCAAAAAACCTCAGCAATTGGGCTGAAAAAGGCGCCCAATGCACTGTGCTCCCGGACATTGATAAGATCATCAGAGCTTTTCATTCAGCGAGCAAACCCATTGCCGCAATTTGCATTTCACCAGTGATCATTGCTAAAGTCTTAGGCTCTGAAAAAGTTACAGTCACATTGGGCATAGACAGCCTGGCCATTGCAGAAGTCTTAAAAACAGGAGCACAACACGAGGCCTGTCCCGTCGATGACTACCTTACGGATCGCGCAAACAAAGTAATTACTACCCCTGCATATATGTATGACAATGCAAAGCCACATGAAGTCTTTAAAGGAATTTCGGGCCTTGCGAAAGAACTCGTGGAGATGGCATGAAAAAAACAATCGCACTCATTTTTGGAGGAAGATCTTCGGAGCATGAAGTGTCTATTCGTTCTGCTAAAAATGTTGCAAACGCCTTGGATAAAAACACATATGACTTTCTCTTAATCGGCATCAGCAAAGAAGGGTCTTGGTATTGGTTTAGTGGCCTTGAGGTCTTCGAGCAAGTAGTGCACATAACTGATATGGCTTTGCCCGTAAATTCTGACCCAGTGGCTTTGATTTCAGAGAATGGAAAACCTTGGGTTTTTTCTTTAAAAAAACAAACCAAAACAAAAATCGATTGCGCATTCCCAGTCTTACACGGAACCTTCGGTGAGGACGGTACAATTCAAGGTCTTTTCAAAATGATGAATCTTCCCTTTGTCGGCTGCGGTGTTTGGAGTTCTGCTGCCGGCATGGATAAGGAAGTAATGAAAAGGCTTCTTGTGGTCGCCGGAATTCCAAGTGCGAAGTATGAGCTATTGACTCCATTAAATAAAATGTCTTACGAACATTTGACTACGGAACTTGGATCTCCATTTTTTATAAAACCCGCTAATGCCGGGTCTTCGGTCGGCGTCCATAAAATTAAATCAAAAGATAATTTTGAAAAAGATCTTAAAGACGCTTTTTCCTATGACACCAAAGTCCTGGCTGAGGAATTTATTCAAGGGCGTGAGATTGAATGTTCAGTGATGGGCCTCAATGCAACGCCAAAAGCCTCTCTGCCTGGGGAGGTAATTGCTCATCATGAGTTTTATTCCTATGACGCAAAATATTCCGATGAAAAAGGTGCTTCAATTGTAATACCTGCGCAATTGACTTCAGAAGAAGTCGAAAAGATTCAAAGGATGGCCGTGAAGACCTATCAAGTGATGGGCTGCGATGGGCTGACTCGCGTTGATTTCTTTTTACAGAAAAATGGAATACTTTATGTGAATGAGATTAATACAATTCCTGGCTTTACTCAGATCTCAATGTACCCAAAAATGTGGGAAGCTACTGGCGTTGGGTACACAGAGTTGATTACAAAGCTTATTGGCTTCGCATTTGAAAAGCATGCTGAGGACGAGAATCTGAGATTTAGTTACGTATGACTTAAAGCCCAAGGGGCCTCTCGCAATTTAAGGTACTTTTTCGTGTCACAATAAAACGCCCTCGATTTTCACTTGGGCTAAGTCATCGTTTTTCATGAGATTCCAAATCTGAGGCAAACAAATTTTAAACAAAATACTAAAGTTTAGTGAATATTCATCCGTTTATAACTGAAACCAGTTTCCTAGACGGAGGGCTAGTTTGTGGACTGGAATCATCCTAGAGTTTCACTCATACTCGTGTCAGCTTTACTCATGGCTGGCTGTACAAATGGTGCCAACAGTTCCAGTAATGGTTCTTCCAGTATTGGATCCATAATCGGTTTAATCCCCCAAGATGCGAACGTCATAGCCGCTGAAAAACAAATTGCAGACATCAAAATAAAAATTAATTCAGAGCCCCTCTATGCCCTGCAAGCCGAAGATCTGAGCTTTCTGAAAGAACAAGGCCTTCTCAGTGATGATTCAAATGATGGTTCGCAGTTAAAAGGCTGGGTGAAGTAGTGAAAACTCAAATCCTTTCGATGTTATCTTCTGCGTTTTTATTTTTTGCCTTTTTAATTCCATCACTAGCTGGTGCTAGCAACAGCTATTTAGGAAGGGCTCCCGGGACAGGTCTCATTGTCACGGTATCTCCGGATAAGTCTCCTTCTAAGTCCGGCGAAAAAGTTCTGATAAAAGGAAGCATTAAGCTTCTTGGAGGGTCTAAAGACCACGACGATGATCATGACAAAAAAAATGGCCTGCTAGAGCAGTTCAAAAAGCAAGGGATAGATATCGTCGGTACTTTCCCAAGCCCAGTTGCGGATGTTTCAAGTAAGTTAAATCTGCAAAGTATTTCGGATAATGAAATTCAATACTCTTTTCAAAGCGATGGCCTTGTTGCTGAAGACCCGAATCAGTTCTCGCTAAAAGTTTATAACAATCACAAGGACAAAGAATCTCTTAAAAAGCTCGCCAGTATTCAAGCAAAATTAGAAAAGCGCTTGCAGCTACTTATAGAGGCAAAGAAAAAATACGAAAATGGCAAAGCCTTAAAAGAGGCCGTCGCGGTGTTTGAAAAAGAGATCGCAAAGTTTTCAAGCCTTATTGCAAAAATATCCGATCGAATCAACTCTGATGGCAATCTTTTAGCCGAAAACACATACAGTCTGCAGGTCGATAACCTGACCTCTCACTCCAGTAAAATCTCAACTGTGATAAATAATTTCCGCTTTGTCATTGACTCCGATTTAGGCACAGCCATCGAGGGCATGAGGGCCAATTTTAAATCCCACATCGTCTACTTGGCAAAATCATACGGCGATAAGGAGGACAATGATGTTTCAAAGAAGGACGATTCAAATGATGAAGACGAACAGGGCTTTTTAGCCGAGTACTATTTCAACAATCAGAAAATTGCCTCTAAAAAAACCAGACAATCATCTAAAAGTATAGATTTCGCAGTTGATTTTTCAACAGAGGCCTTAAAACCAAGTGATCAAAATACTTTCGCTGTTGCGCTTTATCACTTAAATGAGGGGCGCAAGTATCTTCGTATTGGTTACGTAAATCAGAAAATACCTGTTATCGCGGACTCTGTAAAACCCCTGTGGCTAGCTGAATCTGCGCCAGATAGCCTGCTGGATCAGTATGTAAAATCACTAAGGCCCATTAATCTAAAAGCAAATGATGCTTTTGGGCGCATTGATGCTTCAACTTTTCAATCAATTCTCCTTGGGAAAACACTGAGCGGTGCGGATTATTCAAATGATCTCACAAGCAAGTTATCTCCAAGAAATATTGGCGATGGCTGGGCCTATGAGTGGAGTGGTGATGTAAATCCACTCGAGGAAGGTAATTACGCGCTCACTGCTGAGATTTCAGATCAGGCGCAAAATGTGTCAGATCCATTGAGTGTCACTTTTCATATCGACAGAACCGCACCACTTGTGGAAATCCGTTTAGTGGAAAGCACCTTGACCAATAAGATGAGCTACGAGGTCCCAGTATTTGTAACTGACCTCAGCCCCACGTTCACGGATGTCTATGTAAATGACGAGCTTTTCTTTTCCACCGGATCAAAAGCCTTTCCGGCTGTGGTAAATTTAAATCGCGAAGGCAATAACACAATTAGAGTCGTAAGTACGGATGCGGCCGGAAACATTTCGCAATCCAAAGAAGTTGTCATCGTCCGCGACACAACTCCGCCGGTATTGGCAATAGCGGCACCAAAAGACAGCGACTACGTGAATGGGGTGCAGTTTTATATAAGCGGACTTAGCAACGAGGCTATTAAAGAAGCAAAGGTCAATGGCCAACTCTTAACCCTGGATTCTAATAAAACATCAGTAACCGGAACATTTACCAGTTTACACGAAGGTCCCTTGGTGCTGAATTTTGAGGCCACAGATTTAGCCGGTAATACTGGATACAAAGTCGTAAATGTGAATGTGGTTTTAAAGGCGCTTAACCCTGAGCTTTTAAGCCTTGTTGCAGACCCTAAATCAAACACTATAATAGTCAAAGGCGGAGCCGGTACCACCCGGCCTGGGGTTAGGGTGAAGGCCTCTGCAAGCATTTTTAGTTCAGGAGAAGCTCTTGGAGATAAAGACGGTGCTTTTGCCATTGCCCTGGCAGCTTTTACAGAAGTTGAGGTTTCAGCCTATGATCCTCTCATAGATAAAACGGAAAAGGTGACTCTCAGATTTGGGGCGCCGGATGGAAATCTCCTGGCTGGAACGGTTCGTGACATTGATGGACAGCCTCTGGTTGGCGCCAAAGTTTCTCTGGCAAACACCAATATTTCTGTAAATACAGATGCAAATGGTATTTTCAAATTCACCCAGGCAATGACCGGTGGAAAGCTGATCTACGGAGATCAAAATTTAATTGTCGATGGAAGAACAATCACCCAAGCAACGGGGCTTGATCAACGAAGCTTTTCAATAGTCCAATTAGCAATTACAATTAGTTTAAACCAAACCAATGTTCTTCAGAGGCCAATTTATTTAGCACCCATCGTGCTTGATGGAACAGAAACCCAAGTCAGTGCAAGTGCTGGCGCCACGGTGACAAGCCCCCACGCCCCTGGAGTGTCTTTGGATATTCCAGCCGGAAGCATTCAATTTCCAGATGGCGCAGCCCAGGCCCCCGTTTCTATGCAAGAAATTGATTCTGACAAATCAACAATTCTGCCAATCCAAGCCGCGATGCCAAAGTCAGTTATTGCCCTTGAGCCATCCGGTACAACATTTTCAGAACCCGTTAACCTGACACTGCCAAATAAAAACGAATTTGCGCCTAATGCAGAGCTCGTTATTCTTTTGATGAATTCCAAAACCGGAAAGTGGGAAGTTGGAGGTGCCGCAGTTGTCAGTGACTCTGGTCAATCCATTGTAACAAAGCCTGGCCAGGGGATCAGACATTTTTCGTTAGCCTATGCCGCTCCCCTTGGCCCAACGGTACGCCCTGTTGGTGCAAAGGATAAACCCGGCGCAGATACCTTTGATGGTGCGGTGACAACGAAAGTTTCTATTCCAACATTTAAATCCCTTGGCGAAAGTCTTGGTGCGGGTCTTGTCTATAAGAGCTCATGGGCAAAGCCGACAGCTTTAGTTACAAACTTATTTGATATGTCCACTCGGAAAGTGGAAGTAACTGTTCCGGTGCAAAGTGGAAGTTTGGTGGATAAGGTAAAGGTAAATCTTCCATATTGTTCTTTGAAAACGGAATTATTTGGCAGTAAGCCCACCGCTGACGACATAAAGTGCGTCGATAACATTCAAGAGTTTTTATATAATATTCAGTACAAGGTGAGCTATAAGAACACTCAGTCCGTCTTAACACCTGAGAAAATTGATGCCACTTTTCAAGCTGCCAATCTGAAAAGTCCGGTGATGAGTTTTACCGGGCTTCCAGATATGGCTGCGGTTTCCTATGGAATTGAGTTAAAAGATACAAACGGATATTTATCATCAGGTATTTACCCTTACACCGCTCACTATGACCTGCATTTTAAAGAAATGACCGTTGGGACAAGGGTTGTTGAGCAAAAAGTAAATCTTGGTGAGCCCCAGATCTCAGAA
>JANMPT010000021.1:0-165042 GCA_031370005.1 Bdellovibrionales bacterium | reverse complement strand
ATGGTGCCTCGGGCCAGAATCGAACTGGCACGACCGTTTAACCGAATCCCAGGATTTTCTTACCACTTCGACTTTCGCCGCCCTGATCGTTTGACCGATCTGGTTTGTGGTCTGGACTGTGCCTTCATCATGGTTGATCGTTTCGATCAACTTTAGATGCCCTCCATCCAGTCTCTACACCTTCTCAAGATTTTCACCTTGAGCTTGGCTCGGCGTTGCCACCTGTCTTTACGACAGAGAGGGTTCACCGACTTTGAAGGGTTCTACTCCCGCCATTTCCAGCGGGGCACTCACAGCAAAGACATTTTCATGTCCATTCGCAAGTCCTGTGCGTCTACCAATTTCGCCACCGAGGCATATTCTTCTTTGCGGATACTGAGCGACAGATCTACCGAAATTCGGGTCCGTCTATCAATTTCCTCTCAACCTCCTAAAATCATTAACCTTCAAAACTCACATCCCCTTTTAAGTCCTGTGCGTCTACCAGTTTCGCCACCGAGGCATTTTTGAAGTGAAAGCAAAGAAAATCATTTTTTAGATCACCTGTCATCCATTTGCTTTTTTTTTGCGTCACAATCATGACACTCTGAGAAATCCTTTTGACTCTGACGGTCCGTCGCGATTCTATGTTACGTCGTGAATTTCTTTATTCGTAACTTCCTAATCTTAAAACGCATTGGACTTCCGCTCTTTGTCCTGACTCTGATCTATACTAGTCTGGATCAGGTTCTTACTATCAATACTGAAGCTGCTATGCAGAGTCCGAATGGGGCAAATTCTTTGATTTGGCTTTATGGATTTGTCTCACTTGTAATTGGTATTAGCTTTCCAATTCTGGGCGTTCTTGTAGTGATTTATGGTGGGCAAAATGCCGAAACCAGCGAAAGCGGTCTTTTGCAATATATTCTGCAGCATGTAAACCAAATGAGCATTGAGATCCTTCGCTCCTGGGGAAAAACCTTAATGTGGTCCTTGTTATTTATTTTACCAGGGCTTTGGAAGTACCTCGAGTACACGATGATACCTTTCGTAGTAACAATGTCGAAGGCCTATGAGCGCGGAGATGAGGACGCTTTGGTTGCCTCTACCCATCTGGTGCGTATAAAATTATTTAAAATTGTTATAATTCTTTTAATTTTTCATTTTATTTTCCCATCTATACTGACAGTTTTTTTCGACGAGTATCGCTTGGTATGGCGCACACCCATAGCAGCATTGGGTTTGACTTTGTTAGATGTTTATCTATTTATTTTTTCGACCCAGTTGTTAATGGAGATTTTTGAAAATCAAAATCAACGGGAGGTATCTAATGCATCAGCTCATATTTAATTGGTTGGATATTAAAAACCGAGGCCGTGGTTTGACCTTTGACGACGTCCTGATTATGCCAAAACGCTCAGATGTGCGCTCTCGCCGCGATCCATCTTTAACTTCAAAGTTAACAAGAAATCTCAGCATTGAGACCCCGATTTTGAGTGCCAATATGGATACAGTTACAGGATACGAGATGGCTATTGCCATGAACAATCTTGGTGGTCTCGGAATTCTTCACCGTTTTGCGAGTATTGAAGAGCATGTTGAGATGGTTTTTAAAGTGAAAGATGCCGGGGCAAAAATTATTTCTGCGTCTATCGGCGTGGGGGATGAAGCAAAATCTCGGGCAAAAGCATTAGTAGAGGCCGGAGTGAATGTCATCACCATCGATATTGCCCATGGACATTCGATCCAAATGATGGAGACCATGAAGTGGCTCAAAGATGCTTATCCGCAAATTGAAATCATCGCTGGGAATGTGGCGATGCCGGATGCTGTGAAAGATCTAATTGAGGCGGGGGCGGACGCAATTAAAGTTGGCATTGGGCCGGGTTCTATGTGTACGACAAGAATCATTACAGGGGCTGGGGTGCCTCAGTTAACTGCTATTGCTCTATGTGCTGAGGTGGCAAATAGCTATGGTGTGCCTATCATCGCAGATGGTGGCATTAAAACCTCTGGTGATGTAGTCAAGGCATTCGCAGCAGGAGCAAGCACTGTGATGCTTGGTAGCATGCTCGCTGGCACTTTTGAAACTCCAGGAGAAATGAAACACGGAAGGAAGCAATACCGAGGAATGGCTTCAAAATCGGCACAGGTTTCATGGCGCGGAGGCGTGCCAGAGGGCATGGCTCCAGAAGGAGAATCCACTATGGTAAATATCAAGGGACGAGCCAAGGACGTGATCTTGGAAATTACCGGCGGCATTCGAAGCGGGATGAGTTATATTAATGCTACAAGTGTGGCTGAAATTCATGAGAAAGCTTTTTTCATGGAAATGTCAAGCAACGGCAGAGCAGAGAGCCGAGCTCATGGAGTGATATCTTGATTGGTTCAGAGAGTGACTCCCGTCCCATAGGAGTTTTCGACTCTGGCATTGGAGGGCTGACCGTTTTAAAGGTCCTTGCCGAGAGATTTCCCCAAGAGAGTTTTCTTTACCTGGGGGATACGGCTCGTTTGCCATACGGCTCAAAATCCCCACAGACCATTCGTCGCTACTCTGAGCAAAATATACAGTATCTTTTAAAACAAGGCGTTAAGGCAGTCGTTATTGCCTGCAACTCAGCCTCTTCGCAATTTTCTGAGTCTGAGTTTGAAGGCATCGCAGTTTATAATGTGATTCATCCAGGAAGTTTCAAGGCTTTGAGTTTAACGAAAAATAAAAAAATCGGAGTTCTTGGAACCCGCGCTACTATTAAAAGCGCAGCCTATGCTCTGGAGCTCATTCGTCTTGATGATAAAATAGAAGTTTTCAGTCAGTTTTGTCCCTTATTCGTCCCTTTGGCTGAGGAGGGCTGGAATCATGATCCAATTACCAATCTTGTAGCCTATCGCTACGTAAATCCCATCGTAAAGACGGGAGTCGACACTTTAATTCTTGGCTGTACACACTATCCAATTTTAAAAGAAGCCATTCGCAAGGTCACTGGTAATGACATTGAGCTTGTTGATTCCGGTGAAGCTATCGCGGACTTAATTGCTCAAGATATAGAGCGCTCTCACTTTCAGACAGGTCCCAGTGACGGGGTTCAAAATATTCAGATCCTGACTACGGACTCCTCAGATCACTTCACGACTCTGGCACGAAAGATCTTAGAGCCAATCCCAGCACATGAGTTTCGGGTTGTGGATATTAATTAAAATTTTGATAAGGCCAAAGTCAGGCAGATTATCCAGAAGCTTGTTTTGATGCTCCTGGAGCCAAAGGGGCTTTGATGTGTCGACTAAGCTTTAATTCCAAGGTGCTGGAATCCACTGGTTTTGTCACAAAGTCATTCATGCCAGACTCCAAACACTTGACCTGGTCTTCCTTAAAAGCATTTGCGGTCAGTGCAATGATTGGAATATCTGAAATTGGTTTTGGCAACTTACGAATGCGCCGGGTGGCTTCGTAGCCATCCATTTCTGGCATCTGGCAATCCATAAAGATTAAATCATAGGTGAACTGCTGGAGTGCTTTTAGGGCTTCAATTCCATTAGCGGCCACGTCCACGCTACAACCAACTTTTTCCAACATCAAAAAAGCAATTTTTTGATTAATAGGATTGTCTTCAACAAGAAGAACTTTTGGATTTAAGACAGCAAATGTCGGCTTTTCTGTTATCGGGTTTTTTTCTGGCTCATCCCAGCGAACGTTCGTAATATGCAAAACCTCTAAGAGACATTTGTAAAGATTTTGTTGGGATATTGGTTTTTTCATATAGTTGATTCTTTGAATTGGAGAGAGATGTGCTAGGTTATGCGTTCGCTCAACAAGGTATATAATCGGGATTTCAAAATTTCTAGAAATATTATTGAGAACTTTAGTTTGCTCCTCTATTTCAAACGGCAGGTTTCCTTGATCTAGGATAATTGCAATAGTGTTTGCAGTGGCGGTTACGTTACTCATGTCGCGACTTAAGGGCGGAGTATGCGGATTGAGCTCAATTTCTCTAAGTTGCAACTCAAGATATTCTTGCAAAATAGAATTTTTAGTAAGGATTAAGATGTCTTTCTTAAAGAAGGATTCAGGGAGTGGATTTTCTATGGGCTGAGTATGCACAGCCTCCAGTTCCACACGGAACCAAAAAGTGGAGCCCTTGCCAGGAGTGCTACTGACGCCCACCTCTCCGCCCATGGATTCAGCTAGTTGTTTGCAAATTGAAAGACCAAGTCCTGACCCACCATAACGTCGAGTTGTTGAGGAGTCCGCTTGCGCGAAGGGATTAAAGAGATGATTCATTAGGCGGGGCTCAATCCCAATTCCGGTGTCTTTTACTTCAAATTTCAATGAAAGATGTTTTTCAGTAAGATTTAGGAGGGAGACCTTCAGGGCGATGCTTCCGCTGGGGGTAAACTTTATAGCATTATTAAGAAGGTTCAAAATGATTTGTTTTAAACGGCCAGGGTCTCCCTTTATCAGCCTTGGTATCTTTGGATCAATAAAACTAACAAGTTCGAGTTTTTTTTGCGCCACAGTGTCGCCCACGATGTTGGCAATATCAGTATAGACTGAGCGCAGATCAAACTCGATGGATTCTAAAACGAGCTTACCTGCCTCAATCTTTGAAACGTCCAGGATGTCATTAATAAGAGAAAGCAGCGTACTACTCGAAGTTCGTATGGATTGAATGTAGTCCTTTTGATCATAGGATAACTTTGTATCTAACAGCAAAGAGGTAAAACCCACAATGGCATTCAGCGGTGTACGGATTTCGTGGCTCATCGTTGCGAGGAACTCGGACTTTGCTCGATTGGCTCGCTGAGTTTGATTGATGGCCTCTTTCAGACGAGTGCTCTTGTGCTTGGAAGTTTCTAAGAGAAGAACGACGTTTTTGATATTTCCATGTGCAAGCAAAGACAAGAGAATGCTACATATTGCAATTGCAAATAAAGTCCAACCCAAGAGTTGATGGGATTGAACCTGTTTTTGAAAAAGAGCTGTATGGAAGTGAATATTATTTTCGTTGATTGAGACCGCTGTTTTCTGAAGACGACTTTCAAAAGGCGATAGAGAATCATAGATAAGATCTAGATTTTGCTGATCTTTTGGGTAAATTTTTCCAATTATAGGGGTAAACTCCTTTAACGTGGCATTGAGATCCCTGAAGTTCTTAGCGGCGCCTGGTATGGTATTTACTTCTTGATAGAGAGCGGCATCATTTTCATATTTCAGGCTGTCCTCTTGAAGCACTTTGAAACGGCGAAGAAACTCATTTTTGTCAATCCGTTGACGGTTGTACAGACCAATTCCTGCCATAAATCGATGAAATTCATTGAGATGCTGAGAAACAACATAGTAGGGATCGCTAAGATTATCGCTAGTCCCGATTCCCACCATGCGGCTATCTGGACGTGTTTTAAAGTAAAGAAGAGCGCTTCCCCCAATGAATATAACAACGAAGGCCATCAAAAAGATATAGGGAAGCTTTAGGGCAAAGGGAGTAGTAATAGTGGCATTTTTTTTTAGATATTGAAACATAATCAATCTACATAATAAGGATATTTTGGAAAAAAACAATTTTGAAAATGATTTGTGATGAAAAAATCAAAATTGTGAAGCTTTCATCTAAAGCACGCAAAGCTTTATTCTTAAAAAACAGGCCTGATGTTGATATTTCTTCAAGTGAACTTCACACCACTTCGACGGCTTTACGGAATAATAATATCTGACTTACAACAACTTATTCGGAGGTAAATATGGAAATTGTAAAGCCCACCGGAAATCAGATGGACGTTCTCTTTGAGGGGGCAGATGCAAATCCAAAGGTCGAATTTATGATAAGAACCAAGCTTGGAAAGGTTGTAGATATGTCTCCAGATAATGCCTTCATTCAAGCAAAGGTGAAGGACCTTGGTTCTCGCTTTGGGGTGGAGATTCTGGTTCGGCACGTCACAGGTCAATTTTTAGCTTACGGCGAAGAGAGAACCTTAGGAGAAAGTGTGAATGTGGCAGCTATGCAGATGTCGGAGCAGATTAAATCTTGGAGGGGCACGCGCTCCTTGAATACAACTAAATCCAAGGCTCCATTTAAGGTGCTTATTGTAGATGATGACCCGATTTCTGTAAAATTAATTGAAGCATGCCTCTCACAAAGGGGCTGCGAGACCCATGTTGTGGAAAATGGCCAGGATGCTGTGGATGAGATTTTTGAGCGCTCCTATGATCTTATTGTTCTTGATTGGAATATGCCGTCAATGAATGGCTTGCAAACGATCAAGATGTTAGATGAGACTGCGGATCTCAGTGCAACTGGGATACAAAACAAAAAAGTGCCAGTTTTGATTTATTCTGCGAGCCCGCGATCCCAGATAGTTTTTCCGAAGAGTAAAACCCTTAGGAAAATCGGTTATCTTCAAAAAACCAGCGCCTATGAAACTATACGCCGAACCACAGATCTGTTTTTAGATAGTCTAATGAAGATCAAAGAAAAGAATTCT
The DNA here is from genome assembly GCA_031370005.1 of Bdellovibrionales bacterium. Lineage (GTDB taxonomy): Bacteria > Bdellovibrionota > Bdellovibrionia > Bdellovibrionales > Bdellovibrionaceae > JACMRP01. Next base: position 158,589 of record JANMPT010000021.1, on the reverse strand, counting down.
TAATATTATTTAAGTTTATAAAATGCAAAGAGAACCAACAACAAGGAGTAAGGGAATACTATGATGCCAACAGTATTAGCAATCGACGATTCAAGAGAAATTCATCCATTCTTAAAAACAGCATTGAGCCAAACGTGCTCTTTGTTGTTAGCAACGACATTGAAAGAGGGGGAGGAAATATTATCTAAAAATGAAGTCCACCTTATCCTGTTGGACGTGAGTCTTCCAGATGGAAGTGGGTTTGATTTCTGTACAACCTTGCAAAGCCAAGATGTAACTCAGAAAATACCAGTGATTTTTCTGACAGGGAAAATCGGGGTAGGTGATAAGGTTTTGGGCCTGGCGCTTGGAGCGGAAGACTATGTAACGAAACCTTTTGATGTCTTAGAGCTCAGAGCTCGTGTTGAGTCAAAATTAAAAAAATTCCTCTATTATGCAAAGGAAGAAACATACTTCCAACGGGGGAGTTTGAAATTTGAGCTTTCCACCTACTCTATTTATTTAAATGAGGAAAAGGGAAATCAAAAACTGAATATGACACCGATCGAATTCAAGCTTTTGCTTAAGTTGGCGCGTTCGCCTGGGTATGTCCTTAGCCGCGAACAATTGATCGACAGTGTTTGGGGGGACTCGGTTTATATTGAGGACCGCTCAGTGGATAGGCATATTTCTTCTATTCGAAAAAAACTAGGAATATGTTCATCTTATATTCGTACTGTGCCAGGCTTGGGGTACCAGTTTTTGGCTGAACAGCAGCACTAAATGACATAAAAAGGGGATTTATTTATGGAAACCACATTTGATGCAATCCAAAGTATTAAGTCTATCGAAAGTAACTATGGGCCGGAGGTGGCCCGTGAGGTTGTTCAAATTTTTATCAATGACTATCCTGCAAAGATAACGAAATTAAAAAACGCGATTAACGAGGGTAATTTTGAGAGTGTTCGTTTTGTTGCCCATGATATTAAATCAGGTTGCTTGAGCATGGGCATTAAGCCCATGTCTAACGTTTGTGAGACTATTGAACGTGAAGGTTCGAAGCTTAGCAAAGAAGAGCTCAAAGAGCTCTCTGAGCGATTGGCAACTGATTATTCCCGTATTTCACAAAGTTACGGGAAGTACCTCAACATCGGACACTGACTGTGTTCCGATGTTTATTTCTGGAAACTCTGTTATAAATTCTGGGATACGGCGACGACGGCGGTCGTTCCGTAGGTGATTATGGACTTTTCCCAGAATAATTTTAAGAGCATCAAAGCTTGAAGTTATCGCTCGAAAAAGATTGCGATCTTGGCGAATAGTTTTATAGATCTTGGTGCTTATTCCCGATTTGAGTGTTACTTCGCAGTGAAATATCGGATGCCGATTGGCGGTTCTTTGTCGATCTTTCTCTACTCGAACTGTTACATGCAGGTCCTCATTAGGATGAATGAGTTTCTCGGCCAATATTGACACTTTTTTATTAATAAAATCCACTGCGTAATCAGATCGCTGTATATCTTTAAAAAAAAGTTCTGTTTGCATAACTTACTCCATATCGATGTTAAATTGATATCCTAGGCCTGGTAGTGTTTTAATATAAGCGCCATTTGGACCAAGTTTCTTCCGAATTGTGTATATATGTTTATCAATTGACCTTTCATTTATGTGGATATTACTTCCCCAAATAGACTCAATAAGTTGGTTTCGTGTGAAGATAAGGCCCGGCTTTTGTGCCAGATGTAAAAGAATGCGATATTCGATGGGGGTCATATTAATTAATTCATGTTTATCGTTACTGATCGCATAGACTGAATAGGTGAGAGTGTCAAACCGCAGGTGGCCTCGCTGTAGTTGCAACTCATTGTGATCATGAAGCAATGATTTCTTTAGTTTTGACTCGATTCGCGCCTTTAATTCAAGCGGAATAAAAGGTTTGGTAATATAATCGTCAGCCCCCAGGCTAAGTCCTAAGATTTTATCAGTGACGCCAGTTTTACCTGTTAAAAAAATTACTGGAATGCGGGCGGTGGCAGGATTTGTTTGAATATCATTGCAATAATCAAAACCACTTCCGTCAGGCAACATCACATCTAGAAGAATTAAGTGTACTTCGCGGTTTGCAAGAGTCTCTTTAGCTGCTTTTATACTTGATGCAAAAGTCAAATGAAGGTCTCTTTCCAGCGAGCCGCGTATTATCGCTTGGTACTCCTGTGAATCCTCGACAACCAATATATTCGGAACAAAAGCCTGTAGGTGACTGTCAAGGGCCTTTTCTGTAGTTCTGTATCCATAGTCGCGAAACCCACTCACAAGTTCCTTGCCGTCGTGTTGATTAGTTTCCATATTACTCATCTAAAACTCCTCCGTGTGTTTAAAAAAAATCAATAGACATTTCATACTTTTCATTTTTATCTCGATATTTCATTTGAATATTCAGATCGGTAATTGCACTATCCAGTGCAGCTGCAATAACCTCATCTTCTCCAGAAGAGAAAAGTAAATTTCTTTCACTGGCTAGATTGAGCTGTACTAAATAGCGGTCTTCAAGATCCACTATCTTGGCGGTCAAGTTGCTGTTATTCGGACATTTTTCCAAAAGGAAGGTCAACTGTCCGCTGATAAAGAGTTTTAATTCCAGATTTGGATTAATATTTTGGTAAATTAATGTCATATTCTTGTTTGGCAAACTAGGGCTTTCCATTGTGTACTCCACCGAAGATTTCCTTCAAATAACTATTGAATTTTTCTAATGAGAAAGGCTTTTCAAAAAAAGGAGGGGGGTATTCAAAGTTTTGCACTATCTCATGATATTTCTCATTACCGATTCCAGAAGTTATTACTACATCCACAGAAGGGAACTTCTCACGAACGACTTCCCACAATTCCAAACCTGTTTCAGAAGGTGAAAGATAATAGTCTGCGATTAAAAGATCACACTTCTCTTTTTCGAGGACGTCAATTGCCTCATCTATGTTGGTTGCTAAAAAACATTTGATATCAGGGTTGAAATTTTTCACAATGTGTCTTAGCCCAAGCAAGGAGATTGGATCATCCTCCACAATCAAAACTCTTTTGCTTGCTCGTATTTTTTGTAATTCCAAAAAATACTGTAAATATTCATTAAACTCGGAGCTAATCTGTGATGTGCCAATAAGATTGTTGGCCGGGTCTCTATGATAAGACAGGCGTTTCGAGACGTCCGATTTAACTGTCGAATTTTCTTTCATTGGAACCCCCTTTTCTTTAGTATCCGACGGGGGTTATGAGAAGGTATTACGTTCTAATGCAGAAATCGTCACTCGACGTCTAGTTTTCAATGGGCTAAATAAATCTAAGTGGTAAGGGCGATAAGTTTGTACCCAGTGCCGAAGACGGTTTCAATTTTTACACGGGATGCTTGTATTTTTTTTCGAATATGAGCAACGTGAGCATCCACGGTGCGATCGGTAATATAAACCTTGCCGCCCCAAATATGACTGATGATTTCACTGCGGCTTATAACCATATTTTTATTTTTTGAAAGAAAAGCAAAAATACGAAATTCCAGGGAGGTAAAATTGATAGGACCGGACTCGTTTGTGACTTCTGGATTTTTATTCTCTAAATACAAACGCTGCTCGGCCACATTGATCGTGAGGTCCTCAATTTTATAACTTTCGGCTTGTTTGTGTTGCTCTGTGATCTTGCGGATTTTTGCGTCAATTCGCAGCTTTAACTCGATTGGATCAAAGGGTTTTGAGATAAAATCATCGGCACCATAAGTGAAAGCCATAGCTTTATTGGCCAAAGCTGTTTTTCCGCTAATGACGAAAATTGCGGTTTGTTTTTTTTGTGCCTCAGGGATTTCTGCCAGGAAGCGGAGACCATCTCCATCAGGGAGCTCAATGTCGAGAATGATTGCGGCATATGGGCCTTGCTTTAAGCTTCGAGAGGCCTCTTCGAGAGATACGCAGGTAGTGGTTTTATAGTCCTTGAGGATGTTTTGCAGAATGAGCTGACATTCCGGTGTATCTTCGATGAAGAGAATTTTTTTATTTTCCATTCTCTGCATACAACACAAATGTGTTTTTACTGTCAAATTTAGATTTTTACTCATCTTTAAAAAAGAATAGCGCGTAAATAGTTCACACTTTGCTATGTTTAAACGGGCTTTTGATTAAATTGATACTATTTTGTCCAAACACGCTTAATGCTTTTAAAATACAGCTTGTAATATATAAATAAGAACCTATATATACCTACAAATGAACCGTAAAGATATTTACCTAGTAAGTTCCAAGGAGTCGGATGTGGCTGGTCAACAGAACGTTGAAAGTATTGATTTGTCTTTTTTTAAGATTCTGATTGCTGAAGAAAATTTAATAGATCATAGGCCACTTCAAGAAATGCTAATAAGAATGAAGATTCAATTTAGAATTGTTAACAATGGCCAAGAGGTCTTGGATGCACTTCAAAATGAATACTTTGATTTGGTATTAATGAATTACCATATGAATATAATGGGCGGGGCTGAGGCTACTGTGAATATTCGCAAAAGCACAGAGCGCTTTGCAAGTATCCCACTTATAGTTTTTACGGGTGACTCTTTTAATGAGAGTGATGCTGAAATATGTCGACGTGTGGGAATAAGTGACTATGTTGTAAAGCCAGTAACCTATGATCAATTGAAGTCAAAAATACAAGAGTGGTCTGGGCGCATTTTTGAAGAATTACCAGTTCTAGACACTTCTGCTCTTGAAAAGATCCGTATTTTTGACGATCACCATCAGACTTTGTTAAGATCGCTTCTTCAAATTTACTCCGAAAATACTCAAGAGGAGCTTTATAAAATGAGGGACCTTATTCAAGACGGTAGGGTTGATCTTCTTCGCAAGAAGGCACATATGCTAAAATCAAGTGCCGCGCAGCTTGGAGCTCTTCGTTTCGAAAAGTTCTGTGTTTTAATGGAGCACGAAGAAAACATGGACAGTGAAAGAGCGAAAAAACTTCATACTAAGATGTGTAATGAGTACGAAAACTCAAGAGCAAGATTTCTTCAGTATTGTCAAAATATAGGCCAGATTTCTAGCGCCCAGACTTGAACACAGAAAATAGATTTCTATTGCAGAGTTATTTATATAGCCACGAGTGTTTTCAAAAGGAACCTAACGGGCGGGGCAGAGGTCGCTGTTGTCATAGATAAGCTTTCTTTGAAGCTTTAACTCTGCTGCTGATAAAGAGAACTTACGTGAATCACAAGCATTATTTTTTATGCCATCGCGGATAGCTTCAACTTCCGATGGAGTCATTTTTAATCTCCAAATCAACTTAATTTTAAGCCAGTTTTCTAAATATTGGCAGCGGTAAGACTCGTTTGGCGGCATATACCTATCCGGAGCCTTGTCGCCTTTACTCATATTTTCGTGTCCGCTGGCGGCTATGAGATGAAATTTATTACCCATAAAATTTGCATAGACACAACGGGTCTGGAAGTTCCACTCCCAAGCCCCCGAAAGATAAGCGTTTTTAAGTGGAACCATGTGGTCAATTTGAATATCATGGGATTCTAGGATGGTGGTTCCGGCATAAGGATCCGCCCAGTCGCCCTTTTCCACTAAGCAGTGGTTTTTCTCTTTGAAAGAAACAAGGGCTTCGGAGTCTCGGATAAGAACTTTTGCACGGGTATTGTAGCAAGTGTCGTCCTTAGGGTCATTAATCCAACGACCAAAATGAAACTTGCGATCATATTTAATATAGGGTTGCTTTGGTGCCTCGGCGTGCAAAGTCCAACGTAAAAGATTCAGCGCTAAGGAGCGAGCATAGGCCGTTATACTTAAGAAAGAAAAATTATTAACTGGAGATATATCTGGGCTAACTGGATAACTAACGAGACTTGTTTGGGTCTCATCGATGGTATAGTATTCGGCCCTATTGGAATCAAAGGGCTGGGTATTGCTTTGGGCAAAGGCCTTCGCCCCCAAGGTCGTCGTAGCTAGAGTGAATACTAAAGAAATGGCTACCTTTGTGACCCAAGATGAACTGTATCTGCATTTCGAACAGATTTTCATTGAACTCATCCCCTCTTTATAGAGCCCAAAACTACACTTCGACGGGGTCATTAACCTCAATTTCAAGGCGAGATTCAAGCAAAAAGTCTATAGTGCATGTTAGTAAATGCTTAGAGGCTTAGGAGTGCTGATGTCTTCAGCATTATAGAAAAGATTTCAAGTCGTCTGAATATATACATCGCGTCATCGGCCTAGTCTGTTTTACTTTGTCATCTTATTTCAATAGATAGATCTATTCTGTCGTTTAAAATAAAACGGACTTTTTTATCTATGTGCTCAAGGAAACTTTTAGGATGAAGCATAAAGCGAAATATAAATATGTTCTTTTGTTGGGGCTTCTGCTTTGCCAACTCAGGAGCTTGGCGATGACCCTTGATGAGTTTTTATTGGAAGTGCAAAAAAGAAACAAAGACTTCCAAGCGCTTAGTACTTCGCAAGGAGCTGCTGATGATCGCAAAGAAGCTGGAGATATCGGATTGTCTCCGGTGCTCACTTTGGCAAGTGGTTATTTAAGTGATGCGAAACAGCCGCAGCTCATTGGAACTAAAACAGTTTCTCGCCAGCTCAGCTTTGGCTTGGCTAAGGAGTTCATGAGCGGTACTCAGGCCTCTCTGAGTGCGAATGTCCAAGAAGTACAGATCAAAGATGTTCCTGCTGGAAGTCCTGCCTATCTTTCAAATTATGCCGCCGGGAGCTTAGGGCTTTCGCTTTCTCAGTCTTTATGGAAAAACGTTTTTGGTTCAGGAACTCGTCTACGTCAGCAACGTCAAGCTTCGGCAGCTGATCTTGAAAAGCAAAGTTATAATTTGCAACAGCGCCAGATTTTGATTGATGCCGAAACGTCTTATTGGAACTATTTGTATCAGTTGGACGAGCTAAAAACACGTCAAGAGTCCATGGAAAGAGCAAAAAAAATCGAAACATGGTTAACGCGTCGTTATCATGATGGCATTAATGACAGGGCAGATCTTCTCAATGCACAGGCTTTGACAGCCTCTCGGGAGTTGCTACTTGCTGCGGCAAGAGATGATGTGGCTGCTGCAGTACAAAATATTCGTGTCTTGTTGGAGATGGATTCAAATGAGAAACTGCCACCATTTAATTCTGACTTTAAGAAGGCTCGTAATATTCAAGCCTTGGTAGGCGGGGACTCCGGACGGGTTGTGCGTTTGGATGCATACTTAGCTGCTCTTGAGGCACGGACCAAGAGCCTAGGGGCAAAAGAAGTGGCAGATGCATTAAGGCCTGATTTGGTTTTGCAGGGAGCTTACAACACGAACTCCAATGTTCAGGCCAATACTACCGAGGCACTTAATAAAATTAACAAATTCGATATTCCAACGGTTCAATTGGGACTTAAATTTACTTATGTGTTTGATACAAACGCAAAGATTTCTCAAGAGTCTTTATCTCGTAAGGAAGCACTCGCCGCGCAACTAAAGAGTGAAAGAAAAATGATTGAGAGCGATAGCTTTTGGTCCGAGTTGCAGCGTCGTTATGGTGAGTTACTAAAGCGAATCGAAACTGCGGAGCGCATCAGTCAATTGCAAGTATCCCGTGCAAAGGCGCAGACTTTGAAGTTGAGTCGAGGGCGTGCTGTGACCTCAGATGTGATTAACTCTGAAGAAGATGCTTCTACGTCGCAGTTAACATTGAATCGTTTGCGCGCTGAAGCGCGAAAAATGGAAGCACAAAGCCGTCTTTTTGTCCGTCTGAGCGAGTGAGTAATGCAACAGATAAATATAGTAAGCAGTGGAGCCCTTTATGAACTTATCCGCACTGTCCATTAAAAGACCAATTTTCATTACTTGTATTGTGGCATTAATGTTGATTTTAGGAGTGATTAGCCTTGGCAAAATGCCAGTTGATCTTTTTCCTGATGTGACCTTTCCTATTGTGGCAGTTCAGGTAACATATCCAGGGGCTTCGCCAATAGACTTAGAAAAGCAAGTTTCAAAACCTCTTGAGGATGAACTTGGTAGCTTATCAGGCCTAAAAAACATGACTTCAAACAATCTTGATTCTGCGGCAATCATCATTTTAGAATTTAAACTTGGTACTGATATTAAAGAAGCAGAACAACAAATAAGAAATCGCATTGGAAATATCCGTAGAAATCTTCCCAATGATGTCTACGAGCCTGTGATTCGACGTTTTGATCCTGCTGATCAACCGGTGATTACTTTGGCAATTACTTCTCATCTGCCAGCTGGAAAAGCCTATGATGTTGCAAGCGAGTTAATCAAACCGCAGTTTGAGCGCTTAAACGATGTAGGACAAGTCACAATTGTTGGTGGTCGCAAAACCGAAATCCAAATCCTAGTGGATAAAAATAAAATTCAAGATCGTCAGATTTCAATGTTGCAAATCGCGAAACGTATCGAAGAAACCTCTAAAGATGTTCCAATTGGAAAAATAGAGAATCCATTAAAAGAACTTTTAATGAGGACAAATGGAGAGTTTTCTTCTTTGGAGGAAATCAGAAATGTTAATGTGAATTTTATCGGTTCTGATCGGGCAGTTCTTTTGAGTGACGTCGGCCGTGTAGAACGTGGTCTGGAAGATCAAAAGAATATTGCAAGCATCAAAGGGACTCCAGCACTTTTGTTGCAAGTTTTTAAGCAGTCAGGCTCAAATACTATCGCAGTCACAGATGCTGTGAAAAAAAGTCTTGAAAAAGTGAACAAGTATCTTGAGGATAAAAAGCTCGATGCCCAAGTTCAAGTCGTCCGAGATATGTCACGGCCCATTCGTCTCAACGTGACTGATGTGAAAGAGTCTATCTTGATAGGGATTGCACTTTGTGTGATTGTCGTTTTTTTCTTTCTTGGGTCAGTGCGTTCGACTTTCATTACAGGGATGGCCCTGCCAAACTCGCTTTTAGGTGGATTTGTCGTTATGTACGCCATGGGGTTTTCTATTAATATGATGACCTTATTGGCTTTGTCTCTGGCCGTAGGGCTGTTGATAGATGATGCTATTGTTGTGCGGGAAAATATTTTTCGCCATATGGAAATGGGAAAAGACCCAAGAACAGCGGCTCTGGAGGGCACTAAGGAAGTGGCGCAGGCAGTTGTGGCTACAACCCTAGTCGTGATTGCTGTATTTGGTCCGATTTCGTTCTTACAGGGAATTATCGGTCAATTTTTTAAACAATTTGGTTTGACCATTGTTTTTACGATGCTGATTTCGCTCTTTGATGCTTTCACAGTGGCGCCCATGTTATCTGCATACATGGCATCGCCAACAGAACATAATAAAGGCAATGGATTTATTGCAGGTATTCTTAAAGCCTTTGATAAATTCCAAACTCGTCTTGAGGTTGTTTACGAAAGATTAATGGTGAAGACTTTGAAATATCCAAAGTCAGTTTTAGCAATTGCAGCTGGGATTTTTTTAATAAGCATGATGGCTTTACCATATATTCCAAAAACGTTCTTGCCTGCTGCTGATAATGGGGAGTTCTCAATCTCCGTGGAAATGCCGGTGGGTACTTCTTTACAAGGAACGGCGGACTTTACTAAAGGTATTGAGGCTATCCTTAATAAAAATTCAACTATTGATATGGTGTTGACGACTATTGGATCCACCAATGGGGAGGCTAATAAGGCGAATCTATTTGTTCGTTTGGTTGAGAAGAAAAAACGTCAACTCACCACGACCCAAACAAAAACGGCCCTTCGCGAAGAGCTAAGCTCATTTGCAGCGAAAGCCAAGGTTGAGATCGGTGATATTGATGCGGCCGGGAGCGGCCAAAAACCATTTAATTTAAATATCACTGGCGAAGATTTGGAATCCCTCAGTAAGTATGCTGATATCTTAAAAGAACGTATGAAAAAAATCCCTGGACTAATTGATGTGGATACAAATTTCAGGGCGGGGAAGCCTGAATTCCATGTGGTCTTTGATCGCAAAAAATCAGAACATTTGGGAGTATCAACAGTGATGGCGGGAGCGGAACTTCGTGACCGAACGGAGGGCGCTGAGGCTGCGGTTTTCCGCGAAAATGGAATTGAGTATAAGGTGCGCGTACGTTTTGATGAGAAGTATCGTGATTTACGTGACCAATTTAACACTACCTTTGTTCCTAATTTGAACAATAATATGATCCCTCTGAATCGTATTGCGACGGCTGAGAATACCTTAGGCTATTCACAAATCAATCGTCAGAATAAAAATCGATTTATCAATATTTCTGCAAATCTTGGCCCTAATGGATCCTTAGGTGCTATTACTAATGAAGTGAATAAAATTTTAAAAGAAGAACTGCGGCCGCCATCGGGAGTTGATTATCGCTTTCAAGGTCAGGCGGAGGATTTTCAGGATTTGATCTCAAGTATGTTGCTAGCAATCTTCCTTGGTATTGTATTTATATACCTAGTTCTATCTTCATTGTATGAAAGTTTCGTGACCCCATTTACAATCTTGCTTGCGTTGCCGCTGGCGATGTGCGGAGCGCTGGTGGCACTACTTGTTTTCGGTAAGAGCATTGATATTTTTTCGCTCATCGGGATTGTATTGCTATTAGGAGTTGTGGCGAAGAACTCGATTTTACTTGTAGATTACACGAAGCAAATGGAAGCCAGTGGATTAAAACGCAATGAGGCTTTGCTAAAAGCAAGTCGCACCCGTCTTCGCCCGATTCTAATGACATCCTTAGCTTTGATCGCAGGGATGATTCCGATTGCGATTGGTCTGAATGAGGCCAGTGCGATGAGGACCTCTATGGGTATTGCTATTATTGGAGGCTTGATTAGCTCAACCTTATTGACACTGATCGTGGTTCCCGCAGCCTACGGATTTGTCGATGATTTCCGAGTGGCAGCGGGGAAATTCTTTAGTCGATTCGGTGGAAATAGCGGGCATCTTTAAATTTTTTACTTGCATAACTCAATAGGTGTTCCGGTTTCAACGATCGCGAATATTTCTTCAATTTGCTTATTTGTAACTGCTGCGCATCCTTTCGTCCAATCTTTTGGGTGACGAATAAAAAGGCGTTTCAAGAGATCATTTGGTAGGCCATGAATCATAGTGTCACCGCCGGCATCGCAGCCAGCCCTTTTAGCCCTTAGAATATCCTGGATATTTGGATAACTAATTTTTAATGATAAATGATAGTCACTTTGCGAATTTTTGTATTCAACTCGGTAAATTCCTTCAGGCGTTTTATTATCGCCAGAGCATGTCTTAGCTCCATTTGGTTTTTTTCCCAGTGCAATACGGTATGTTTTCAAAAGGCCACTTTGATCCATTAAATGCATCATTCGTCTAGATTTATCTATTAGAATATAATCAATCCTATCCTGCGAATTTAATTTTGTACTCCAAGCAGGGTTTTTTGCTAAGTCTGGAAGAAGATTGCAAAGGCTTTCAGCTGATGCTTTTGAGATGAATAAAATTAAAATTTTAAAGCTCAAAAGAGCGACAAGGCGTCTTTGCTTCATAACAACCTTTACAATGGCATCTATCGGGAGTTATTACAAAAGCGGGCAGAAATACTGGAGAAAATAGACCTTTGTCGATGAGGTAAAAAACATCTAAGGCGTGCAGAATAGAGACCAAGAGTTTATTGACAATCATTTGCAATTAGAGTAATAAAAGTCAGATGCCTATTGAGCCTGCAAGCACCATCGAAACTAAAAAATGGGACCGCACTGGAATCTTCCTTTCGTCGCTCTGCACGCTGCACTGTTTAATAACACCTTTTATCACCTTAAGTTTACCGCTATGGGTTTATTCTATTCACTATTCACCGGTGCACTTATTTATTTCAATTTTTATTGTTCCCGTGGCGGTTTATTCTTTTTGGTCGGGTTATAAACGACATAAAAACAAAATAGTAATCCTTTTGGGCGGCCTTGGGCTTTTTCTTTTATGTATTGCCTTAATTGATCCAAGCACTCGCAATCAGCTTCGAGGGAATGACATCAAAACGATTGTTGGAAGTTTGTTGTTGATCAGTGGTCATTTGTTGAATCGCCGCAGCTTGCAAAAGTCTTAGTTTTTAGTCTGCATACTTGCAAACCAATTTAAATTGGAGCAGCCTTAAAAATTAACAAACTGTAATTCATAAGGAGTGTATAGAGTGGAACAAAATACGAGTCGTCGTCGTTTTTTCGTACATGTAGGACAAATGTTGGGGCTTGCAGCAATTGCACCTGTATTATTTAGCTCAAATGTTTTTGCTGAAGAAAGACGTCGAGGGCGTTCTGCGGAAGCAGGCGGCGGAGCAGAGGGTCTTACGATGGTTGAGCCAGGTAAGGGTGCTGCGGGCGCTGTGAATTATCATTTTAAGCATAGTGATGTGAAAGATGCTGCATTGAAAGTCGATAGAGGCGGCGTCCCCTTCGCAAAGCAGTTCTGCCACAACTGCAACTTTTATACAAAGCACAGTCTTAAAAATGGTGAAGAGGTTGGAAAGTGTCAGATTTTCCCAAATCAGCTGGTGAAAAGTACGGCATGGTGTTCAACATGGAATAAAAAAGCTTAAGTTTTATTTTGTAATGCTTCGGTAGGTGTTCTCAAGAATTGGCAGAAGTTGACCGCCCGGGAGGTTTCTGCCATTTAAGAAAATGGCTGGGGTTCCGTTAATTTGAGCTTTCTCCCCTTCGGCAGCCATTTTTCTTACAGCATCATGGATTTCCTCAGAGTTCATACAGTTTTTCATTTGCTCGCAGTCAGTATTAGTTAGCTTGCAGATATCAACCAAAATTTCAGGCATTTGTTTTGAAAAAATAATCTCTTGATTGTCGAAGATATAATGGTGGGTTATCCAACCTTTTTGACCGAGCTTTTCTGCGCAAAGGGCGGCATAGCTCAGCTCGCAACTCTTGCCATTGCCCTTGTTGGTTACTGCTGAGTTACAAACTCCATCCAGGGGAAAATTCTTGAAAATCAACTTCACGTCGGGGTGTAGTTTTGTAAAGCTGTGAAGGGCCGGGTAAGCCGCTTTGCAGTGAGAGCAAAGAAAATCAGCGAACTCAACAATCACGATTTTAGGTTCTTGCTGATGGCTTTGAAATTGAAGACCACTTTGCAGGTCAAAGTTCTGTTGAGGAGAGCTCTGCCAAGTGCTCAGGCTGGTTTCACTGACTCTTTTTATTTCCTGGTAGCCATAGCTGTCTAAGGTCATGTTATTTACAATCAGCCCAAGTACTGGAATGGCGATAAGACTGCCGAGAATCCATTTTTCAGTGCTAAAGGCATCCTTGAGATCTCCAGGAAGTAAGCTGAGCTTTGGTCGATAAGCCAAATAGAGGCTCAGCCAGGTGAGTATTGAGAGGGCATAGGTGGCTAGGCAAAAGGGGCAAGCACTTTTCAGAACCAACAAGGAGATCGCAGCCATAAATACGGAGACGGCAAAAATAAAACTTGCGAGGTAGAAGCTATAACGCTCAGTACGTTCCAAATTTACCGTCAAATTAAAGCGGCCTAAAAGAAGTAAAATCAAGAGCAGACCATTCGTGAAAGCACCAAGTAAGGCCATCGGGATGCCGAATAGTTCTGCAAAGGGACTAGAGGCAGCGGTGTCACAATTCAATGTGTCGCTAATGTTGCAAATGCTATTGGCAGAGCTTAGACCAAGTTTGAGATCGATGTGATGCTTGTAAAGGTAGAGATGTATACCAATGGCAAGGACTGTGAAAGCTAGGGCAAAATAGATAAGTATTTTTTTTTGAGCTGAATTCTTCATGTTTTCGATTAGAACCCATAATCCTGTTTGAAATCAATTGCTTTTATGTAAAAATAAATACTCATGCAGGAGAGGATATTGACAGATTCACCTCGGGACTTTCAGAACTGGATTCGCATCCGTAAAGAGCTCTATCATCAAATGGAAGCTCAGGTTTCAATTCGCTTAGGGGGCGAGGATACTGAGCTCATAAAATACCGCAAAGAATATGACAAGGAGTTTAAAAAGCCCTGGTCAAGTTCCAATCGAGATGAGCTATATCGTCGATTGCAAGCTTCACGCTTAGTACTTATGGGGGATTTTCACGCGCTTTCTCAATCGCAAAAAACACATTGGCGCATTCTAAAGAATTTCTCAACGACTCGACCTTTAGTTTTATGCTTAGAGTGCTTTGAGGCCGAAGACCAGATTATTCTTGATAAGTTCATGGCCGGGAAGATCTCTGAACGTGATTTTTTAAAAGCAGTGGAGTGGTCAAAAAAGTGGGGCTTTCCTTGGGAATATATTCGGGCTTTGATTCGTTGGGCTCAGAGTCGGAAGATTCCAGTCTATGGCATTAATCGCTGTGCTAAGACGCGAACGGCTGCAAGCTTGAGGTCTCGAGACAGCTTTGCAGCCCAGAAACTGCATTTTATTTTAAAAAAGCACCCTGAATCTATTATTTTTGCAGTTTATGGGGATCTGCATTTATCGACAAATCATATTCCTAAGGAAGTAGTCAAGCTTGAGGGGCCAGGGTTTCGTAAGAAAATCTTCCGGCTTTTTCAAAACTCAGAAAAAATTTATTTTCAACTTTTAAAACAAGGACTTGAGAGCAGTGTTGATGTAGTAGAACTTGCCAAAGATACCTTTTGCCTTTTGAATGTCCCCCCTTGGGTGAAGTGGCAAAACTATTTAATGTATCTTGAACACACCTATGATCGTGGTTTAGAAGGAGAAGAAGAGTCTGTCGATTATACAGATCACATCAGTAGTTATGTTAAGATTATTTCCGAAGAGCTTGGGAAACCTTTGTCCTGCGATGACCTTTCAGTATATACGGCCCAAGATCAACAGTTCTGGTCTAAGCTGCAGGAGCATTTTAATACAAAAGAACTTCAATGGATCGAAGTCCTGATTGAAGATGAGAACACATTCTATATTCCAGATCTTGGAATTGGCTATTTGGCAAGGCCAACAGTAAATCATGCAGCAACATTGGCTGCGAAATATGTTCATGCCAAATGGAGTGGGAGTTCAGAGAGCTTTTTGGATATGCAGAAGGATTTCTTAAGGCAGATCTGGATTGAGGGTTTGGCATATTTTGGTTCAAAGATTATTAATCATAAGCGAAAAACAGATACTGTACTGGATATCCGTGCAACACTTGCCTCCCGAGGAATCTCTGGAAGTGATAAGGAGTCTTTGATATTGGCTCTTTCACAGAAGATGCACGAATTAATGGTAATTTCCAATCGTCCTCAAATTCGGACAGTTGTTCGGCCTAAAAGACGTAGCAGTTATTTAGTGGCAAGTACTCTTTTGGGGGGTATGATTGGGGAGCGTATTTATTCAGCGTACCGAAAAGATTTTCTGTCGAAATCTACGCTGGCAGGTTTTTTGAAAAAATCATTGATGAATGATAGTTTTAATATTGCCTATTATGAGATGATGGAAATTGTGGAGTCTTTGCCCGCACCATTTCGGAGCAAAAAGGAGAAACTGTGAGTTCTTGGTATTTTAATAAAAATATAAAACCGCAGGGGCCGCTTGGCATTGAAGAGATAAAAAGAAAAATTATGCGAGGTGAAATTGGCCCCTCTGATTTAATTTGTAAGGAAGGGGAGGATACTTGGTTAATGGCTATAGAGTGGCGAGATTTTTCAAAGGAATTATTTCCGGCCTTTCAGCAAAATTATTTCAAAAATTCGAATACATCTGAAAAAGAATGGGTTTTATTGAGTTTTAATAAAGAGAGCTCACAGGTGTGTCAGGATGGACCTTATTCTGTGCAGGAGATAAATGCCAAGCTGACTTTGGGGCTTGTAAGCTTTGAGGATTATGTCTGGCGAAGTGGTCTTTCGGGTTGGGCTCAGATTAAGGACCGTGCAGAATTTCTGGGTGAGCTTACTTCACTTGATCTTTAAATTCCTTCCCCGGTTTAAAGCGGGGGACACGGCCTCCAGGAATTTGCACAGAGGCGCCGGTCTTGGGGTTTCTGCCTGAGCGAGGTTGTCGTGTGGTTCTGGAAAAGCTTCCGAAGCCAACGAGCTTCACCTCATCTCCCTTGGAAACAGCTTTTTGGATTACCTTCAAGGTTGCATCAAGAATTTCTTCAGACTGGTTACGTGTCGTATGAGTGAGCTCTGCGACTTTTTCGATAAGTTGTGCTTTATTCATAGGTGGCAATAGATACTCAAAATATTTATTTATGTCACCGAATTTACGTTGGAATTGACGCATATTTTTGGTAGTTTTTTGTATGATTCAAATTGCCAAATCCAAAATTGCGAATTTTTTAGGACCCTTGACGCAGCTTCCGGCGGAGGATTTGCATAAAACACTTGAAAAACCAAAGTTATTTGAGCATGGACACATTTCATTCCCGGTTTTTGCTTTAGCAAAAAACCTGCGAACTGCACCGCCACAGCTTGCTGGAGATATTGTACAGAAAATTCAAGTACAGATTCAAAATGGTAACATTTCTTTTTTGGAAAAAGTGCAAGCTGTTGGGGGGTTTGTTAACTTTACATTTAAGAATATATATCTTCAGGAAATTCTTTTTGAAAGTTTAAAAAAACCAAATGTGGGTTTTTCGGAAGTCGGAAAAAACAGAACCGTCATTATCGACTTTGCATCACCCAATGTGGCTAAACCTATGCATGTTGGGCATTTAAGAGCAGCAATGGTAGGGCAAGCCATTCGCAATTTAGCGGTGTCACAGGGGTTTAAAGCCGTTGGTGTCAATCACCTTGGTGACTGGGGAAGTCAGTTTGGAAAACTAGCCTGGGCTTATCAAGAGTGGGGGCAAGAGTATAAGTTTGAGGTTCCAATGGACGACCTTGTAAGGCTCTATGTAAGGTTTCATGAAGAAGCGGAAAAGAAGCCTGAGTTGGAATTGGCCGCTGCTGCTAATTTCAAGAAGCTCGAAGATGGCGACCAAGAGATTAAGAAAATCTGGCAAATGATTGTGGACCATTCATTGAAGGATTATGATCGCCTTTTGAATGGTGTTTTGAAAATCAAGCACGACGCTGTCTTGGGAGAGTCTTTTTATAACAATAAAATGGACAGCGTAGTTCAGTTGCTTAAACAAAAAGGTCTATTGAAAGAGAGCGAAGGGGCTCAAGTTGTTTTCTTTGATGAGAAGGAAAACATGCCACCGTGTCTTATCAAGAAAAGTGATGGAGCCTCGATTTATGCAACTCGTGACTTAGCTGCGGCCATTTATCGTCATGATGTGATGAAAGGCGATGAGTTGCTTTATGTCGTTGGTCAAGATCAGACCCTGCATTTTAGGCAAGTCTTTAAGGTTTTAGAGATGATGGGTTTTGAATGGGCTAAGACGTGTCATCATATCTCCTTTGGGCTTTATCGGTTTAAAGAAGGTAAAATGTCAACTCGCTCGGGGCGGGTAGTACTTTTTGAAGATGTGATTGAGCAGGCCATTGAGTTAGTTGAAAAAACTATTGCTGAAAAAAATCCGAATCTCGAAAATAAATCTGAGATAGCTAAGCAAGTGGCGCTAGGAGCTGTGATTTTTAATGACTTGGTAAACGATCGAGTAAAAAACGTCGAATTCGATTGGGATCGAATTCTTAGCGTTGAAGGGGATACGGGGCCCTATGTTCAGTACACAGTGGTTCGTTGTAAGAGTATTTTAAGAAAGTATGGAAAACCACTTCCTTCAGAGGCTCCAAGCGAGTTGCTTGCTGAGGAGGAAAGAAAACTGGTTTATGAGCTTTTACAATTTGAGGATATTCTGACCGGTGCCTATAGACAGTTTAAGCCTAATATTCTTGCGCAATATCTTTTAGAACTTTGTGGTAGCTTTAGTCATTTCTATCATAAGTGTCGTATTCTCGGTGAAGCCGCTGAGGTGGAGGCTTCACGCATCACCTTAGTGATGGCAACCGAGAAGATTTTAATACAAGGACTCAAACTTTTAAATATTGAAGCACCGGAGGCGATGTAGTGAGAACTTTTAGCTTATTTTTTATTATTCTTGGTTTTTACCAGATGGTTTTCGCGGAATCTATTGTTGGGGAAGTCTTTGAACAAAAGACGAACTTTGGGAAAAAACTCTATAATCTAGACATTGATGTTAAAACTTCGGAGGGACTAACTAAAACCCTCGCTGTCTATAAGGATATGAAAGGTGAGCTTGCTGTTGAAGAAAAGGGTGTTTTTAGAGGTGATGAGCTAATTTCATTTGATGTAGACCGAGTGCAAACCCATGAAAAAGGTCACATCGAGGTTCAAGGTGATAAGATTCTTTTTGTTTATGAGAAGGACGGCAAAAAGAAAACTTCGGAAGAGAGGCTAAGAAAACCCCTGCTTACACCTGCAAACTTTAATATTTTTGTAGCCAATCACTGGAATGAGATCACTAATGGCTCAGGAATGGAAGTAAGATTCGGAGTTTGGTTTCGACTTGAGACTGTCGGTTTTAAGATTTTCAAAGTGGGTGAAGTTCAAAAGGGAACCCAAAAGTGGATTCAGCTTCGTATGAAGCCAAGTAGCTTTTTAATTGCCGCACTCGTGGACCCTTTGAACCTTTGGTACGATGAAAATACGAAGCATCTGATGGAATTATCAGGACGGGTTTCGCCAAAAATTTTAAGCGGTAATAAGTTCAAAGATCTTGATGGGGACGTTCGTTATGTCCACCCCAACTAGTTGGCTATAAAATTCTCTTGTCGCAAGAATATATGCCAAGGTTTGCGCTTTTTTTCTTTAACTTCTAAACTACTGAATCACCCTTATTGACCTCTAATGTGCCATACTCATGTGGTCGGATTGGATCAAGCAAGCTAAGCCGTTTAGGATTTTTAATGTTTTTTTCTCTGATCGCCCGGAGTCTGGGATTTAAGGCATTTTCGATTTTATCAGTTAGTATAAAAGCGTCGTTGAGGGTTTCATAGTAAACGCAAAGAGTTAAGAATGTAGGCCCGCTGATGGGTTCCATTCCTGCTTCAACGTTCGCGAGCTGTTCTAGATGGACCCCTAAATATTGAGCGGATGCTTCAATTGCTATATTCTTTTTCTTCCTAGAAATTAACAAAAATTCACCTCGGGTTTTTATGAAAAAATCCTTTCGCACTTCTAGGCTCACTGAAGATTTAAAGCTTGTTCGATCTAGTTTGCGATAGAGCTGACGTAGGCAGATGGAATATGACTGTGGATTAAATGAGGAAATACTAACGACGTTGGACATCTTTTTTTTCCTTCTGTTTTTCAGATTCTATCACAGCTTGCTGAGCTCTTGGGTCCAAGGCACGATATATCGACATCGCAGTTCTTCCGCGGGCATCAGAGGCTAGAACTGCAAACTGCATGGATATTTGATTGCGAATGTGTAGCTTCAAAGACTCCATATCGGCCCCAGTCGGGGACTTTACAATGAAAATAATAATTCGCCGACGGTGATCGAGCTCAAGATCCACAGAAGGATTTTCTTCAAAACGCACAGTGCTAGCCTTAAAAAAAAGGTAATCATCTTCCTCATCTGTGATGTTGCCAAAATACGCGCGAAGAACCCCGCGGATAGCGAATTTAGCCTCTTCGATATTTGTAAAGACTCCTTCCGGAGCAGAGAAAGGATTCGGGATATCTCCGAGGGGTGATTTAATTTTCTTGTCTTCCATAGCCTTATCCTGCCGCAGTTTATAAATCACTAAGAGTATAATATTATACGTAACGTAAGTCAATGGAAGAATTATATATTAATTTCACATAGTTATATAAAAGCGAATTTTTGTGTTAAATTATACGAAACGTATAGAAAGGATTTGCTTGGCAAAAACAGTATTGAACAATTCGATCCGCGATTTTTTGGTGGGGCTTCATAAGTCCTACTTGCCAAATGTTGAAGAAATGCGAAGAGCTGCTCAAGTAACGGGTTTATCTTTATCAACGGTAAACCAAGCGGCCATCAATGGAAAGGGTAGCGCAGTTACTCATGGTCTTTTGATTTGTTATGGCCTCAAGATCAATCCTGAGAAAATTCAAGAACATCTCCCAAAGTTCCGAAAAGTTTTTGCAGGTTCAGAAAAATACTCTGTTCTAGATGAGAACCTACGAAAGGTTTTGAAGGTTTTCACTGTCGATGAAGTTATTGTTTCTTTGGAACTCATGTTGGCTAAGGATAAGATTGAGCAAAGTCTTGGTCTTAAAAAAAAAGCCGGTCGTCCCACAAATCCTAAATCCTAAGATCTGAATCGTGAGTTGGTGCCCCAGAGAGTCCTGAAAGGCTTGCTAAAACTCGTACAGCAATTCCCTCTAGTGAAAGGCCAATTCCATGGAGTTCATCTGAGGTAAATTCGCAGTCGCCCATGTTTTTAAAAAGAGCGCTCAATCCCGAGAGCTCAATTTGCAACTGAAGAAGCTGACTTTCAGATTGACTTATCAGGGCTTTGTTTTTTGGGGCTGAGCTCATGTCTTCAGCTTCCAAATACCGGCCAATATTTTTCTTCTTAGTTTTTTTCATTGTGATTTTTTCCATCGGAGTTCGCTAAGTCGTAGGATACGTCGGCTGGCTGCTGGCCATGAGACTTTATAAATTTCCATAACATGAGCTGCTGTCATTTTTCCTTGTTCATGGAGCATTCGCATAGTTTGTATAGGCATGAGGATGGCTGCAGAGAAGCTATTGGCTTGCCACTCAGGGTCCTCAAAGGCGCGAATACGTGAGCGCCGAGCAAATGTCACAGGACGAAGCTGACCTTGATAAGCACTATGCAGTTTAACATGACCAAACTCATGAGCGGCGGTGAAGCGAGCGTGTGGATCATCCTTTTCCAGTTTTTTATAAGTGGAGTTTGGCAGCTCGATATACTTATTGGTGACATCCGTGAATCCACCAAGGCCTTTGATATTTTCTCCAATGAGGACGTTGAAATCTAAAAGTTCCATTTTATTTTCGAAGATATCAAGAACAGGAGTGGGTTGTGGTGCGAGTAGACATTTTGGAGCGAGCAGTAACAAAAAGTCTGTGGCTTCCTTTTCAATTTGAGTGCAGGAAAGCCCCTTTACTACCGGAACAGTAATGGAATCAAAGTTCATTACTCCCCCTCGTTCAGAATTTTGCGAATTTTATCTAACTGCTTTGTTGAGAGATCATTTTTTGAAAGACGTCGTCCAAAAGCCACTGCTAAGTCTGCAGTGGCGTGGTCACAATCAAATACTTTAAGGATTTGTCTTTTCTCGCGGTCTATCCCAGCGATTTTTTTAATTTGATTTTCAGTGGTATTTAGTGAAGAGGCTAAAACCCCATAGTCGACCTTTTTATCGGGAAAAGCGGGCTTACGCCCGGCTTCAACTTCAGAGTAGTAAACCACAGTAATACCAAGTTCCCTAGCAAGCTGTCCCATAGTTTTATTTGCGTTAATACGACTTCGCCTTAAGAAACTTGCGAAACTTTCTGAAATGATATTGATGATATCCTGACTCATAAGCACCTTTGCATCTACTATTAGCTAACGTTAGCTAATAGATGTTTACAGACTTGTAAACATTTAACGCAAATAGATATGAAAAATTCTATGCCGCTTTTTTAGCTGGGATCTTGGTAAGATAGGGGACCTCTACATACAAGACACTGCCCTTACCTTGATTTGATTCGACCCAAATCTTTCCGCCAAGTGCTAATGCCTCATGTCTAATTGCATCCATACCGACACCGCGCCCCGACGTTTCGGTTATTTTTTCTTTTGTTGAAAATTGGGAGTCAAAAATATGCTGTACGACTTCGTGATTAGATTCGTGATCAGATTTAATTCCCATATTTGCAAGTCGAGCGCGTATTTTTTGTGGATCGATACCGCCACCGTCATCACTGACTGAAATTCTTAGTGTAGGCACGGGGATGTCTTGTCGTTCGAACTTCACTAATATTTCACCGCCCTCAGGCTTGCCATGCTTGTGACGGATTTCTGGCGTTTCGATTCCGTGATCGATTGAGTTTCTAAATGCATGTATAAAAGTAGCAAAGAGAGGGCCATAGACTTCTGGCACCACCGGAATCATATCATTTTTAAATTCCACATTGCGAAGAGATTTATTTTCTTTCTCTGCTAAACGGAAAGAGACTTCTTTGTATGGTTCAAAGAAGTTTTTGATAGGCTCATAAAGCAGATAGCCAAAAGTATTCTCTGCAATGATTTTTGCTTGTGGAATGCCACTTAGCTGCTCAAGTAAGTTATTAATTTCTGAAGCTGGAATTTCTAGCAAACGTTGCTTTGACAGAATTGATGAACCTAAAATATCTTTAGTCTCCGATAGGAATTTATGAAATTGCAACTCTACAGCTTGGCACTGGCTTTTGAGTAAGTCCGCATTGGCTTGGGTCTTGTTCCCATTGTATTCTGTCAACCGAGTCTCAGCATAATGACATGTCTCTGACATATTGTGTACAGAGAAAAGTCCGGCACCACCCTTGAGAGTGTGAAGGCAACGAAAAATTGCTTCAGAATCCCATGGCGGTTGCGAAACACTGATTATCTGTCGGAGCTCATTCAGTATGAGTTGTGATTCGCGGATAAATCGACCAATTTCATTTTTACTGCGAATAAGATTAATGATAAGTTTTGCATACTGTTTTTCATTTTCCGCCTGTTTACGAGCTTCTACTAAAGACGTGATATCAGTTGCAACAACAACAATACCTTTAATTTTATTTTCTTCTTCTCGTAGCGGGAAGTACTCTAGGGAAATATGACGCCCTTTGCTGTGGGGAAAAAGCTCAGGCCCCAAGGGCGCTAAGTCCTCAAAGGGGAGCATTTCAGAAAAGAGGGTGCTCATCCATTTTTTGAAACCATCGATTTTTTTTTCGCGCAACTTCAAGACATCCCATATTTTTTTACCTGCCGGATGACTTTCAATGGTGTTTTCGCAAGCTTTGGAGGAAACATCAAGCACGTGACCGACCTCGTTAAAGATAAAGAAACCTTGGCTTAGGCTATCAAGAAGAGCTTTCATTTGCAGATTGAGTTTTGTGATTTGGCGAGTTCTTTCCTCGACCATTTTTTCTAGATTTTTTGAGTATTGCTCAAGCTCTGCTTGTGCTTTTTTTAAATCTAAAATTACATCTTCTTTTTGTTCTAATTCAGCGCGATATTTCTTTTGCAAACGCTCTTCCAGCGTCACATCACGCATGAAGATTACCCAGTGTTGCTCATCCTGCTCATTTTGAATGGGTTGAATTGTTATCTGAACTTTACCTTTTTGACCACCAGTTGGAGTTTCAAAATTGACTTCTTTATAAGGTGTTGGATCTTTGATCTTATCGAGGCCATCGAGGCCATCAATAAGATCACTAAAAATAAAAAGATCTTTAAAACGCATGCCGCGACTGATTTTGCGAACAGAAAATTCACAGATGATAGCAGCGGGTTCATTACAATAAACTACCTTGCCTTCGACATTGAGAATAAAAATGGGTTCTAAGAGCGTATCAAAGAGTGAGTAATGGGTCTTCATTCTAGAAGCCCTCATTTCTTTGATGATAAATTATAAACTGTCTTGGTGACCACTCACTGCTAAGAACGTCATCTTGAGCGATGGCTTTAACTCGCCAGAAAATATTTCCATAAGGAATTTTTTCATTTATAAAGAAACGGGTATCCTTAGTTGTTTTAGAAATTACTAAGCGAGAAAAGTCGGGTGTCGTTGAAACCTCAAGTGCATATTTTGAGGTTTCAGGAACGGAGCTCCATTCCAGCCAAATAAGAGGTTCCATGTCTTTTTGTAGGAACACCGTGGTTTTATCATAAGGTTCTATCAAATCTGGAGCTTTCAAAGTGCGTCTGAAAATATAGTTTGCATCTTGAATATTGGAGAAATCACTCATGTCCGCAGCAGATTCATTGAGAGCTTTTACGCGAACAAAGTATTTTCCCGGCTGCGGAAGTGTTACCGCACTTTCTGTAGTGTTGACTTCCAATTGATCTGGACTTGAGAAGTCTTCGCTTTTATCCAATTGGACGAAGTAAGATTTTGCATCTGGAATCGCAGACCAGGTCACACGGACGTTTTTTGGAGTTGCCACGGCGTTAATATTTGTATCTTTGACAAGTATTGAGGGGATAGGATTTAGGATCGGAGCATCTCCGTAGACCTCAAGGACTCCAGTCTCACTAGCATCACTACTTTGCCCAAGCTCTGTGCGTGCAAATACGCGGAAATAGTACTTTCCAGGTTTATATTGTGTCCATGCGACCTGAGTGCTTGAGGTGTCGTTCGTCTGAGCGCCGGTAAAGCGAACATTCTTAGCAATCTCCCAATGATATGTTTTTGCCGCACTCACTGTGGACCAAGCCATTTGTGGCGAGGACGCCGCTGTCGGAGCCCTGCCTTCGAGCTTTGGTGCTTGAAATCGAATGTGCTTTTCTGCTAGGCGAGGAGCCGGAGGCTTAGCTTCTGATTGAATTTCAAGGTTAAAGGCGTGTACTTTCGACCATTGAGATGGATGCTTGTCCTTGTCAATACCACGGACGCGAGTAAAATAGGTTCCCTGTCGCAAGCTGGGGGTTGTTACAGTTTTTTCGTTTAGACTTTTTTCACTGATAATTTCTGTGAACTCCGCTGTTTTTCCAAGCTGCCATTGGAATCTTACTGGACGAGTGTCAGATTCCCAAGAAATTTGAGTGGAGTTTTGAAGTCCATCAGAAGTATTTAGAGCTTTGGTTTTAACAGTGCCTTGATCTTCCGGTGTTGTAACTATCGGCGCAGTCATGTAGCTCAGATAGAATTTATGTTTTACTGAGGTTGTTAAAGTTTTCTGACGACTGTCTAAACCTTTCACATGCCAGAAATAGAAACCTTCTTTGAGAGAATCTGTTATGGCGATTTTTCGTTCAGCAGTTAAGCGCAGAGAAAGAATCTTTTTGAAATCCTCTGATTTTGCAATTTCAATTTGGTATTGAGCCAGAGGACCTCGGCCATCCCACTCAAAAGAGATCGGCTCTTTGTCGGCACTTCGATATTGATAGATATTATTTTGCGTCAAAAGACGGATCTTTGCTTCGATGAGATTTTTCTCAGCACCTTTTTTTGAAATTTGGAGTGATTCATTGGATTTTAAATGTTGTTTACCAGATTTACCGCTGATTTCTGCATTTCCAGAAAGAAGCTTAACGTCCAAGGCTCCTGAATGTGAGCGATTGATTTCAAATTTCGCATCTTTTCCCTGGATTGTGTATTCATCATTGCCAGTCTTAATGTGAAGAGGGGAATTGCCATTTCCGACGAACTGGCCAAATCGCAAATCAAGTTGCATCTGACCATTTTTTAGATTCAAATTCACCAGAGAGTTTTCTTGAATTTGGATTAAGGATCCATCATTTAACTGAATGGCTGCTTGAGAGCCGTCTCCAGTGAAGATGCTATCTTGATTATAGATTTGATCTTTTTTATTCCCTGGAAGCCAAATAAAATTGTTGGTATTCTTTCTGCGCACATCTTTGTCAGAAGAAGAGATTATACCGATGGGCGGTTGATCATGAAACTCAGAAGGAAAAAGGAGTGAGTCATCATACAGTAAATAGGATAGCAACAAGAGGATTGCTGTGGATCCGCCTAAGATCATTCTATCCGTTGTTGAAAACCTGTTAAATACACTCATCAATAGTCATTTCGGCTATTTGCGGAAAGAAATTTATGGACCAACGGCTAAGATCTAAAACCTAGACCTACACAGTGGGCAAATGCTAAGGCACACTACAAATGGTGAAAAAGTCGGGCATATCAATAAGATATAAAATTTTACTGCTCTTAACGATAATTCCATTATTAACGCTGTCCATTTATCTGTTTCTAGCTATTCAAATTTTTGAAAGTGATAAGGTGGCCTACGTCTTTGACTCTTCCAGCAACGTTTCTGGAGCCATGGCTTCACAAATAAAAGCACAATTGAATTCGCTTTTAAATGAAACAAAACCGATTTTTCAAGATTTTTTAACAAATAATGAGTTCACAGCTCAGACAAATCTTATTTTTACCAATGACTTTAGTCTAGAGGCCGTGGTCGCGTTTCGATTTAATTTGAACGCAAAGAAGTTTGAGAAAGCTGCTTTTGTAGAAAAGACAGCAAGATCAGTTGATGGAATCTTGTTAGGTTTAGAAAAGACTCTGCCTCAGTACTTTGCTGAGCTAGAACAGACGGGGCGCATCGTGAAGTCGCCTTATCATGATGATCGGTTGTTTATATTTGAGAAAGTAAAGGGTGAAAAAGAGGGACAGACAACGGTTTTTCTATTGATCGCACGTCTTTCGGAAGTAGCTGAGATGTTTCGAGCTCAGTCCTCACAAAGACTTTACTTAATTTCACAAGATGGCACTATTTTATTTGGGCCTGAAGGTACAGCCGGCGCTCAAATACAAGCGAGTTTTCCACTAAGGTTTTTAGAGAGAAAAGACACTAAAGTGGCGCAGGGGGCAGAGACCGTAAGAGACTCGCAGAGTGTGGATTGGCTTGTCTCGTATTCCCGTGCTGGTTTCGGTGACTTGATGGTCGTATCAACGGTAGAAAAGAAGAAGGCTTTGGGTGCAGTTGAAATATTGATCCGAAAATCTCTTATCTTTTTTGGAATCCTTCTTGCTGTAACGGCAATTATTAGTTTGCTGGCCTCAAGCTCCTTAACGGGCGCATTGACTGCATTATTTCACGCTACTAAAAAAGTTTCAGAGGGGGACTTTAATATTCGTGTAAAAGTGACTTCTTCAGATGAAGTGGGTGCTTTGGCTGAAAACTTTAATTTGATGGCTGAAGAAGTTTCTCGTTTGTTGGATGAAACTGCTCAAAAAGCACGAATGGAGTCTGAACTACAAACTGCTAAAACAGTGCAAGAGACTTTATTTCCGGAAACAGAAGCGAAGATCGGCTCCTTGTCAATTGCAGGCTTCTATGAGCCCGCCAGTGAGTGTGGCGGTGATTGGTGGCATTATTGTCAGGTGGGACGCAAGATATTTTTATGGATTGGCGATGCCACAGGGCATGGGGCTCCGGCGGCTTTGATCACGAGTGCGGCAAAATCAGCGTCCACAATTATCGAGCGATTGAATATTACACCAGCTCAAGCGCTCGAGCTATTAAATCGCTCAATTTATGACGTGTCAAAGGGACGCATTATGATGACTTTTTTCTTGGCGGCGTATGACCAAGATACGGCTGAGTTGACCTATGCTAATGCATCTCACGAAGCGCCTTTTCTTATTAAGAAAAGTAGTGATCCTTTGAAGAAAAAAGACTTGATCCCGCTGAACGAAGTGAACAACCCTCGTCTAGGGCAGGGCCGAGAAACAAAATACATTCAAACCACGGTTCATCTTGCGCCTGAAGATATGGTTTTCTTTTATACAGATGGTATTCCAGATGTTCAAAATATTGCTAAAGAGAGCTGGGGCGAGCGTGAGTTTATCAAAGCTATTGTTGCAGCGAACAAGGACTATCCTACTGCAAATGTGTCAGTAGCTCGTCTTGTGCAAATGATGCAGGACCATCGTCAGGGGGGGGCTCTTATCGATGATATAACATTTTTTGTGGTCAAAAATGATCTGAACGTTTAAATTTATACTTTGTTGAGTAGTGATTTTTAAGAGGAGAACATCATGGCAAAATTTGATGTGAAAATGAGTAAATCCGGCGAAAAATTGAATGTCGTTTTGGCAGGTTCCGTTGACGAGGATGCTGATTTTACTCAGTTGAGTCTCGCAGGTGCCGGACAAATCGAGTTAGAGATGACTGGCTTAAAGAGTATCAATTCTTGCGGTATACGTGAATGGATCAAATGGATGAGTACGGCCCCTGCCGCGAGTATTACTTTTAACAAATGCCCTAAGGTTATTGTTGATCAAATCAATATGGTAGATGGTTTCTTACCTGCGAATGCAAAAGTAATGTCTTTTTATGTTCCTTACTACAATGAAGAGGCAGGGTCTGAGAAGAGCGTGTTGTTTCGTCTTGGGACGGAATTCACTGAAAATACGGTCAGCCCACCGCAGTCAGTGGTGGATGATAGTGGCAATGCCATGGAAATGGATGTCATTGAATCGAAGTATTTTAAGTTTATTAAAAAATAGTGGGTCTAGGTCCTGTTGAATTTCCTGTGTTTTCTGCCGAAAAGGAAGACAAGTGGATGATTCAAAAATTAAAGTTTTAATATTAGAAGATGATGTCACCTTGGGGGAGGCTCTCAAGCAGGCTTTCACACGTGCGGGTCATCAGGTTTTTTTAGTAACTGAACCCGAGAAAGCATCTGAGATTATTGGTAACGAGAAAATCGACTTACTCTTTACTGATTGTTTACTGCCGCAAATGATGGGCATCGACTATGTCACTAAGATTCGGAAAGAGTTACCCGCTAAAACGCGTTTTAAAGTCGTTCTGATGAGTGGTATTTATACTGATACAGACTTCATCCAGGATGCAACAAAGAAGACGCAAGCGGTGGCGTTTCTTAAAAAACCGTTTGATTTGAATGAGGCTCTCAAACTTGTGAAGGTGGACGAGGGGACTCGTAAAGAGGACTCATCACCGCGTAAAAATCTTTATCAAATATTCGGCCGAAACATGGTTTCTAACCGTGAAAAAAGAAAACTCATAGAGGCTCTCGAAGAGGTTAGTGGCTTTGACCTACCATTTGTTTATAGTTTACTCGTGGAAACGAAAAGCTCAGGTCATTTAAATATTTATGGTACAGATGGCAAAGTTTCCGGGGTTTCATTTTCAAATGGTGTAATTGTCAGCGTGGATATTGAAGATAAGACAACTTATCTTGGTGAGATGCTCATTCAGAGTGGTTACGCGCAACCTGAAGACGTGCAAGAGGCCCTCAGCGATAAGAGCCCCCGCCGACTCGGGCAACGCCTGATTCATGCCAATAAGCTCAGCCCCCATGCCTTTGATTTAATTTTGACAGAGCAAATGAATATCCGTCTTTCGAGGACAATAGTGGATCAAATGATTCGAATCAATTTTGCCTCTGTGGAGGTCGAGCTAATTGAACCGAGCATTGATTCAGATTCTTTGTCTTATTTTTTGCATGATTGGATTGCTTCGAAGCTCAGTTCTGCTTGGCTGAAATCCATGCATTTAATGTGGGCAAGCTATCGTATTACCAAAAGTCCCACTTATCGTGAGGATCACTCGGCGCTGAAAATGTCTTTAATTCAAAGTCTTGATGGTTTTGCAGAGCATCTGGATCGTGGAGTGACCTTGATGGATCTTTTAGGTACCCCAGGTTATCACGAAGCCGCAGTTCATAAAGCGGTTCATTTTCTTTTAACTAAAGGTCTTATTGCCTTTTCAAAATCACAAGTTGTAGTAAGCCCTCAAGAACAATTGAAAGCGCTTAAAAAAATCTTCACTGATATTCAAGGGAAGAATCACTTCCAGGTGGTGGAGTACTTTGGACTAGGACAAGAGGCTACGGCCACCGTGAGCGGGATGGTGGATGAATTCATGCTCGTTCTCGGTGAACAGCCGAAGGATCAAAAAAGTGAAGCCTTCAAGCTATGGTCGCAAATTCGTAACAGTGCGACTGAGGCTTGTACGTCCTTTTTAGATACGGGACAGCGCCAGCAGTATAAGCAAAGTAATTTAAAATCTGAGGCTGAGAAAAAGCTTAAGGCCAATCTTTTGATTGAAGAGGCAAAGCAAGCTTTACAGCTTAATCAGTACTCAAAAGCATCAAACTTGATGGGCCAAGTGGTGGAGCTAAATCCAGACAGCGGACAAGTTCATTTATATCACGCATGGGCTAAGGTTGGAGCCCTTGATCCACAAAAGAAAATGCAGCAGCTTAAAGATGTTGAGTTTGAACTCATGCAAGTGCCACCTGATGAAAAATACGATGCGCTTTTCCCATTTGTCACAGGCCTAGTCCAAAAGGCAAAGGGGGATATTAATGGCGCGCGCAAATCTTTTGAGAAGTGCTTGGCGTTGAATTCATCTATGATCGTTGCTCGTCGTGAACTTAATCAGCTGGTTTCTGCTGGCAACAATAAAGATGACATCCTAAATATGGATCTTAAGAAAATGGTCTCCGGATTTTTTAAGAAAAAGTAGCTCAGTATTATTCAGGACCGCTTATCTCTTTTTATTAAAAGCGATAACTTGCGCCACCCAGAATTTTAAATTGTATTGCTGATTTTATGGTCGAAGTGCTTGAATCGAAGCTGTACTGATGAATCCCAGTTCCATAATTCCAACTCATGCGTTTGTTTATAGTATAATAAGCTGTGGCATCAAATAGAAACGCATTTTTGAGATTAACATCGCTACCAGAGCTGCCCAACATATAGTTTATTTTTAGGTCATACCAGTGAAGATACTTATGATAAGGCTTTTGAGCTTTGTCGCTATAGAAAATGCCTAAGCCGAAACTGCTAACATTCACTCCCGAGGCTTGAATTACTTCGTAAGGCAGGGACAGTCCCCAAGTTTTATCTTGGAAGTGAAAGCCAGGATTTGCTCTCCAGAGAAGTTCCAGATGAGTGATATTAATATTGGCTTCGCCCTCTTTTTTATTCAGCAGCAGGGACTCCTTAAGGTTTATTCCCCAACGTAGACGAGACCAAGCGGCAGCGCTGCCAAGAAAATCTTCAATCCACCAGTTCGCATAGATGTCAGCATAGAGTTGTCCTGAGACTAGCCAATAAGAACCCAAAAGCCCAATGTCAAAAGGAAAGTCACGATAGATATCGTAGGCGGCAAGGAAAGTGTCCTGATCATGATTAATACGAAGATAGTGGCGTGAACTTTCCCCGGCAGGAATTTCAGTCAAATGCCAGTTGAATTTGTTAGAGCTGAGTTTTTCAAGACTCTCGTTGGGGCTATTTGCGGTTACAGTAGTATCAGGAGCAAATGTACCCTCGAGACTGATCTTGGATTTGTAGATACGATTAAAAGAACCATTTTTCAAAAAAGGGCGCATCGTATCTGAAGGAATATTACCCTTTATATAAAACTCCTGGCGCATCGGAATATTGCCCTCACCTTTTAGGTAGAGGATAGGGCGGCTGGCGTCGAGGCTAATTTGCCATGTATCATTCGAGATGCGTTTTACCGCTTCTTCATTCACAGGTTCTGTGCCTGAGGCCATAAGAAGCATTTCTTTTTTATCATCACTTAAAGTTACATCCTTGAAATCAACCGGTTTCATGCGGGTTTCTACCTCTAGAATGGCTCCAGATTGAGTTATCGCGCGAAAGCCGATATTTTCATTTTCACTATTTAAGAAGATGATCCCTTGGTAGCCCACATTTTTGCCGTTAATCTCTACAAGAGGTGTTCTTTTTCCTTGTGAGCGGGCCCTAATTGTTAGGCGGTTGTCTTTTTTTGTAAGGTAAACTTCTTTAGAACAAAGATAAATACGGGTGTCTTCATTGGTGCGAGAAATACATAAGTTCATGAATGGAAAGTACTTCATATCTTCAATCAGAGCCGGATTCAATTGATCCACAAGAAGCTCAGCCAATTGGGTTCGAAAGCCCTTATTTTGCTCAGTAGGCTGTGGGTTTACTAAGTGAATATTTTTACGGGTAAAGTTTGTTGTCCAAATCGCTTTGCCAGTATTATCCTTTAAAAAAAGAGAGCCGTCCTTCAAAAGACCAGCAGGCCAGATAAAGCGTGCTCGATATTTTCCAGGAAAATTTATCGAAGGGGCAATCTGAAAACCAAAAGTTGTAGAATCAATAACGATATCGCCAATTTTAATATGATCTTCATTGACTAGATTATATTCAAAGCGTTGAGGCAATACTTGAATATTATTCTTATCTGCTTGAAAAAAAAGCGGAACTTCATCTGCAGTTTTTTTTTGAGCAGGTGTTGCGGCCACTAATGTTCCAGCGGCGATTGTCAAAAAAATAAATTTAATTAAGCTTGTTTGCATAAATATTAAATTACTCCGACTCTCGATAGGATGCAAGTGCTTCGCAATACTAGCGGATTAAGAAATAAAATTTAAAACCAATATCTTAATCTGAAGAGAGTTTTGGCAATTAAATTATGCCAAAATGAAATCTGCTCATAACGAGATAGATCCAAAGCCCGGCACTCTTTCAGATCCTTTTGATATTGTTTGTTGATATTGTCGAGGCTTTCGGCATCCGTTAACACCGCCTCTGCTTCGAGATCATGCAAAAGACTGCGATGATTCAGGTTGAGAGACCCAATGCTGCACCAGTCGTCGATGATCATATATTTTGCGTGGAAAACACAAGGCTGATATTCGAATATTTTCACGCCTTTTTCGTGAAGCTTATAGGGTAGTTGATATGCGGCCCATTTTACAAAGGGAGCATCGCTTGGTCCGGGGATGATCACGCGGACGTCAATGCCACGCTGAGCGGCCTTTGCGAGGGCTTTCGCAAGAGCTCTCTTAGGTAAAAAGTAGGCAGTGGCAATATAGACATGATTGTTCGCATATAAAATGCGGCGACAGAGGTCTTTATAAAGATGTCGGCGAATTTTATCATTGGCGTTCAGCCTCAAAATGCTCTGCCATTTCAAAATCGTCTGAATTCTTATGCGTATATAGGTGGCATGAGCGGGTAGAAGAGCTTTTTTTCGCGCAAAGGTCCATGCCAAGTCATAGGCCGCGATCAAACTTTCTATAGCTTCGCCTTGAACCATGACTCCAGAGTCTCGCCAGGAGTTGTTTGCTCCAACGAGATTTGAGTAATGTACCTTTGACATATTAAAGCTACCAAGAAAGGCTATTTGTTCATCGATAACTACGGTTTTGCGATGGTTGCGGCGATTGGCGCGGCGAAAAATTTTGGGAGTTTTTGAAAATATTGCTTTTGGCAGAAGCATGAACCACTGTAGGAAACCAGGTAGTGGGTGGTAGACGCGGAAGTGAATGCCTTCGTATTGACAGCGTTTGCTGATTGAGTCTAGCCAAAAAAATGAGCCTACACCATCTACTAAAAGTTGAACTTTGCAGCCACGGAGCACTGCCAGTTGAAGTTCTGAAAAAAGAATTTCTGTAACTTGGTTGATTTCAAAAATATAGTACTCTAGCGTGATGCTTTTCTGCGCCCGCCGTATGTTTGAGATAAGTTCTGTGAAAAACTCATCTCCGCTGTGAAAAAGTAGAATTCGGTCCCAAGTTTTAGTCATGATGCAACGTTGAATGATATTTTGGTCGACATCCTCAAAAAGTCGAGTTCATAATATTTTTATGAAAAATATCGCTATGCGTTTTATTGTTTTCTTATCTTTATTTTCTAGTGCTCTGCTTGTTTCTGTGAAGGTCATGGCTGAATCTAAAGTTGTCATTGGCTATTTCTCAACAGAAAATCAAGAGGCATTTACGAATAAAGCAAAGCCAGCTTTTGAACGGCTCAAGGGCAATTGCAAAAATTGTGAGATAGTCAACCTGACTCCCTATGACGATAAAGGAGCCTATTCAGAGAAGGGGCTTGTCGAAAAACTAAAAAATCCGCCGCAAGAAATTGCTTTTTATTTTTTCTCTTGGAATAAAAAGGCTACGGATCGGAATAAGGAACTGATAGAAGCTCTGGGTAACGAAGTGGAAAGTGGTAAGCTTGTCATTGCGCCGACGGGGCAAGCTGCCATCGGGGAGTCCGGATTGCCCCTTAGTCGCACGGTCATGGGACAAACTAAAGATGTGATTATTATCGGTGAGATTATAGGCAATGAACGTATGTTGCCTCAGAGTTATTTTGGTCCTGAAATGTTAACAGCAATTCGCGCTCCAAAGGATTTTTCAAATCAAGATATGGGCGCCTTGTATTTTGCAGCTCGCTTAGCAATCAATTGGAACAAACGGAAGCCTGCGGATTGGCTTCAGCATTTTAAAATTAAGAAAATTAAAAGTCGAAAAATCTGGTTGGATGCTGACGACTTGCTTGATCGATAAAACACTTTCAAACTATCTTCCTGGAAATAGGACAACGCGCTCACGGTGTTTTTCTGGGACTTGCTTGCGAATTAAGTCTTGTGCTTCCGCCCATGAGTAGCGGCTTGAGGTATGGATAAGGACAATTCGTTCACTTTCAATTTCGTCAAGATGAGGCAGGATTTCGTGCAAATGTGTATGCCCCCAGGCCCGAGCGTGTTCAATGGATTTTTTGTCATCTAAGTAGGTTGATTCTAGCAATAGTATCTTTGATCTTCGAATCCAGGGTCGGCTATGAAGAAACTCTATCTGAGTATCACCTGTAAAGCTTACAAGGGGTTTGTTAACGATTTCATTTAGCGAGTGGCCTTCTTTTTTTAGTTTTAGCAGCTCCTGCTGCGAAAGACCATGGAACTTTGGTGCAAGCTTTTTGCAAGCTTCAAAAAGAGTGTAACCAAAGGAATCAATGCGATGTTTGGTCGGAAAGACTTTTACAAAATGAGCTCCCTTAACGGGAATTTCAAGGTCAGCTTCCAGTGGGATGAACTCATATTTGTATTCGTGACCCTCGATTTGTTGCCAGATTTTCATAATACGCTCAAGAGGTTCGACCAAGCTGCTCGGCATATAAAATTTAGGGGCCGCTTGGTGATTCATCGCCTTTTGCGAAATGATATAGGGAACACCTGCTGAGTGATCTAGATGGCCGTGGCTTAGAAAGAATTGCTTTAAATTTAGAAGAAAGGGATAGCCCTGTGCGACGTCAAAAGTGAGTGAAAAATCGGGAAGACAGATTGCAGTGCGTATGCCAGAGAGCGATAGTCCCCGCAAGTTAATGCCCGCATAACTGTAATCGGCCCCCGTACTTAAGTCCATTAGCAAATACAGTTTGCCACAAGTTCATGGCCGATCCAAGCCACGGGGCTTCGGGGTTTCCACGAATCATGTAGCATAACATATCCACAGGACTTAATGACCGCCTCGCTGAGGACAAAAGTGATCAACTTTTTCTCATCTTTATGAAGTGAAATCAATTTGTCTGAAGCAGTCAGCATGGTTTCAAGTTGTAGCTTGTTGCTATGCTGGGGCCATCTTTCAAAAATACAGTGAGATTTAATTTCAGGTTCGATAAAGTAGGTATTTGCGATTTTTTCAATATCGTTCAGACTTACATCCTCTTTTAGAAGGGCTTTACAGTCTGCAATGAGTTCTTGACTAGTAGGTGAATTTTTACACTCTTTCTCAATAGCTTTGGTTAAAGGATAAAGTGACACTTCAACTCCCTGAAAAATTGAGCTTGAGTTGGTAAGGATCTCTGGGCAGTTGTAGACGCAGACATTAATGCCTTTTTTGTGAGCATCTGTGGCAATCTTTTCAAGCTCTATCTTTGCCCATCCTTGGATATAAGGAGTATAGGTTTGCCACTTATATTGACCGTCAATCAGAATCTCCGTTCCATGGTATCCATAGGCCGTGTAGGAGATGTGAGAGCCTTTAGATTCTAGCTTTTGGCGAAGTGGCGTTGAAAGTTCAAGTAAATGACGAAGTGTCTCGGCCGTGACTTCTTTAAAATTCATAGAGCAGAACTTACCGATATCCGAGTTCCAAAGCTGTTCAGAGGATAAATAACGATCACCGCTGCCTTTGCAGGTGCGGTTCATTAGTGGCATGACGATTTTGGTTCGAGGCACGCCTCCAGCCATAAGATGTGCAAAGAGGACGTTTGCTCCAGTGGGGATGTGGTGTTCAAGCTCTTGAAGAAACGCATCAACATTTTTACGAAAGCGTGCAACAGCACTTTGGCGACTTAGCTCTAGTGGGGCAAAGTTAATCTTTAAATTTTCCCACTCAGAGAGCTTGACGTCTTTGAGTTGATCAATAGGGGTTTGACCTTCGGAGTCAGGCTCAAAATCAAAACCGGCCTCCAGGGGTATATTGATAAATGGTTTTGGTATATTTTTTGTTTCTTCAATATTTAAAGCCCGAAGTTTTCCATCCTCCCGTCGACCAACGGTGGCGCGAACAATGGTCATTCCTCGGTCATGGGCTTCTTCAACTAAGCCGTTGGCATAGCCTCGTTGAAAGAGCTCGCCAAAAAGTACGAGAACATCGCCTTTTTTGTAAGGGCTGAGTTCAGGTTTCTTCTTCAAAAAAGCAGCAGCATTCATAGGTAAATTCCTTTAATACAAAAAACTATTTTTAACTTAGTGATAAGGTAGGGCTCAAGTGACAATACAGCAATCTTGACTCAATTGGCAATAATTGGTGATATTAAAAGATGCGAATTGTATCGATGGTGCCCTCGTGGACGGAGACTTTATTGCGAGCTGGAATTCCCGTTGTAGGAAGAACGCGTTTTTGTGTTCATCCCGCTGAACTTGTTAAATGTATCCCTGTGGTGGGCGGTACCAAGGAGTCTCAATGGGAGGTAGTCAAAGCCCTCAATCCTGACTTGGTATTGCTGGATAAAGAGGAAAACCCCTTAAAGATGGCAGAGGAATGTCCATGCCCTTATTTGGCCACAGATGTGTATTCTCTGGAGAGCTTGCAATTTGAATTGCAACGTCTCGGTACGGAGTTGGGCAATCAACGATTAATTGCATGGTCGTTGGAAATGCAGGCAATAATTGATCGCGGTCCCTTGTTTTGGAATGAAGAAAATATACCTGCATTGATGGAGTGGGTGATTCCACCGGTGCGCCCAAGCCCAAGGCAAAGACGACCAGTGCTTTATGTGATTTGGAGTAAGCCCTGGATGGCAATTAATCGCGAAACTTATATTGGTTCTGTACTCAAACAGTTGGGCGCACAAGTTATAAACTTTCCGGAGGAGAAGTATCCAGTTATAAAAATTCAAGATTTCCAAGAGGCTCTTATTTTATATTCATCAGAACCATACCCTTTTCATAAAAAAATAGGAGACCTGCGCAGAGATGGTTTGCAGGGGGCCGTCGTGGACGGCGAATCTTACTCGTGGTTTGGCATTCGCAGTTTAGATTTCCTAAAAAAAGTTTACGGGCTGTCGTTATAGCTGCCTGGAACATTTGCAGATCCTGAGCTAAGGAGCCTGTCCAGATTTGTAAAACTATTATTTTTCTCATCAGCAGAGTGATCGGCAGCTTCTGGCATTTTAATCCGGCCTTTCATGAAATACATCAGGCGTTGATATTCTTTTTCACCACGAAGGGCGATGAAAAAATTGCGATTTCTAGCATCACCATTATCTTGCATTTGGGCATTGGCTGTATCCTGGGCTAATAAATAATAATTTTCATTTCGTAGCAGGGGAGTCATATTATCTGTACCCGTGCAAATCATAAGACCACGGGAAACCACTTCAGCTTTTTCGTTTTCAGAAAGCCTTGAATTAAGTGCGGATGCAAAAAAACCGCCTTTTATGAAAAGCTTCGGTTTTATCCTGACAATACTGCATTCTTGGTAACGTCTGAGCTTTAATTGATAGATATTTTGTTGCATCAGCAATGAGGTGTTCATGCTCACAGAGATACTGTTAGCGCTTGTTTCGGCCTTCGAATCAGATTGGGAAATTGTATAGCTGCCCGAAACCCCAATGGAGAAGACATCTGCGAATTTTTTTAAGAGCCCCATGCTGAAGCTTAAAGATTTTGTAACATAATTTGAATGAGCAAGTGATTTTGTTAAAGTGATATTATTACCAACAGAGATCACCGAATTATAGCCCTTTAAATAGTTATAGCTTTCAAGTTCTTTTATAAAAAGACGCTTTTCGATATTAAAAAGAAGCTCGGGATGTTTTCCATTTACGCTACAAATCAGAAGTGCAAATTTACCATAAGAGCCCCAGAGATCCTTAGCTATAAGGCTTTCGAACCAATAGGAACAAAGATCTTCGCTTAATTCTGTGTTGATTTTACCGCTTGTTGAAAGTTGCATTAGATTCTTTTTCATTTGTGTTTCGCTGACATGAGTCTGGGACGTTGCTAAGATAGTGCGCATATCCACGGAGTCGCTATTTTCGCTCGCTGAAATTTGTTTTAATGAATTATTTTTTGCAAAAAGTTTCATATCTGCTTGAGCTTTTTGAGCTTGAAAGTTTTGAAAAGCAAGTCTTTCACCGTATTTAATATACTCACGGATTAATGACTTGCGGGCCTCATCAAGTTTTGGCAAATTCGCGTTGACTAAGTACTGATTGGCTTCTGTGGTCTCCATTGCTGTAAGCTCTTGAGTGTCTCTATCTGTATTCAAATTTATTGCTGTACTAAAGGTTCGGTTATATAAGCCTGTGTTGTGATTGATGATCTCATCTAGGGAGCTCACTTTTTCTTTGACAGAAACGTTACCATCTTTATCTACAGTTATTTTGTCCTCATTAACAGGATCTAGCTCAACTAATAAGGTATTGCGGTCCCCAATGGCTTTTAAATCAGATGTTTTAAACTCGACATCGGTTTTGATGTCCCCATCCAAGGTGGCTACGAGTTTTTCTACTGAGCTGACATAGGAATTTTGATTGTAGTAGTCGCGATTTTTAATTAATGCCAATTTAAGCAAATAAATCCCTGGACGGAGCTTCTGGGCACTCTGCATACGCCCTCTGGCCATATCGCTAAAGAGGCTCACGGTAGCGTCGAGCTTAAGACGGAGTTTCTTTTTAAAGGTCAAGTTTAAGAGATTATCGATTTCATAATTATAGGAAAGAGTCGAGTAGCTCAGGTTTTTCAGGGAGACAGTTGAAGGCAGGACATTTTCCTTTTTACAGTCTGTAAGAAGACGTTCCTGGCTATCGACATATCTGAGGTCACGGGCAAAAGTCCCCCAAGATTCCCATGGATTGATGGCGACTTCGATTTTTTGTTTCAGTGCAAGATCCTTGTTTTCGATTTCGATAAAGCCTTTGATATACTTTTGACATTCGTAGTACTTAAATGTCATTGCCTCATCCCAGTTAATACATGATGAGTTATCTGTGGTAATTTTTGTTGTTTTTATTGCGTCACTATCGTTTTGACGAACGTTTTGACGAAAACCCTGTACATTAAAAGTATAACCTCGAGTAGTTTTTTGCTCGAGACCATTTTTAATACATGCTTTGACGTTATAAATAATTTCTCTTTCTGAGGTGGTTTCTTTTCCTACGCGGATATATTTAAATTCTAAAGGTGCTATTTCAATGCGTGGTTTCACGTACGCGTCTTTGTTTAGGGAGTTCTCTGAAAGCTTGTCTTCAAGTTTTGAATTGATAAAGTTTGATATTTTAAATTCATTGCTCTCTGTTACAACGCTCATCAATCTCAAGAAACCAGAGCTTTTGAGTTGATCATAATCACCCATCATGTAAATGCCTTGGAAGTTTCCAATATTTGCATTGTTATCCTCTGCGGAGATATCAAGGCCCAATACCAATTGGCCACGAGTTGGAATGGAGGTGAGTTTTATAAGTGATTTTATAAACAAATTTCCACCATGTATTGCTGCTGTTTGTGGAATAGATTGAGACAAGATACGATGGACTTCTTTGTTGTCCTCAACCAGTGTGTGAATCAGATATATTTTTGCTTTAAAGCGTCCTTGTGTGAGTGGACGGAGTATTTTTTCACCGTTAATAGTTGAGACTTGCAATTGGGGAATAGCCATCAATTCAAGATTCAGGACAACTCCATTTTGAGTAAATTTTTGCTCATTACTCTGAATTCGCATATCATTTACCCATAACGAATTTTTGGATACATGGGCACCCGCTGAGGAGCCTTGCAATGTTTCCTGAATTTTTTCAAAGTCACTGACCAGCTGTGGAGGAGTCACAGTTTCAAGATTCACAACTGCCGGAGATTTATCATTGTCACTCCAGGGATTGATAGCAAAGCGAACAATGCGAGTTCCTTTGTGTAGTCCAGTGGCAGTGATTTGACGTTTCCAATCCAAATATTTAGGCTCTGAAAAGAAATTAAAAGAAACCTCTTCACTCCAATTTAAGCAGCCTTTTTCATCGCTCTTAACTTCTTTATTGATTGGCCCGATGCGGAAGGGATGGCCAATGAGAGGCTTTGATTGTGCATGGTCTTTTATGCAAGCTGTGAAGTTGAAGGTTTTACTTTGAGGAATTGAATAGTCTTTATTTAGTTTTGCAGCCAGAGCATCACCCTTTGCCTCGGTGACGAAGAAAGTGGCCACTGAATGACCCTCTGTTTCCCTTGATTTGGGATTTGGGATATTGCAAGCTGTGAGTCCCAGTAAATTTATGCATAACAACATGAGTAATAGCTGCTTAGATATTGGCATAAAAGGTCTCCAGCATGAGCATTAGACTTTTTTCGCGACTTTGAGCTGGGTTTAGATAAATAACTTCCGCCTCAGTATAGCCCAAGCCGATTTTGAACTTATATTTATTTAAATAAACAAATGATTCTATATTGTAGCCAATACGATTCGTATTGAAGTATTTTCCCGTATTAAAGTATGCAATTGCGGCATCAGGTTCAATTCGAAAGCTTGTGAGTTTGACATCAATACTTTTTCTTCCAACAAGAAAGAATTCAGAACCAGCGCTAATGGCATATGCTTGATTGAGATCACTGCTTGCCTTGCTGTTTTGCAAGTAAGAAGCAGAGCTCATCAAGTCCCAACCGTGCGTTATTGGTAAGCGCAAGGAAGTCATGACTTCGACCCCTTGGTACTGATAAACAAATAAAGACTCATTTTCTGTGAGTGACAAAACAGTATTGCCACGAAGTGCACTTTGGTATGCCACGGCACTTGGCAAATTGTCATAGCTAAAGACTCCGAGTCGGGTTTTCCAAAAGTAATTATTATTTTCGAAATTAACAGCCATGGAGGCACTTAAGAATCTTGGTGTGGATTCAACGCCAGTGGTGTTAGTACTTAAGGAGCTTGAAGTTGGGATGGCTTGTTCAATATCTAGAAGAGTTTTAAGATTGCCAGTATTTGCAATTTCTAGCTCACCGCGTACAGCGGGAAAGGCTTGATCGCCTATCAAAAGCTCTGAGTGATTTGTCCCCTGATGGAGGGCTCCGCCAGAAAGGAAGGAGTTCTTTGTAAAGAGCCAATGTATTCCGGCTTCTTTCAGGTAGAGGCCGCTTTCATTTTTACGTTCGCCGTCAATTGATTGGAAGCTGCCATTTTCAAATTTAATATTAGGATCGAGATTCATAAAAAGTTCTGGGTGAAGCCAGTATTTCATTTTCGCGTCAAACATGAAACCCACAAATTTACTTGAGGCTTGTGTGTCTTGGGCATCGATACCAGCAAGCCCCATTTTCCATGAAGCATCGGTTGGCCCCGCAAAAGATAAGGAGGCACAACAAAGGTGAAGAAGCCCCAGGAACAATATAAATAAAAATGGCGTAAATTTTATTTTTTTCATATTACCTTTCTCAAAAGCAAGTAAGTTCAAAGATCGTGCTACGAAAAAATGGCTTAAGTAGGCAAAGGGACTAGAACTTTATGCTTGATTTAAAGAGGTTGTGACGTTTTTGGCTTAACACCTGTGATTAGGCAAACAGTTAGAGTGTGCTATGCCTTGTTTTGAGACAGTGACGAATAGGCGGGTAATTTGTCATTGTCAGATAAGAAGAAAAGTTCCAAGTTTTTTCCGCAAAACTGAAGTGTATTTTTTTAGTATTACTGATCTTATATTTGCACTGCCAAGGAGGTGGTTATGAGACAGACACAATCTAAAAGAGAACAGCAGCCAAACAATGAAAAAAGAATGGAGAAACATACTGCAAAAAGTGAGATAGAGCAGGGAAACTCTGAAAATAATGCCAAAGAAATTTCTTTCGCAACAACAATGAACAAATCAAAAAAAGACAAAAATCGAAAAAAAGATCGTCATTGAATAATGTAAGCATTAGAAATTAAATCATCATTGCATTAGAGGCGATGATCACAAGGAGGATTCTATGGTATTTGAAAAAAATGAACATGAAAAAGGTCATAATCACAAGGCGGTATTTGGCATTTTTGACAGTAGATCGGCGTTAGAAACCACGGTTGAGAACCTTAAGACCAATGGGTTTAATAGCACCGATATCTCAGTGCTAATGCCGACTCCGGAAAGCACAAGAAACTTCGCTCATGAAAAGTCGACGAAAGCTCCCGAAGGAGCTACAGTAGGAGCTACAAGTGGACTTGCCATTGGCGGTATATTTGGTTGGCTAGTCGGAATTGGTTCTCTAGCGATTCCAGGTTTAGGCCCCTTTGTGGCAGCAGGCCCTATCGTTGCTGCAATTGCCGGCGCAGGAATCGGTGGAACTGTTGGAGGTATTACAGGCGCATTGGTCGGCTTTGGCATTCCTGAGTATGAGGCCAAACGCTATGAAGACTTTATGAAAGACGGCGGCATGCTCTTGTCGGTACATGTAGATGATTCTAATTTGCAGAAAAGTGCCAAAGAGATATTAAAAGACGGAGGAGCTAAAGATATAGCAACGAGCTCAGAAGAAAAAGTGAAACCGTCAAAACCTTCAAGTAAAGACTATCATCCGCAAGCATAATATGCTCGTCACGAGTGAGCTGAACAATTTAGATTCAG
The DNA here is from genome assembly GCA_031370005.1 of Bdellovibrionales bacterium. Classification (GTDB taxonomy): domain Bacteria; phylum Bdellovibrionota; class Bdellovibrionia; order Bdellovibrionales; family Bdellovibrionaceae; genus JACMRP01. The sequence continues at coordinate 116,265 of JANMPT010000021.1, read as the reverse complement.
TTCATTCGTGACTTAATTTTCAAAATGGTTTCTGCATGATAAAATTAAAACAGTTGCCGCTGACTTGCCGAAATTTTATTTCAAAACCTACCTTGAGTAGTAATTCGATAATTTCGTCCTCCATATACGGACGATAGAGAATCCCTTTTTTCATTCCCCAGTTATTAATTTTGCGGGAAAGGCGGTCCCAAAAGCTATTTGCTTTTGGTTCTAGCAGACAGTTTCCAAGCAAAAGTCCTCCTGGCTTTAGAACTCGATACATTTCGCTGAGGCTGGATTCAACCTCTGGTAGGCAATGAATGGCATTGGCTATATTGACTGTATCGAAGGAGTTATTTGTCAGATCAAGGTGAGCGGCATCTGCTCGTAATAATTTGATCTGTTTTTCTTTTGCAAAACGTTTTCTTGCCCCAGCTAGCATGCGCTCGGCATAGTCAAATCCTAGCACGTCAATAGTTGGAAGTTTTTTCCACTTGCGCCATTTTAAAATCAAATCAAAAAGAGTGCCAGTGCCGATTGCAGCCTCAAGATGCTTAGGGCCAATGCCTGTACCAAATAAATGGATTTGCGCTGGCAAGGTGCTGCGATATGAGAAAGTAAGGATTAAAAATCCTCGTATATCATACCACCAAGGTTCCGATGAGTAGGCGATATCGACCTTTTCTATTTTACTCTGTTCTGGCTGCTTATTTTTATTTCGATCATTAAAAATTTGTTTTTCCATTTATTCCTCCTCGAAGTTTTGTTGATGCATTTAGAATAAAACAATGGAGCCCGCTTATGAAATTTCAAAAAATTCTGGAAACAGGTTAGACCTCAGGTCATTTCAATGGCTTAGCTTAAGTATCTCAAAGTAAGACATTGTTTTTTAATTTTAAAGGAAAACAACTCGATTCTATAAGACCCAGGTATAATTGAGAGATGGGGATATCATAAAATAAATGAGAAGATTCAAACGTTTGTTTCATTTTTTAGCTCTGGCTTTTATGCTGTTGGGTTACCAGGGTTGTGGCTTGAATTATTCAATCCCAGAGCAATTCAATATTTCATCAAAAAATTCTGGAAATGGCGGCGGTTATGAGGGAAAGATTGATGGCGCCTACTATCGGTTTATTCCAAACTACACTTGCGAGGGAAGTCCTGCTCCAGATCAAGTTGCAGAAATTAAAAATGGCCAAGCTTATATTTATGAAAATAAAAGCACTCAGTGTTCCAAGCAGAGTACGCCTATCTCGGTCTCAGATATCAATATTTCCCCTTTTCAAAATGAATTTATTTCTGTCAATGACGCACTTTTTAAACGCTACGAAATAAAACCGCAGGGCATCCCTAGCAATCTTGCAGAAGTCCTATGCCGAGATGATTTTGAAAGTCCTAGTTTTGAAATTGTGTCGCATTATGATAGAGACACAAATGAAGTTCGAACTCGTGTGTATTTTCCACAAAGCATTGAAAGTGATTTTCCAACTGGGCGCATATTATCGCCAAATGAAGTTGAATATGTTTCTGACAAAATTAAATTTAAGGTGGATTTGTCGAAGCCTGCAATGCTTCATAAAAAATTCGCAGGACGTATCGAATCTACTAGTTTGTCAGGTATGAAGTCCCACAATCTTACGTGTGTAATTGGGGGATCGCTGGATACCTCTAATTGGTCACTACGCCAATTGTCGGATTTATCTACGTCGACTTTTGATATTTTTGGAAGTGGAGAAATTTTCTTCCCAGTTGACTTGGCGCCTTTTGTTACACATACCTATAAAATTGGCTTGGATAACTCAGTCACTGATTTTACTAAGGCAATTCTTGGTGATAACTATTCATCACTTGAAAACTTTCCTATTGCCGATAAAAATTTGAGAGTGTTTAGTGCTCGCGCATTTTCGGAGACCTTTAGTTCATGGTATGTTTTTAATTCAAAACAAGCCCGTGTGACCAGACTTACCAACCTTCAGGCTGGAGCGACTTCGCCCAATTATATGTTAGACAGACCCGAAGTGACACAGAATCAGCATTTGATTTATGAAGAAACCAATATCTCTTCGCAATTAATGATTTTGCATGATTTTGATATTCAATCTAATAATTTAATTGATATTTTTAGTTCCCTTAGCAGGGTTGTCTATAAAACTTTAGCTAATTCAAACAAAGTAATAATTGGTCCACTGAATAATGGAGATTTTAAAAAATTTAAAATCTATGATGTAGCGACAAGGTCGATGACGGATCTTCCAATCGATATTTTATCTTCCTGCACGGACTTAAGATTTTCTTTAGAGACTTTCAATTCGGAACAGTCTGTTTTAATTTCTTCTACATGTGATGATACCATTGATACCGTTTTAGTATCTCTTTCCGATGGAAGTGTTAAACAGATTGCGAAGAATAAGTTTTTGCTTTGGATTTCTGATGACCGTAAATGGATCCTGCTTGGGGATGCAGTTTCATCATCCAAAAATCCAATGGCTTATAATACAGAGACAGGGGATCTTTTAAGTGTTTCGATCGATCCGCGGCTTGGTTACGATAGTGCTTCAAATAATTTTTCTGCAATGCAATTTCCTTCAAAAATTGTCTTGATAGACAATCAATGGCTATATGGTTTCGGTGGGGATCCCCAGAGCCCATCACTATACCAAATAAACTTAACTACGAAGTCTACAAGGGTATTATGTGAAGGAGTGCTTGGCAAAAAACTATTTGTCGGCGCCTTGCCTGATCAAAGGATTTATCTCTTTACTTATGATAGTCTATTGAAACTTTATCGATTTTATTATGTTAAAAGTGAAAGCGAGTGCTTGAGAATCAATGAATTTCCTAGTGTGCACTCTTCTGTTCCTGATTTAAAATCAACAAATATTGGTTTCGGTTTAGCACTTAATGATGGCAACAACCAGCCGTCAAAGGAAGTAGTCTTTGTGCCCATTGATGGGCGCCCTCCACTTAAACTAAATCCCACTGATAAGGGGCCATGGAAAATTGATGTATCAGCAGATAAGAATCGAGTGATTCTGGCTGGACCAGCATCAGATGGTATTTTTAGAATCTTTTCATTTGATCTGAAATAAGCTAGCCAGTTCGTCTTCCAGAAAAGAAAATATAGCGGCAATTTTTACCGCGATTAATTTTTTGTACTTTTCGTGAGGCCAACGCTTTTTTGAGAATGTTCAAAGCGCTTCGTTGAGTTATTCCCAGCACTTTTGCCAAGTCAGAACTGGTAAAGCTTCGCGAGTTATTTTGTAACTTAAAAAACTTGAGTGCGGCTTGCCAACTGTCTAATGGGCGCTCACGTCGTGTGGATGAAACGCTAAGGCCTATAGGGGCCATTAGAAGGAAGTCACCTTGGCTGATCTTGATGTGAAAGCTATTTGTATGGTCTTTAGCCCACTCATTAAATCGGAAAACACTATTTCGAACTCTTTGGGGTGAGGTAAAAGGGTTGAAATACTCATTTTTATATAGTTCTGAAAAAACTACTCCCATGCGTGGTGGCCGGTAGATATCTCGTGTTATTAGCTGAAGTAATGGCCAAGAAGTTGAATTCAATAAAGAGTTTTCAGAAATACTGTCAAGATCCAAGCCGATTAGGCGTGGCTTTGCAAGCACATCACCAGGACAGTATTCCAAGTTTCGGGACTCAGTCACCGTGATTCCAAAAGTGGATTGAATCCGGTCATGATATCCCTGGTAGGGTGTGCCTAAAAGAATCCGCTGCAAAAGCGTGTTATTTTGTGTCAGTCTAGCCAGGTGAAAATCGCAATCTCTGAGAGTTTCCCAATTTCTCAGTTTTAAAGCGTCTTGTTTAACTTGTGCTAAGGCACTATGTGCCTCAGAATCTTGTGGTGACAATCCAAGTTGTGCAATTGAGCGCCATTTGTTGACATACAGGAGATAGCGCCCTGGTTGGTCTGCCAATGATCTTTCGGCTTCAGTTAAAGAAAGGAGTGCTTTGTCGTAGGAATTTTCGAGAATTTCAATTTGAGCTCTTAATTCCAGACAATTACCCAGCAGAAGTTTGTAACTTGGGTTTTCACTGAAGACACTCAATAGTGTTTCTAAAATAGACCTTGCTTGCTTTAGATTTCCAGTTGCGACGAAGGCGGCAAGCAAATTAATTTGTCCCACAAGCTTTTGATAATTGTCGATTTGAGACGAATTGACATATTTTATTAGGAGCGGAATAGCATTATGATAGTTCCATCGTGCAAAATGAATAAAGGCGCCTGTTAGCAGTGCTTCCGTGGATAATTTTATTCTTTGCAGACACTGATGGGATTCCTCAAGTGCACCTATCCACATCAAAGAGGTGGCATAAATATTCAAGACCTCTGGGCTAGCTTCAGATATTTGTTCTCGATCGTCGCGAATCAGGGGATGCAGGATTCTAAGTGCCAACACATAGGCATGGTTACGATTAGCCAATCGAGCCAATTGAGGGAGTAAGGGCTTTGGGGGTGAGTTCTTTAATATTTTTATGAGTTCTTTAAGCACATGCTGCTTTTGACCTTGTTTAGTCAAAACATCCAGTTCAGCTATAATTTGCTCCTTGGATGTTTTACTCATCAATTTTCCGTGTACACCACTCTAGTACGCTGTGGCTGGAGCGGAGATGTTGTTCAAGTTCGTAAACAAGCGATTTAGAAAATGAAGGAGCTAGCTTCTTGAGAAAAATTGCAAGTTGCGCGGCCAGGCCCTCTTCGTCGATGACTTCAGTCACCACTCTTTGGCCATTGACAGATTTTTCCTTAAACAATAGGGCCTCGCGGTTATTATGATGATAAGGTCCCACTAGGACCGGAAGACCTGCCGCAAGCGGTTCCATAACGCTGTGGACTTGTTTACGGAAAGAGCCACCCACAAAAGCGAAAGTTCCCCAGGTGTAAAGCTCTGCAAGAATGCCGATCTGATCAATAATCAAAACATTTTCGGTTGTCCAAGAAGTTGCTGCGGAGTATTTACAGAAACTAAGGTCTAAAATTTTTAACTGATTTTCCAAGAGCTTCATATGGGATTCGTGAATTTCATGGGGAGCTAAGATCAGTTTGCAATTATTTTTCATATTGGAATAGGCAGGTAGAAGTACTTTTTCGTCTTCAGGCCATGTTGATCCTGCCACTAAAATTTTATCATTTTGACTGGGGCGAAGCTCTTTCTTAATACATTTGGGGTGCTGCAAGCGATAAAAGACCTGATCAAAACGGCTATCACCATGAACATGAACGGGTACTTGTAACTTGAGCTGCTCCAATTGAATGGCGTCCTCAGTAGAAACGCAGTGAATTTCAGAAAGATTGTTTAGGGCCCAGCGAGTAACCTTTGCAGAAAGGCCCTTCAGTCGAGAGCTATTTGTTGCAAAAGTGGCTGAAAACAAAAGGCTCGGGATTTGCTTTTTATGACAGCAGGAGGCCATTACAGGCCACACATCAGTGCGGGCAATTAAGCAACAGCGAGGTTGCCATTTTTCTAAAAATGAAAGGCAAGACTCTTCAAAGTCCCAGGGAAGAATTCCCCAGGCCTCGATATCGGCAATTCCCATGATAATTTTTTTTGCTGAAGGAGATGAGAAAGTAACTATGATGGGAATCTCTGGATAAGTATTTTTTAGTTCACGAATGATGGGTCTAGCGTACTCGACCTCGCCACTGGCAGCATGAATCCAAAAGGGGCGTTTCAAACTAATCCACTGAGAGCTTTGATTTCTTACTTCGAAAAAGTTATTATTTTTATATGTCACTAACTGCTTGTTTTTTTTACCCATGAAGACTTGAAGTGCCTGCAGAATTATATAGGCGAATGGATAAAGAAAAAAAATATAAAAAAACTTAATCAATTATAACCTCAAGTTTGTGACCTACTTCGCGAGCCACTTGTTCGGGTGTAATATCGACGAGGCATTGTTGATAGATTTTATTTACGCAAGGCCCTTGTCCATGCTTACTGCACGGCCGACAGGATAGTTTTATCTCCATAATCTTAGTGCTTAGACGGGAGGGGAAGCCAAATGGAGCTGGTCCCATCAATGCAATTACGGGTTTGCCAAGTTGCTCGCCAACATGAAGAAGGCCTGTGTCATTACTAACTAGCAGACGTGATTTTTTTATAAGTGCAGAGCTTACAGTTAAAGTGGCTCTGCCCGCAGTATTTAGGATTCTCTGCGGTGCAACTTTTTGAAGTTCTTCAATAAAATAATCTTCAGCTCCGCCTAATAAAACGAAATTTAAATCCGGCAGACTTTGTATGAGTTGTTTAAAATGATTCACTGGCCAGCGTTTTAGGAAATAAGCTGCAGAAGGTGCTATTGCCACATAGCTTTTATCTTTCCAGTCATCGAGAAGAGCCTCGGCTTTGGTCATATCATTTGGATCAATAAAAAGTTGAGGGGCAGGTGGAAGTGTTTTTGAGATACTCCAAGGTATCAAGGGCTCAAGTAAGTCTCTCTGACCTGAAAAGGGCATTTCGTAGGTGTTTACACGAAGTCTAAAAAGCAAAAATCGTTTCAAACGATGTTGTGATTTTCGAATGAACTTACAGGAACGAAAGAGGCCAAGTTTCCAATACACAATATGTGAACGCAAGTTATTATGTGCATCATAAATATGCGTGTAGCGAAATTTGCTCATTTCATTCAGTAAAGACCAAAGGTCAACTAGACCTTTTTTGCGATCATACTCCCAAACGCGATGAATTGCTGGGTGATGATAAAGTAATGGGGCCATGTCTTTTCGAGTGATCCAGTGAATCTCCGCATTCGGATAGGACTTTTGAATAGCAGACGGAATACTAAGGCTTTGAGTCACATCTCCAAAGCTTGAGAAACGAATGATCAAAAAGCGAGGTTTTTCAGCCATATATGTGAAACTTTAACAAAAAAGGGCTTACTTGGCAAAATGAGAAAGCGCCTCTGCTCCATTTTAAAGAAGAAAATAGTCGTCAATAATTTTGACAGATCAGAAGATGTTTCATTTACTCTATTCCGTAGGGGCGATGAGTAAAAACTAGTGATATAAAACATCCTATGAAGCGAGTGATTTTTTTCTTCACTGTGATGCTGATCTCTTGGGGTGCATTAGCCGACTCGCCGGCTCAATATGCCCTTCAAATTTTAGAAAAAGACCTTCCCAGCGGTCTTCATTGGTTTAGTAAAATTGCTCAATCCGACGAGCTCAGCCAAAGTGAAGTCTATAATCTTTACCAATCAGCTCTTCCAGAGATTCAAGCAAATAAGCAACAGGGGGTTTCAGTAAAAGGTTCTATCGAACGAATGCTGATTTTACTTGATGGAGCTCGTTATTTTGAACAAGTTCAAAAAGCCCCTCTTGATTTTCAAAATAAAAAAGAACTTGTGAATAGTGTGTTGCAAATGACCAAAGACGAGATGGACCTTGTTCAATATGGCAAAGATCCAGAGAAGCTTTTTGAAGAGCGGCACACCCAAGGTTTGCAGACCTATGGGGTGGACTTTGCTAAGTTCTCATCAGATCTTACTGAGGTTTTTACTGATATGCAAAGGCTTCTCAGTAACACAGAGACTGTAGCAAGCGAGGAAAATATAGATTCTCAAATTCAAAATGTGAATCAAGTTCAAAGCGAGGATTTTCCTGAAGATAATAATGCAGATAATTCTGAAGATTTATCCGAAGAGTCCTTTGAAGGCCAACGATTGAAATCCTATATTGACTCCGCAGAGGTTGGTAAAGTTGCAGACGAGTGTCTGAGCGCAGAGATGTGGCAAACGGATGCGGCGGAGTCCTGCCAAAGTGATGACTCCTTAGTCTGTGATCGCAGTTATGCTCGTCAGTGTAAAAAGCTTCAATAAGCTTAGAAAATCCTTTAGAATAATTTATTATGGAGGCTCTATGGCTGAAGGCAACCCCCTTTTGATTAAGACAGATTTTTCTAAACTCATGGGGACGCAAAATCCCATCATTGCGGCTCCAATGTTTTTAGTAAGTAACGAGGATCTTGTTGTTGCCGCCAGTGAAGCGGGGGGGATCGGGACCTTTCCTTCCTTGAATTATCGACCGCCGGAAAAGTACAAAGAGGCTCTAATAAATATTAAAAAGCGTACAAAAAATCCCATCGGGGTTAATATTATCGTAAATAAAAGTAATAGCCGACAAGTGGGCGATCTGAAAATTGCCTTGGATGCTGGTGTTGAGTTGTTTATTACCTCTTTAGGAAATCCTAAATCTATCATTCAAGATGCGCATAAAAATGGAGCGAAAGTAATTTGCGATGTAACTAACCTTGAGTTTGCTAAAAAGGTTCAAGACCTCGGTGCCGATGGCGTGGTCGCAGTAGGAGCAGGGGCGGGGGGCCATGCTGGGCCAATTTCTCCTTTGGTTCTGATACCCTGGTTAAAAACCCAATTGCATATTCCCATAGTTGCGGCTGGGGGAATATCCCATGGCGGGCAGATTGCGGCCTGCTTAGCCCTAGGCGCTTCTGGAGTCAGCGTAGGGACGCGTTTTATTGCCTCACAAGAAGCAAGTGTGGATATGGCTTATAAGAAGGCCGTGCTTCAGGCCACCCCTGAGGATATCGTTATGACAACAAGGGTATCAGGAACTCCAGCTGCAGTTATTAATACAGAATATATTAAGAAGTTGGGTACAGATCTTCCTTGGCTACTTAAAATTCTTAAGAATAATCTCATGACTAAGAAGTATATAGTGCCATTGATTCACTTGATGGGAATGAGAGCTCTTGAAGAATCTGCAACTAATCCTTCATGGAAGACGGTATGGAGCGCGGGGCAATCCGTGGGATTGGTTGATGATATTATATCAGTAGCTGAAATTTACCACAAATTGATCTTTGAATATCAGGCAGCTAAGCTGTCACTGCCTTAGAGCGATTTTTCACAGAAAGGGTCAGCTCGTAGGTGGCCACTTTGTCGGTTTTGCTTTTGGAAGGCACCGTAGAATAGGCCTTAAAACTGCCCTCAAGTCTTTCGCTCGTAGTTTTTGATTTTTCAATGAGCGCGCGCACTTTATCGGACTCATCGCAAATAAAATACACATCGCCATCACAGCGTTTTAAGAAATTTGCTTTAAAATCCTTAAAAATAAAATCAATTTTTTGGCCACTTTCATAAATAGAAGCCACCGCAGTTATTGCAATGGAGAGTTCAGCTCCTATGCCCAGGGCCCCAAAGTACATGACCTTGAGATGATTCTGACTGCGGCGTTTAAGCTTAATTTTAATCACACTGCGAGTCGGGGAGAGCTCCACGCACTTTGGGTTAACATATGCAAGAAGGGGGATTTTAAAAAAACCATAGGCTTTTAAAAATAAATTTGTCTTAAAAAGGCTTAACGGTGCTTTAGACATAAAAGAGCTCCCTGAAGGAGAGCTCTTTACCAATTGAATTAGATCTTGGAATTAGTCTCTCACTTCTGTTAGTGAAGTATAATTGTCTTGAAGTTTCTGCTGGCGGTCAACTTCTTTGAACCAACGACCAACCTCGGCCTCATAACCTTTTTTCTTGTTTTTCCAATCGTTCTCAGAGCCTGCTAAAGAGCGATTGCGTTGGTCAACAAGAGCACCTTGTTGTCTGATTTGTTCGCCTCGGGAAGTCCATATTTTTTTTTCTTCTTGAATTGAACTCATTTGTGTTTCGTAGTCTGTTAGATTTGCATCTCGTTTTGTGATGTTGTCTTGGAGCTTGCTCATTACTGCCTGAAGTTCTTGAAGTTTCTTTTCTTCAAGTGCTTTTTTATTTTTTTCTTCTGCCATCAAAGCGCGGAGCTCTTTCTCTTGAGAATCGACCTTGGTTATGGATTTTTTATTTTCTTCATATTGCGATAATACAGTTTTTCTCTGATCATCTACCTGTGATTTTGCTTTTTGAATTTCGCCGATATTTTTGACTACAGTTTTAAGATTTTTTTGGTATTCACCCAGGTTTGCTTTAGAGTTGGTGACATTATTTTTAATTTTCTCAAGTCCTGCTTTTGCTGTCGTTTCAGCAAACACGACTGAGCTAATTAGAAAAGAGCTACCAATGAGGAAGCTCGCGAGCATTTTTTTAGAGTTCTGTACGTTCTTCATGGTCGTCTCCTTATAATTAATTATTATCTAAGCTAGTAATCTTGTCCTCTTGCGGACAAACATTTTTCAGTGATGATCGGTAGTGGCCTACTTCATCCTCCCAGATTTCACCTTGGAATTTCCAGTTCAAGCTTTTTCCTGCTTCTACCTTTAATTCCGGGCGTTCTTTTTCAGTGATATTACCACCGGCCATTTGGTAACGGATGTGTTCACCAGCTCCGGAGTACAATTCATAAGCAAGGACTTCATTTTGCTCAAGGACACGATTTAAGTTGCCGGCAAGTTGAGTCATGCGGTTTTTCAAGGCTGTGCCTGCCTGTTCACGAAGCTCGTTCTTTTCTTTCTCCATACGTGCGACACCCATTTCGCGAAGTTTTTTGATAGATGTACGTGCTTTTTGAGCAATAAACTGTTGAATTTTAAAACTCATTTTGCGCTTCTCTGCTTTAGCTAAGCTCTCTTGAAGTAAGGACGATTTTTTGTCGTCGATAAGTTTTTTTCGGATTTCACTGATTTCTTTACCAGCTTCGCTGGCTTTTTTCATTACTGCTTTTTCTCGCTGTAGCAAGGTTAAAGTGACCCTGTTAAAACGTGTAATTTCGTCTTCAGTAGTATTTATTTCTGTTTGAGGGACTGTAAAAGATGGGTGGCGGGCCATTTCTACTATAAAGGGACGAGGCAATCCATCGACTTCTTTGCGATCGACATTTTTCATCCAGGCTTTAATTGTTTCATAATAGTGAATTGGGTTTTTGTCATTAGCCTCTTGATAGCTAGCAAGTCGCCCTTTTAATGGTGCAAACTTCTTTTTCATCTCACTTAAAACCTGAATACCATCACCATATTGGCAGAGGTTCAGGTAACCCACGGTGCGCACAGTGTAGGATTCAGGTGCAAATGCATTTTTAAAGAAATCTGTATGAAGTGAAAACATATTTCCTGCGGCACCTTCATAGTCTTCAGCCATAATTTGTGTCCAGGCCTGTTCTGTCATTGCCTGTAACCACATAGGATTTGATTTTTCAACCTTCAAATATGCTTGAAAAGAATCTTTATAGGCACCTTTTTGAAAATACATTCGACCAAGAGTTAAAGCCCCAACGTTATGAATGCTTCCTTTTTTATCTCCGTCCGTTAGCTCCATTAGTTTGTTTAAAGTAATGATCGCATCATCAACTTTGCCTTGGCGGTACAAGGAAAGTGCATTGATCATAGTAGCTTCAGGATAGTTGATTGATTTTTCACTAATGAAAAGCAAGGCATCTTCAACCTGATCCAGTTGGCCAGCTTCCAAATAGTATTTTGCTCGGTACATTTGATAGGCTTCGTTTTGAGTCGTATCGATTTCATACTTTGTAATCAGAGGGTCTATATATTTAATATCAGATACTTTTAAGATATTAATATTATCAACCAGCTGACGAACTGCTTTTTCCTGCCATTCTTTGCTTTTTGTTTCAGTCGTTACATTAATCATACCCATTCGGAATTCAGAGTTAATACCAAGGCCTTTTGCTGTCAGAGCATAGTTATACCAAGCCTCTGTACGGTACTCAGGGTCTTCCATTAATTCAGAGAAGAGTCCAAGCGCCAATTCATAATTTTTTTGGTATTCCAAAAAAATTAGAGCCTGAAGCATTTTATAGTCATTCGGCTTCATTTTTTCAAGGGGAATGAGTTGCGACTTTGTCTCTACCACTTCTAAGTTAGGCTCAGTAGCTTCGTCGATGGTTTTCAAATCAGGAATGTTTTGGATAGCATTATTGCTTGTTACTGATTTAACACCAGCAATAGGAAGAGGCTTCATTAAATCCATGGAGACTTGCAACACAGGAGGAGACTGCTTTTTTGCGATCGGGTTTAAATTCAGTTTTCCGGCCTCTGTTATTTGCAAAGCTTTAATATTAGCCTGAACTTCTTTTTCAGAGTCAATATTAAGACGAGGAATTTCCGTGACTTTCTTTTTGTTTTGAACAAACTTGTACGCAGGGACGTTACTGCTTTTCATATAGGTTTTTGCTTTTTGTGCGTGCGCAGTCCCTGCAGACACACTTACAATAAGTGAAGCAAGTACCATTTTATTTTTTTTCATACGTCTCCCTAATATTACTTAGAATCAATACTTAGAACCAATAAGTAACACCCAATAACAGTGATGTATCATTGATCATTTTTGTTCCTAAATCTCGAACCCCAGTGTATCCATGTGACGAATCTCCTGGAAGATAGTATTTCATACGCTTTTGATTTGACCAGGTATTGGAAAGATCAGCTCGTAATGCAAAGTGCTCAGAAAAGAAAATTTGTTGAAATACGGACAGCTTTGCAACTGCTGTTGTTTCTTCCTGGTTGCCATCGCCTCTTTGAATGGAATATCCCAAAGTTCCAGCGCCGACAGAGAGGCCCATATCGAAATAGATAATAGAAGTGTCCATGAAACTCATTTTTGCGTAAAATGGGACCAGAGTTACAGATATGATTTGTGATGACTTAAAAATATTATGGTCTGGATATGTTCCATACTGGTTGATGAACTGGGATGTCGCATCGTTGTCGTGTAGGTTTGCGGTTTTATAGTCTATATCAAAACCCCAGCGTTCATTGAAGAAGTAACCAAAAGTTACGCCAAAAATATTTCCAGAACTAAAAGGATCATTGAATGGAACTCCAAAATTACCGCTTAAGAAAAATCTTTTTGCCTTTGTATAGCGTCTATTTTGAACGACAGCAAAATCATCGTCTTTTGCGGACCAATATTTTTGTTCTAATTTTTTAATGTCAAGCTTATCGTTTCCACCGGTGGCCGGCGGGGGTGTTTGTGCGTGTGCAAAGGAACTCCCTAAAAGCATCAACGTGAGTATGAGAGTTTTCATTATTTCTGTGCCTCCGTATTAGTTTGTGCTCTTAAATAAGAATGGATAAGTGACGAGCACTTTTGTTCCTCCTGCCGGGGCTGGGAACTTCCATTTTGCAACTTTATTCAAAATGCATCCCTCAACGGTCGCATTTTTAAGTGTTGTATCCCCAATAGTTTGGGTCTCAACCTGTCCGGTCCCAGCAATCGTAAACTTGACGGCGACCTTACCAAAGAGATCTGGATTGGCGCTGAGTTGTCTTTCATAGCAATATAAAATTTGACCAAGTTGTGATTTGATATATTGAGCGATCACTTCACGATCTAAACCACCAACAACTTCACTTTCTTCTTCGATCAAGCCCACTCCACCATTACCAGTGTTACCCGCACCAAGGCCACCTATGCCAGACGTGTTTTTACCACCGCCTCGTCCAGCTGTTGAAATCATTACGCCTTGAGCTGTGGAGTCTGTTCCATAATCACGACCAGAACGATCTATGTTACCAACTGCTGCAAGTGAACGACCGCTGGCACCTGAGCCGGCTTTAATGCCATTAGAGATGATTACATTGCCACTTTTGGCAGCTTGTGCAGAAACTTTTCCGATTAGACGCGAAATCCGTGGGTCTGCAACAGCTTTTAACATATTTGCGACTTTGCTAGAGCCAACAGGTCCACTAACTGTTTTTTGTATTTCTTTATGGGCTTGTGGAGGTAGTTGGGACGGGGCTGGTTTAACAGCTTCAGCGACTTTGATTTTTTTTGTATGATCGAGTTTAACAATTACTTTTTGCGCTGGTGGAGGAATAACAACATTAGCAACTTGTTCTTGTTTTGGAGCCATCAAAGAGAGGCCGCCAATCATAAATGCGGCCATAAGTAGAATTAAAAGACCTTTTTTAGTATCTTTATCGACAAACTGGCTTGCCGTAAGGCGAGTCATTGCTTCTTCAGATGTAAGATACACTGTTTTTTGGCGAACAAGATATTGATCTAAAGTGTATTGAATCCAAGAGCTAGAGTCTTTTGCTGGAATAACTTTTTTTGTGATAGCCATTTCTGGAATAAAACTTTGGCCCATTGGCAAGACGCGAGTTTCAATCACTTTATCATGGAGCTTAACAAGAAAGAGTTGATACGGTTTTTTATGACCGTTGTTTTCATGAGAATTCTTTTCGAGCCTTTGGTAAAGATCAGCCTCTTTGTGTACAGGGGTTATGTATAAAGTTGAGTCGTCTATCTCAAGTGTTTTTTCAGTTTCTAGAGGAATACGGCAATCTTGACCGAACATGATGTTATTCATGTTCATGTCAATATAGCACCACTTGCCATCGTGACATTCAAAAGTCCCATGCATACCTTGAGAAGTAGGGGAGATAGAGATTACGTCGGCGAGTCTAGAACCACCAAAGGTGTAAATAGACTGAGTAGAACGAAGCTTCCAAGTCTTGGTAGTTCCATTTTTCAGACGTTGTTTTACAATTAAAGCGTTGTTCATACGTACCCCGTAAAGTCATATCTCAAGTAATCTCTTACTATCTTAAATAAAGGCTAGATTCACGAATGCGGCCGTCCATATCTTTTTGAATGTCATACAAAGGTAAAAACTTAATACCTTTTTTTTGCACAAGATAGGCTCCGTCGGGATTTCGAATCGTACCTTTGAGGTTCATTTCACCAAAATTAACCTCTTGGACTTTGCGAGTAATTTTTGACTTTGCCTCTGCACTAGTAACAAATCCCAAGACAACAATTAATCCTACGATTAATGTTTTCAATTGCTCCTCCACACAAGTCTTCGGAATTACAGCAGAGCGACTTTATTTGGTTCAATACAAATTAAAATATTCAAACTAATTTCTAGTTACTCTCTAAAGCGGTCACCTTTCCCTGAGTTGGTACTTGCCCTTTAAGTAGAGTTAACTTCTTACTAATCCAGTCCTTCAAGTCTACTTTCGTCGTAATCTTAGCAATTCGTTCATAGACTTGCTGAGCCGTTTTGACGTCTGAGGGTTTATAGACCTCAATCAAGTGGGCTTGTTGCAACATGATATCCACATTGTCTCTTTTCTTAGCGGATAATTCTGTAATTAACTGAAGCCCTTTTTCTGCTTCTCCTTGTAATGCCCAAGCCTCACTATACAAAGGTCCCATATTGTAATTATATACCTGATCTTTTGGCAGGTGCGAGAAATTCTCCGTTGAGGTAATATAGTCCTTTTCGGTGAAGGCTTTGACCGCAGCGAAAGTTGTGATTTCTGACGAACCAATGTTCATGTCTATAACTTTGGCGAAATAAGGAATCGCTGTATTGATATCTTCGAGTTCATACATGAGACGTCCCTTTTGATATAAAACTAAGGCGTTCTCACTTTGAGTCTTCATCAATTGATCAATGAGCCATAAGGCCTTTTCTTTTTGTTCGCGAGCATCGGCGGCCAAACTCAAGTAATAGAGTCCTAAAACCCGCGTTTCTTTGAGCTTGGCGAGTTCGAGGGATAATTTCTCAGTTATATCGTATTGTTTTGAGACATAACAGGCATTCGCATTATCGAGGATGGCTTGGGTTTTGGCATCTTTAACAAGAAAAAAACGGTTACAGACTTTTGTTTGACCTTTTTGTACGCGGGGAGGGCTTAGATCGATTTTTGCAGTTAAATAGCCTTCAAATTGAGCTGCTAAAGGGTAAGCTACTGCTGGAGTAACTGTAGACTCCGGGCTCAGCTCAGAGTAATCGCGGTCTTTGGCATCACTAGTTGCTCGAACGACCACCAAAGTTTTCAAACGCTGTTCGTTCTCTGCTTTTTTGCCCTTGATAGGAGTCGTGATTTTAGCGAGTTCAGCCTTGAGAGTCTCTTTTTCATCTGGAGTTAAAGCATTAGGCATTGGCATGTTTTGTAAGCTATCAATATAGTTTGTATAGCTACGATCAAGACCGGCCAGGGCTTTACGAACTATTTTTTCATCTTTACTTAAAGTCATGGCATTTAGATAGGCGGTTTGAGCTTTGTCTAGTTTCTCTGTTTTTATACTAAGAACAAAGGCAAACTTATCCATTTTTGCTTTCACACTTTGTTGCACAAGTTCATATTCAAGAACCTGAGCCTGAATGAGGCGCGCCGGAGCCTTATCATCATTGGATATATTGCGTGCTAAGATTTTTTTCGCAGCATCGAAAGCATGAACTCTCTTTCCAGAGGCTAGAAGTTTTTCAGCGCGTTCTAATAAAATCTGTGTCGCATATGGCTCCATATTAATAGATAAAATCTTTTCTTGGAGTTTATCATAATCAGGATTACCTGTTTTATTGCTGTATGTAGCCATGATTTTTGTGATCATACGGGCTTGGTTTTTATTGTCCATGCCTTGCATGAGTTTTGTATATATATCACGTGACTCTTTTCTACGTCCTTCAAGACGAAGAAAATCGGCTGCAGTCTCGAGATTTGCACTGGCAGTCTTTTTATCCATATCAGCTATTATTTTGAGAGTTTCTGATGCTTTTAAAAGTTGGCCGACTTCTGCATAGGATTTTGCTGCGTCTTTCAGTGCGTCTAATGTTTTTTTATCTTCGGGATATTTCTTGGCAAACTGCAAACTCAACTCGGCTGCCTCAAACTGCCGTCCATTTGCGTAAAGCAGACTGATGGCTTGCCATAAAGCATCTTTGGCCATTGAAGAGTTATCGTTGTCCTTTGCAAAATCCAATAGCTTGTGAGCAGATTGCATTGGATCTGCAGTTTTCGAAAACTCCTGTATCTCAGCAAATGAAGACTCTTCCAGGATCTTGGTCATACTTTTTTTGCGATCATCATTGACAGCGGTTGCTATAATTTTTTTAGAAAGTTTTTGCAGGCCAGAGTAGTCCTTTTTAATGTTAAGCATATCGAGCATTAAATCTTCAGATTTTTTCTTTAGATCCGGGTCTTTATTAGACTCGGCGATTTGCTTTAACCACTTTTCAGCCTCTGGAAAGTTGTTTTCTTCATAGGCGATATGGCCCATTTTAAAGCGGACATTCAAAGCATATTT
Source organism: Bdellovibrionales bacterium (assembly GCA_031370005.1). Taxonomy (GTDB): domain Bacteria; phylum Bdellovibrionota; class Bdellovibrionia; order Bdellovibrionales; family Bdellovibrionaceae; genus JACMRP01. The sequence continues at coordinate 99,323 of JANMPT010000021.1, read as the reverse complement.
TCCATTTGGATGTTTTGCAAGGTAGTTACTTGCAAGTGCCTTACGAAGCGCATCCTTTGCGGGGTCTTTTTGTTTGCTTTTTTCAAGAGATTTTTCAACGGCGTAGAGGGCCCCATAGTTGGCATCATGCTGCAAAGTTGGCTCATGGGCACGATCGCCTACGAATTTATATTCACGGCCAGCTTCATCATATTTTCCCAATTGAAAAAGTAATTCTGCCAAGGCAAAGTGAGTTTTAACATCGGGCTTTGCTGGATCTTCGTTGTCGAGAATCAAGCGAAATGATTTCTGAGTTAAATCGGAAAAGGCCATGTTTTGTTTATTTTTCAACCAGATTTCCCACCATTTTTTTGCAATATCAAGCGATTCATGGCGGAAATCTTTATCACAATATTCACCAGCTTCTTCAGGTTTTTGGGTGGATCTCCATGGAGAATCAGCTTTGCAAAGCTCGCTGGCCGCTTGAAGGTGATTGATAACCTTATCACGTAGCTTAAGATCTTCATAAGCTTCTACAAGATAGAGATTGGCCTTTACTAAGTATGGGTTAGTCGGGTTTTTATCAATAAACTCACCCAAGAAAATGCCTATCTCTTTCTGACGGCTATGAGACTGATAAAGTTTTGCTAGGTGGATCATAGCTGGACCCAACTCGTTGTTTTGAGTGATCCTTTCAAAGAAAGGATATAGTTTATCTGCAGAGTAATTATCACCTACAAAAATAGTTAAGTCGCGAAGTGCTTCTTTTCGAAGATTGTGGCGGTTACTTGGCACCTCACCGTCCTGTAATGGTTGGTTTGATTTTATAACAGTTAAAAGACGCTTAGTGCCGTTCTGTGCATCCTTCATGTTGTAGTAAGACCATGCAGCTTTATACATGCCGTATGAGTAAACACGGGATTTAGGCGATTTTTCTAGTTTAAGAAACTGCTCAAGAGCTTGTGAAAACTTCGCCTGTTCATAAAGTAATTCACCAAGTGCCAAAGTGCCGTCCGCGATTAATGGTGATTTTGGAAATTTCTCAACGAGACGAGTGAAGATCGCAGTGGCTTCTTTATGATTGCCGGTTTGTTGATATGCAAAGGCATTATTGAAAAGAACTGAGTCCATATCTTTAAAGTTGGGGTTCTCTTTTTCAATGCGAGTATAAATAACAATGGCACGTTTTACAGCATCAGTGCCACGCTCGTTAGGTATAGGAAATGGACTCATTTTTACGACAGGGTTATTGATGTTCATATCAAAGAAGCGACCTGATTTTGAGCGTCTCATATAAAGTTCAGCAAGACGATAAAGTAGATCGGCACTCTCTGGGGTGCCGGGCTTTTTATTTTTAATTAATTTTTGAAGTGATTCAATAGCTTTATTTTCTGAACGTGTAATTAAAATTTCAGAAGTAAGAGCTTTTTTGTCGTTGTCGGTCTCATTGCCGCTGTCGCCAATGCGAACCTCTGGCAAAAGGCCCTTGCCGTTTTGCTTTTTGGCAAATGAGGGCTGGGTTGCAAGCAAGAACAGAGGAAGTATCCAGAATATACGTGAACTCATAAAGTTTCTCCGACTAATTTCCTACGAGGGTCACTAACTTCAACTGTGGAAATCCAGCCATAGAAGCAGTGTACATTACCTTTCTCAACACTGAGTAAGGGAGTGCGGCATCTGCTTGCAACAAAATACGTCCTTCTTTGACAGCAGGGTTGTCTTTCAGTTTTTCGTCTTTAGCAAGTTTGTCAAGTTCGTTGAATAAAGGAAGAATAAAGTTTGAATCATTAGGGTCAATATCTTTGGCTTCAAAATTTGAATCCTTCATATCTGCAATTTTTGTTTTATCAATTTTTACGAGCTCTTTTGAAACCACTAATTTAATTGATTCTACTGGATTCGTATTTGAAGACGAAGCAGGTAGTCGCATTCCATTTTCGGGAATAAGCTCAACGTCAGAAGTTGAATAAGTTTGTAACAAGAACACTAACAGAATAGTGAACATATCGGTCATTGAGGTGATGTTCAGGCCGAAGGTATTTTTTTGTTTTGGAAGTTCATAGCGTCTTCTTCCCATAAACTAACCCTCCATCGTGTTGGCAAAGATAACCTCAGGAAACATATAGTCTGTGGATGTTTCCTTATTGGTTGCCTTGTCGAAAAGTGGGAATTTAGTATTTGCGTCACGGCTACGGCGGCACTCATCCATTACTTGTACGATATCATTATAAGACACGTTTGCATCTGGTGAAAGATCAACCTTGAAGACTTCTGGATTTTGTTTTTTTACTTCGCGAAGTCTTACTTGAAGACGTGCAAAGTCAAATTTACCATCATTAGTTTTTGGAACGATTTCAGAGTGTTCTATGCCGTTCTTCTTTACGATAATCTTTACACCTTCTTTTTCTTTTACCTCAAGAGTTATCTGTGTTGCCTTAAGGTCTTTGTCATTTTTCTCGATGGCTTGTTGAACAACTTGTGGCAACTGCGTTTCAATTGTCATTAACTGCACGAAAGCCGAGGAGATGAGAAGAACGGGAACCAGTTTAACCATTACCGCCAGCAGCGGTGCTAAATCCAATTCAAACTCATACTCATGACTAATTTTAATTTTTTTCGTTCTTCTCATAAATACTCTCCTCGCCGAGATTAACTTCTAAAGCCTAAGATGCCTTCATATTTGAAGGTGGTACATTCTGTGCTTTAGGCACTGCAACTTGGTCAGGAAATACTGTCTGACGGTTCAAAGTAGGAATGTGAGAGCTTGTAAGTAATTCTGTTAACTTTGAGCACTTTTCAGAGATTTGTTCTATCAATTGATTCTGGCGTGCAGTTAGGAATGAGAAAAAAACCATCGCCGGGATTGCTACTGCAAGACCTAAAGCAGTTGTATACATGGATACCGAGATTCCATGCGCAAGCATTGCTTGTTTTTGTGCAGGATCAGCCTGTGCTACTGCCTGGAATGACAAAATTAGACCATGGATAGTACCTAATAGACCCAAAAGTGTTGCAACGTTAGCTAGCATTGAAAGATAGTGGAGGCGTTTTGTATACAGAGGAACGTTCTCAGACATCGCGATGTCATGTGCTTGGAAGATGGTTTCATCGTCCCTATCCGCTTTTTCAAGGATCGTTTTGAAAGCACGAGCTAATGGTTTTTGTTCCATTTGAGCGCACATCAAAAGTGCTTCATCTAGTTTTTTAGCTAAAACCAAATTTTGAGTTTTAGCCATGAAGTCATCGACATTCATACCGTAAGAGAAATAAAGTGCTTTTGCTCTTTCAAACACAAGAACCAAAGAGCCAACACCAGTAAGGAGGATGATCCAACCCACCACACCTGCATCATTTATAAAACCAACAAAGCCCATCATATACTTTTCCTCCAATTATTTTTTCAAAATCATATTTTGTATTTGTTCTTGTCCATCTTTTGGCACTTGAAGGAAACGAACAGCGTAGTGCAAACCAGATTTGACGTTAATTCTTTGTTTTGAAAAGTTCTTTCTAATCACTTCGGCTTTCACATTAAAACCTGAAGGACTATTTTCATTGTGGTTGCGGAAATGAATGACTATCTCCTGGCCCGGTAAAAGAAGGGGGTCATTCAGAAGCAAAAGAGCGCCATTATCACTAATAGATATACATTTTCCATCGAAAAAATTATTATTATTATGGGCATATACATCCAAGTCCACATCGATACGAGGAGAGCTCCGTTTGATAAAGGAACCTGACAGGTGGTCCTGTGTCTGGATGAGACGAGCTAGGCGGTCTTTAGAAAACTCATGAATATCCCCTAAAACCATCCAGGATTCCATATGAGGGGCCCATACATAATTATAGTCAAAGATCTCACCGGTTTGAATCATATGAATAAGCGCACTGTATTCATAGGGTCCGAATTTCATTTCACCGCGCAGAATGTACCACTCATGATGACTTGTGGTTGCTGTGTTTGGTTGTGTGCTCATTATCATTCCCCTCTTAAATCATTGTAAGCTCAGAGCTTAGTTTTTTACGCTCTTAGGATCGAAAGAGATTTTTACATCAGCTCCTGCGGCCGGAATTGCTGTTCCGTGAAAGGCAATAGAAACTGTGGTTGCATCATAGGTCCAACCGTTGCTCGCATTTTGAGCTACAACAGTGCCGTCTACAGTTACTGAAATTGTTTCTGCAATTGGTTCACGAGTCAGTTGAAACACACTTGCTAGTTCTACGATAGATTGAGAAAGAACTTGCAAGCTTTGACTAAAGTCACTGCAAAGGCTGATTTTTTGCCCGCCTGTAGCGTCAGCAAGAGCTATATAACGTTGCCCGATTTTTTGCGCACCGTTTTGTAACTGTCCCAAACATGTACTATCTAAGATATTGATTGTGTTAACAGAGAAGTTCTTACCAGCACCTGCAGAAGATGTATAGCTAGTTAAAAAATCTACATAGCTGGGAATTGAGTACATATTAGTATCATTGTAATCTTCTGAAAAATAATAACTGCTCAAGCCACTTGCAGAGTCATTGTGAGAGAAGTCATCTTCATCGCTAATTATTATAACTGCTAAGAATGCATCTGAACGTCGGAAGCTTGCATTCCAGGGCTCATTCAACGCCACTTTAAAACTTGAGAATGCACGTTCATCACCTGAGCCCGCTGTACCTTGTGTGATATTTTTCAAGAATACATTTGAAATATCGGGGGTGTTTTTATCAATAACAAAGACTCCAGAGTGAACACTGCCATCGCCATCACGGATGTGAGAGTAATCAGCATACTGGGTAGCGTAAGGAGCTAAGTATGCATCCGTAGTAGTTACTGCCATATGGAAATCAGAATCAGTTGCGATAAACTTACTAATAAAGGAAGAGAAGTTGTTGGCCAAACGAGTTTGTGAACTCGCCATTGAGCCAGAGTTGTCAACAACCCATAAGATATCTACCTTTCGAGGTATGTACTGGGCGTTTTGCTTATAGCTAGAGGCGTCCGATAGCAAAGAAAATGAGTCAGCAGATTTACTACAACCTGCAATCATTATTGCAGCTGTTGCAAGTGTGAGGGTGGCTAAGCGGAACTTCATTGTGAACCTCCAGTTCAAAAGACCTATCGTCTAGATCTGTGGCCAGTTTAATAGGTCCTGAGATTAAAATCGAAATTGCAGTGAAGTGCTTGAAACGACTAAATGTTTGGTCCTAAAATCTCAATTTGATATTAGGTAACTACTTGAAATATCATCGAAAATATAAAAATAACTATTTTCAAAATAAAATCTGACGTCAAACAGTTTGACGAATTTTTTGGCATTTTAAACTTTCTTTAGTTGTACATAGTGTGAATGTCCAAGAAACTGAAAAAGTATCTGACAGTCTGGTCTGGCAAAAGAAAATTTCCATGTCATGGCGCATATTTATAAATGTCAAATTTTTCATGGTCTATGCAATGAAGATCAAAAATTGATCGAAAAGTCTGGTCGAGAAGACTAACTTTTTTTAGCGATTTCCCAGAATTTTTCTTTTTCATCAGTACTGAGTACAGCAAATTGTATTAGCACTTCATCTAGACTGGATGTTTTTGAAGTGGCGCTTTTGTAAGCTGTGATCATTTTCTCAAAGCGATCGAGAAATCTTGCATTTGCTAATCGCAGCACTTGCTCTGGATCGAGTTCATAGTGACGAGCTAGTTGTGCAAGGCTGAAGAGAACATCACCAAGCTCATGCTCAATCTCACTTATAACATCCTTGTCCATGGCCTCTTGCAATTCTGCAAATTCCTCTTCAACCTTGAGCCAGACTTCTTGAGGACCTTCCCAGTCAAATTTTATTTTATGAGTTTTTTCACCTATCGTAAGAGCTTTTTGCAGGGCGGGAAGGCCTGTAGGTACAGAGATGAGGACTGCTTTTTCGCCGCGAGCAACTTTTTCTGCCTTTTTGATTCTCTCCCAGTTTTTCCAGACGTCTGCAGTGCTCGTGACTTTGACGTCACCAAAGACGTGCGGATGGCGACGCACAAGTTTTTCAGAAATCGAGGAGACGACATCATTGAAGTTAAAGGAGCCTTCTTCATTAGCAAGTTGGGCATGTAAAACCACTTGGAAGAGTACATCACCAAGCTCTTCTTTAAACTTTTCACCAAGGGAAATAAACTGATCTGAGCTTTTAATTTCATTCTCGTTTAATGACTTTTCCTTCATTTTGATTCGAAAAGCTTCCCTTTCTTCAAGTGCCTCAAGCATTTCAAAGCATTCTTCAATGGCATAGCGCGCCAAAGTGCTATGATTTTGCTCTTTATCCCACGGACAACCACCTGGGCCGCGAAGTTCTGCTACAATGTTGACGAGAGCTTGTATGTACTCACTGTTGTCTTTGGGATTCACTGGACCTTTTGACATATTAAACGACCTCGACAAAGAAAGAGATTACCCGGAGTCTTAACATATAAGCCTGCGGATTTCGAGAAAAAATCCGAAAAGCTTATTATAAGCGGGGACCATATAGCTGATGCCGTTGTATAAATTTGGACCAAAAAAAACAGACGCGCCTCATAAACGTGTCAACTACGAAGACCATAGCTTGAAATTTCTTGAGTGGACGAGCCATTTGAATTTCGAGAAGACTTTTTTTGGTCGAATTTTCTTTCATCTTTATCATGAATTTGAACAGCGGCTTTATCTTAAGCGAATAGCGACGATTTTTTCATTCTGTTTGGTGCTTTCTTATCTGATTTTTTTCCAGTTAGAGCTCCCTTACGATTTTCGTGTGGGCGATATTACAAAATCAGACGTAGTTTCGCCCTTTAGCTTTGAAATGACTGACGAAGTGACAACTGAAGAGAAGCGCCTTCGTGCAGAACTGACAGTGCCAGTGGTTTATGACTACGACACCTCAGTTTTTGAGCGAGTTTCTAGCGGTGTTTATCGCTCTTTTCGTACTCAAAGAGGCCTTCTTCGCGAGACGGTTTGGCCGAAAACCAACAAAGGCCGTGAAGAAGCCATGCGTGATTTTTTTCAACATAAGCCACAGTTTGAAAAAGAACTCGGTGTCGGCATTTCTGATTTCATGTATGAGTGGCTTGTCGAAAATCGCTTTAGTAATCGTATTGAGAGTGCTGTAGTTCGTAACCTCGAGAATTGGTACGAGAAAAAAATTGCTGAGGCCCCAGATCGCTTCATTCCTGCGAATCAAACGACAGTTTTAGCTCGAGTGATTCACAAGAATAATCTCGGACGGGAGTTTAATCTTGCAAAAGTAGATATCCTCGATTTACAAAATCCGGACCACTTTGATGCTGATAATTCCCATATGTTAGTGAAGATGACCGAAAGTGATCGTGCGAATATTTTATATCTTTCTCGCTCCCTAGTTGTCCCCAATTTAACTCTGAATAAGCAAGAGGCGGCAAGCCGCAAACAAAGTGCTCGCGAGGCGATTCTTTCAGTCAACATCACGATTAAGAAAAATCAAGTCATTGTACCCCAAGGAAGTATGGTTCAGCCTTTCCAGATGGCGATGATCCGGCAAATTCAATCCATTCAAGCCGACCGACGCGGCAACTTAATGACTTTTTCTTTGGCAATGTTTTTAACTTTGTTAATCATTGTTTTTGCCTCTTATATGCGTCGGTTTACTCTTAATAAAGTTCGAGTTTCGCTCAAAGACTCGATGGTGATGATGCTGGTGATTTTGACTGTAATTTTGATTACGAAAATTTATCTTTTTATTACTGATGCGGCCTTTGTCTCAAAATTTGGACATATTTTAACACCAAAAGTATTTTTATATGCGGCCCCGATTGCGGCAGCGCCAATGATGATAGGACTGCTTATAACTTCAGGAGAAGTCGTATGGCTCTTTACAGCCTTCATGGCCTTTTGCGCTGGGATCATGACTGATTTCAATTTTAATTTCATGCTTGTAACTATGGTTGGCGGAATTGCTGGCGCTCGTGGCGTCTTCATGTGTAAGACACGCAACGATATTTATTTTGCAGGCATTCGAGCGGGTTTGGTGAATGCCCTTTTAGTGGCTTTTCTTATGACAGTAAGTAAAATAGAACAAGAAGGAACTTTAAATGAAGTCTATGTAGCGGTTCCAGCGGCCTTTATCGGAGGAATTTTCAGTGCCCTTGTAACCATGATGATTATTCCACTCTTAGAGTCCTTGTTTAACTACACTACGGACGTCAAGCTTTTAGAGCTCAGCAATTTAAACCATCCACTTCTTAAAGAGATGATTATAAAGGCTCCCGGTACATATCATCACTCGATGATGGTGGGAAGCATGGTTGAGGCTGCAGCTGAAGATATTAATGCCAACCCACTTTTAGGTAAGGTGATGTGCTATTATCATGATATTGGAAAGACAGAGCATTCCAATTATTTTATTGAAAATCAAAAACCAGGACATAATCCTCATGATGATATTTCACCTTTCATGAGTAGGACTCTGTTGATTGCTCATGTTAAAGATGGGGTGGAGCTCGGAATGCAGTACAAGCTTGGAAAGCCGATTATTGAAGGCATTATCCAGCATCATGGAACTACCTTGATCTCATTTTTTTATAATAAGGCATTGGATTTGAAAAAACCTGATGATTGCGATACTTCAGAAGAAGATTTTAGGTACCCAGGGCCAAAACCACAGTTTCGTGAGTCTGCATTATGTATGTTGGCAGATAGTATAGAAGCCGCCGCTCGCTCTTTGGATGAACCCACCCCAACGCGACTGCAGAATATTGTGCGCAATGTGATTCAAAGAAAGTTTCAAGATGGTCAGCTTGATGAATGCAACCTTACTTTAAAAGACATTTCAAAAGTTGAACATGCCTTTATAAAAATTCTTTTGGGTATTTACCATCAGCGCATTGATTATCCGCGCAGTGCCGGCGGCGGTTTGGGTGAAAAAGCATGAGGATACTTGTGATTAACCAGAGCTCGGTACGAGCTCCACGCAAGTTTATCAAAAAATGGTGCTTACAAATAAAAAATGAATTTTTGAAACGCAAAATCTTTGACAAAAATACCGCGACCAAAGAATTGACTTTGATTTTTTTAAATCCAAAAAATGCAAAAGCAAATAACAAGCAATTTCGCGGAAAAGACTATGCGACGGATGTGCTGAGTTTTGAGTCGATGAGTTCTGAGTCATTGGGCGAATTGCTCTTGTGCCCTCAAGTTATACAAAAACAAGCAAAGGACCACGGACTGAAGTACCAAGAGGAGCTTGGTTATATGATTCTTCACGGGATTTTGCATTTGCTAGGTTATGATCACGAAACAGAATCTTCGGATGCGAAAAAAATGTTTTCAATCCAAGATGAAGTCTTTGCAAAGTTTTTCACAAGGGGTCCTTAATCTCGTTTATAAAAATATCGAACTCAGTACCTTTCCCAGAAATAGTGTGAACTTGAAGATAAGCATTCCATTTTTCAATGATAGTTTTGACGGCGGATAGCCCCAGACCAGTTCCATTGCTGCTTTCCTTGGTAGTGTAGAATGGCTCAAATATTTTTGTTAATGATTCTGCGGGTACGCCTCTGCCATTATCTATGACTGAGAGCTTAATATAGTTGCCTGATTTAATTGTTCCGGTAAGGCTATTAGCAGGGGAATGGATTGTCTGTTTTTTAGCTCTGATAATTATTTTTCCGTCTTGCGACTTTATGGCATCTCTTGCATTGATAACCAAGTTCATCAAAACCTGTTCCAACTCCACTTGATTAATTTCGACATTAAGCATGTCTTCGCAGTCAATTACAAGCTCATTGCTGCCAACTAAAGTCTTCAGCAGTGAGGAAAATTGAGTGAGCTCTTCGTGTAGCTCTATGATGGTCACTTTATCAGCAGAGCTCTTTACCTGTTGTAGCAATTGTTGTTGAAACTTCTGAGTTTTTGCCAAACTGTTAACAATTGTATTCGAGTACGCTCTTATACTCTCTGCAGAACTGTTTCCAGACACCAATTTGAGAATTTTTTTAGCTGCAATATTAGCGATCTGCACCATGTTATTCAAATCATGAAGTGCAATGCCAGCATTCATCCCGAGAGAGTTAAGCCTCTCCGATTTCAATAGGAGTGCTTTAATGTTTTTAAGGCTTTCAGTTTGAGATAGTAAATCATTATTTAGTTCAATGAGTTGTTTATACGGCTGTAATAATTCACTTTGCAATGCCGCTTTAAAAATAAAATAATATGCCATTGCCTTCAGTACATGCCCGGTAAAAATGATTAAATCATTGCTCTCGGAAAAGGAGCTGAAACAGAGCCCTGAGATTGCAATAATTGAGGATGCCGCAATTAACAAGGCTATGTTATCATGATTTTTATTTTTTTCTGTTGTGGAAATAAGTAGATATAAAATAACTAAATGGCTGAAAATAAGCAGATACTCACTGCCTTTTTTAACAGCGCTTAGGTGCCCCAGCGTGTCGGAAAAACTGGGGAGGATTTCTGGAAACCACAAAACAACAATGGTGACGAGTACTGTATACGCAAGAACAACCAAGTAAATGAGTTGTTGTCGACTATTTCTGGTATTCCATTTATATTTCAAACTTAAAGCAAAAAATAAAAAAGTGCCTGCCTCTAAGAAACGTGCTGCTAGCCAAAAAGAGATGCTTTTTTGCAAACTATTCGGAGTCACAAAGTCTGGGACTCCTTCGAAGGAAAGGGTATGCAGTAAGTCAATGATTCCAATGCCCAGATAGGGAATTCCTAAAACCTGATAGAGGCCCGAAGTGCTATGGTTTCTAAGAACAAACTGTGTCATGAAAATCATGAGTGAGATGACGATGCAGAAAGCTTCAAGAAATGTATGGTAGACTACAAATTGCGGAACAATAATGAACCTAAGTGGGGAGAAAAAAATGATAAGAGTCCCTATCAAGCACAAAAAAGGCAAAAGCCAATAGGTAAGAAATGTAGATTTTAAGTCGTTCATCAAGTGTCTAATGCTTTCAGATATATATATAATTTGTTTATAAGCAATAAAGACTCTAAATCATTTAATCAAGCAAAGGCGGATAAATGTTGCAAGCCGTCATTGGCTGAGCGGAGTCTACGCAAGACGGCAAATTATTGACTCCCGAGGTCACGGCTATAGACTCCAAGTTATACAAGGAAAACAAATGTCAATTGCTACAGAATTATCCGATATCAAAAAAAAACTAATGGATCTTGAGAAGTTCGGAAACGAGCTTCGGGGGTATCTTTGACCTAGATAAAAAACAGAGACGCTTGGCTGAGCTAGCTATGGCAGTTGAGAATCCTGCAATCTGGGGAAAGCCTGCAGAAATGCAAAAAATCAATAAAGAAAAGACTTTGCTTGAAAAAGCAATGGGCGAGTGGAAATCCTATAGCGGTCGCCTTGAGGACGCTATAGTTCTTTTGGAGATGGCCGTTGAGGATGAGGATGATGCATCTTTTGATGAAGTTAAAACCGAGGTCCTGGCTATCGAAAAGATTGGGCAAGCGCTTGAGCTCAGTCGCCTGCTGAATAGGGAAATGGACTCAAGTAGCACTTATTTGTCTATCAACTCTGGTGCTGGTGGTACCGAATCCTGTGATTGGGCTGAGATGTTGATGAGAATGTACACTCGGTATGCAGAACATCATGGATACCGTGTTGAGATTCTAGATATTACGGAGGGCGAAGGCGCAGGGATTAAATCCTGTACGCTTTTAATAGAGGGCCCCTACGCCTATGGTTATTTGAAGGCTGAATCTGGAGTCCATCGTTTGGTGCGAATTTCACCCTTTGATTCCAATGCCCGCCGACATACTTCTTTTGCCTCAGTATTTGCTTGGCCAGAAGTAGATGATGATATCAATATTGAGGTCCGCCCTGAGGATCTGAAAGTAGAAACTTTCAGATCAAGCGGTGCTGGTGGTCAGCATGTCAATAAAACAGATTCTGCTGTTCGCATGTATCATTTGCCTTCAGGAATTATTGTTTCTTGTCAAACTCAACGCAGTCAGATCCAGAATCGCGAGAAGGCTCTTAAAATGTTGAAAGCGGCTCTCTATGAAAAAGAGGTTGAAAAACGCAATGCTGAAAAAGATGTTATGAATTCTGTTAAAAAAGCCAATGAGTGGGGTTCCCAAATTCGTTCTTATGTGATGCATCCCTATCAGTTGGTGAAGGATCACAGAACGGATTTTGAAACCAATCAGGTCGAAGATATTCTTGATGGTGAACTAGATGATTTTATTATGGCATATTTGAAATCCAGCTTTGCGAATGATCTCGAAACGATGGCGGTCACTTAGGTGAAGCAACTTTTATGGATTGCCTATCGTTTGTTGTTTTCAAGGCGTACTTTGTTCGGAGGGTCTGCAGTGCTTTCCCTGGTGGGATTGATCCTGGGGGTTGGGGCGCTAGTTGCCTCCATGGCAGTGATGAGTGGTTTTGAATCCACCTTGCGATCAGCTATGACTGATGTAACTGGACATGTGCAACTGGTGAAGCGTGCGACCTTTCAAGAACCGTGGCAGGAGCTTGAGGCGCGCATTCGTAAACAAGAGCCAAGCCTGGTTTCTTCCGTTCGCTTTCTTCGCACGGAGGCCGTTCTTGCCCATCAGGGAGTAATTCAAGGTGTGATGATCCAGGGAATTGATGAAGAACGCGCAGGAGAAGTTCTAAATTTTTCCTCTCGGCTAATTGAAGGAAGTCTTGATCTTAAAGAAGGCGGAGGCAAAACTCCAGCACTGATTGGAAAACGCATTGCTCAGCGTGTGGGACTTAAAATTGGTGATACTTTCCGTGTGGTAATGCCCATCCCAGATCCCATTGACTCAGGTCGTTTTCAGAGAAGAATTGTCGAGTTTCAAGTGCGTGGAATATTGGATATGGGAAAAACCGAGTGGAATGAACGTATGATTATTTCGACACTGGCAACTGCTCAAAAGCTTGTACAAATCGGTGATCGTTATAGCGGCCTATTGCTGAAGTTCCAAGATATTAACTACGCAAGGACTGCGGCTTTTAATTTAAGTCAGACTTTGGGGCCTAGTTATTGGGTCAGCGACTGGCGAGATCTCAATGAGAATCTTTTTGAAGCGGTAAAAATTGAACGTGTAGTTATTTTCTTTGTGGTGCTCATCATTGTGGTGGTTGCCTCTTTCAATGTATCGAGCACACTTTTCGTGAATGTAGTTCAGCGTTATGCCGATATTGCAATTTTAAAAGCCTTAGGTCTTCCGCAAAAAAGCATCCTTAAAATATTTAGCCTACAAGGGATTTTAATGGGGGGGGTTGGGCTTGGCCTGGGAACCTTGTTTGGGTTACTGTTATGTGCGGGCTTTACAGTCTTACAAAATACAATGGGACTTCTTTCGGGCTCGGTCTATCGCATTGATTCAATTCAAGTAGAGCTGCGTTTTGTGGATTGGATTTTTATTGCACTTGCGACTATGCTTATCTGCTTTGTAGCAACTTTAGCACCGGCCCTCCGAGGCTCAAAGCTCAACCCTGTGGAGGGATTGAAATATGGTTAATTCTGCACCGGCTATGATTAGAGCAGATTCAATTGTCAAAACCTATCCGCAAGGAGATGGCGGTGAGCTACAAATTCTTCGTGGAATGTCTTTGGATATCCAAGATGGAGAAGCCATCTGTATTTTAGGCGCTTCGGGTGCTGGTAAAAGTACTTTTTTGCAAATATTGGGAACCTTGGATCGCCCACAAAGCGGGCAACTTTTCTTCCATGATCATAATTTGCTCGAAATGGCTGACGAAGAATTGGCACTTTTTCGCAATGAGAAAATGGGCTTTGTGTTTCAATTTCACCATTTACTGGCGGAATTCACGGCCCTTGAAAATGTCATGATCCCATGTCGTATAGCCGGAGAATCGGTTCGCGACGCTAAAGATAGAGCCACTGAGTTGCTTTATCAAATGGGACTTGGCCCAAGAATTGAGCACTATCCAACGCAGCTGAGTGGTGGCGAGCTGCAGCGTATAGCAATTGCCAGGGCCCTAGTTCGCCGTCCTAAAGTACTTTTTGCTGATGAACCAACTGGAAACCTAGATATGCAAAATAGTCAGCGCATTCAAGATCTTTTTTTTGAGCTCAAAGAGCGTTTTGGTCTGACTCTTGTGGTGGTGACCCATGATCTGGCGTTTGCTCAAAAGTTTCCCAAAATTCTTCGAATGAAAGATGGCCAGTGGGTCTAATGTTTGACAAGGCCTAGGTCTTGGGCTACGCTTTTCTTTTATTTTTGTAAGTATATAAAATTTCTTAGGAATTTAGAATACTATTGATAAGGGAAGAACTACTTTGCGACCAAGATGGACACTCCGAAATCTGACACTATTTTTTATTTTTTTCATGAGTGCGAATCTGTTTATTACTCAGGCTTCGGCGCGGGCTAAGAAGGCGCCAACAAAAAGGGCAATCAAAAAATCTAGTCATAGCCCGAAAGCAGTCTCTACTCGGGAAATGCTTATAAAGAGCATTGATGTTGTAGGAATGCGAAAGCTTGAAAAAGACGCCATCCTCAATCGTCTTGTGAGCAAGACTGGTGAAGTTTATAGTGACAATAAATTACGTGAAGATGTAAAGGCCCTTTTTAAGAGTGGTTATTTTGTGAATGTTGAGGTGGATCGTGAAATCAAAGCAAATGAGGTGCGTTTAACTTATCATGTAACTGAAAAACCTTCGATTGTTGAAATTGTTTATGAAGGAAACTCTGAGGTAAAAAGCGAAGATCTTGCTGAAGCTTCCGGAATTAAAGCTTATGAAATTCTTAACATGAATAAACTGAAAGAAGCGACGGAGAAAATTCAAAAACTTTATGAAGACAAGGGATTTTTTCTCGCAAAGATTAATCCGGTTGTTGAAGACTTGAAGAAAGAGGAGTCTGTTCGTATTGTTTTTAAAATTAAAGAAAATGATAAAGTTAAGGTAAAGAAGATCACAATCCTGGGTGCTAAGAAACTTTCTGAGAGTACACTAAAGTCGAACATGATTACCAAAGAAGGTGGTTATTTTTCTTTCATGAGCGGCTCAGGTTCATACAAGCAAGAGGCTTTTGATCGGGACACTCAAGCCCTTCGTTATGTGTACTTTAACCAGGGCTATATTCAGGCGAAGATTGATCGTCCTCAGGTCTACGTGACTCCAGATAAAAAAAGCATCTACATTACTATGCGTGTGGTGGAGGGTGAACAGTACAAAGTCGGAGAGATTGACTTTGGTGGTGATGTTCTTTTTTCTAAAGATGAGCTCTTTGATGTTATTAAGCTCACTCCTGGAAAAGTTTTCGCCTATGACGTTCTTTATAAAGATTTAAGTGATCTTCAGGCGAAATATGGGGACTTGGGTTATGCCTTTGCCAACGTTATTCCGCGCACTCGAATCAATGATAAAGAATTAAAAGTGGATTTATTATTTGAGTTTGATAAGGGTAACAAGGTTTATTTTGGTCAAATCAATGTGGTGGGCAATACCAAAACTCGTGATAAAGTGGTTCGGCGTGAACTAAAAATACGAGAGGGCGAGCTTTATAACGAAACACGTCGTCGCCAGTCTTTAGAAAGTATCCAGCGTCTTGGCTTTTTTGAGGAAGTGAATTTTAAAACCGCTACTTCTGCGGACAAGCCAGATATCTTAAATATGGATATCGTAGTGAAAGAACGAAATACTGGACAGATACAGTTGGGTGCTGGTTACGGAACTGCGACGGGCTTTACTTTGACTGGCTCCGTAAATCAGACGAACTTTCTAGGGCGTGGTCAAAACCTTGGGGCCTCACTGAATATTAGCAATACAGGCAGCTACTACAATTTCACGTTCACAGAGCCCTATTTCCAAGATAGCTTATGGTCTTTAGGCTCTGAGCTTTATCAAAGTATTGATTCCGGACGCTCTGATTACGATGAAAAAAGAACGGGTGCCGCCGTGAGCTTGGGGCATCCTATTGGTGAGGACTGGCGCGGGACTCTTCGTTATAAACTCGATAAGACTCAGCTGGATGAAAAAATAGTGAATGGTGTTTCCATCACGGATCCAGTGGTTTTCCCCCTTAGCACTGCTAATGGCTATACGAGTTCATTGACGACAAGTGTTCAGTATGACACTCGGAATGATCGTTTTATGACAAGCAAGGGGATGTTAACTAGTTTTTCATATGAATATGCAGGTATTGGTGGAGATTTAAAATACCAAAAAGGTGCGGGGATTTTCCGTTACTTTAAGAATATTTTTTGGGATGTGATATGGAGAAACTCCCTGACGTATGGAAAGATCGAAAGCTTAGATTCTTCGAGAAACCCCCCATTCAATCAATTATATTTGCTGGGCGGCCCCTATTCACTTCGTGGATATCGTCCATATCGCGTAGGTAAGCAGGTCTACTCACAAACGGCGTATAACAATGCTTTGCTGAATATTTCAAGCCCGACTGACGCACAAAAAGCCTATGCCAACGAACAAGCCCAGGTTTTCTATGGTGGTCAGCAGCAATTGATGTATCAAACAGAATTACAATTTCCATTAATCGCAGAAGCAAAAATCATGGGAGTTGTATTCTATGATGTTGGTGAAGCTGAAGATCAGCTGACCTTGGATCGCTTTTTCTCGGATATGGGTTTTGGTATCCGTTGGTTTTCTCCAATAGGCCCTTTACGGTTTGAGTGGGGTTTCCCTTTGAGCCGCGACCCCGTATACCATAAGGATACAATGGTTTTTGACTTCTCTATTGGGACACCATTTTAATTTTTAAATATTTAAGGATAGGTTTAATAACAACAAAGATTTTTTGGAGGACAGATGAAAAAACAAGTAACAATGATTGCAAGTTTGGTGTTGGCGGCAAGCTTAGTTCACGCTGCTGAAGCAAAGATTGGCTATGTAGATATGCAAAAAGCCATTCAAAGCACTGCTGCTGGTAAAAAGGCAAAAACAGAGCTTGAAGGCGAGTTCAATAAAAAGAAAAAAGAACTTGAGAAAAAAGAAGCTGATTTGAAGAAAATGAGTGAAGACCTTGAAAGAAAAAAATCAGTCTTATCTGAAGAGATTTTAACGAAAAAACAAGCTGAGTTTCAAGAAGAGATGCTTAAGTACCGTGATGTAGTTGGCAAGAGTCAAATTGAAATTCAAAAGAAAGAGCGTGATTTAACGGCTCCTATTTTGGAAAAAATGAAAAAAATTATAGCGAAGGTGGCAAAAGAAAAAGGCTACTCTATGGTTCTTGAGAACAACCAAATGGTCTTGTTTGCGAATTCGGATGCAGATTTGACTGACGAGGTTATTAAGACCTATGAAAAGGAAAAATAATTTATAATTTTTTAACTCATCGCTAGTCAGAGGAGTTCTCGTGAAAATCCATCCCACGAGTGTGGTTTCGCCCGATGTTGAAATTGGTTTAGATGTTGAGATTGGTCCTTATTGTTTAATTCAGGGCAAAGGAAAAATCGGTAAAGGCACTTTTGTAGAAGGTCATGTGACCTTAGGATATAAACACGGGTTCATCTCTATAGGTGAGAACAATCATTTCTCTCCCGGAGCAGTGATTGGCGGCCCACCGCAAGATATTTCCTATAAAAATGAAGAAACCAGCTTAATCATCGGTAGCAACAATACTTTTCGTGAGTTTTCAACGGTGAATATAGCAACAGCTAAAGCTGATAGAAAAACTGAAATCGGAAACAATTGCTATATCATGGCATACACTCATATTGGTCATGACTGCAAATTAGGTGACAATGTAATCATGTCTAACAACTCTCAGTTGGGTGGGCACTGTGAAATTGAAAGTAATGTTGTTATAAGTGCAATGTGTGGCTTTAATCAATTTACCAGGGTGGGGCGTGGGTCCTTCATTGCTGGTGGTTCAGTTGTGAATAAGGATATTCCCCCTTTTGTTAGGGCCGAGGGCCACTGGGCAACAGTTCGTGCAACTAATAAAATTGGTTTAATAAGAAGAGGCTTTTCCCGTGAAGAGGCAAACAATGTTCACAAGGCCGTTCGTATTCTTGTAATGGGAAAAGGCACGGTGGAGGAAAATGTAGAGCGTATTCGCGCGGAGTGCACTCCAAGCGAGAATATTGAGCACTTTATTCATTTTGTGAAGAGCTCTAAACGTGGCATTGCCATTGTTCGCGGTCAAAAAGAGGTTTCTGATGACTAAACAACTTCGTGCGGCCGTTGTTGGGGTTGGATATTTGGGAAGCTTTCATGCTCAGAAGTATGCAAAGAATCCCAATGCGCAATTAGTTGGAGTTTGTGATTTTTCCTCTGTACAGGCAGATAAAGTCGCGGCGGAGCTCGGTGTTGCCTCGATTCATCAGGCCAAAGATCTGATTGGCAAGGTCGACTTAGTTACTGTGGCGGCAAGCACTCAAGCGCATTATGAACTTGCTAGGATGTTTTTACAAAATGGCATCCATGTAAATGTCGAAAAGCCAATAGCTGCAAGTATTTCTCAGGCTGAAGAACTTGTGAACCTAGCACAGCAAAAAAATCTTAAGCTAGCTGTGGGGCATATAGAAAGATTCAATCCTGCAATTGTCGAGCTTAGAAAACATCTTAAAAAAACAATGACTATCGAGATGACTCGCCTCGCTACTTACAAGGCGCGAGGGGCGGATGTCAGCGTACTTCACGATCTAATGATTCATGATTTGGATCTTCTTTATTGGTTAGCTGAAAGTGAGATCGAGAGCTTCACAGCTTCAGGTTCAAAACTTATTTCTAAAGAACTAGACACAGCACAGGTGGCGTTGAAAATGAAGTCTGGGACGATGGCTTATATTAATGTCAGCCGTGTTTCTTCAAACATGCAACGCTGGATTCGCGTGACTCAAAAAGAAAGCATAGTTTATGTTAATACGGCCAGTCTAGAGCTTGAGAAAAGCGAGTCCAACCCACTCCAGCCAGTGGGAGGCGACACCCCAGTGAAGCTAAGCACGTGGACTGTATCAAAAGATGATGCACTTCAAAAGGAGACTGATGCTTTTGTTGAGTCTGTATTGAACAATAGGCCGGTGGCAGTGAGTGGTCTTGATGGATTGAGGTCTCTAAAAGCGATTGAAGAGATCAAGGCCTCTATTGAGGCTGCATATGAATGAGGTCATGATCGTCGCCGCAGAAGCGTCGAGTGTGACCTATGCTCAGCGTCTACTTGAGCATTGGCAAAGCGAAGGTAAAAAGATCAAAGCTTTTGGGGTTGGTAGCCGCGAAATGGAAAAGCTTGGTTTTGAGTGTCTCGGTAGAGCAGAGGAAATGGCAGTCGTTGGCGCGGCTGAAATTGTCGGAGCCTATGGCCGTCTTAAAAAAGTATTCAACGACCTGGTGGCTGCTGCTGCTGCACGCAGACCTAAGGTTGTTATCGTTATGGATTATCCTGAATTTAACTTAATGCTTTCAAAAAAAATGTACGCTTTAGGTATTCCAGTTGTTTACTACATTTCTCCACAAGTTTGGGCTTGGCGCAAAGGCCGAGTGAAAACTATTAAAAAATATTGCAAAAAAGTATTTGTTCTTTTTCCCTTTGAAGTTCCATTTTATGAAGAGCACCAAGTTCCATGTGAATTTGTCGGCCACCCGATTCTTGATGAGTTGGATGACAAGCTTTTTGACCTGACTTATCGTAAGAACCACCGTAATCAGTGTGGAATTCGAGACGACGAAGTGGTTCTAGGACTTATGCCTGGAAGTCGTAATTTAGAGCTTAAACAGCACTTTCAAATTCAGCTGGATGTTGCTCGTAAATTAATGAAAAAGTATCAGAACGTTAAAGTTTTAATTATGGTGGCGCCAACTTTTGACAAAGAAAAACTCGAGCCCTATCTTGAAAATTTTCGTTTGCCTTATATGATTATAAAAGATGAGCCAGCGCGAATGGTTCACCTAGCGGATTTTGTGTTGGTTGCCTCAGGCACTGCCACCTTAATGGTTGGTCTTTTGCAAAAGCCAATGGTCATCATGTATCGAATGAAATTTATGACAGGTGTATTTGCTCGTTTTTTTATTCGTGGGGTGAAGTTCTTTGGCTTGGTAAATTTAATTCTTGGTCGTGAGGTATGCCCGGAGCGTTGGCAGTCCGAAGCTAACTCTGAAGTTTTATTTGAATTAATGGATCGTTATTTTCAAGATCCACAATATGCAGAAAAAGTACGTTTAGAGCTGGGTGAACTTCGTCAGCACTTGGGAAACAAAGGTGCGACTAAACGAGTAGCACAATCCCTTGAGGAGTTTTTTATATCATGAGTCTTTTGAAGCCGCTCAGCTCTTTGTATGAAAAGATTGCCGGTTTTAAAAACTATCTTTATGACAATAAATATTTTTATTCAGTCGAGCTTCCCATTCCCGTTTTGAGTCTTGGAAACTTGACAGTTGGTGGAACCGGAAAAACTCCACTAACTGATTTTTGTTTGAGATACTATCAAAATCGCAATGTTGAAGTAGCAGTGGTTAGTCGCAGTTACCGTGCTCAAGTTTCTGGAATTGCAGAAGTCGATGTCGAGCGAAAAAATGCTGCGGCGTATTTTGGTGATGAACCGGTTCTGTTGGCTGAAAGGAATCCCCAAGCGCATTTTTTTGTTGGACCGCGGAAATTTAAAACAGCGCTCTATGCCTTAAAAAAAATAAATCCGTCTTTATTAATTATCGATGACGGTTTTCAGCATCGTCAATTAGCGCGAGACGTTGATATTGTTATTCTAGATGCTACGGAGCCTTTGGAAAACTATGAGTGCCTGCCCATTGGTCGTGCACGTGAGTCTTGGAGTTCCTTATCCAGAGCTTCAATTTTTGTCGTGACCAAGGTGAACCTGGTAGAGCCAAGTGTGCTTGAAGCATTATACGAAAGATTGCGTAAGTTTAATATTGATATTGTTCCGATGAGTTATGAGATAACTGAGCTCCGATGTTTTAAAATTGGAAATAAAATAAATATTAGAGATGGTAAGGATCAAAGAGTGCTCTTGATTTCTGGAATTGCACGGCCAAAGTCTTTTGAGAAAAACATTGAGGCTATTTCTTTGCAGGTAGCTGATCATATGATCTTCAATGATCATCATGCTTATAGCTTGGTAGACGTAGATAATATTATTCAAAATTGGCGAAAGAGTGGCTCACCAGATATTGTGACTACGGAGAAGGATTTTGTAAAATTGAAAGCTTTATGGCCGATAGACATACCTCTATGGTATGCGCCATTAGAGGTTCGGATTCAATCCCAGGAAGAAAAGTTTTATGAAATCCTTGATCAAGTTCTTCATTAGGATAGGCAGTTATTTCCTTTTTTTATTGCCACGCACTTGGGTAAGGGGTCTTGGCGTGATTATTGGTTTTTTATGGGTGGATTTATTTCGTATTCGCCGTGATGTTATTTTTGACAATCTAAAAAAGGCTTTTCCTGAGTGGTCTAAAGAAAAGAAAGTTAAAATTGGACGTATGAGTGTTTATAATATGGGGAAAGGGTTTTTCGAATTTTTTACTGTACCGTATTTAAATAAAAAATGGCTTAAAACTCAAGTGGTCTTTGAGGGGGAAGAGAATCTGCGAAATGCTCAGAAACAAGGAAAAGGGATTCTGGCCCTTAGTCTTCATCTTGGGAATGGGGACCTTGCTTCTAGCGCCATTGTGATGAGTGGGCAGCCGGTGACGATTATTACCAAAGTTTTTAAGAGTCCACTATTTAATGATTTATGGTTTTCGTTCCGAGGGGCCCAGGGCGTAAAATACATCGACGCCCATAGTGCCAGGACTAGTTTTGATATCCTAAAAGCCTTGAAACGCCAGGAGATTGTTGTCTTTGTGCTCGATCAGTTTATGGGAAAACCTTATGGTATTGCGACAAGTTTTTTTGGAAAAGAAACAGGTACAGCTTATGGATTGTCACTTTTTTCAATGAGAACCAAAGCCCCTGTCCTGCCAATTTACACTTACGAGGGGACTGATAATAAAATGCATGTGGTTTTTGAACCAGAACTTTCTGTTCTAGACCTTATTAGTGAAGACAAAGAGGCAAGCACTCTTGCAATCACCCAAAGGTTTAATGATAAGATTGAGGAGGTTGTGAAAAAGCATCCAGAGCAGTGGATGTGGGTGCACCGCCGATGGAAGGATTTTGAGTGAAATATTTTAATTATTTGATCGGCTGTCTTTTGCTGCTTTCATGTTCGTCAGCTCCACTGAAATATGATAAGGCAAAAGAACTTGAAATCAATACTGAGTTTGAAAAAGCTGTTAAAATTGAAGAGGTGCCCACTTCAAATACGGGAACTTCGATTCCTGTTGCGACTTTAAAAAATCAAAAAACAACTCCGACGCCTGTACCAAGAGCCACTCCGTCAGAGTCAGAAAAGATCCTTGTTCCGGAGAAAATAGTAACTGAGAAACCTACGAAAAAATCAAAGAGACATAAAAAAGAAAAAGAACCAGTTGCCAGCCTTCGACGTCAACCAGAGTTAGAAGACGATGTGGGGTTTCAAGGGCGTCGTCCGATCATAGATCCATTTCGCGTCGGAGAGGTCATCACACATAATGTCAGTTATTTCAAAATAACTGCCGGAAGTTTGAAGTTAAAAGTCGAACCTATGGTAAATGTCAATGGGCGTAAGGCTTATAATTTTGTCACCGAAATCCTTACGGGTTCAATGTATTCACATATCTATAGTGTGAATGACAGGGTCGAGACTTTTGTTGATTATGAGACCTTGGTTCCTAGCGTCTACTCTTTGCATGTGAAAGAGTCAGGACAGTTGCGTGAAGCTCGAATGCTTTTTGACGAAAAAACCAACCACGCCACCTTCTGGGAAAAGAAAGTGACTGAAAAAAACGGTGTTGAGGAAAAGAAGCAGGCCTGGGATATTTTACCATACTCGCAGAATGTTTTTAGTGCGATTTTTTATATGCGAAACTTTCAATGGGAACCAGGTAAGGAAATTGCCTTTCGCGTGGCAGACGATGAGCAAAATTTAATTTTTAAAGGTAAATGTCTTCGTCGTGAAAAAATTGACACTGAACTTGGCGAAAAAAATGCCGTCGTAATTAAGCCAGAGATTATTCTTAAAGGAGCTTTTAAGCCAGTCGGTGATATCTATATCTGGCTTTCAGACGATGAACATCATTATCCACTGCGTATCGAGTCCAAGATTAAGATCGGGACCCTTGTTTCTGAGATCACCTCAGTGATTCCTGGACATAATTAAGCACAAAGTCGAGTCCTTTTTTGCTTAATTCCAGGTAAAATGACCTATGGCTGTGATGAATTCTTGTCGGCATTTTTCAGGTTATAAACCTTGTGAAAGAAATACTTCTTGCGAAGATGCTTGTCCGCAAAAATCCCTTGTAAGCAATTATTTATTGATAGTGCACTTAGGCGCTATAGGAGCAGTAGTTCGGACGACCTGTCTTTTGAAATCAATGAAGCGCAAATATCCTGGCAGCCATATTACTTGGGTGACGGACTCTCCAAGTGATCAGCTTCTCAGAAATCATCCTTTGATTGATCGCGTTTTGACCACCAAAGCAGAAGATCTTTTGTGTCTTTCAGCCTTGGAGTTTGATGTGGCCTTTATGATTGATAAGTCTTTAAAGGCCGCTGGTGTTCTGAAGCAAACCCTGGCAGATCAAGTTTTCGGATTTTTTAGCGAAGCAAGGGGAGGCGGTGTTTTACCTGCGACTGCCGCGGCTGAGGAGTTATGGCTTTTGGGACTTGATAACCATCATAAGTTTTTTTTAAATAAAAAGCCTGAAACTCAATTATTGGCTGAAGCACTTGAGTTAGATAGTTTTCAACGTGATGAGTATAATTTGGTCTTGAGCGCAGTGGAAGAAAGAGAAGTGGCGCGCCGCCGTGAAAGCTGGAAACAAGATCATGCTTTAGTGCTAGGAATTAATACTGGCTGTAGCCATGTGATTGCTTATAAAAAGCTCTCCATAGAGTTTCAGCGCCAAGTGATTCAAACAATTCAAAACGAGTTGAATGTAAGTCTTGTTCTTTTGGGAGGCCCTGAGGACAGCGAGAGAAATCTGCAAATTGGCGAAGGCCTTTCGGTTATTCAGAGCTCAACGACGGCGGGTCTTCGTGATGGTCTTGTTAGCGTGGCTGCCTGCGATTTAATTTTAACTGGTGATAGTCTTGGGATGCACATGGCCATTGCGCAAAAAAAACATGTGGTAGCTTGGTTTGGTCCTACCTGCGCTCAAGAAATTGATCTCTATGATCGTGGTGAAAAAATTCTGACCAAAGCTCCCTGCGCTCCATGCTGGAAGAGGCTTTGCGATAAACAGACAATGTGTTACGATCAGGTTTCGCTATCAGAAATTATAGAAGCTCTCAAAAGGGGTTTTAATCAGTGTCAGAGTACCGTTCAGCCAATGTTCTTATCCAAACTGCCTTTCTCGGAGATCTGCTCTTAGGCATTCCTTTGATGAAAAAAATCAAAGAGCTGTGGCCGGATCAGAAATTAATCTTGGTTTGTCGTAAAGGTGTGGGCGAGTTTTTTTTAAAGACTCAAATGGTCGACGAAGTTCTTGAAATACAAAAAAATGATGGCGAATCCTATCGTAAGGCCTTGCGAGCACTTAAAGAGACTGAAATTGATAGAGTTATTTCCCCCCATGAGTCTGTGCGCACCGCATTTTTTGTTCAGAAACTTAAGGCCAAGCAAAAGATTGGCTTTGCTAAACCTTGGAATGGATTTTTTTTCAGCAATCGCATTTCTAAGAATCACGATTTGCCAGAGGTGATTCGCCAATTGACTCTTTTACAAGGAATAGATGAGTCCTTAAGAGGAAAAATTCAAAAATACTCAGAAGAGGCGAATCCTCATGGCCTTGCCAAAAACGGAAAACTTTCCGCTACGCCTGAGTGGGCCTCGATGAACCTTCGCGCTTTTTACAGTAGACATAAAAATGATATTGTCCAAGCACTTGCAAAAGTTAACTTGAATGAAATTACTCTCAGTAAATCTGTGGCATTTTTCCCTGGAAGTGTTTGGGCTACAAAGCGTTGGACAGAAGAAGGCTTTATCCAGATCGGGCAAAGTTTGTCAAATCAAGGAGTTCCTATTATTATAATGGGAGGTCCTGGTGAGGAAGAACTTTGCGCGCGGATCGCAAAACAAATTCCTGAAGCTTTAGATATTTGTGCTAGAACGAGTGTCTATGAGGCGGCGTTGATTTTATCTAAAGTAGCAGCCCTGGTCGGCAATGACAGCGCTTCGATGCATCTGGCCGCGACCGCTGAAACTCCTTCAGTAGTGATCTTTGGTCCTACGGTTTTAGAATTTGGATTTCGCCCTTGGCAAGACCATGCCTATGTTGTTGAAAAGCAGGGGTTAACTTGTAGACCCTGCGGAAAACATGGCCACAATAAGTGTCCTATTAAAACCCACCTTTGTATGAAGCAAATTTCACAAGATGAAGTGCTTGCGAAGCTTCAAGGAGTTCTTCATGAGAATTAATGAATCTTTTTTATTAATTTTACTCTTAGAGAGTTTATTGGTTGGCTGTGTAACGGAAGTGAAGGAGTCAGAAAATAATAAACCATATGTAGCAACGCTGAGCCAAGATGCTGTTCTAAAAGAGAAACCTTCTGTAAAAGGGGAGTCCGTTCCGGGAAGTATCGTGGTTAAATGCAGATCTAAATATGATAGAGATTCGCAGCTCACAGTTTGTGGGACCAGCACTGTGAAGCTCACCAATGAGCTGACGAGGTCCTCCGTTGAGCATAGTTTTAAGGGTGATAGATTAGTCATTCCTGTCGCGGGCAATGAGTCATTCTCACTTGAAGTAATGACTAAAGGCTGTGAAGCAAAGCGTGTTTTTTCCGGAATGACGAGTGGGATGGTTCTCACCGCTCAATTCGACAACTGCGCAGTTAAATAGCCCACTTCTATACGCTCATCCAGGTATATTTATTTTTATAATCCCATATGCCGAGGGTGCGTTGGTTCGGGTTTAATCTTCACTTATATAGTCTTTAACATTGATAGCGTATTTGCGGATTTTTCTTAGCAAAGTGTTTTTTGGAATGTTGGCCTGGGCCACGGTTTGGTTAATCCGACCTTTGTTGGCTTTCAGAGCACTGACTACAAAATCTTTTTCCATTTGGTCTTTGAAGGCGTCAAAATCTAGTGGGCCAGAATAGCCAAAGGGAATGCTTTTTAGCGAATTATTTTTACTGCCGGTGCGAATATTCTCTGGAAGGCTTTCCGCCGTGATTTGATTTGAGTTTTCGACAATAAAGGCCCGTTCTATCACATTTTCGAGTTCACGAATATTTCCTGGCCAGCGATAGGCTTTGAGGATTTGCAGAGCCTCAAAGCTGATGCTAGTAATGCCACGAGCATGTTGTTTTGAGAATTTCTTAATAAAGTGAGGCACAAGTGCTGGGATATCATCAGTGCGATCACGAAGCGGTGGTAAGAAAATCGGCATTACATTTAAGCGATAGAACAAGTCTTCACGAAAGGTGCCGTCTTCCATCATTTTTTCTAAATTGCGATTTGTAGCTGCAATAATGCGGGTGTTGGTTTTAACTTCGCGGTTTCCACCCACTGGTGTGAATTTCTTTTCTTGAAGAACGCGAAGGAGCTTGACCTGCATATCTGGTTTTAATTCGCCGATTTCATCGAGGAATAAAGTTCCATTGTTGGCGATCTGAAACTTACCAATTTTTCTTTCGACGGCTCCAGTGAAAGCGCCTTTTTCATGACCGAAGAGCTCACTCTCCATCAAAGCCTCAGGAATGGCCCCGCAGTTTATCGCAGTGAAGGAGCCGCTTTTACGAGGTGAGTTGAAGTGGATAGCACGAGCAACAAGTTCTTTGCCCGTTCCATTTTCACCACGAATTAACACAGTGGTGTCTACTTTGCAGAGGCGGTAAATAAGGTTAAAAACTTCCTTCATTTTTTGTGAATTGCCAACAAATTCGCTTTCGATATCATCGTCAAAAATTGGATTTGAGAAGGCAAGGCTTGAAACCAAGTCACGAGCCTCCAAACATGTCCGCACAATTTCAGTCAGTCGTTGTGGATTGACTGGTTTTTCTACGTAGTCGTAGGCGCCATCTTTG
Organism: Bdellovibrionales bacterium; assembly: GCA_031370005.1. GTDB lineage: Bacteria > Bdellovibrionota > Bdellovibrionia > Bdellovibrionales > Bdellovibrionaceae > JACMRP01. Next base: position 72,321 of record JANMPT010000021.1, on the reverse strand, counting down.
ATTGCAGCAACGGCATCTTGCAGATTACTGTGCGCAGTCATCAAGACCACGAAAGTACGTGGATCATGTTCTTTAATAGCAGCAAGTGCTTCAAGGCCATTCATCTCCGGCATTTTGACATCCATCAGAACCAAGTCCCAACTTTGACTACGGACTTTATCGAGAGCTTCTTTACCGTTGCTAGCTTCCTCAATGACAAATTCAACATCTGGAATTGCTGACTTCAATATTGAAAGTACAGAGCGACGAAGTTCAGCTTCGTCATCAACGATTAAGGTATTCAAGATATTCATCATACATTCACCTCATGGGAGTCATCGCTTGTATCATCACTTAAGGGCAGGGTAAATGACACTGTGCTACCAGATCCGATTTTACTGTCGAGGTTTACTTTTCCACCATGGAGCTCGATAAAGTATTTTACCAGATACAATCCAAGGCCAGAACCTTTTGATTTCATATCCTGATCTTTACCACGGGTGAACTTGCCCCAGATAGTATCTAAATCTTCGGGGCGAATTCCTTCACCATTGTCCTTTATTTTTACATAGACAGAATCTTCTGTTTCGCTGGAGTAAATCGAGATCTGCCCATTACGGGGAGTGTATTTAATTGCGTTATCAATTAGATTAACAAGTACTTCTTTGATCAGAGTTGTATCAAATTCCACTGAGAACATAGGTTCCAGCTCAGTTTGTATACGTATGTTTTTTTCTGTCGCCAAAGGATATAATTGTCGAATGGCGTCCTCAATGATCTCGTTAATATCAGCTACTTCTTTATTGACCTTGAAGTCCCTTGATTCTGCGCGAAGAACTTTGAGAATCGACTGAATATAGCGATTGAGTTCATCTCCACTGCCACGAAGGGATTTTAAGTCCACTTGCAACTCAGGATTTGGATGCTGGGTTAGCAAGCGATCGACAATTGCTTGAATCTTTGCAATAGGCGTTTTTAAGTCATGACTGATAAGGCTCACAAAGTTATTTTTCAGCTGCTCAAGTTCTTGCAAATATTTTTGCTCTTGCTGGAGTCGAAAGTTCATGCGCTCAATACGATTTGCTTGATAGCCAATAAAGATTACCCAAGTGGCCAAAAGTAAAATAGTTGGAGAATAGGCAGGAATCCAAATATAGAAAGTATCAAAGACCCAGGCCGAGATTGCTGCAATGGAAAGTCCCAGCCATAGTATCAGGACAAGTGCCACGGATTGTGGGTATTGTGTGATCAAAAAAACTGCAATCAACGTAAGCGCAGCAAAGAGCAAGGCATAGATGACAAAATGCCATTGGCGAATCCATTTATTGCCAAGTAAATCATCTGTGATGTGGCCAAGAGTTTGAGTGCGAGACAGGGCTCCCACCGGGGTCAGATACTGCGGCCCGGAGTTAGTTTCAGCTCCAATCAAAATAATTTTATTAGCAAAAGCATTTTCAGGAGTTTCTTCATTCAGGACTTCGGCAAGGCTATATTGAGTAAAAACCCGACTTGATCCACGATAGTTTATACTGATTCCTGTGCGTGAGGAGGGGAGTTTTTTATCAGTGATTTTCTCCACCAAGTGAGGAAGGACATCGCTTTGTTCGTAGATATGACGAATGATTCCATCTTCGTCGCCCCGAAGATCATTGCTGGCAATGTTTGTATGTGCATCGTTAGTGAACAAAGGCTCATACAGTCGTTCAAAGTTGTTCGTGCTGGTAGACCAAAAAACCCGTGGGTCTTTAAAGATTTTTTCCTCAGAACGAGAAATAGTCACGTCTCCAACGTTGATACCAAAATACAGAGTCACGCCAATTGAGCGAGGATTTTGTGAGAGAACTTTTTTAAGAAGAGATAGCCAGATATCTTTATTCCAAAAAAAACTATCAGTGATATCCGTGATTTCGCTGACGTTTTGCATAGAGTTTGTACGTTTTCTATAGATCGAAGAAAAATCAGATTGCTTGATGGTTATTAAGACAATCTGAGGAGAGGCCCGCTGATCCCCACGCAGTTGAAAGCGTTGGTCATAAGAGTTCCCCTCATCACTTGATAAAGCCATGATGCCAATCACCCAGCAAAGGAGCGTACGCAGCCAAAAACCACGCCGCCGTAAAAAAAGCCTCGTAAGGGTTCTAATTTTCCCAATATCAAAATGGATTTTCACGCGATGCAACATAGCAAATTCTGAGAAAAATTCAAGAATTAAAGGAGCTTATAGAGTATTATTTTTTAATGCAGAATTTTCAGGGTGTCGAGGAGCTCCCCCAGGACTGGAGGGCCTCTGTTGTGAGTATAGGAAACTTTGATGGGGTCCATCTCGGCCATCAAAAGTTATTACACAAAGCGGTCAAAGAGGGAAGGGCCCTCGGATTGCCAATTGTGGTCTTTACTTTTTATCCGCATCCAGTGAGCGTGCTTTATCCTGAACGGAAAATTCAACGCCTTTTTGACTCACGAGACCAGCGTGAACAACTTGATCGTTTGGGTATTACTTATTTAATAGAGCAAGAGTTTACCCTTAATTTTGCAAAGCTCACAGCCTCTGATTTTGTGCAGTTTTATTTGATTGATAAGCTCAAGATAAAAACACTTGTGGTGGGTTATGATTTTTCCTTTGGATCTAATCGCCTGGGCGACATCGAATATTTGAAAAAAATCTGCCAAGAGAAAAATATTAAATTAGTGGTGGTTCCTGCCCATGAGGAAAACAATCAGATTGTTTCTTCTTCGAAGATTCGTGATGCCTTGAAGATTGGGGATCTTTCGAAAGTGTATAGTTTTTTAGGACGTGATTACTATTTGCGTGGCATCGTTCATCATGGAGATGCTAGGGGACGCACAATTGGAGTGCCAACGGCAAATATGACGCCGACAGTGGATTTTGTGCCTCGACGTGGTGTTTATATTACGCAAACTCATCACCGAAATAAAACTTACCCTTCAATTACAAACATTGGCTTCAATCCAACTTTCCATGCGGAGACGAATTCGCCGGTTAAAACCGAGACTCATCTTTTTGACTTTGATGATGATATTTACGGACAAGAAATTCAAGTGGATCTTATACAATACATCAGAGACGAGAAAAAATTTTCTGGCATTCAGGAGTTGTTGTTACAGATTCGTTTAGATATTAAGCAGGCGAAGGATTTTTTTCATGGACGACGCTAATACAACAAGCCATGTGTCTGGTAAAATACTTGAGATCGCAGAGACATTGTCTTTGTCAGGCTTGCATATGAATCATTATTTTAAAAGCCGGAATTGGCAGGCCGAATGTATTGCGTTGCCGGGACGCGAATTGAAAGATCTAAAAACTTGGCTGCCTAGTGTACAAGAAGGTGCATTGTTGTTGAAGGTGCCTCTCGAAGGTGCAGGAATTTTGTTGGAACACTTTCCCAGATTGCCAACAGTAGTTCATTGGTTAGAAGCTGCGGATGCATTGGTACTTGAAGGCAATCAGTGGTGGCCACGACTCTTTTTATATGACACCCTTCGGACGCTTATTATTAATCAGTTTCATGATTTAGATATTGGACTTAACTCCTATGTGATTGGAGCAAGCCATACTGGGCGTGCAGCGGTGGCTGCCTTGGTGGGGCTTGGATTTTCCCATGTTAGTCTTGTTGACGAGGATACTGAAAAATTAGATAAAGAAGTGAAGTTGCTTCGACGTTATTTGTTTGGCGTTGAAATTGAAGGAATTCCAGCTCATACACTGACAGTTCATGAAAAACCAGGTTCTTTAATGCTAAATACAATGCAGTTGCAGGACAATAGTGCGGTTCTCGGGGACTTATCTTACTTCAATTTTATGAAATCAGGGGGAGTCGTGGTCGATATCTCTGAGTGTACAAACCACAATCAACTTTTAGAAGAGGCCTCTCGGGCGAATCTAAAAATCCTTTCAGGACTTGCAGTTCAGGCGCAACGTGATGTTGATATTCTGATGAAACTTTTCCCAAAGCAGAATATAGGTTTTGAGGACTATTTTGAAAAATTCCGCGAAAATATGTCCATGCTGAAAAACCCATCTTCTGTCTAGTTACAAAAAATGTCACTTCACGCTAGCATAGTACTATGTCTGCACTCAAAGTTGGTGAAATTCTTGTTAAACAAGGATTGTTACGTCCAGATCAGTTGAATCAAGCTCATGAAGAGCAAAAGAAATCAGGCGGAGCCCGTCTGAGTCAAATTATTATAAGCCTTGGTTTTTTAAAAGATAATCAAATACTTCGGGCCATGGAAAAGCACTATCAAGTTCCAGGTGTCGAGGTAAATACTTTTGAAATTGATGCAAGCGTTGTAAGCTTAGTAAATCGAGAGATCTGCGACAAATATACCCTGATTCCAATTCAAAAAGCAGGCAGCACATTGGTGGTCGCTTTTGCCGATCCAAGCAATGTCGTGGTGAAAGAAGATTTGCGCTTCATTACTCGCTGTCGTATTCAGGCAGTGGTCGGTACGGAAACTGCAATTGCTTCTGCAATCGATAAAAATTATGGTGGCTTGATCAGCTCAAAAGCTCTCAATTCCATGAGCCAAGAAACGCAAGACGAAGAGTTCGGAGCCATGGGTGAAGCCAATATCGAAACTATCGACGAGAGTGGAGGCAGTGGCGGTGAGGACGCTCCAATCATTAAGTTTGTAAATGCGATTTTGGTTGATGCGATTAAACGTCGTGTTTCAGATATTCACTTTGAACCCTATGAAAAACGTTATCGTGTGCGCTTTCGTATCGATGGGGGTTTGATTGAGGCGACGGCTCCCCCGGCGGGTTCGGCGGCAGCCATCGCGTCTCGTATTAAAATTATGTCAAAACTGGATATCGCAGAGAAACGCCGACCTCAGGATGGTCGCCTGAAAGTTCGAACCTCTAAAGGGAAAGAGATGGATTTTCGTGTGAGCGTACTGCCAACACTCTTTGGCGAAAAGGTCGTGCTTCGTCTTTTAGATAAATCAAACTTGCAGCTGGACATGACAAAGCTGGGTTTTGAAGAGGACGATTTAAAGCTTTTTAAGCAACTCATCAACCTTCCGCAAGGTATGGTTTTAATTACGGGGCCGACGGGTTCAGGTAAGACCACCACTATTTACTCTGCTCTGTATGAATTAAATAAATCTGACGTAAATATCAGCACGGCAGAAGACCCAGTGGAGTTTAATTTAGAAGGAATCAATCAGGTCCAAATGAATGCGGATATAAATCTAACATTTTCTCAGGCGCTAAGATCATTTCTTCGACAAGATCCTGATATTGTGATGGTGGGGGAGATCCGTGACCTTGAAACGGCGGAGATCGCCTTTAAAGCGGCCTCCACAGGTCACTTGGTTGTAAGTACTTTGCATACAAATGATGCTCCTGCGACAATTGTTCGTCTAACAGAAATGGGAGTTGCTCCGTATATTATTACGGCCACTGTGAATTTGATCGTGGCTCAGCGTCTCGTGGGTAAAATCTGCGAAAACTGTAAGACCCCTATTGATGTTCCAGCAAAAACCCTGGTGAACATGGGAATTCATCCTGACGAGGTACCTGAATATCAATTATTTAAAGGTCGTGGTTGTGCAACTTGCAATGGCTCAGGCATTAAAGGTCGCGCCGCAATTTACGAATTAATGGCGATGAGTGAAAAAATTAAAGATGCGATTTTAAAGGGAGGCTCCGCAGGGCAGTTGCGTTTCCTTGCTCGTGAGGAAGGGATGCGGACTCTGCGCCGAAGTGCTTTGATTAAATTAAAACATGGGATAACGACAATTGAAGAGGTACTTAACTCATCTGTGAAGGATATCTAAATGGGGAACCTGAACTATTTTTCCGAAGCAAGAAAGAAAAAGTCTCAGGAACTTCTTTTAGTGTTAGGGGGCGAACCCAAGTGTCGTATTCAACAAAACTGGGTAAGTTTGGATTCTTCCCCCATACTTTTAAGCGAGTGGAATCATGTTTTAAAAGCCCTACTTAAGAGCGAACAGCTGCTAACTCTTGAGCGCAAAGGCTCTTTGCAGGGCTGTGTGCAGATGTCAGATGGCTTTCGGACTTCATATAGTATTTTTCAGAGTCATGATTGCTTCAAGGCGCATTTTTGCTTTGAGCCACTGAACGTTTTTGAGATTGAACTAAGTCTGCCAACGGTATTTTTAGAAACTCTTAGCCGTCGCCAAGGTTTGATCCTCTTGGCCGGTCCAGTACATCCTTATAAAACAAATACTTTGGCGCAGACCCTTTATCGACTAAATAAAGATTATGCTTTCCATTGTGCAGTCTTTTCGAAGCAAGCCTTCCCAGGAATTCCTGAAGAAAAGGCAAGCTTTGTCTATCAAAGCACTTCAGTTACTGATGCTGCAGAAAATGGTTTTTTTTCAGGGGCAGATTTGGTTGTTCTGCATGAAACTGTGACTGCGCATTCTTTGACTCAAGCCATGGATCTTTGTGATGAAGGAAAAATGGTGATGATGACCATAGCTTCGCATTCTTTGATGAGTGCCTTCCATAAGTGTCTAGAGCTTCTTTCGGAAAGACCTAATCCACATTCTCTCTGGAGATTTGCTGAGCATCTAAAGATGGCGATCTCGCAACATTCAATGACCTCGCTATCTGAGGACACCATTCTTGGTTTTGAAATGTTGCTTAATACTCCGCAAATGAAAACCGCTTTGGGGCAAGGGCAATTAGCGTCTTTAGAAGACCTTTTGCAAACACAGCAAGAAAAAAACGGGGTGCTCACTCTTAATCAGTCTTTATTGCAACTGCTGATTCGTCGAAAAATCGATGTAAAACAAGCTTTTTTAGTAACTCACGATCCAGATGGTCTTGACCAACTACTTAAAAAGGTGGGTATCTAAGATGGCTCGTTTTTCTTATACTGCTAAAAACATAACAGGGCAGACTCTTCAAGGAGAGCTTGAGGCTGCTAATGAAAATGAAGCACGTGTGCGTTTAAGAGCGCAGCAATTGATCCCTTTGCGTCTAGCAAGAAGCAGCGGGACGTCCAAGGCTTCAGCAAAAAAAACCAGCATGGGCGGCGGTCTGTTTGCACCGAAAGTGAAAAGTAAAGATCTCCAGATTTTTACTCGCCAGTTTGCCACACTAATCAATGCAGGTATTCCTGTAGTAGATGCTCTTAAAATTCTTTCGGAGGGATTGCGACCTGGGCCACTTCGCGATGCCGCAGCAAAAGTAAAGACTTCTATTGAAAATGGAAAACGACTTTCCGATTCTATGTCTGGTACTTCTGGGGTTTTTGATAAACTTTACGTGAATATGATTCAAGCAGGTGAAGAGGCCGGTATTTTGGACTCCATTTTAAATCGTTTAGCACTTTATATGGAGAAATCTGAGAAGATCAAAGGCCAAGTAAAAGGTGCCATGGTATACCCGGCTGTTATTCTAGTTGTTGCTGCGGTCGTAATTTCAGGAATTTTAATTTTTATTATACCAAAATTTAATGATCTTTTTAGTTCTGCTGGGAAAGCGCCGCCTGCATTGACTCAAATGGTAGTGGCGCTAAGTAATAGTCTTGTTAAAAAATGGTATTTATTTGTTGGAGGCGCTATTGTGATTCCTTTTGGAATCATGAATTATCTGGATACGACTGAGGGAAAGCAAAACTTCGACCGTTTTGTTTTGAAAGTTCCTGTTGTCGGAGAAGTTGCATTAAAATCTGCCATTGCGCGCTTTACCCGAACGCTATCAACTTTGTTATCCTCAGGGGTAGGTCTGATAAACGCTATCGAAATCGCAGCACGCACATCAGGCAATGGTGTTATTGAATCCATTTTAATGAGAAGCAAAGAGTCAGTAACCCAAGGTCTTAGTTTCTCAGCGCCCCTTGGTAAAGAAAAAATAATTCCAGAAATGGTTGTGCAAATGATAGCTATCGGAGAGCAGTCCGGAACCATGGACGTGATGCTTGGAAAAATAGCTGATTTTTATGAAGATGAAGTTGAAACAGCAGTTAAGGCCATGACGTCTTTAATTGAGCCACTGATGATGGTTTTCTTAGGGGGAATCATTGCAGTTCTAGTTATTGCCATGTACTTGCCGATCTTTAATATGGGCGATATAGTCGGTGGGGGTTAGTCCTTCGTGAATACTGCAGTAGGACCCGCTAAAAACTATAATCAAAGATTGATCGTCGCCTTTTCGCGAATCAGTCTTTACTTGCTGATTCTATTGGTCAGTCAAATTTCATTTTTGTTCCAAAAAAGTTTTGTTAATTGGTCTTTGGTTGCGCCTTTTTATCTGGTGATTTGCGTTGCTCTTTCTTTTCATGTGCTCTATGTGCGTTTTATGGATTGGTTGGCTGAAAAACGTCAATTGTTATTTGCTAGCTTTGTTCTTGACTCCTTATTGCTGTCACTGCTGATTACCTTTAGCGGCCTAAATCAGTCATTATTCTTATTTTTACATCTGGTGAATATTTTGTTGGCGGGTTTGGTTTTTCAATCCCGCGGCTCCCTAGCCATTGCTCTTTTTAGCAGTATTTTTTTTACACTTGCAAGTTTCTATGGCCCTGAAATGAAGGTCATGAATTATATTTTTCTTTTGGCATTGAACAATATTGCTTTTTTTTCTGTAGCTGGCTTATCGGGCTATTTGAGCGAACAGCTTCAGTTTATGGGAGTAGAGCTTACGAAGTCAGGATTAACCCTTCAGGAGATTCAAGAGCTCAACAAAGCTATCGTAGGCCATATGCCATCAGGACTTGTGACCTATAATCAAGCAGGTATTATTCTTCAAGATAATCTTTCGGCCCGAGGTATCTTTGGTGGAATGACTTTGAAGGATCTAAATATTTTTGATTTCCTTCCTGATTTGTCAAAAGATGTGACAAATAAAAAAGACCTGTACTGGAAAAGCCCACAGGAGACTAAGATTTTACAAGTGAGCGTGTCATCAGTATTTAGCCCTGTGGTGGAAGGGAATTTGTATATCGCGCAGATTGAAGACCTGACACGGGTGAAGCAGCTAGAGTACTCGGTTCGTCAGAATGAAAAAATGGCAGCAGTTGGTGGCTTGGCGGCGGGGATTGCCCATGAAATTCGCAATCCATTGGCGGGCATCAGTGGCAGCGTTGAGCTTTTGAGCCAAACAACAAACAATGATGACGACCGCAAGTTGATGAAGATCATTCTTCGCGAAATAGATCGTCTTAATAATCTCATCACTGAGTTTCTAGATTACTCCAGTCCAGAAAAGCCGCCAACAGATCCTGTGGATCTTGTGAGTATTACAAAAGAAATCTTAAATGGTTTGAAGTTTGATCAAAGTCTTCGTCAAGATGTGACGATAAAAATTGAGTTTCCAGATAAAGCAGTTATTTTGGGGCGTCATGATAAGCTGAAACAAGCACTCCTCAATATTGTGATAAATGCTTTTCAGGCAATGGAAAAGATTCCGATAGCCAAGTTTGAAGTAATTTTTGAGTATGAGAACAAAAAATGGAAAATGACTTTGAGAGACAGTGGTTGCGGAATGAGTGAGTCCACCCGAGGTCGGATGTTTGAGCCATTTCATACAACGAAGAGCAAAGGAACAGGCCTTGGTCTGGCTGTGACACATAAAATTCTCGAAGGTCACGGAGCACAGATCTTCGTTGAGAGCGAGCAGGGAGTCGGAACGAGTTTCATACTTATTTTTCCTGCTGTAAATGTATAGATTAAATAAAATATTTTGAAATTCTTACTGTGACAAGCGAGAATAATACATTAGGAGTATTCATGAAATCCCGTATTTTAGTAGTTGACGATGAAGAATCAATCCGCGAGTTTCTCGAGATCATGCTTAAAAAAGAGGGTTATGAAATAACCCTTGCGGAAGATGGTCAAAAGGCCAAAGAGCTTTTAGCTAAGAAGAGCTTCGATATGATCATCTCAGATCTTCAAATGCCATTCGTGACGGGGATTGAGCTTCTGAAACATGTCAAAGAAACTGCACCTGAAATCGTATTTATGATGATCACGGCTTTCGGTACAACTGAGACAGCTGTTGAGGCAATGAAAATGGGTGCCTATGATTATATCACAAAGCCATTCAAAATTGATGAAGTGCGTTTGAATATTCATAACGCTCTTAGGTCTCGTAACCTTGAAGTTGAAAATAGATCACTCAAAAAAGAACTCGTTAAAGAATACAGTTTTCAAAGCATGGTTGGTAACTCAACAGCAATGCATGCGATTTTTGATATGGTAAAACGTGTTTCCCAGACTCCTACAAACGTGCTTATTACGGGTGAATCTGGAACAGGCAAAGAAGTTGTGGCAAAAGCAATTCACTATAATGGACCATTAAAAGATAAACCATTTATCACAATTAACTGCGGAGCAATTCCGGAGAACCTGATGGAATCAGAGATGTTTGGTCATAAAAAGGGCTCTTTCACTGGGGCTGTATCTGACAAATCGGGTCTTTTTGAGGTGGCAAATACCGGAACCCTGTTCTTAGATGAAGTTGGTGAGTTGCCCCTTACAATTCAAGTAAAGCTACTTCGCGCTATTCAAGAACGGGTGATTCGTCGTGTTGGTGCCACTGATGATATGAAAATTGAAGTACGTATCATTGCTGCAACAAATAGAAATCTTGATGATATGGTTCAGAAGGGAACTTTCCGTCAGGACTTGTTCTATCGTTTAAATGTGATCAATATTAAAACGCCAAGCCTTCGTGAACGTCGTGATGATATCCCTTTGCTTGCAAATTTTTTCTTAAAAAAATACAATGAACGCCTTAATAAAAATATTGGTGGCATTTCCACTGAGGCGATGGAAATACTTAAGAAATATGATTATCCTGGGAACGTGCGTGAACTTGAAAACTTAATAGAGCGAACAGTTGCACTTGAGGGTGGTGCAATGATTTTACCAGAGAGTTTGCCTCCTATGGTAAACACGACTTCTGGCCGCAAAATGGCTTCTTCAAATGAAATTGAAATTGGCGATGATGGAGTAGATCTTGATAAGATCATGGGTCAAATTGAGAAAGAGCTGCTTATTAAAGCAATTCACTCGGGCGGTGGAGTAAAGAAACGTGCAGCAAAACTTTTGCACATTTCTTTCCGTTCCATGCGTTATCGTATTGAGAAGTACAATCTCGGAATTGTCGGAGATGATGAGTTGTCTGACGAAGAATAAGATTTGTGTCTTTATTTAGCCAAGGAACAGCTTCCGTCAACACGGAGCAACGCTTTTTTATCCCCGGTAAATGCATTTTTGTATGAGTAATTAAGCTCTACGAAGAGATTCTTTGTTGAGTTATCGAACTCAAGATGAGTTGAGTGATAGAGGTAGGGGTCGCTTCCTGCAGCAAATTGGCCATCATTGGTAACTCCGGTCCTATTTAAACCACTAATTACTAGTTCCAAATTAAAAACGGGCTCTGAAATAAGTGGAGTTTTAAAGATTTTAATAAACTCAGTATTTGCTCGGGTTAAGCTGTCATTATACCTTACATCAAGACCTCTTTTTTGAAAGGCCTCTAATAGAGGCTGAGGCGCTTTAAAAGAATCGCCGATCTGATGCTTGCCAAAATAGTCAAAAGAAACAATTTGGCCTTTTTTTGTTCCGATGAGTGAATTGATGCTGTATTTGCCGTCGCCAATTTTGATTCCGTCGACATTATAACTGCAATCATACTCGCTGTTTGTTCTGTAGCTGTAACTAATGCCACCATAAGAAGCTACTGCAAAGTTGGATATCGCAAAAACACATAAGCAGGCTAAGATATTTAAAATTTTTTTCATAAAATCTCCTTGTGATTTACTTTTAATATTAAAGCGCCCTTGAGGCTTAATATATAAGCTGTTCTTTAATATTTCGTTATCATATTTTAGTAATATCTGATATTCTTTGAATGAATATGTCAAAAGTTTATAGATTCGATACATATAAGTATGTAGACGCCCTTCAAAAAGAGATCACTTATTTCTTAGCAGTTGCGGAGAGTCTGAATATATCTAAGGCTGCGGAACAGCTTGGCATTCAGCAGTCGGGGCTTTCAAGAGCCATTCACAGATTAGAGCAGGACTTAGGGCAAAAACTTTTTCAAAGAAAAAATATTGGCCTCTTGCTAACCCCGCAGGGTGAGCGTTTTTACAGAGCTGTAAAAGATACAAAACAAAGATGGGAAGAAAATTTTAATCTTCTCTTGAATGATTCAGATCTGATTCTGTGTCAAAAAAATATCCTGAATTAAAACAAGTCAGCGGCCAATTAAAAAAAACGCAAATTTCACTAATATGTCATCAAGAAAAATTAAAATCCAAAGCTACCAATAAAATCTATAATGAGATTTTATTGTCTTGCAAAAATTAACACGCCAAATATTCCTATTGCACTTCCACAGCGCCAATATCGCAAATGGCTCCGTTGCCAAGCTTATCAACTGGGCGCGGAGCGCCTCTTTGATCTTTTGCAGAGCAAATCAAGTTGTCGCCAGAATCAATAGCAGGGCTGCCAGAGTTAGGCAACATGGTGTGAGTCGTGCCGCCGTTTAAGGCCAGAGCTTGAAGAAGTGGGTCAGTTATCTGAATGCCCGCAGTGCCGCAACTGGTATCATCAACAATAGAATTCTGGGCAACAAGATTGGCGGCTGCAGTGGTCCCCAGAAATGAACAATTATGTTGTCCACTCAGAGAGTTTGACAGGATTGAATTCTGTAAAAATAAACGCCCTGTGCTGCCTGAGTTATCAAATCGAAGTGTCAATGCGCTTAAATTATAGCCTTTGACTGTTGTATTTCGAATATAAAAGTCATTATTTAAAACCGTTGATATATATATTCCTATGAAATTATTTGCGACAGTTGTGTTTTCAATTAAGCAGCCTGAATAACATGACCAAACGATAATGCCTTGGGTGTTATTGTAAAAACTTGATCCTTTAATGGTAACATTCCAAGTTGAATTGTCGACGATAAGACCTGTTGCATTTCCGGAAAATTCGCTTCGTAGGACACTAAAAAGCGATGAGCCGTGAACCAAAAGGGCGACGTTTTGAGTCTGATCAAAGACACTGTCCTCAACGATAACATCATGGGAGAAAACACCAGCTAAAACCGCAGGTGCAAAACCGGTATTGTTATGAAATTGACATCCAGTAATACGAACAGAGCCGACAACACTAATTGCTGAAGCGCCGCCAGAAGCATTTGAAGCGTCTGAGAAGGCATGGGAGAAGTTAAGTCCCTTAATAACTCGTGTTGGGTGGTTATTTGAGTTGATAGCAGTTTCAAGAATGGCAGTGTTAGAGCCTCCATCGAGGATCGTATTGCTGCTTGATGCACCTACAATTTGGACGGTGCTGTCAATTTTGATTTTGAGCGTGCTTGATAAGAAATATGTGCCGTTTGGAATGTTAATAATTGCTGGTAGGTCTACGCCGTTAAGCTCGTCAAAAGCGGCTTGCAGTGAGCATTTTCCACTTGAATCTGCGCAGACACCATCGCCTGGCGTTGAGTCTAGTGAATTGGTAGAAGCAGTTGGGTCCACCTTAAATTCTCTTAGGCTATTGGCTGTTGCGGGATTCAAGTTTAGTGCATAGTTGATGCCATTGTAATTAAGAAAATTAGAAGAGCCTGAGTAAGTCACATCATTCAGAACAGTTACGGATTCAGCGCATTTTTGCGGAGAATTTTTAAGTAAAGTCCAAACTCCGTTTTCACGGGTGATAATAGATTTTGCGGCAATCTTATTTTCACATTTGAAATCAGCTTCAAACTCGAGGAAAGTTAATTTCCCATCATATGTCGTGCCATTGCCACTGTTGTTGGCCGCAGATGTTTTTTCGGAATCAACTGGGTGAAAGTAAGGATGGGTGCACGCCTGACCAAATAATACAGTCATGAAGACAAGAAGAGACATTGAAAAAATATAATTAAACTTTTTCGCGACTTTAACGAGACACCCCTGTGTTTGCTTGTAATTAGGATATAGTTAGGATCGGTCGAATTTAAGAAAAAGTAAAAAATATTTCTTAGTTTCTAATATTGAGGCGTCTCAAAATGATTCTGAATTTAAGAGTTTTTGGAAGTCTTGATTGAAAGAGTCCCTTTGTTCTACAGAGGCAAGCTTTAAGGCCTGCTGTACTGCTCGTCGCGCTGCTTGTCTCATATGAGCTGCCCCTTGGGCAATAGCGAGATTATGCCAAGCTGCTGATGATAGGGGATGGTCATCGGTGGCTTTTCGTAAAAACCGAACAGATTCTAATATTTCAGAATTACTATAGGCGATATTGCCTAAGCCGATGTTTGCACCCAAACTTTTAGGCCAGCGTTGCAAAATCCGTAGATAAGATTTTTTTGCTTCATCTATTTTGCCAATTTGTTCAAGAGCCGCAGTAGCTCTTACATGCGCAAGTTCGTCCGCTGAGGCAGCCAGACTTCCCGGAGCAAGTATGACTAGGCCCCAATACTTTCCAAGCCTCCATGATCTTTCAAACTTACGTAAGTCCCATTGCTTAAAGGCCTCGGGTCCTGAGTGCATAACAACTTTTTGACGAGAAAGATCATAGCCAAAGACAATTGCATAATGCCATTGAGGCAACCAGCTAACTGAGAGATTCTCAAATACAATTACTGGATGCCCCGCAGCGATTTCAGTTAAAAGAGCAGACATTCCTTCAATTGGAATAGCGATAACTCCCTGCCTGCGGCTGGCGCTGATCATGTCTAGTTGCAGGCTTCCTTTTAGCCCGGGTGTGTAAACCTGGGAGGCAATTTCATCGATTTTAATATTTTTTCCGGCCCAGTTCAAAGCCATTGCCAGGGTTGCGGGTCCACAATAATTGGCATTTTGTTGAATAAAAGGGACGTTTGCAACTAGAAATGATTTTGGCAAATTAGTTTTTTCAAGTAACAAGGCCTCGGTTTGTGGAGCCGAACTCACGCAGCCGACTAAACCCAGAATCATAATTAAAAAAACCAAGGATTTCATAAACTCTCTAAATGCGTTTGATTAAAAATATAATTAGGACGATAAGAAGAATTGTTAGTAAAATGTCGCCGCCCGCCTGCGCATATTCCACGCCTTTTGAAAGCTGGCGCAGCTCGGATTCCGATAAGCTTGCCAAGCGCAATGAAGCTTCATCTGGAGAAAGCCCCCGCGCTATCAAGGCCTTTTGTACGTCTGCTCTTTTGAGATATTCTTGTATCTTTGTCAGGGCTTCGGTTCGATCAGATTCAACAAGTGCAGCGCTTGTGGAAATCATTGCTACTTTGCCTAAAGCAAAAGCGGGAATATCTGTCATAAGCAGGCTCATCAAAAAACAACAAGCAATTCTAAATGGTTTTGGCAATTTCATAGATTGAATCCTTTTTATTAATTACTAAAGAGTGAGTGGAATGCTTACACTCAGAACCCAGTTTTTATTTTTTAGTGGACCATCAAAAGTACTATTAAAAGTAATTGGTCCTGCCTGCTCGAGCGTGGACGTAGAGTACTTGAGGTCCAAGTATTCTACATTAAGGCTCACCATCAGGATGTGGAATCCCAGTCCTAGTTTATAACCGCTGGCACCGGAAAACTTCACATTATACCCGTTTGAAGACTCAGGATCCAATAGACCATCAAAAATGTATCCCCCCCAAAGACGAAGTCCAACAACTGGCATTTGTCCTCCAACAACGACTCCATAGAGATTGGAGGTTGCGGCAGCATCATAGTTGACCGCCGAATTTTTGAAGTTCGGTTTGGAAAATGAAAGGTCTGCCCCCGCAAACACGGTGTCGGCAAAAGCTAAACCTGCTTTTAAGTTAAAGCCGAGACCCTGCGAGCTGCCCGTGGAAGTTGTTAATGGCGATGGCCAATCCACGGTATTGTCGCCTCTTTCATACGTGAGGCCGGGTTCGAGATATATGCCTGCATTCGCGACTGTTGATAAAAATAGCAATACGCTCAAAATCATAACTCTAACTTGGATCATAGAAACCTCTCCGTATGTTCTGTATGTTTTAGGCTTGATCTCGGTTTTTTTACCAAGCTATTTGAACTGCGTAAAATATGCGAGAGCAATACAAAAGCCATATCCGTATCGATGGGCAAGTTTTCAATTAACTCTCGAAAAGAGTCTAAGCCTCCCGCTGAAGCACCAATGGCCACTATTCTAGGTTCTTTCATTTTTTCCATGGATAAAATCACCTTTCCATGCTGGATGCTCTACGCAAAAGCATAGTGCTCATAAAAATAAAACCAAGTCATTGCTGATTTAAAATCTCTGTATTCATACACAAGAAAGAGGCGTCGGAGAGTTGGGCTTAGGAAACCTAGGTCAATTGCGTCAATACGAAATCGCGATACTTACAGTTGACAAGTATTTTTCTGGCCCCTTACTCTGAAGAGAATGACTTTTAAGACTATTTTTTTTAGAGTGCTCAATCAGGTTCTGGTCTCTCAATCTAAGCAGCATCCTGTGGCTATTGATCTCCCAGCGGGTAACGGAGAGACCTCCGAATTTCTTTTAAATAATGGATACAAGGTTCATGCTTTTGATCTTTTCCCGGAGTTCTTTAATGAGAAGCGCATCAAGTGTGAATACTGTGATGTTACTGAAGGCATACCTTTGAGTAGTGATCTTGCGGATTTGCTTATATGCCAAGAGGGCATTGAACATTTTCCGGATCAGCTCTCGACACTAAAAGAATTCAATCGGGTTATGAAGGACAAGGCTACACTGATAGTGACGACTCCAAACCATTCAAACTTGAAGCACAAGCTTTCCTATCTTCTGACGGAGAGTGAACGCTACAGTCGCATTGTTTCCGTGAACGAGTATGATAGTATCTGGTTCAATCGTGATCATAATAATAACCAGTATTTCGGCCACATTTTTCTAATAGGCATCACTAAGTTGAGATTACTTGCTAAAATTGCTGGTTTTAAAATTCGTAAGATTCACTTTTCTGAGGTGAAGCCATCCAATGTGATTTTATTTTTGTTTTTTTATCCATTTATTTTAGTTTCGTCTTTTATGACTTATAGCCGGAGTGTCAGAAAGAAACCACACGCCAAAACTGTATATCTCGAGATCCTAAAGCTCAATATTGATCCAAGAATTTTAATCGATGGCAGTCTCATCGTGGAATTTGAAAAAGAATATTCTTTGGCAGAAGCTAAAAAAGCCCTCTATCAAATCGGCAATTATGATATGCAAACATAATTTGCATATCATAATTGCCGACCACTGTTCGAAAAGTTAAGAAATATCTGAAAAACTAGAACCAAGACCAAGCTTGTCTATCTTTTTTTCTGGCCTCAGTAAGAATAGCTTCTATCTTATCGACCTTGTCTGGAGCTATTTGAACAAAGCGTCGAATAAAACTGGTGAAAGTCATTGGAGTGCCATCTGCACCACAGAGCTCATTTTCTGGAAATTGACTCACAAGTTCTATCGTCATCCAATGATCTATCCGAGGATCTCTCATCGTATTTTTTAGTTCTGCCATGAGTGTTTCTGAAAGCAAGTGTTTATTCGGAGAGCTTCCAAAGTCAGAAAATTTTAAATTATAGACTATACGGAGGTTTTCCTCCTGAACCATCGTCTTATCGATTTTAGCTAGTATGTCCTTGATTTTATCAATACGTTGTTGGCTGAAGGGTATGCCCCTATAATCCATGGTTGGTATTCTTTTATCAGAGTCTTCCACAGCATAACCTGATAAAGTGCCTGCAAGGGCCTCGGCTTCACACTGGCGTTCGGCGTCTAATGAATTCAACTCTAGCCCGGTCTTCGCTAAGCAGTGAAATGCGACCTCGAAATTAACATTAGTTGCCGATCTTTTAGAGCGTACTGCTAAATACTGATAACTGTCTTTCAGATCGTTAAGGTCTTTATTTAGCTCACCGATCTTGGCTTTGTATTTATCCTCACAGGTTGAGCTGCCGGCCGCAAAAGCTGAGCTAGTCGCTCCAATTGCTATAAGCACAGCCATCAGGGCTTTTATTGTAAAATCATTTTTCATAAAATCCTCACTTATTAAAATATAGCTAGATACCAGGCAAAAGAAAGCGTTTCCATTTGCTGAAATCTTGCAGGCTTCCTGATGTGGACATGCGATTTTAGTGCCAATGCCAAAATTGTATTGTTTTGTTTTGAGCCAAAAATGCGTCTAAAATATATACAATGTAGGCCCACTCGGCGTCACAAAGAGGGGGTTTTGCTGCAAAAAGTAAAAGAGGCCACCAACTGATATTTTTTTTGCGGACCTCAAGCAAAATGTGCTGATTGCCGAATATAATGGAGAGGTGTATTATGAAAAGACAAGCTCCTAAAAATAATTTAAAAATCGGCTTTGCGTCACTCTTGAGAGATCTCAGAGTCAAAGCGGGTCTTTCTCAAGGTGATGTCCGAAAGGTACTCGGCTATACCAGCCCACAATTTATTTCTAATTGGGAACGCGGACTTTCGGACCCCCCAGTTGAAACGGTGGTGAAGCTTGCAAATTTGTACAGGGTTCCTATGGACGCTCTTTTAGAAAACTATATCCAAATTCAAGTCCAGAGCTTTGAGCAGGAGATTCGTTCTAAAATATCTAAAACTGCTCTTAAAAAGGCTGCCTAGAGCTATCGAAGAGTATATGGCTGAACATCAGCCCCTTTGAAACGAGCATATGAGGCAGGTACGCGGTCTGAGCAATGGCTTCAGAAAGGAGTGAGATTTTTTAAAGGTTGGCTCGACTTTATTAATATTTGGTGACCTCACCCCGAGTTGAACGGGGATCTACCGTTTAGGAAACGGTAGCTCTATCCACTTGAGCTATGAGGTCAGGTTGAAAAATCTAATAGTGGAATGCATATATAGCTTGGTCGATAATGGTTGCTGCATTTTGAAGTTTTAACTGGATTTGCCAGTCACCGTGCATGGTGAAAAATACTTTTGAAACGCGAAACTGTCCCGTTGTTAACTTCTCAAGAGTCATAGGAGAGGATCCATGCCCAAGGCTTGGCATCAATAAAGTGACGCTAAGCGTACTCGGTGGATCCATAAATTGACTGCGATCCTTGGGGTTATAGAACTCCAAAACAAAAGAGCCAAAGTCAGTTTCTGTTGGTTTTGTTTCCCAGATCAATTCTGCGCACATTTTTAAACTAGCAAATCGAATATCACAAGTACCAAGCTCATCTACAGCCGGATTTCTATTCAAATCTTCATAGTTTGACCGAGCACAGGCAATAAAGCTCAGAGTAACCAAAAGAATAAGATATCTAGCGGTTTTCACTAACATGCTCCTTTCACGAGAGATGTTTTTAGCAAAAGTACGCCTTTTTGACTATCAAAATCCTCTAAGGAGAAAAAAAGATTTATGTCTAGATATTAGCGCCCATGTAGGCCATAAAGACAACGGAGGGCAGGTGGCTTTTACAAAGCTTAAAGTTGATCTCTGGATATTGATAGCTCCCTTGAAAACCGTAAAATTGTCTTTGCTGTTTTTTGTACTTTAGACAGGTGACCAGAATATCGACAGCATTTTTTCCATTTTACGCTCTAGAAATTTGAAGGTTCGCTATGGTAAACTAGAGTTATCAGGTGGGGGAGATATGAAAAATTTTTTTGTAGCTGTACTGACAAGTCTTCTTTTTGTAAGTATTGCCAAATCACAGAGCCTTCACGAGCTCAAACAGCAATACGATGGTCTTTCTCCTTTGAGTTATCAAGACCTCAAATCAGGACAAGTTGTTGAGCCCGACGTTTCAAATAGCAAGACACCCGAACAGGAACAGTTAGTTGAACTCAAGACCAAAGAGGTTGAAGAGAAAAAGGCTCAAGAAGAAAGAGTATATCTTGATACTGATTATCAGTTTTTCCAGGCTTTGAATGTCACCCAGGATGAAGATGAGTTGGATAAGGCTTACAAAGCAAAACAACTCGCGGAAAATATAGATAAGCTTAAAAATACTGATACAACTGTTAAAACCGAAATCACAAAAACTGCACCAGGCTTAATGACCCACAAAGAAGGTGCAATGGTTGACGAAAAAAGGACTCGGATCTTAAAAAAAATTGCTATCAACGGGCACTACATTCGGACTTGTATTCAACAGCATAAAAAAGATATTGAATTTAAAGGAACCGCTATGACTTTGGCATGGGAAGTCGATCCTGCCGGCAAAGTGATTAGCACTCAAATGGTAGCTACTGATGTTGAAAATAAAGAAATTCAGACCTGTATTTTGAAAACACTAGCCGAATGGAACTTTAGCGATGCCATGAGGGCCCAAACTAAAAACTCGCGCATTGAATACACGTATCGTTTTGTCAATGCGAGTAAAGAAGCGGCCATTGCAAAACCTGCAGGGCTTTCTGATGCGCTCTAAATCTATATTGGGCGTTAAGGACCTTGGGCTAGCTTTTCTTCGAAGTGTTTCAATGTAAATTCCTTATTATAGACATGACTTAACTTCTTTCAGAAATCGCCGATAAGAAGTCTATGAAAAGAGTGTCTAATTCTTTATTCGTCATAGTTTGTTTAAGCATTACAGTGGGTCTTCTGTTGGCCTATAACGAGTTTTCAAATTACTTTAATCAAGGAAAAGAATATCAGATTCAGGCTCATCAATTGCGCCTGAGTATTGAAAAAGAAGAGTTCAAAAATGCACTTTTGCAAAATCAACTTATTGATTTCAAGCAAAGTGTTGCAGTTATACTGCCGCCAAACTCCGAGATTAAAAATCAGATTGCAAATTATGAATTACAAAACTTTGCTAGCAGTCTGCGTGTACCGGCAAGTGAGGCCCAGTTAGACCTTTCCGGAATTATTTTTGAAAAAGGCAAGAAGCTGTTTAAGGAGCAGAAATACGAAAAATCTATCAAGGAATTTCGTAAAGTTCTCAATGAGTATCCGCTCTCTCGCTACACAGTAGAAAGTCACTTTTTCATGGCAGAAGCCTTTTTCTTGCAAAAAGATTATAAAAATAGTTTGGATTTGATCGACCAGATGATTCAGCAGTATCCAGACAATGATCTGACGGGTTTTGTGATGTTACGGATGGGGCAAGTAAGTGAGCTTAATAATCACTTAGAAGAGGCCTCTGAGATTTATAAAACTGTTCAGGGGCACTTTAAAAATGAACAACTTCGTACGCAAGCTCACAAGTTGTCAGAAGGTCTCCAGGTTGAATAATGAAGAAACTCGCACAACTGTTATTATTTTTAGCTGCTTTTCAAATGGAAGTTCGAGTGCGCGCTTCTGAGCCTAATATTTCACTCCCAGAAAATTGTATCGGACGAGTCAGCCCATGTTCATTTAAGGTAATGACTAATAAATGGTCTTATGCGGCTAATAGCGTAAAGTTGCGAGCTTCAGAAAAAACAATACTCACTGAAAACGTAAAGGGAAAAGAGTGGAGTCTTATTGAAGGTGCACTGTGGGCTCAGAATGCTTCCGCAGTTAAAATTAAAACAGTTTCTGCTGAAGCAGAGGGTAGTGGCGGTCAGTATTGGGTTTTTGCAGAAAATGGACATTTTGTATTTCGTAATATTAGTGCAAAGTTGATAGTTACATTTATTGATAAAACGAAAATGGAAATTCCCCGAGGATTTGAAGTCTGGGCCGGGGGAGTTAATTCCGAAGCTAAAGTAGAGCATGGAGTTGTTGAGTTGATCAATTTCAAGCAACACTTAAAATCATGGTACGAGCTTTATCCAGGAACACGTGAACAGTTTATTTCTGAGATCCAAGATCTTAAAGATCAGTGGGTGGATTCGGTGGATCAAAGTGGTGATATATATAAAAAAATTGTGGAAAGAAAATTAGCTGCACTAGAAGACCAAAAACGTCTGCGACTTGAGATTCAGAAGAAAAATGAAGAAAATCGTCTTCGTATTCGTGCGGAGTTCCATAAAAGGGTTTTCGATGAATAAAAGCCCGACCTTTTAGCTGCAACCAAAGTCCTGATTTCGTTTCTAAACTCAGCCCCCTAGTCCTTAAAAAGTTGCTTTATGCTAGCCT
This sequence comes from Bdellovibrionales bacterium, assembly GCA_031370005.1. Taxonomy (GTDB): domain Bacteria; phylum Bdellovibrionota; class Bdellovibrionia; order Bdellovibrionales; family Bdellovibrionaceae; genus JACMRP01. Next base: position 50,399 of record JANMPT010000021.1, on the reverse strand, counting down.
GAAAGTAGCATTTTTGATGATTTTTTTCAAGGAGGACAGGGATGTCCAGTGTGGGCTCGTCAGACCGAAAAACTCAGGATGATCGTGTTCGTCAAACTCGTGAAGAGTACGAGACCCGAGAGTCAGAAAACCAAAGAAAACAAAAAACCGAAATGGATCGCCTTAATCAGAAGCATTATGCCGAGGTGAATCGTCTGAATGAAGAGTTCAATAGCGAGATGGAGAGCCTTAAAAGCCATTATCGTGAAAATCTGACGGAACGTGATCAGTCCAACATGCGAAAAGTGGATGAAGTCCGAAATCTTTATAAAGGACAATTACGTAAAAAATCCGAAGAGAACGAGAGCGATCGACGCGAGTTGAGAAATACCTCTGCTGGTGAATTGCAAAAACTAAAAAGCATCAGTGAAATGCAAAAAGAAAATTTGATAGCAAGACAACATGACGAGCTCAATGAACAAAACGCTAAATTTCAGGAGATGAGTTCTCGCAATCAAACTGATCTTAAAGAGTCCTTAAGTGAGCATGATCAAAAACTCAAAGGTGCCCACGCTAAAGAGATAGGTGCCACCATTAAAGATCGTGACATGCAGCTCAACAATATGGAACGTGACAATAAAGAAATGCGTAAGGCCTACGATGGAAAGTTCAGTGCCGAACATCGCCAAAAGGAATCTGAGATTTCCCGTTGGAATCAAAAGTACAAGGATGCAGTTAAGAACTCTGAAGAGCAAAATGCTGATAGTATGCGCACAAATGGCATGGTACTGAAAGGGGAGTTAGGCGAGCTGAACCGTAAGTACAATAAGGCGATCAATAAGAAATACGAGCAGCTCGACGATGCCAGTCAAGATCTTCAGGATTCAGTCAATAATCGCTTAAACAGCCAAGTGCGCTCAAAGGAAAGTCAAGTTGCGCGCTTGAGTAGTAAATTGAATCACGAAATGATTAATAATGAACGCCTTCGAAATATTGAACGCCGCGATTTAGAAAGTAAATACGGCGAACAGATGGACCTTCTTGAGAAGCAAAGGGAGGGGGCTGTTGATAATATGAAAGATATCAATCGTAAGCGTATTGGTCAGATGGTAGCGCAAACGGATAAGACACTGATTGCATCTAACCGAGAGCATCGTGGCGAATTGGATTTAATGACGCAAAGAAATCGTCAAGACCGTGAGATGTTATTGCAGCAGCATAAAGACTCTTTGGATTTGGTCTCCGGAACTTCGGAGAGTCGGGTGAAAAAAATCACCAAAGTGGCACAAAATAACCAAGAAGCATATAGTAAGTACTTTGAGGATTCACTTGATCAGATGAAAGATAACTTTTCTGAGCGTGTTGCTGGGCAAAGAGAGCAAGCCACTGATGATATGGTGCGGATGAATAAGGCAATGAGTGATCGTTTTCATGGCATTGAAAAGGGATATAACCAGAAAGCTGAAAACATAACGACTAGTTATGAGAATAAAATCAATCAGATAAAAGATAATCATGAGAAAGAGCTCAAGCGTATTGAAAATTATTATGCTCAGCGCCTAAACAATAAAGACAAAGAGGTAAAGCAACAAACGAGTTCTTTAGAAATGAAATACGAGGCTAAGCTAGCACAGTCGAATGAGGCTCATGAGGAACAACTTGATAGAATGAATAGACGTCATCAGGAAGATATGCAAAACTTGTCGACAAGAATGAGTAACTACAGCAAGAAAGCATAAGCCTTATGTTAGCGGACCGTAGAGTTAAGATTGTTGCAACCATTGGCCCTTCCACAATGGATGAGGCCTCTCTCCAAAACGCCATCAAGTCTGGGCTCAACGTCGCCAGGCTGAATTTCAGTCACGGTAGTCACCAAGACCACTTGAAGGTAATTCATCTTGTACGCAAGCTTTCAAAAGAGCTTCAAGCTCCAGTGACTATTCTGCAGGATCTTCAGGGGCCTAAAATTCGGGTAGGGAAATTTGAAAAAGGCTCTATTACTTTTAAAAAAGGTGATCTGCTAGTAGTCACTACTGAAAACGTCTTAGGACGTGAAGGGCTTATTCCTAGCGATTTTAAAGAGCTGCCGCAGTCAGTTCAGCCCGGTACAAAAATACTTTTAGATGATGGCTTATTAGAACTTAAAGTTCTTAAGGTGCGTGGCCATGAAGTTGATATTGAAGTGGTTTTTGGTGGAACGCTAAAAGATCGTAAGGGCATGAACTTACCTGGGGCAAATCTTCCTGTGGAGTGCATGACGGCGAAGGATATAGAGGACCTAGAGTTCGGTCTTGCCAATGGTGTTGACTATGTGGCCTTAAGCTTTGTCCGTCACCCAAGAGACATTCGCAAACTACGAGAAATTATTGAGAACAAAGGTTCAAGTGCGAAAATTTGCGCCAAAATTGAAATGATTGAAGCCCTTGAAAACCTCGAAGAAATCGCTCGATTGAGCGACGCCATCATGGTGGCCCGGGGAGATTTGGCTGTAGAAGTAGGGCAGACTCTTTTGCCTGGAATTCAGAAGAAGATCATTCACCTATGTAATCAGCTTAGAAAACCGGTAATTACCGCAACCCAAATGTTGGATAGCATGGTGGAGAATCCGCGTCCAACTCGCGCTGAAATAACAGACGTCGCAAATGCCGTTTTAGATGGTTCAGATGCCCTCATGTTGTCAGCTGAGTCTGCAAGTGGCAAATATCCATTTCTAGCAATTCGCACCATGCATGACATAATCCTTGAAGTTGAGAGAACCGAAGAAAAATACTACAGGATTTCATTAGAGAATGAGTTCCTTAGCCCTCCTGCTGCGATTGCGGCCAGTGCCAGTCTTTCAGCTTTGAAACTCAACGCCAGCGCTATTGTGTGTTTAACGACCTCCGGAAAAACGGCGAATATTATTGCGAGTTATCGTCCGAAAGCTCGTATCATTGCTGTTACGGATATGATTGACGTGCTCAATACTCTTGAGCTGACCTGGGGTATTCAGACGCTCACAATTAAGCCTTATAAAACGATGGAAGACATTTTAGAGCAAGTCGATCAATTGTTGGTTCAATATGGTCTTGCGAAGACAGGGGATCGCGTGATTTTTACGCTTGGTCAGCCTATTTCTGATGGCGCTAAAACAAACGCCTTATTTTTACACATCGTTGGTGCTGAGAATCAAACTCGAATAAAAGATGAGAATCTTCCGCTGCGTTGCCAATTGGATCCATCAATAACATAAATTTTTAGCGGAGATGCTTTTTTAGATTATTAATTAGGCTCCAGTTTCTAGTGATCTTTTCAACCTCACCCGGAGTTATCATCACATAGATGCCTGATTCTTCCATGATTTTTTCGGAGATTAATTTTTTTTCAATAAGTGGATTTAGTTCTTCAACACGAATCAATCGTCCAAGGTCTTTCATGGATTCATTTTGGATATCATTAATATTAATTTTATGTAAGCCCTTGGCATCAGGCTGAACTTTAGAAGCAAAGTGAAGGACTCCCTCCATGACTTTGCACTCCTCATCGCGCAGGGTGATTTTTTCTTTGTCAGAACTAAACAGCCACTCTGTATACCAGTCGACAAATTCAAACAAGAAGTCCGGTTGAAGATTAATCATTTTTTGGCGGCCTTCACCAAGATCTTCAATGGTCATGTGGCCCAGGGTTTTCAGCGCATTGGTCATACTGTTCATTTTGTTTGTAGCTTCTTGGAAAACCTGAATTGTATAACGACGAAGAGTTCCAGTGGGAACTGAAACTCCGCCTTCCTCGGGCTTGCCATACTTATGACCCACGAGATTCACAAGAGATAAAAGTTTGATCACTGTGTGAGGAGGGTATCGATCTTCTTCCTGCCCTGGATTTTCGAGCAGTTTGATTTTTTTATTTGCCTCACGAAGATTTTCATTCATGGTTCTCATAATGGCCTTTACCCAAACAGGCAAAGAATCCATTTGTTGATTCAAACTTTCATAGGGAAGGGAAATAACCTCTGAGTCTTTAATGGCTTTGACGTTGGCGCTGCGAGGTTTTTTATCAAAGATCGCCATTTCTCCGACCATGGAGCCAGGTCCAATTTCTGCGAGGATGACTTCTGAGCTGCCCTTTGTTTTGGTAACAACTAGCATTCCTGTTTTAACGATATACATAGCATCAGGAGCATCCCCATCACGGAATAAATAGGTGTCCTTTGCGATCTTTTTACCATCTGCCACGAAGCATCCCCTGGTTGATTCACACTTTATGATTATGGCTTTAAAGGGCCTTAACGGCAAATGCCCCTAGACTTTAATTGGCCATTGAAACAGTTTTAGAAAGTCATTGGTTTCACATCAGTGGCAATAGTCATTTTACCTTCCGTTGCAGCGAGAACTTTTTCTGGAGTTAAATCTGGAGCATATTCGCGTAAAACAAAACCTGCGGGTGTGACATCGATAACACCATAATCAGAAACGATTTTCTTAATGCAGTTCACACCCGTCAGCGGAAGAGTACACTTTGTGCGAAGTTTTGAATTTCCATCCTTATCCGTATGTTGCATGGCAACTATCACATTCTTTGCTCCAGCGACTAGATCCATAGCGCCGCCCATGCCTTTAACCATTTTTCCTGGAACCATCCAGTTTGCAATACTACCGTTTTGATCCACCTCCATGGCACCCAAAACAGTGAGGTCCACATGACCCCCACGAATCATTGCGAAGCTATCTGCTGAGTTAAAGTAGCTTGCTCCTAAGGCTTCGGTGACAGTCTGTTTGCCAGCGTTGATAAGATCAGGATCGACATCTTTTTCCAATGGGAAAGGGCCGATTCCTAAAAGCCCATTTTCACTTTGAAGCATTATGGATTTTGTAGAAGGGATATAATTTGCAACAAGTGTGGGAATACCGATACCCAGATTCACGGTATAGCCATCTTGAACTTCTTGGGCGATTCTTTGTGCGATTTGCTCACGATTCAATGGCATAGTCTTAAGCCTTTCTTACAGTCATTTGTTCGATGCGTTTTTCATAGTTTTTTCCTTGGAAAATGCGTTGAATGTAAACGCCCGGCGTATGAATCTGATCCGGAGGGAGAGTCCCAATCTCTACCAATTCCTCAACTTCTGCCACAGTGATTTTACCGGCAGTGGCAACCATGGGGTTGAAGTTGCGAGCGGTTTTTCTATAAATTAAATTTCCGAACTTATCACCCTTCCATGCTTTGACCAACGCAAAGTCGCCGACAATCCCGCGCTCAAGGACATATTCGCGGCCATCAAAATTTTTGATCTCTTTGCCTTCAGCTACAGGAGTTCCGACTCCAGTTGGGGTATAGAAGCCAGCAATTCCGGCACCACCGGCGCGAAGTCTTTCAGCCAAAGTTCCCTGGGGGCAAAGCTCAACTTCAAGTTCGCCGTTCATAAACTGCTTCTCAAAAGTGGCATTCTCTCCCACATATGAAGAAATCATTTTTTTAATTTGATGAGAGTGTAAAAGAATGCCGAGGCCAAAATCGTCAACCCCTGCGTTATTTGAAACGCAGGTAAGGCCTTTAATGCCAAGCTCTTTCAGAGCGCTAATGCTGTTTTCAGGAATTCCACATAGACCAAAGCCACCAACAACCAAAGTCATATTGTCTTTGATTCCCTCAAGCGCTGATTTTGCATTTGCATAGACTTTACTTTTGATCATAGGTCCTCGATTTGTATTTAAATGGTTTTTTCAATGATAACAGCAACGGCTTCGCCGCCACCAATGCATAAAGTCGCCAAACCATAACGTTTGTTATATGTATGGAGTGCGTGAATCAAGCTTGTAAAGATACGAGCACCACTTGCGCCAATTGGGTGGCCAATGGCGATAGCACCACCGTTGACATTGACTTTCTCGCTTGGGATTTCAAGTTCTTTTATAGCAACCTGTGCAACCACAGCAAAAGCTTCATTGATTTCCCAAAGATCAACATCAGCAATTTTCAAGTCAGCATTTTGCAGAACTTTCTTAATTGCCCCTACAGGGGCCGTGGTGAAGTATTTAGGGTCGTGGGCAAATGTAGCTTGGGCTATCATTTTTGCCAAAGGTTTTGCGCCGCGAGCCTTGGCTGTGCTCTCAGTCATTAATACAATCGCGGCGGCACCGTCATTGAGCTTGGAGGCATTAGCGGCAGTGATTGTTCCATCTTTTTCAAAAGCAGCGCGAAGGCCAGGGATTTTGTCGAAGTTGGTATTAAATGGCTCCTCATCTTTATCAATACTGATAGGTCCTTTTTTTGATTCGATAATCACTGGGACGATTTCATTTTTAAAAGCACCACTAGTGATTGCAGCTTGTGCTTTTTTATAAGAGTCAATTGCGAAGGAATCTTGCTGCTCGCGGGTGAAGTGATTTTCACGCGCGCAGATTTCAGCAGCACTGCCCATATGAAAATTATTATAAGGGTCCCAAAGTCCATCTTTAACCATAGAGTCTACGATTGTTGCAGAGCCCATGCGGTATCCAGTGCGAGAGTTTTCTAAAAGATGTGGAGCCAAAGACATATTTTCCTGGCCACCGGCAAGAGCAATTTTGGAGTGACCCAATTGAAGAGAGTCTGCGGCTAGCATTATGGCTTTAAGACCAGAACCGCAAACTTTATTGATAGTCATGCATGGGGTAGTGTTTTTGAGGCCTGCAAAGATTGCGGCCTGGCGAGCGGGCGCTTGTCCAACACCTGCCGTTAAGACCTCGCCCATGATACACTCATCAACTTCGTGAGAAAAAACCTTAGCACGAGTGAGAGCTTCTCTAATGGCAATTGCACCCAATTGAGGGGCAGGAAGGGAGCTCAAGCCCCCCTGAAATGAGCCCACGGGTGTACGCACAGCGCTAACAATAACAACGTTTTCCATAAATTCTCCATTATTGAAAAGAAACTCGTAGTAATAGCCTGATCAATCTTTTATATTTTGAAGACAGAGTCAAATAGACCCTCATAAATTAAACGGAGTGACAGAATGAAAAGGATTTTTTCTGCCCTGGTCTTTACTATATTAGCTTCAAGTTTTTTTTTAGTTCATCAAGCCCAGGCGCTTCTTGCCTTTGAGGTTGCTCCTCAAGATATTGAACGCATTGTCGTAGTTGGTCTTGAGGCCCAAATATCCTTGATTGGCCAGCCGATGGCGCAAAAGCTCCGCGTTTCTGGAATTGACGAAACGAGTGAGCCAGGTCAGTTCGTCTTAGAAAAAAAAGATCGAGTTTTGTTTATAAAAATGCAGGAATATTCGGATAAAAGAGAATGGAAAGAGGCTCTTTCTAAGACTCCAAAAAAGAAAGTACTTGAGTTCGTTGGGGCTTCAGTCCCTGTAGAAATTCAACTTCGAGATGGCCAAGTCAGTAGCCAAAAATGGAGCAAAGAACTTAAGATCGCGCTCGTTAAAGGAAAAGTCACAAGTGTGGCTGGCAGTGCTTCTTTGAGTATTCAACTGCAAAATGGCGAGGTTTCTGTGCAAGATCAGGCCTCGAAGTTAATTGTTGATATATACAAAGGACAGTTAAATGTTCGAAATCTCCATGGTGACTTGGATGGCAGTGTTTTTTCAGGATCTATAAATATTGAAAAATCTAAGGGTTTTTTGTCGATTAACACGGCTCAATCCGTGGCTAAAATACTGCACAGCTCTGGAACTTTACAGTTTGAAAATGGCAAGGGCAGTGTGTTGACTCAGCAATTTGTCGGCCGCATTGATGGGCAAACGAGCGAGGGACCCGTGAATTTGGGCATTATGCCTGAAACGGATGTCCATGTAAAAAGCGGCACGGGTAGGATTTTAATACAGACGGTGGCCGGCTCGGGAGCCATGCTGAACTTATTGAGCACTGAGGGCGAAATATCTGTCCCAGGCGAGCTTAAGGTAAATAGAAGTGTTACTGAAAAGTCAGTACGAGGTCGTCTTCGAGGTGGTGAACAAAAGGGCACAATCCTTGTGCGTTCTCAAGAGGGAAGCATTGTTGTGAAATAATCAGTTGACAGCTACTTTGATATCATTCAAGGCTTTATCTCTATGGCAAAAATGAAAAAGAAATCAAGTATAGTGAAAAATGCATCGAAAAAAACGACTGCAGTTAAGAAAACAGCGAAAACCAGCATAAAACATATTGCTAAGCCTGGTGCTGCAAAGAAAATAGCAGTTAAGTCGACGGCTAAGTTATCTGCAAAAGACGCTAAGCATAAAAAGTCTGGAACGACGAAAACCACAGCACCAAAACCTATTAAGGTTTCTGAAAAGATAGCGAAAAAAGTATTGATTCCTGCTAAGGAAAAAATCAAAGCAAGCGCTACTGCAAAGAAAACACCTACATTGCCAATAAAATCTGAGAAAAAGGTCCTTGAAAAGGAAACTAAGAAAACTTTATCTGAGCCTGTGATGCTGAAGTCGACGGCTAAAAAAGAAGCCAAAGCGGTAGCTCCTAAAAAAGGCTCTAAATCTAAAAAAGAAGAAACTGAAGAAGTAGAAGATGATTTCGTAGCTGACGATGACTTTGTAGGCGCCGATGAAATTGGTGAGTATGAAGAAGAGCTCAAAGCCGTCGAGGAATTAGATGAAGAAGTTATAGAAGATGAAGCATGGGCCATGGAAGTCAAAGATCGTGGCGATGAAGAAGTCTTTTTAACGGATGCTGAAGGTCGTCGATATTGCCGTTCACGTGATTGTGACCAGGTGGGTGCTGTAGATGGCTATTGCCGTTACCACTATCTTTTATTTTGGAGAAAAATACAGGTTCGCAAGAAAATTTTGGCTGATGGTAAGCTGGGTAGATACATCGAGGAACTCACTGCGCGATTTCCTGATAAATTTTTAGAGATGATCCGTCGCGACCTTCGGACAGAGAAGGATTTCTTGGCGGCCATTCAAGAACTCGAGATTGATGAGAGCTCAGGAGAAAATGAACTAGAAGAGGAAACCACTGCGTATATTGAAGAGGTGCGCGGCATTGGTGAAGGTAGCAGTACAGGTGTTGATGACGAAGAATTCTAGAAAATGTGAACTCAGTCCATCTTATTTTAAGATAAGAAAATCATTATTTATTGGCATTATTAGCGAGCAAATGGCGCACTTTATTTAGCGCCTTTGTGCAATCCTTTTTACTCGAATATGTTGAGATAACAAACTGACCGGAGTCTTCTTGCGGGCAAACATAACCTTGCTTGTACTGGGTGCACTTATTCGACATGAGTTTCATCGCAAATGGGCGACAAGTTTCAGTTCTCTGGATGCGGATCATCTCTTTTTTTGTTGGAAGGGCTGAAGTAAAAATCCATGGCGTGTTTTGAGCCAAGGATTGAACAGAGTAAAGACCTACTAATACTGTGAGATGCAGAATTTTTTTTCCCATTTAAGTTAGTTATATGTGATTGCCCGCTAAAAACCCACTGTCAGTATTCTGACAGGGATTTTCTACATAAGTGGGTTTAATATAGTCGAAAATCGAAATCCTGAGCTTCGTGTTCGAGCATATTTCGTTCGCACTGCGTTGCTTTCATATGTTTATTAAACTGGCATTTGTCCCATAAAAAGTAATAGATCGTATTATATTTTCTTATTTAAATGCCTTAATTGGTTCCGTATTTGAGTTGAGGTTCCAAGCTGGGACCAGTGGATGATGACAGATAATTTCATTTTTTTTGTTCGCGATATCATTGGGAAAAATTACAAAAAGTTTTCTTGCATCTGGTTCCACTTTGGAATCTGATCCTTGTTCATACAGGGATTTTAAAAATGAAATCCCTGGCTGCTTCAGGGGGGATCATGAAGTTACAAGTAAAATTACAGGTGAAATTACAGATATTAGTTGCGTTCATTTCTCTTGTTCTTACAAGTGGAGCATTTGCTGGCCAACGTTATCTTGTTGTATTGAAGTCGACTCAGTCATTCAAAACAGCAAACACAGCCTTTTCACATAAGTCAGATATCGGTTTGAGAGGTTTCGGCCTTGGCACAAGTTTTGGTCAGTTCGCAAAAGTCGACGCAAAGCTTGTTGATAGCTTAGACAATCTCAACACTCTAGTAATTAATACTGAAGCTTCAGAGGTCGAAAAATTAAAAAATAATTCTGATGTCGCATTTATAGAAAAAGAAATTTTTCATCCAGCACCAAAACCTATGAAGGGGTTTGTTTCATTTTCAAAAAATAATACTCAAAATTACTCTTCTGCAAGCTCTGCCTTGACTCAGCCTTGGGGTATTGCCGCTGTAAAAGCTCCAGAAGCCTGGAAGGCATCGGGGAATAAAGGACTCGGTGCTCGTGTTCTTGTTTTAGATACGGGTATTGATGCTGAACATCCATCTTTGAAAGCAAACTTTGAAAAGGGTCACGACTTTACAGGCGAAAGTGATGGCTCTGATTTCACCGATAAAGTGGGTCATGGAACACATGTCTCTGGAACTATTGCCGGTGTTCAAATGGCTTCTGGTTTCTCTGGGGTTGCTCCTGAAGCAAAACTACTAATGGGCCGTGTGTGTTCTGAGCAAGGCTGCAGCAACATTGCGATCGCACAAGGTATCAACTGGGGTATTCAAGAGAAGGTTGATGTAATTTCAATGTCTCTCGGTGGTATGTGGAGTACTCCGGCAGAGAAATCTGCCGTGGCAGCAGCTGATGCTGCTGGTGTTACAATTGTGGCAGCTTCTGGCAATAGCGGTACAGCCACTGTTAGTTATCCTGCAGCCTTACCAACTGTTATTGCAGTAGGTGCTATCAACGCAAAGTTGGAAAAAGCAGATTTCTCTCAATATGGTCCAGAGTTGGCAATTGTTGCTCCGGGAGTGGATGTAGTTTCCTCGGTTCCTCAGGGAGCTGGTCGTGAATCTGAAGTCACTGTTACTGTGAATGGACAGCCCGCAAAAGTAATTAGTACAACTTTCCAAGGGGCTAAAGAACTAGACAAGGCTGTTGACGTTGAACTTGTGGACGGCGGTATGGGTAAGCCTGAAGATTTCGTAGGCAAGGACTTTACAGGAAAATATGTTTTGGTTTCTCGTGGTGAAATTACTTTCGGTGAAAAAGTTGGCAATGCTTTGAAAGCACATGCCGCTGGTGTTATTATTTACAACAACGCTCCCGGCCTAATCCATGGAGCTTTGACTCAAGATGGTTCTACTATGGATATTGCGGTGGTAATGATTGAGCAATCTGCTGGCCAATCTTTGAAAACTGAATTGACAGCTGGCCATCAAGTATTAGCTTCTATCGTCACTCTTAGAACAGACTATGCAAGCTTTGATGGGACTTCAATGGCAACTCCACATGTGGCTGGAGTAGCTGCCCTTGTAAAAGCAGCAAATAAAAATTTGAAGCCTTCTGAAGTTAAGGAGATTTTCAAAAAAACAGCTCAAACATTGGGCGGCACTAATACAAAAAATGAATTGGGCTCTGGATTAATAAATGCAGAGGCTGCTGTAAGTGCTGCTTTAGGTAAGTAATTAGATTTTTTTAAGAAGAAACAAAAAAAGAGGCTGAAGGGCCTCTTTTTTTTTGGTTTCTGTAAGTTTATGTTTTTTATTTATACGCCTTTTCAAACAGGCCTTGTGCTTGCAATATAGTGGCATGACGGCACATCTTCCTCAGATAATTCAGGACCTAGCGCTTATACTTGTTGTAGCAGCTGTTGTTAGTCTTATTTTTAAAAAATTAAAACAACCCGTAGTTCTCGGATATTTGGTGGCAGGAATGCTCGTGGGGCCTCATCAACCCTGGTTGCCAACAGTGACGGATTTAACGGGAATTGGTGTTTGGGCTGAAATTGGTGTGATCTTCCTTTTGTTTGCAATCGGTCTTGAATTTAGTTTTAGAAAACTGATGAGTGTCGGGCCTTCTGCGGGAATCACTGCCGCCTTTCAGGTAAGTGTAATGATGCTGCTGGGTTTTGCTGCCGGAAAAATCATGGATTGGGATTGGGTAAGCAGTCTTTTCCTTGGGGCTGCAATTTCAATTTCTTCTACAACTATCCTTGTAAAAACTTTTGAAGAACTTGGGCTTAAGGGTCGACGTTTTGTAAGTTTTGTAATTGGTATTTTAATTTTTGAAGACCTTGCAGCCGTTTTACTGATGATGCTGTTATCAAGCTTGGAAGTCGGCCGTGAATTTCGAGGTGGGCAGCTCGTAGAACAAATTTTACGCTTAATTTTCTTTTTTTGCATTTGGTTCATGGTGGGTGTTTTTATTTTACCGAATTTGGTTAAGCGAATTCGCCTTCTTCTGAATCCAGAAGCAACTTTGATTATTTCTTTGGGGCTTTGCTTTTTAATGGTTGTGCTTGCTAGCAATGCGGGCTTCTCTCCGGCACTTGGTGCCTTCATTATGGGCTCATTGCTTGCCGAAACCAGTGAGGGGGAGCGAATTGAGTCAGTTATTACTTCAGTTAAAGATCTTTTCTCTGCGATTTTTTTTATTTCAGTAGGTATGCTTATTGATCCACGGATTCTTGCAGATCACTGGATGACTGTGCTTTTACTGAGTATGTTGATGATTTTTGGTCAGGTTTTTAGTGTTAGTTTTGGCTCTCTGATTTCTGGTCAGAATTTGAAGACTTCCTTACAAGCAGGACTGAGCCTGGCACAGATCGGCGAGTTCTCATATATTATAGCAGGCCTTGGTGTTACGCTAAAGCTGACCAATGAGATTCTATATCCCCTAGTGGTGTCCATGTCAGTACTGAGTGCTTTTACAACTCCATACCTGGTTAAAGCAGCAGACGGGATCTATTCGCGGATTGAAAAAGTGATGCCTATGCATGTTCGAAAGGCACTAGATGCATATAGCCTTTTGCCAATTAGTCGCGGACCTTTGGATACGCGTCACGGATATTTTAAAAACTTCTGCGTGAAAATGCTTTTAAATACTGTGATCATTGTGGCTATTTTTTTAGTGATGTCTCAAGGTTTTTTGCCTTGGTTGCGTGATAGATTTAAAGATAGTTTTATATCGACGCTGACTTGCGTTGCCATAAGCTTAGCTTTATCAGCGCCATTTTTTTGGGCTTTGATGTTTAGTAAGGTAAAGGGTTATGCATTTCCGATAATTTTGAATAAGCGAGTGGTCCCCACTTCAATTTTATTTTTTTATTTGATTCGAAGTGTTTGGGGCTTAATTTTGTTAACTGCGCTACTTACACAACTTGTACCGGATGTTTTTCCGGTGGTAATCATGCTATTGGCGCTTTCGACTCTTATTTTATTTTTTTACAATCACTTTGAAAGACTTTACGGCCACATTGAGGGGCGTTTTTTGAAGAATTTTTATCACAAGAGCCAAGAAGAAGAAGAAATACTAGTGAAAAAAATTACTCGCGCCGAGATGGCGCCGATGGCTCCTTGGGATGCCCATCTGGTTGAGTTTGTTATTCCTCAGGAAGCGAACTACGTGGGGAAGTCACTTGAGAGTCTATCGATTCGAGAAAAATACGAAGTAACTATAGCCTTAATTCGTCGCGGCGAGCGTCGGATTACAGCTCCGGGCCGTGCAGAAATGCTTATGCCATTGGACCGTATTTTTGTGATAGGAACTGATGATCAACTTTTGAAATTTAAAAAGTTTCTTGATTATGAGAAAAGCATCGAAGACATCTCCAGCTCAGCCGGTGATTATGCTCTGGAGCAATATATCGTCTCAGAAAAATCCATTTATATTGGAAAAACAATCCGTAATTCTGGCCTCCGCGATGTTACAAAAGGTATCGTAGTAGGGATAGAACGAGCCGGAAGACGTATACTAAATCCAGACTCAATGCTCACTATTGAGTCTGGAGATTTAATATGGATAGTTGGGGATCGTAAACTAATTAAAAGTTTAAACTAAATTATTTCTGTAATTGGGCTGGACCGAAAGCTTCAGGAAATAGGTCTATAAAATTCAAAGTGCGAGAGTGCCCTTGTGGGTTTGAAAGATGAATCTGAGTGTCTGGGCCTGCAAATTCAGCAATCACCTGACGGCAAAATCCGCAAGGGGGCCATGGGTTTTGCTCTGAGCTAACAACCATCACTTCTTTAATTTTCTTGGCACCATCACTAATAGCTTTAAAAATTGCGGTGCGTTCAGCACAAACAGTTCCCCCATAGGATGCGTTTTCAACATTACAGCCATTATAAATCTTGCCGTTATCCATTAGGACCGCAGCACCAATATGTTTTCCAGAGTAGGGGGCATAGGAATTTTTTTGACCCTCGAGCGCCCATTTTAAAAGTTCAGTATCCACAGCTCACCTCATGGAATTGCAAAGCCAGAGTCCTTTAGTATCTGGGATAGTGCCAGCAGGGGCAAGCCTTGAATGGCGCTAAAATCATCACTCTCAATTTTGTTAAAGAGCATCATGCCGTGGTTTTCAATTTTATAGGATCCAGAAGAATCAAGGGGCTGATCCAGAGTAATATAACGTTTAATTTGTTCCCTGGAGAGCGCTTTCATATGCAGACGGGTGATGTCAACGAAAGGAGTCCATTTTTCGTCGTCAAAAATACAGGTGGCAGTTATAAGCTCGTGAACCTTTCCTTGCAGATAGAGTAGCTGCTCAATGGCCTGGTCATGGGTATGTGGTTTTCCAAAAATCTTACTGCCGCAGGCGACCAATTGGTCGGTACCAATGACAACCAAGCCCATGCCCTTTAGGCTTTGCGCTTTCAAAAATGCCAATTTTTCAGCCAACTTTTGAGGGCTTAGTGAGGGATCTTTTTCCGCCTCTTCATCAATAAGGGGTTTTTGAATTTCAAAGGTCAGGCCTAATTGCTTTAAAAGCTCTTGACGATATTTGGAAGTGCTTGCGAGGACTAATTTTTTCATTTACTTCATTTATAAGTCAAAAAAATAGAAAATTCGAGCTAAAACACCAGCTTGAGAGTATATAGTTCATTCACAAAGTGTGAGTCTGAAAATCATTAAAATTTGCAGGAATTAAAAATGGATAAACATAAGCTGCCAGATGTCGCCAATGAAATGAGAAAAGATTTTTATCCGCCCATAGACCAAGTGGGTATGGGGAATATTGAAGTTCCAATTTTGCTTTTATCAGATGAGTCTGTTTTATTTCGAGTTCCGGCCCGCGTGGAGGCCAAGGTCAGCTTAGATCGTGCTTCTTCCCGCGGAATCCATATGTCACGTTTGTATCTTTCAGCACAAGAATATCTTTCAAGTAAAACTTTAAGTTATGCTGTTTTAGAGGAGTTATCTCAAGAGTTTTTAAAAACTCATGAAGAGCTCAGTCGTCGTTCTTTTGTTGCCGTGAAATTTGAGGCTCCTCTTCAAAGAAAATCACTTAAGTCTGAAAACAAGGCCTGGCGAACTTACCCGGTGACTTTGTCAGCTGAAAATATGGAGGCTAGTGCCAAGATTTTTGCAGAAGTTCTGGTCACATATTCCAGCACTTGCCCGGCCTCAGCGGCCCTGTCTCGTCAGTTGATCCAAGAAAATTTTAAGCAAGAGTTTTTAAGCCAAGAGGAATTGAACTTCGATGACATACATCAATGGCTTGGCAGTACCCAAGGTGTGGTTGCGACACCACATGCGCAAAGAAGTGAGGCAAGAGTTAAGGTACAGTTAATATCTTCGCATTCAACTTTGAGTTTTGAAGATCTTATCGATATCGTTGAAGACGCTTTGCAAACCCCGGTGCAAGGGGCCGTGAAACGTGAAGATGAACAAGAGTTTGCTCTTCGCAATGGACAAAATTTGATGTTTTGCGAAGATGCCTCTCGTAGAATTAAAATAATTTTGGATCGCGTTAAAGACATTGTGGATTATCGAATTGAGGTTAAACACCTCGAGAGTCTGCATCCTCACAATGCCGAAGCCTTGATTACTAAAGGTGTGGCCGGTGGCTTGCGCTAGGACTTGATAATTAGAAAATTTCTCAATTATGTGTTTTAATCTGAAGATATGCTTCAATGGGGTGTTTTTCGTAAGGCTTATGAGGTTTATACTGACGGTAGCTGTAAGGATGGCTGCGGTTCATGGGCTTATGTCATCGTCAGAAGTGGTAAAATTCATCGTGAGTGTTCAGGAAGTATGCGAAACTGCAATAGTAATTTTATGGAGTTTCAGGCCGCAATTGAAGCTTTGAAATCCCTTCCTGCAAATTCTCATATTACTCTTTATTCTGACTCAAGAATTCTAGTTGATGCTGTGACACTTCGAATGTCTGAATGGAAGTCCTATGGATGGCTGAAGAAAAATGGTCGCTCGATACCTCATTTGGATCAAATCAAAGCCTTAGATGATTTGAATGAAAGTCATCAAATTGATTGGAAATGGGTCAAGGCTCATGCCGGCAATACTTATAATGAAAGATGTGATGAGCTTTGCACTATTACTAGGAATTTGAAATAAATAGAGTGTTAAAAGAAAAAATAAAGGGATGGATATGAAATTAATAACTTTAATTGTTTTGATGATTTTATTTGGCGCTATGGTTCAAGCAGCTGGTCGTCAACAGGCTTTTGAGATCTGTACTAGCATGAGCTTTGATCGCAATAGGGATGCTTGTATTTCTGCAATCGGGAGCTTTGAGTATTTCGATCAAGCCGCAATTGATATCTGTACAAGTATGAGTTTTGATTCTGGTAAGCTTGAGTGTATTCAAAATATTGGTAACAAAACATATGAAGTCTATGAATCAGAAAATTGTGCTAAAAAAAGTTTTGATATCAATAAAAATCAGTGTTTAAACACTTCGGGTCGGCCGGCCCAATTATTTCCGCCTCCTGGCTGCTTGGGTAAGCAAGACATGATATTTGAATTGCAGCGTCTAGATCGTATGGTTTATCAAGGCGAAAACCTACGGGCACGCAATACAATTTATGGTTTAATTAACAGCTTACAAGCCTGTCCCTGAATAGGCATTTGCTGTAGTTGCATCTAACATAAAGACGCCATCTTTTCGAAAGAGCGAAGAACTTGAGGCTACAACCGTAATGACAGCGACGGCTTTGCCAGGTAAATAGCTGATTCTGAATTCTCCAAGACTGAGAGTTCCCAGGAGGTCTGTTTGCTCAGACACTTCCCCATCGGCGAACTGGACTGTTATGTTTTTAATTTTAATTTTTTGATGAGTACAAGTAACTCTCAACCCACGAATACGATTGAGATTTGAAGGTATGGAGAAAATGAAGCTGCGTTCTTTGAAGCGTCCAACCTGTCCACTGCCTATAGTATAAGTACTACTCTCAGGCCCTTGTGGCGGTGGAGACCCAGGCCCTTGTGAGGGTGGAGACCCAGGCCCTGGAAGAGGAAGCTCTGTGTCTGCTAAACATACAGAGACAAGAGCAAAGGCGAGAATAAAAAAAGTGACAAACTTAATCATTTGAATCTCCTGGTAGAGCGACTTAAGCTACTGTATGTGGTGTCTTTTACTAAGGAACACTATTGAGTTTTGTTTAAAATCATAATTACTCAGGCTGAGGCGCTTTTTGCATCAGCTCTAAGTGATAATGATTCTTAATTAACTAGACTTTAAATTTGCCTTAGCATATAGCTAGCCTCTTGCCTAGAGGTGTCCATGAGTCGAGAGTCAGTTCCTTCCTTACCACGCCAAAAAGATGAGGATATTATCGTTTATAGTGGAGAGAGTGGGGAGCAAGAGTTAAAAAGTATTATTCGTACGCTTAATATGAAGGTCACAACTCAGCGAATGGCCATTTTAAAAGCTCTCAGTCAGGGGCGTCGTCATGTCACTGCCCAGGAACTTTTTGAAAAAGTGTATGAAGATCATCCAGAAATTGGTTTTGCCACGGTTTATCGATTTCTAAGAACACTGACGGAATGCAATTTTGTTTCTGAACTGCGCATGGGTGGCTTGGCAGCTCGTTATGAGCTCAATTTAAAAAATCACCATGATCACCTTACTTGTATTCGTTGTGGGAAAATCTCTGAGTTTGAGAATAAAACTATCGAGGCTCTGCAAGAGAAAGTGGCAAAACAATTTGGCTTCCAATTGACCCACCATGTCCTTGAGCTTTACGGTGTGTGTCCAGTCTGTCAATCAGAGGAAACCTTAGTAAGGACCAAGTAAGGAGCATTAAAGCTCTTCTTGCCCGGCGCTTGCTACTTTTATAGAATATCGAAATGACTTCAAATCAAGAATTCGATGGCATCGTCGTCAAAAGCGCAAAAGAACACAATCTTAAAGATGTGAGTGTACTTATTCCTCGTAATAAAATCACAGTTTTCACTGGCCTCAGTGGCAGTGGAAAATCAAGTCTTGCTTTTGATACAATTTATGCCGAAGGCCAGCGCCGCTATGTTGAAAGTCTTTCGGCCTATGCTCGAAATTTTTTAGAGCAATTAAAAAAGCCTGACGTTGAATCAGTAACAGGTCTTTCTCCAGCCATTGCCATTGATCAAAAATCCGTGAGCACCAACCCTCGATCCACCGTCGGCACTGTGACGGAGATCTACGACTATATGCGCTTATTATTTGCTAAAGTTGGTGTGCCAGAATGCCCAACTCACCACATTCCAGTGAGCAGCCAAACACCACAGCAGATTATCTCAGAGATTTTGAAAACGGCTTCGAAAAATTCTCAGTCTGCGAAATTTTATATTTTAGCCCCGATGGCTCAAGGTAAAAAGGGCGAATTTATGGCGGAGTTTCAGCGCTGGGCTCGTAAGGGTTTTGTGAAAGCTCAGGTTGACGGTAAATTGATTGAACTTGAAAAAGCCACCAAGCTTGCAAAGACCAAGAGCCATGATATCGACCTAGTTGTTGATCAGATTGTCTTAAAAGACTCCATTAAGTTGCGTTTATCAGAGAGTATTAATACGGCTTTGAGTATGGCCAATGGCCGTGTAGTAATTCAGACGTTGAATGGGGAGCGCATTTCATATAGTTTGCATTCAGCATGCCCTGAGTGTGGTTATAGTTTTCCTGAAATTGAACCCAGAATTTTTAGTTTTAATAATCCTCGCGGGGCTTGTGTGACTTGTCATGGGCTTGGCACGGCTGATCTGGTGGAAGAAGAGGAATTTACGGACGGCGAGGTGGGCAGTCGTCGTCTTGAAAAAGTAAAATACACTTATAAAGGTAAAAAACTATCATCGTCAAATGATGCGGAAGAGGAAGAAAGTGAGGAGATGGTACTTTCTTCCTGTCCAGATTGTCTGGGTGCCAGACTTAAAAAAGAGTCTTTAAATATTCGTATTCATGAAAAAAACATTGTCGAGCTTTCTGATTTAAATACCGTGGAACTACGAGATTGGATTTCGCAAGTAGCTTGGGACGTCAAAGACCAGATGATCGCCGAAAAAATCGTAAAACAAATTGTGAACCGTTTGGATTATCTAATTCGCGTAGGAACGGGGTATTTGTCATTGAGTCGTCCATCGCGAACTCTATCTGGTGGAGAGGCTCAACGTATTCGTTTAGCGACACAAGTGGGCTCTTCATTGATTGGCGTATTGTATGTGATGGATGAACCTTCGATTGGGCTGCATCCTCGTGATCATCATCGTTTATTAAATATCATCAGAGAACTGAAAGATCGTGGAAATACTATTTTACTAGTTGAGCATGATGAGGACACCATTCGTTTTGCAGATCATGTGGTGGATCTGGGGCCTCGTGCTGGGCGTTTGGGTGGGGAGTTAATGGCTGCGGGTACTCCTCAGGAGATTGAAGCAAATCCAAAAAGTTTGACGGGTAAATATCTATCTGGGGAAATGCGTATTTCAATTCCAACTCAACGGCGCGTGGGCAATGGTCATAAGTTACGTTTGATAGGCGCGACCGGCAATAATCTGCAAAATGTGACTTTGGAAATTCCACTTGGAACTTTCACTGCTGTTACTGGGGTTTCTGGCAGTGGTAAGAGTACTTTAATTATTGATACACTTTTTAAAATTTTGGCTCAACGTTTTTATAAAGCCAATGCTAGTCCCTCGAACTTTCAAAGACTGGAGGGGATTGAACATATTGACAAGGTCATTGATATCAATCAAAGACCTATTGGCCGAACGCCTCGTTCCACTCCTGCAACCTATGTTGGATTGTTTCCGATGATTCGCGATTTATATGCAAACTTACCGGACTCAAAACTCCGTGGCTATCCTCCAGGACGTTTTAGTTTTAACGTAAAGGGGGGACGCTGTGAAACCTGTATGGGACATGGTCAGATCCGAGTCGAAATGCACTTTATGAGTGATGTTTTTGTGAAGTGTGAAACCTGCATGGGAGCTCGCTACAATCGGGAAACATTGAATGTAAAATTCAAAGGGAAGTCTATTTCAGATGTTTTGAATATGACAGTCTTAGATGCTCTGGAGTTTTTTAAAAACTTACCACAAATTTATCGTAAACTTGAGACACTGAACCGCGTAGGACTTGACTATATGACTCTTGGGCAGAGCTCTACGACTTTATCTGGTGGCGAAGCTCAGCGAGTGAAATTATCTAAGGAGCTCTCTCGTCGTGGCACAGGAAGGACTTTGTATATTCTTGATGAACCGACCACAGGCTTACACTTTGATGACGTGAAGAAATTAGTTGAGTTGATCCAAGATCTTGCTGATCAAGGGAATACTTTGCTCGTCATTGAGCACAATCTAGAGGTAGTGAAATGTTCTGACCATGTCATTGACCTAGGACCTGATGGAGGTAAAGGCGGAGGCCTTATCGTTGCCACAGGAACTCCTGAGCAAATTGCAAAAGTTAAAAATAGCGAGACAGGGAAATTTCTAAAGCCACTTTTAAAGCCTAAGACTTAAGTCTGAACTAGATGACTTGTTGATGCCATAACTCAACAAGGATGTGAATATTTAGTTATGGCATATCAGGATGATTGCAAGCTGCCCCGGCGCAAGTTTTTACAAGCTTTAGTAGCTACTCCAATAGCACTTGGAATGATCGACGAGGATTCTAAAGCGTCCTTAGAAAATAAAAATACGTCCCGAGTTCCGATGCTCCAAGTTTGGGCTGATAACTCAAGCTCTCTTGTCGTTGTCATGGGTGAGCCTGGTTGGGAATTTTCTGCCTATAGTAATCCAAATCTAAAAGTGAGTTTGATAAAAATTGATAGTCTATCGGGGAGTGGCAGAGTTCTTTATCGTCTTCAAGTTGATGGGCTTTCAACAGCTTCATACAGTCAAATTGCCGTTTATGATCAAAGAAAGAAACTCATCGACGTGCGGAGTTTAAAGGGCTTGGATTTAGATTTAAAGCTTCCCAAGATTGCGGTGATATCTTGTGCAAATTACCGCAATCTAAATTCGCAGTGGCAAATGTACTCTCGCCTTGAGGAAGAGCGCCCTGATTTGAACTTACTTATTGGTGACATGGTTTACAGTAATTCTCGGGCAAGTTCTGTTTTTGGAACTCCAGAGGTTCCAGGGACCGCTTTAGGACGCTATGTTGAAACTTGGAATTTAGTAAATCTCTATCGTCTTGATCCTTTAATCCCTAGTATTTCTGTTTGGGATGATCATGACTATGGGACCAATAATGGGGATGGTTCCCATCCTTATAAAAATGAAATGAAAGTGATTTTCCGTACATTTTACCCAATGCCAGAGTATCATGCTCGTTTGAGCTATGGGCCAGGTGTGGCATTTAGGCTTAGAGCCTTTGGGCTTGATCTTCATATGTTAGATGGACGTAGTTTTCGTGAGAATAAAAATACGCAATGGGGAAGCCAGCAGGAAAGCTGGTTTGTTCAGGATTTCGCTGCAAGTAAAAACCCAGCGTGGATTATAAATGGGACTCAGTTTTTTAAGTATTTTTTCCTTTCAGAATCAGTGGAAAAAAGCGCAACACCTTCACTCAGAATGCTAAAAAAACTTCTCAAGTCCTCAGGAAAACCCGCGGCTCTTTTCTCAGGCGACGTGCATTCGTCTCAAGTTCAAGAGCTGTCTGAAGATATTTTTGGTTTTAAGACTTTTGAGGTTACCTCGAGTGCCATTCACAGCTCTTCTGTAGGCAACATGATGAAAAGAAGAACCGAAGAGGGTCAGCTTTTTTATTATGGAAAATCAAATTTTATCTTAGTTAATTCAGAGTTAAAAAACTCAACAACAATGGAGCTCAGTTTAAGCTGTGCTACCGAGGCCGGCACCTACCCAATCGCAACTACGCCCTTTAGGATTCAGGCCGCTTAGTGATTTAAATGGCGCCTCTTGTCTTGACGCAACCCTAACATTTGTTTGCTTTATATTAAGATAGCATTCTGCTAGCGTATGCCTATTCCAAAATATAAATAAGGAGGACTGATGTGTGGAGTCATAGGACTCATTGGCACTAGCCAGGCTTCCGCAAAAGCATTGAGGGGCTTAAGTTTACTTCAACATCGTGGTCAAGATGCTGCAGGTATTTTGACCTATGATGACTCTGGTTTTCATTATGTGAGAAATCTGGGGCTGGTGGAAAATATTTTCACCAAAGAAAATATGCATTCGCTAACCGGTGAGATCGCTATTGGTCACGTCCGTTATGGGACTGCGGGCAAAAGTGAATTGAGGAACGTCCAGCCTTTTTTACTAAACTATCCCTATGGTATCGGCCTTGTTCATAATGGGAATCTTGTGAATTTCCGCGCACTGACTCAAGAGCTTCGCACGAAATATCAGCGTCAACCCTTGGCAGACTCTGACACTGAAAATATTATTAATCTTTTTGCTGAGGGACTTGCTGAGAATTCACAGAAGAGCGCTCCTAGCTTTGATGATCTTTGCTCTGCCGTCTCTTTTGTTTTTGAAAAAACCATAGGAAGTTATAGCATTGTTTCAATGGTAGCTGGGTATGGTCTTATTGCCTTTCGCGACCCCCATGGCTTTCGTCCTTTAGTGATGGGGACTCGCCAAGAAGTGGACGGAAAAACTTCTTATGCTGTGGCCTCGGAGAGTACCGCATTGTCTTTTTTGGGCTATGATCACTTTGAGGATATCTTGCCTGGAGAAATGGTCGCTATTTCTATGGCAGGAGTGATTGAAAGAAGGCGGCTTCGCACTATGGAACATCGCCCTTGTATGTTTGAGTGGGTTTACTTTGCTTCGCCGACTTCTGAAATTGAAGGCAGTCCCGTTTACAAGGCTCGAATCGAACTCGGAAAAAAAATGGCGGATTCGGTACTTAAGCGTATGAAGAAGGACAATATTGAGTTCGATATCGTTGTGCCGGTTCCAGAAACTGCGCGGATAGCAGCAATTGCATTAGCTGAGGAGCTCAAAGTACCCTATCGTGAAGTCTTGATTAAGAATCGTTATATTACTCGTACTTTTATTTTAGATAGCCAGGACAAGCGTGAGCAGGCAGTTCATTTGAAGTTAGCACCGGTCTATTCTGAGATCAAAGACAAGCGAGTTTTATTGGTTGATGATTCGATTGTGCGAGGAACAACTTCGCGAAAACTGATTGAGCTTGTGCGTATGGCCGGAGCCAAGGAGGTTTACTTTGCAGCGACATGTCCGCCGATCAAACATCCATGCTTCTATGGTATCGACTTTCCGATGGAGAATGAGCTTCTTGCAAATAACAAAACACTACAGAGTTTGGAAAAAGAGTTAGGTGCAGACGGAGTTATTTATCAGGAAATAGAAGCATTGAGAGACGCTATTTTTCCAAATAAAAATATCACTCCATGTATGGCTTGTTTGAACGGCCAGTATCCGACGGCCATTGATGGAGTGAGGGAATTAATTCAATCTAGAAATGAGGACCGGAGTGCTTGCAAATAGATTTAGCAAGAACAGCTTGATGTACGAAGGTTCGGTTAAAAGGATCTTTTCTTCTAATGTCTCTGCAAATCTAATTTTTGAGTTCACCGATGATTATTCAGTTTTTGATTGGGGTAAGATGCCTGACGCCATTCCTTTTAAGGGGCTGGGTTTAGCAAAACTTATGTCAGTATTATTTGAAAGACTTGAGTCCTGCGGTGTAAAGACTCACTATCGTGGTTTTGATGGCGAACGATGTGTTCTAGTTGAAAAAATTGAAGTCACTCGTCCCGTACGCATTATTGAAAAGGGTCGAAGTTACTATGCCTACCCTAAAACCATGGAAAAACCATTTTTGATTCCTTTGGAAGTGGTTTTTCGTTTTGAAGTTTGTGCTGGCAGTTCCTTTATTAAAAGACATGCTGAAAAGAATTATCAAATTGGTGATGTATTTCAAGTGCCATTCATTGAGATGTTTACAAAACTAGAGGATAAGGATCGTCCTTTGTCTGACAAAGAGGCTCTTAAAATTAGTGGTTTAACACAGGTCCAATTTAACGAGGTAATTTCTAAAACTACCGAAGTATCTCTGCTTCTAAAGTCTTGGTTTAGTGAAAAAAATATTCGTTTATTAGATGGAAAACTCGAATGGGGTCTATCTAAGGAAAATGAAATCATTCTCGTTGATGCCATTGGTCCCGATGAGATGCGGCTAGAAAAACAAGGCTTACAGCTTTCAAAAGAATTACTCCGTGAATTTTATAGAAAGACACCATGGTATAGGGAACTTGAGAATGCCAAAGCAGAAGGTGAAGTTAGCGGTTATACCGACTGGAAGACTTTGGTAAAACCTCCACCCCCATTGCCGGCGAGTTTAAAATGTTTGGTTAGCGAGATTTATCAATCATTGGTGAATGAAATTGTTGAAGAGCGGGTCTTCCCCTGTTCTGACCTTGATCATGTTATTAAAGATATGATCGTATATATTGATGGAGTCTCATGATGAAAATTCTAGTCCTGGGCTCTGGAGGAAGAGAGCACGCATTAGCTTGGAAACTTTTAGAGTCGGTGCGTGTGCAAACTTTGGTTATGGTTCCGGAAAATGCGGCAGCAATCCTGCAATTGCAAAATCAATTTATGGAGAAATCGGTTTCTGCTTGGACAGATTCTTTAAAGGGACAGGCCGCTCTCGTAAGTCTTGCTAAGAAAAGTAAAGAACAAAAAATTGACTTTGTGGTGGTTGGGCCTGACGGCGTTTTGGCAGATGGTGCAGTGGACATCTTTGAGCGGGAAGGCCTGGCTATTTTTGGACCTCGACAAGCTGCTGCTCGCTTAGAAAGCAGCAAAATATTTGCTAAAAAAGTAATGCAAGCAGCAGAAATCCCAACGGCAGAGGGCTATAGTGTTTATTCAGTGAACGAAGCAAAAAAACTTCTTTTAGATTTGAATTGGCAAAAAAAACAATGGGTAATCAAGGCAGATGGCTTGGCCCTTGGTAAAGGGGTTGAAATCTGTGAAACCCAAGAGCAAGCACTGAGCGCTCTTGTTCGTTTGCAAAAATTTTCAAATACTTTTGTGATTGAAGAGCGCTTGAGTGGAAAAGAAATTTCATGGCTAGGATTTTGTGACGGCAATACCTGTTCGCTTTTAGCTCCGGCTCGGGACTATAAAACTTTAACTGAAGACCCAATGAGCCCAAATACCGGAGGAATGGGGGCTGTTTGCCCCGTGCCTCTAAATGACTCAAAGCTTGCATTAAGAATTCGTGATACTGTTTTTTTACCGATACTTCGCGAAATGAAAAAGATGGGAACTCCTTACAAAGGAATTTTATACGCAGGCTTGATGCTGGAAGGTGATGATTTTCGGGTTTTAGAGTTTAATGCGCGATTTGGAGATCCTGAAGCGCAAGCTTTGTTACCACTTATGACTGACGATCTTTTAGAATGGTGCGAGGCTTGTGCTGCAGGAAATCTTCATCAAAAGCCAAGCTTAGTTCCTATGTCTTCGCAGGTCGCTGTGTATGTTGTGGCCGCAGCTCCAGGCTATCCTAGTGAGGCATCTCTTGGAAAACCCATTGCCGGTATCGAAGCCTGGCTTAAATCTTTTCATGGCTTTTTTTCTGGCGTGAAAAAACAGGATGGCCAATGGGTTACTTCCGGAGGACGAGTGCTTGGCGCTTTGGGTTTAGGAGCTACTATCAAAGAAGCTCGTAAAAATGCTTTTAACAATCTTAAAGAAATTGATTTTGAGGGCATGCAATATCGTGAAGGAGTTGGAGCTGAATGGATTCAGGGCTAGTTATATGTTCAATTCCAAGAATTGCTATTCTTGCCTCTGGTCGTGGTTCGAACTTTGAGGCAATTGCCAACGCAATTGAAGCAAAGCTCTTAGTGGCTGAGATTGTTCTAGTAATTTCAGATCGTCCGAAGGCTTTGGTTTTAGAAAAAGCCAAGGAGCGTGGCCTTGAAATTTTAATTGAAAAAGATCAGGCAAAAATTAAATCAGCTCTTTTAAAACTAGATTTAGATTACGTCGTGCTTGCGGGTTTTATGCGAATTCTTTCGGCAGAATTCGTTAATGCATTTAGTGATCCTCGTGGGTTTGCAAGAATTGTGAATATTCATCCCTCTTTGTTGCCAGAATTTCCAGGGTTAGACAGTTATAGAAAAGCTTTTGAAAAAAAGCTGCCGCGGACAGGTGTGACTGTGCATTTTGTGGATTCTGGAGTGGATACAGGACCTATTTGCGCACAGCATGAGTTTTCAATCGCAGACTGCAAAAGCGTAGGCGAAGTCGAACAACGAGGGCTTGCTGTTGAACACGAACTTTATCCAAGAACCTTGCACTGGATTCTTCAAGATCAGTTTAAAATTTTTAAAAAAGGAGCCAAGCTTCATGTACAACCGCACTGAAGTCATTCTCAAGAAATCGCTGCAAGACCCAAGAGGAATGGCACTTTTAGAAATAATTAAGGAATGGGATTTGTCTCTTTCTCAGAAAATTCAGGATCTCCGAGTTGTGAATATTTTTTGGACAAAATATGAGGGTGATAGTAGTGACTTTAACCAAGCAGAAAAAGATATTTGGTGGGATGATGTCCTTCAGCAGAAAAACTGGCCCGAAAGTCATTGGATTGTAGAGCGCGAACTTCATTCTGGGATGACTGACAACTTAGGACGTACTGGTTTAGAGGCTCTTGAAATTTGTCATCGTCGTGAACTTCCTGATAGCCAAGTAGTTTCTGGGCAAGCTTATTTATTTGTAGGCTCAGAAATTTTAAAAGAAGATATTGAAAAGATCACTGTTAGTTTTATTTCAAATTCTTTGATTCACTGTCATCGCATATACTCTCAAGATGAATTTGCAAAATATGCCCGTTTTGAGTCTTCGGAAATTTTTCCAAAATTTATAACTCAACTCGGGGAAGTTCCAAAAGCAGAATGTATTCCGATTTTGGGAATGTGCGAGAGTGAGCTGTTAGAGTTAAGTAAAAAAAACCTTCTATCGCTGAACTTATTAGAAATGAAGGCAATTCAAAGTTATTTTATAACTGCAAAACGCAATCCGACAGATGTCGAAGTTGAAATTTTGGCTCAAACCTGGTCTGAGCATTGTAAACACAAAATTTTTGCTGCTGTCGTAGAGTATTCAGAAGAGAACTTCCAAGAGTCTTTTCAGAGTAAGAATATCTCTAAGAAAATTTTTGGTCTTTTCAAGACAACAATTGCCGGTACCACTAAGGAGATTCCGAAACCATGGCTTCTTTCTGTATTTAAAGACAATGCAGGAATTGTAGCATTCAGTGAAGATGAAGCTGTTTGTATTAAGGTTGAAACTCACAATTCACCCTCGGCCTTAGATCCTTTCGGTGGCGCAATCACTGGAATCGTAGGCGTAAATCGTGATATTTTGGGATGTGGTTTTGGCGCTAAACCTTTCTTTAATACAAATGTTTTTTGCGTGGGGCCACTGGAAATGAAGAAGGGTCTTCCAGTAGGGATTATTCCTCCTGTGCAATTGCTTGAAGGAATTCGAAGCGGGGTTGAAGCTGGTGGAAATCAGAGTGGCATTCCCACAGTTAACGGCGCTCTCTACTTTGACGCTTCTTTTATTGGAAAGCCACTTGTGTTTTGTGGTTCTGGTGGAATTATGCCGAGAAAAATAGCTGATAAAATATGTGCGGAGAAAAAAATCGAAAATGGTGATTTAATTTGTATGGTGGGTGGACGCATTGGTCGGGATGGAATTCATGGTGCGACATTTTCATCATTAGAAATGACTGAGTCAATTCCTTCAAGCGTGGTTCAGCTTGGGGACCCTATCACTCAACGGCGAATGACAGATTTTCTAATAGAAGCTCGCGATTTGGGACTTTATCGTACACTTACTGATAATGGTGCTGGGGGGCTATCGTCCTCAGTCGGGGAGATGGCTGAGATATCCGGCGGTGCACGCATGGATGTTTCGTTGGCGAAGACAAAAATGCCAGGTTTAAAGCCCTTCGAACTTGTGATCAGCGAGTCTCAGGAGAGAATGACTGTGGCTGTCCCGCCGAAAGACAAAAAAGCTTTTCTTGAACTTGCACAACGTCGTGGTGTGGAGGTCAGTCTTCTTGGTGAGTTTACCAATACTGGCCGTTTCGAAGTTTTCTACGCAGAAAATAAAGTTGCAGATTTAAGTCTGCAGTTTTTGCATGAAGGGGCTCCGACGCTGCAATTAAAAGCTCATTGGATTGAAAAAAAACCACAAATAATTTCAGAGCAATATAATGAAAATCCTTTTCAAATTCTTAAGGCGATTTTAAAAAGACCCAACATTCGCAGCAAAGAGAATTTAATTCGGCAGTACGATCACGAAGTGCAAGGTCGCTCCGTGATAAAATCACTGCAAACGTCAAAAGAGCAAAGATCGAGTCCCAACGATGCGGCTGTTTTAGCTCTGTCATATAATAATTTTATCGGCGTAGTTGTTGGTTGTGGATTAAATCCAAGATTATCGATAGTTGATCCCTATATTATGGCTCAAGCTGCAGTGGATGAAGCTATTAGAAATGTTTTATGTGTTGGTGCTGAATTTTCTTTACGTGATGAAACAGTTTTATCTTTGATCGATAATTTTTGTTGGCCTGATCCAGTGGAGGACGCTGAGAAAATGGCGGCGCTCGTGCGAACCTGCTTTGGACTGCGTGAGGCCTGCCTGGCGCTGAAAGTTCCGCTGATTTCAGGAAAAGACAGTATGAAGAATGATTATAATGGGACCCAAAATGGTAAGGCTGTTAGGATCTCTGTGCTTCCAACCTTGCTAGTAACTGCAATGGGCAGAATGCCTGATTATAAACTCGCTCGTTCTGCGGATTTTAAAATCGCCGGAGACAAAGTTTACAAACTAGGCCCTCCTCAGTTGGGCTTAGCTCAGAGCGAGTGGCATGGACTGCATGCTGAAATTAAGAGTGTCGCAGCAGCTATACCAGACTGGCCGAGGGCATTGCCTTTGTATGAGTGGCTAGGATCTAAAGAATCGAGCGAATATCTTCGCTCAGCCCATGACCTTAGTGAAGGCGGGCTTTTAACTGCTCTGGCGGAAAGCTGTTTTACCAATAACTTAGGCCTGAAGTTTAAATCTGACATGGATCTAAATCTCGCAAAAACCTCATTCGGAGAAGGTTTTCATCAATTTATTGTAAGTGTCTCAGCTGAAAAAGCTGCTACTGCTGAAGCACTTTGGAAAAAGAATGACATCGATTTTGTTGATATTGGAACTTTGACATCAACACCGGATTGGAAGTGGCAATCACAAAGCATAGAGGTTGAAGAATTATACCAAGCTTGGAGTCAGGAGAGCTTATGATTAAAGCCTTAGTTTTATCAGGAGACGGAATCAATTGTGAGCAAGAAATGACTCATGCTGCTCGTTTGGCGGGCTTTGTTGTAGATACTGTTAATATCAATGACTTGATTCAAAGGAAGTTTTCCCAAGAGAATCTTAAAAAAGAATACCGTGCTCTTTTTTTACCTGGAGGATTTTCTTTTGGCGATCATTTGGGATCAGGTCGTGTTTTGGCTTTGAAACTTACGAAGGGTCTTAACTGGGATCTTGAAGATTTCTCAATAAATGGCGGAGTCGTTCTTGGTGTATGCAATGGTTTTCAAGCCTTAATTGCCATGGGAGTTTTTGGGAATAAAGTCTCAATCACGCACAATATTCAGAATAAATTTATCAACCGTTGGGTTGGTGTTAAAAAAACATCAGCATCAAATATTTTTCTAGATAAGTCTGACGAGATATATTTGCCGATACGACATGGCGAAGGACGATTGCTTTTTGATTCTTCTGTAGATGTCTTTAACAGTCCAGATTTTAAAGTGAGTCTTCAGTATAGCGAAGATGTTAATGGCAGCACTCAGTTAATAGCGGGGCTCTCAAATTTGTCGGGGCGGATTTTTGGTTTGATGCCTCACCCTGAGGCGGCGATTCGCCAAACGCAAAATCCGCAATGGACGATGCACCCTGAAAAAGCACAGGAAGAGGGAATAGGAATGACATTTTTTAAAAATGCCTATGCGGAGGTCTCATGTCTGTAAGCAATGGAGTTAATACGACTGTAAAAATTCACAGAGTATTGCTTAGTGTTTCTGATAAAACAGGTCTGGTTGATTTAGCCCAGGCAATGCATCGAGCAGGCGCTGAGCTGTATGCTTCCGGAGGGACTTTTAAAGTTTTGCAAGAAGCTAAAATTCCGTGCCGACTGGCGGAAGAACTTGCAGAGACTCCAGAGGCCTTTCAGGGGAGAATGAAGACCTTGTCCTTTAAAATTTTTTCTGGAATTCTTGCTCGGCGTACCGATATGAAAGATAAATTGGATTGGGAAAGGCTTAATATTAAGCTCTTGGATGCAGTTGTAGTAAATTTCTATCCTTTTCAAAAAAATTTGGATAAGAATCTTTCCCGTGCAGAACTTGTAGAGCTTATTGATATTGGAGGGCCAGCATTGGTAAGGGCGGCAGCAAAGAATGCGCCAGATGTAGTGGTGCTCACAGACCCCGGCCAATATGCAGAAGTGATCACACAGTTAAGCTCTCAGGGGGGCATTGATCAGGCAACGGCAAAGAAAGTTGCAGCTCAAGCATGGGATTTGGTAACTGATTACGATTTAAGCATTCAATCTGTATTTGGCACCGAGAAAAAAACTTTGAGATATGGGGAGAATCCTCATCAAAAAGCATCTTTGAAAACTCACAGGAATTCACCATTAGACTGGAATCACCCTCTAACTTCTACTGAGCTTTCTTATAATAATATTGTGGATCTTTCTTCTGCTTACTTTTTGGCTCGCGATCTTAAAGCCGCCTTCCCCGATAGAACCAGCGTGGTAATTGTTAAACACAACAATCCTTGTGGAGTGGCTACGGTGTCTAAGTCAGCGCCAAAAGCTCAGCTCCGTGCTCTTGAAAAAGCTTGGGCCTGTGACCCGGTGTCAGCGTTTGGTGGAGTTCTGATTTTCACTGATGAGGTCTCGACTGAAATTCTTGATTACTTCCAGAGTCGTTTTGTGGAGCTAATTTCAGCCCCGAGATTAAAATCCACGGATTTAAAAGAGCTTTTAAATCAGAGAAAAAACTTAAAGGCGGTCATGGTAAGGCACTGGGACTTGGATTCTTCTTTTATGCAAATGTCAGTTGCTGGTGGGCTTTTGACTCAAAGCTTTGACCAGCAAATTGAAGAGCCGCTTAATGGGGTGACCGAAGTAGCTTGGCCAACAAAGTGGAATGCCCTTGCTCACTTTGGGATCTTCTGTAATAAAACTTTGAAAAGTAATTCTGTTTGTCTGGTTCAAGCAGACAGTGAAGGCGATTATCGCATGGTGGGGGCTGGACAAGGACAACCGAACCGCATTGAGGCCATGGAAAAGTTAGCAATTCCTCGTGCGCAAAGTATCTTAAATAAAACAGATCTCAACGATTGCATATTGATTAGTGATGCTTTCTTTCCATTTAGAGATTCAGTGGATGTTGCAGCTCGTGCGGGTATTCGTTATATTGTACAACCAGGAGGAAGTATCAAAGATTCAACAATCATTGCTGCCTGTAACGAACACAAGATAGCCATGGCCTTCACGGGCTATCGCCACTTTAGACATTAGGAGTGAATATGGAAAAAGGCGCATACGAGAAAGCCGGAGTAAACCGGGACTTGGCCGACCAATTTGTTAGTAGCATTTCAATAATGGTTAAATCTACTCTAAATCAAAATGTAAAGTCTTCGGTTGGCGGTTATGCGTCTTTGTACTCCTTAAATTCAAAACAATTATTAGCGGCAAGCACAGACGGCGTCGGAACAAAACTCAAACTAGCTTTTGAATGGAATTCCCATGACAGCGTTGGAATTGATTTAGTTGCTATGTCTGTAAATGATCTTCTTTGTGTTGGAGCCAAACCTTTATTCTTTCTTGATTACTTTGCCACTGGGAAGTTGAAACCAAAAACAGCGAAAGAGGTTCTATCCGGTATTGTTCAGGGCTGTCATCAAAGTGGATGTGCTTTGATTGGTGGAGAAACGGCAGAAATGCCAGGTTTTTATAAAACCGGAGAATATGATCTTGCAGGATTTGCGGTGGGGATTGTTGATAAGAAAAAGGCTTTGCCCGGCAAAAGTGTTAAACCAGGGGACATTCTTATTGGGATTTCTTCCTCGGGGTTTCACAGCAATGGATACAGCTTGGTTCGAAAACTATTTGCGAAGTGGAAGCCGACAAAAAATCTTAGCAAAAATGATCTTGCGAAAGAACTATTAAAGCCAACAGTGATTTACAGCAAAGCATTGGAAAGATTACTTGCAAATGGATCTATCAAAGCTTTGGCGCATATTACGGGTTCGGGTTTTTTAAATGTGCCACGTATGTCTGAAAAAGTGAGCTATGAGATTCACTTGCCGCCATTGAGCGAGCGTCCAAAAGCTTATCACTGGTTGGAATCAATCAAGAATTCCTCTCTGACGTTCAAGGAAAAATCTCAGACCTTTAATATGGGTATTGGAATGGTGATTGCTTGTGACGCAAAAAAAGCACAGACGATTTTTAACCATTTAAATAAGAAAAAATTTAAAGCATGGAAAATCGGGAAAGTAATTCGTAAAAATAAACAGTGCGAAGTTCTTGTGGTAGACGGAGCAAAAAAAGCGCTCCTGGTATATTCATGAAGGTGGGGATTTTAGGTGGCGGGCAGCTTGGACGAATGCTTTGGGAAGCCAGTTGTTATCTCGGTGCCGAACTCTCTCCTTCGCCAGTTTACCACCATGAAGCCAATGGTCCTGCTGAAAAAGCTGGTGCTCATATTACTAGAGGAAATATCACAGACATAGCCAGGCTCTCTGCTTTTTTTGAGACTGTGGATAGTTATGCAGTAGAAAATGAGTTTCTAGATATAAAATCAATTGAGAAAGCTTGGGGAAACACACGCACTCAATCCACACCGTCCTTAGTGGGTCTTCGCATTGCGCAGGATAAGCTTGAACAAAAAAAATTTTTCGAAGAAAATGGACTTCCAACATCAGAATATTTTGAGATTTTGCCCAATGATTTAGCAAACAGTGAAAAGCTGGAGAGTCTTCATAAAAAGTGGAAGGGCTTTGTGATTAAAAAAGCCCGTATGGGGTATGATGGCAAGGGCAATTTTGTGGTGCCACCTTCAATTATTCCCAACTTTGCGAGCATTAAAGAGTTTTGTCAAAATGCTTTTGTAGCCCAGTCGCGAGTCTATGTTGAGAAGTTTGTTCCTTTTGTGAAAGAGGTGGCCCTAGTCTCTTGCCAAAGCTTTGCTGGGGATTTTGGTCACTATCCTTTAGTTGAAACAATTCAAAAGAAGGGTGTTTGTTTTCTGGCTGTGAAGGCACTCAATGAAGTGAAAAATGAAAATCGAGCAATTGAAATTGCTCGATTAATTTCGTCAAAATTAAATCTTTTGGGTAGTTTTGCCGTAGAATTCTTTGTCACCCAAGATGGGGAGCTTCTTATAAATGAAATGGCTCCGCGAGTTCATAACTCTGGGCACTTTTCCCAAAAGGCCGCTAAGGCAAGTCAGTTTGATATGCATCTAAAATCATACCAACAAAAGAAGTTTGATCCACAGGACTTTGAGACCGCAAAAGTTTTTGCTATGATTAATTTTTTAGGTCCTGAGGGGCTTTCTAAATCGGTTGAGCGTCCAAAAAACCCACAAATTTATTGGTATGATAAAGAAATGACTTCACCTGGGAGAAAGCTGGGGCATATGATAACTCATAGTGAAACTGAAAAGGATCTACCACAACTTATTGAAGCCCTGAAGGTCACTGAACGTCAGTGGCAAGAAAGTTTGAGAAAGCCATGAGTAAAGCAAAAGTTCTGATCCTAATGGGGAGTCTTTCGGATCACTCAAGCATGAAGCGAGCCGAAGAAATTCTTAAAGAATTTAACGTGGATTTTCATACAAAAATAATTTCGGCCCATAGAACTCCTGAATTGATGTTTGAAGAGGTAAAAAAGGCCGACAAAACTTATAAAGTGGTGATTGCTGGAGCCGGAGGCGCGGCTCATCTTCCGGGAATGGTGGCTTCGCTCACAACATTGCCCGTCATCGGAGTTCCGGTCTCTCAAGGGGCTCTCAATGGTCAAGATGCTTTATTTTCAATTGTGCAAATGCCTGAAGGGATTCCTGTAGCGACAGTTGCCATTGGTAACTCCGGAAATGCGGCTCTATTAGCAATTCAAATTTTGGCTATTAGCAACTTGGAATTGACTAAAAAATTGATCAAATACAAAGAAAACTTAAAAAAGAAAGTTGCTGAACAAAACAAAGAGATCTCATCTATAAAAGCAAGGCGAGGCATCAAATAAAACATGTAGCTTTACTTGTAAAACCAAAATTTGATCTGATCACTTCGCCCGATCCGCAAGCTTATCTCTTCTGCTTTTCCGGCTTGCTCCCTGGCGAACATCAAGGCTGTAGTCGTTTTCTGCATTTTATATTCCTTCGTTCTTCTTTCAAGAAATTTAAAAATATTCTGCCGCAAAGTGAAGAGAATAGAAATCAATAAAAACGTAAATCGGCGGAACTTCAGCCACAGGTAATCTGAATTGGCTCAACGCAAAATAACTCCGAAACCAACGGCCCCGTTCGTATCAGAAATAAGTGCCATTCAGAAATTATTAACAACTGGATGAATGCTCAATTTTGT
Source organism: Bdellovibrionales bacterium (assembly GCA_031370005.1). GTDB lineage: Bacteria > Bdellovibrionota > Bdellovibrionia > Bdellovibrionales > Bdellovibrionaceae > JACMRP01. The sequence goes on along the minus strand of JANMPT010000021.1, from coordinate 15,561 downwards.
AAATTGCTCTGACTGCCACTTATAAAAAAGAGTCTCCCGTTTGACTGGCAATTTCTCATCAAGCGGGATCATCGACTCAATGCCCAAGGTGTGGAAATGCCGAAAATTTCTTTGTTTTTGACACCAGCCAACCAGAATTCTTCCGTCGGAAAAATAGCCTATTGCAATGGGCCAAACGACGAGCTCTTCAGAAGTTCGTTTCGACTTATAGACAATCTTTAGCTTCTGTTCCAGTCGAATCACCTCTCTTAAAAGAGAAAGGTCCTCCTGTTCAAGCTTGCTCGCTTGAGGCGGCCCCACCCGCAAGGAAACATGGCTCACTCCGCCTTTTACCTTTTCTGGGAGGACCTCGCGAATCTTGCTAAGGGCGCTGACTGCGGCTTTCGATAAGGGACGATCGCCAAAGTTAGAGACCCAGAGCATTCCAAGCATCAACGCCTCAACTTCAGCTTGAGAGAACATCAGCGGAGGAATAAAATATCCTGCTTTTAGGACATAACCGACTCCTGGCTCTCCGGTGATCTCAGCACCTTGAGATTGAAGGGTCGCGATGTCACGATAAAGGGTTCGGATACTGACATTCAATCTTTCAGCCAGCCTCTGCCCATTCACAGGGTAACGATGAGACCTCAGCACTTGTAGTAAATTTAGAAGGCGTTCAGTTCGATTCATTTTTGTATGCTACTGCCATTTTCTGGCAGTGTCATGTTGTATACTGCAAAAAAACGGTAGCTCTAATTGAGGAGGGTTTATATGCCAAATCCAAACCTTGTGCTCTTTTATGTAAAGAACCCACTAGAAAGTGCGTCCTTCTATGAAAAAGTTTTTGAACAAAAACCTGTGGCCGCATTTCCGACCTACGTTGCGTTTTCGTTCTCAAGTGGTCTTACGTTTAGCCTTTGGTCAACGCAGGCAAAGAATTTTGTTTCTTGTGGATCTGGAAATCGATCAGAATTGGCCTTTATGGTTTCAGACGAAGATGAAGTACGTCGCCTTTGCGATCTTTGGAAAAAAAATGGAATTTCTATAGAACAAGATTTGCACAAAGCAGTCTTTGGATTGACCTTCGTTGCCCTTGATCCTGACGGTCATCGCATTCGAGTTTGCATTCCAGATAAGTGATAGAATTCCAAAGACGGGTTCATTTGTTTCTATTGAAGAAGTGCCAATGAAAAAGCTATTCCTAAGGCAGATGAACAAGAGGTCATGAATGGCGCCCAATGGACTTGCCAAACTAAGCAAGGGAATGCCGACACCTGGTCATCGGTCTGTAATACGGTGTGCAACCCCTTCTCAATTCCTTCCAAGGCTCATCAAGTGTTTGCCACATGCAACGCCACTTGCTTTATTCGATGCACAATTCCATAGTAAACTTTCAAGGAGAATCTTGAATGAAACAAATAATTCACATTGGCCTCTGCGGCCTTTTTCTGTCCGCCTGCGCTCACCATCGTGATGTCCGCCCCGGTGATGACGGCATTCATAGAGTGGTCATACAAACTGACGATAAAGAAGAGGGGTCGCGGGATGCAATTGCGCAAGCCAATGACTTCTGTGAGGAGCGGCATAAGTACGCCGCCGTCATCCAAGAAAACCAAAAGTACACCGGAACGATGGATGAACAATCCTACAATAAAGTTAAAACGGCCTCAACCGTTGCCAAGACCGTCGGCGGAGCTGCATATGTGTTTGGCGGCAAAAATGAGTCCAATGTTGGCGGGATCATGGGCCTCGGCGGCGTCGCTGCGGACGCCGCTACCGGCAAGGGATATACAATCGAAATGAAGTTTCGCTGCAAGTGAAATTCAAAAGATCTATTTTACATTCACATAAGATCCAAGCGCACGCGAATCCTGATTTTCTAAAAATCGGTTGCCATCAGCTGACTCATGGTTCGTGTACGCTTTGAATAAAATCTGGGTTTGCTGATGGGGTTTAGGCTATGGCCCGGCTATCTATGTAAAGAAGGTCTGGACTAATATCTTCTTCATTCGGCCATTGAACGATGCCCTGACTCACAAACGCCTGTTCAAAATAGGTGAGGACCTTCAAAGGCTGATACACAGGGAAATTCAGTAGTGGCGTCACATCAAACTGTCTTTTCTCGCCGTTTGTAAATTCCACTTCAATTTGAAATCCACTAAGAGTTTTTACTTTTTTTGCACGTGGATTCATAGAATTACCTCAACGGCTCAATTTTGAAAACTTGCTGACCTTTGGCTGCAAGCTCCCAATCGGCCATCAATTCTTCATTGTGAATTTCAACCCAAGCTTGAACCAGCTTAAGTTTGTTAGCTTTCAAATCACCATCCAGGACTTCGCCAGAAGGGATCGCGATGACAGCTTCCTTGCCCTGATAAGAAACGTGAATGTGTGGCGCTTTGTGTTTTTTTGTATCGAGATAAAACATTGAAACGATGACGCCGTAGAACATGCTGATTACTGGCATTTTTGTACCCCCAAGGACTCTTTCTCATTCGAACAGAAGAAAATAATAATTCCGAGAGACATATAATACTTTAGCATTGTCTTTACATTCCTTACAAAAAAAATGGCGAACTTTTTTGAGTTCGCCACTACATTATCATCGCCTGTCGGGCCAGTAGCGAGCTTTTTTACACCTTCGTATTTTCCCCAGGAATATCAGGAAAGATGGACCCTGTTGACAAAGTGGACTTCTTTCTGTTTAAACCGAGTGAGCGCATTTAGCAAGCAAGTCCCGGACCTGCGATTCGAGTCCCATTTATTATCAGTTTTTAATGCTTGTATAAGTTCTCACTTGAAAATAGTTAATAAACTCAATTGATTATGACTTTCACGGACGCCAAGCAAGTTAAGGCGAAGGAGCCTCAACGCGTCTAGCTTATTGGTGGTCCCGGCCTCTATAGTTTTCGGGGTTGGTCGTGAGACCCTGTTGTCTATTATTATTTTTCCAGCCCAAGCCCAACAACAGCTTTGACATCGCCCGCGCCCACCATTTTGCGTGTAGAGCTGGTTCCGTCAAAGCTTTCGAAATGCAAGTCACAACTTCTACGCTTCATTTTTGATATTATTTTTTCGTAAGGAATATAAAATAATCAGGGCTGAGTTTTACTTTCGTATACACATTGATTTAATTGACCGGCATAGACATTTGCAGCCCGGTAGGCTTTATCGAGGACCACAGTCCCATCACTTGCAGCCGGAGGCAGGATTGAGCCTGAGCCTGGTGGGATGCCATTATTATCGCAGAACACATACTCGGCATTGTATAATTCAATACCAAAATATTTTTTGAAATCATCAGTATAAGGTGGCTTGTAATACAAGCCGGTGAAAATGTATTTTCTAAAACTAGAGTCACTTGGGTCAATCAAGCGTTGAATAAGACTTAACTGAGGTGCCGTTGGTGTATTGGTTGGATAAATGCTGGCATCGCATCGCTTCAGGTTGGAAATAATTTGTGAGCGGCTTGGCGCTTGATAACTTGCAGGCATGTGGCTACGGAGAGGGCAGCCCAGCTCCATAATTTTCATAAGATAACAGGCTTTTTGACTCAGACCATTTATTGCGCAGTCATCCTGTGCCACAGGTACAGGAGTCGCTACAGGCACAGGAGTCGCTACAGGCACAGGAGTTGCCACAGGCACAGGAGTCGCCACAGGTGCAGGAGTTGGATCGGCTCCAGGTATCCAGCCATCAATAGGTGTTGCAGATTTAAATGAACTAGCATCACTTTGGGTGAAACGCAGATTGGTATCACTGCAAGCGGAGAGAAGACAAACCGAGCATGCAAACATTGATATTTTTTTGAAAAGTGATTTCATTAGGCTCCCCATGTACACTGCTAACGAGCTATAGCGGCAAGAAGTGAGCCAGTAAAAAACTGCCAATTAGTAAGTTAGAAAGATTCCAAGACGCAGGAATCATAGTGGAATCTCATTCAGAGAAAGATTTTTGAAGTGATTAAAATATAACAGTGCCAATAGTTTACTCATTAAAACTAAAAAAATATTTGGAAAATAAGACTGAAATAAGTCCATTTTTTATTGATTGCAGATAAAAAAACGTAAAATTTAAAAAATTTTGTCGATATTGCCAGCAGAGGCGTTGCGTCAATGCTGTGACTTAAAAATATTTTTTTGAATACTGTCTAGTCATTGATGGAAAAAAGACCGTGCAGGCCTAAAACTTTTCGAGCAAGCCAACATATTACAAAGGCCGGAAGGAAGGCTTCAAAACCAAAAAGCTCCCAAGCCATTACCGCTCCAGTCCAGGGAATATGGGAGGCTGAGGCAAAAACTGCAATTAAGCCCAAAGAAGCGGCGTAGAGACTTGGCAAAGCAAGCCATCCTGAAAGTGTCACAGCAAAAGTGGCACCGATTGCCATCAAAGGTGTGACTTCGCCACCTTTAAGGCCGGAACTTGAAGATAAAATTGTGAAGAGGCTTTTCCAGGCAAAATCAAAAGTCTGAACTCCGGTGGTGATGGCAGCATCAATCAGAGGAATCCCAAGGCCATTGTAGCGAGTCTCTTTTATAGCAAGAGTGATGGCGGCAACCAGAAGTCCGCCAACAAAAGGACGTAGCCATGGCCAAGGAATGCGACCGAAGATATGTTTCTCAAAGTAGCGCATTAGAACCACAAAAATTTTTGCAAGAACTCCAAAAGAAACTCCTAAGCAGGTCCACTTTGCGAAAAGAAGAAGGCTCCAGGGCAGATTAGGGAGGGCTGGATAGATTTTGTGGTGAGCCCCCCACCAGAGAGCAGTCCAGTGAGCGCCGAAAGACGAGATCCAACAAAGCGGAAGATAGCGCAAAGACCAGCGATGTGACGGCGTGGCTTCGAGGGCAAAAAGGGTTCCAGCCCAAGGGACACCGAAGACGGCACCAAAACCTGCGGCCAGACCTGAGCGAATAAAAGCTTGCCGTGAAAAGGGAAGGGGCCGAGATCTTTTCTCAAAAAGATCTCGCCAAAAGTCGCCAAGAGTTGCACCAAATTGTACAGCAGTGCTTTCTCGCCCTGTAGAAGCGCCAAAGAGTTGACTTAAAACAGTGAAAGTAAAAATTAAAAATGCAGTCAAAAATGGAATTATAATTTGTTTGTCATCCACACTATGAAGAATCTTTTTTGTGGAATGGATTTTCTTGTCAAAAATCCAATAGGTAAAACCTGTGACTATACCTAGAAGCGGAAGCATTATAATTAAATGCTCATGACTTAAGAAAAACTGTGAGGCTCGCTCCAAAAGAAAGAGAAAGAGGGCTGAAAGGCTTCCAACCGAGATAATTACAAAAATAAAGCATAAAAGACCAAACAGAATTGCCGACATAGGTTTATTTGTTGTAGTCTTTGTCTAATAAACTGCAAGGATTTTTATATGAATAAGAGTTATATTGGTTATTTCACTGGGTCAATTGTTGCAACGATTGTTGGACTTATTCTCGCTGTTTTCGTGGGATATTACTATTCTGGAACAACCTCAGGCGCTCTTGAGGCACTTTTTATTTCTTTTATTTTAGCTGTTCTTGAGATCTCTCTTTCTTTTGATAATGCTATTGTCAACGCCATGGTTTTAAAAGAAATGACCCCGGTTTGGCGTCATCGCTTTATCACTTGGGGCATGCTGGTAGCAGTTTTTGGAATGCGTTTGGTTTTTCCTTTAGCGATTGTAGCAGTTGTTGCAAAAATTAACCCGTGGTCGGCTCTAATGATGGCCAGCTTTAAACCAGAGCAATATGCGCAAGTGATGCTTTCAGCCCATTTGGGGGTTGCGGCTTTCGGTGGAACTTTCTTACTGATGGTCACCCTTCGTTATTTTTATGATGAGACCAAAGATGTCCACTGGATTGCAATGATCGAAAGACCATTGGCAGCCCTTGGTAAAATCGACGCCATCGAAATTGGTCTGACTTTAATGACGTTGGCGTTGCTTTCATTGTTTTTACCTGAAGATAAGGAGCAGCTTACTTTTTTGTTTGCCGGGATAGCGGGCTTGATCACTTATGTGGTGGTAGATGGTATTGGTGGCTGGCTTGAACTGTCTCAGGAGACTATGAAGGATTTGAACAAGGCCAGTGCTGGCATGTTTATTTACCTTGAAGTTTTAGATGCATCTTTTAGTTTCGATGGAGTAGTTGGTGCATTTGCAATAACGCACAATCTTTTTATTATTATGATTGGCCTGAGTATTGGTGCCTTCTTCGTGCGTTCTTTGACTATTCTTTTTGTTGAAAAAGAAACTCTGAGTAAGTTTTTATATCTTGAGCATGGCGCATTTTATGCTATCGGCAGTTTAGCGATGATTATGTTGATGGATCCCTTTTTACATATTCCGGAATGGGTGACCGGATTGCTCGGGGGCTTTGTTATTTTGATTGCTCTTTACTGGTCAATCCGCTTTCCAGAAGCACCATCCCGAGTGCGGCACCAAGGATCAACAGGGCACCGAGGATCTGAAAAACATTAAGTCTATCGCCCATCAATAGATAGGCAAAGAAAAAAGCATAGGGACTTTCAAGTAAAAATAGCATACTCGCTGTGGTGTCAGTGAGAACTTTTTGGGTTCGAATTTGAATGAAAAATCCCAGAACGCTGCATGCTGCAGCCAGGATCAAAACTCCTGTGAGGGATTTAGCATTGAGAGGACCGGTTTGAATTCGCGGCATAAAATAAGCCACTGGAATGATGATTGCCAAGCTCCATAGGGACTGGAAGTTATTTACACGAAAGGCATTTTTTACCCTGGAGGAAAAGCGACCAATATAAATAATGTGCGCAGTACCAAGTAAAGCACTAGCTAGCGTCCAAAGATCGCCAATATTGATATCCTCGGTGAAAGTTTTAAGGTGGATGTCCATTAATAAAAAAGTTCCAAAACAAGCCAGGGCGACAAGCCCCATACCTGTTATTGAAATTTTCTTTTTAAAAACGATCCAATTTCCGATTGGAACAAAAATCACATAAAGGGTGGTTATAAATCCACTTTTGCTGGCCGTGGTGTATTGCAGACCGATAGTTTGCAATAGCAAAAAACTACCGAGTAAAAGCCCCGCAGGAATAGAGCCTTTAAAGTCTTCTTTCCATGGCAGCTTTATTTTTTGATTGTACTGTATATAAAAATAAAGGATTTCTCCCAACACCAGTGCGCCGGTAAAACGATAGAGCAAAACTCCTGCTGGGCTCCAGGTTGTTAAGGCCCACTGGGTGGCAACAAATCCGAAACCCCACAGTGCGCCGGCAAAAATTAATTCAAAGACGGCTTGGCGAGGTGTGGGATTGGCAATGCTCATATATTTATCTGCAGACAATTAATCAAATGCTTCAGCCCAGACTCGGGCTTTATCAAAGCCGTCGACCTCAAGAAGCTGATGTTTTACTTCTTTAATCATGCCGCCGTTACCACAGAGATAAAAGGTTGTTGGAGTGCTTTGATATTTGAAGTTTTTTAAAAAATGCTGAACATAGCCTTTTTTACCCTTCCAGTGCTCACTTGGGCGGCTGAGGACAAATTCATACTGAAAGTTCGGAAATTGAGCAGCTAAAGCATCAAGCTCACCTTTCAGGTAGATGTCTTTTTCACTGCGTACACCAAAGAGCATACGGTATTGCAAGTCTGGGAAGTTTTCTATTTTTGAATACAAATATGATAAATGCTGGGAAACACCCGTTCCTGTATTTAAAAACACAATTTGTTCTGTGGGAGGCTCTTGGAAGAAAACCTTGCCGAAGGGGCCGGTGAATTTTAGGCTTTCTTGGCCTTTTAGAGACCATACGTAGGTCGAGGCTAAGCCCGTTTCCACAAATTTGAAAAGTAAACGAAAGCCATTCTTTACTCGGTCATCGGAGGCAATCGAGTAGGCACGAAGTGCTGGTTTAGCATCTGGAAAAGGCACATGGAGCATAACGAATTGGCCTGCTCGATATTGAAAACTTTCAGGACTTTCCGTTCTCAAAATTAACTCACGCACATTATGAGTATGATCTATGATTTTTTCGACTCTCATCGAATAGGCGATTCTTGCTGCGGACATCTTTATTAACCCCAAATTAATCTTAAAAACTAGAAATGCAGACTGCCTTGATTGGTTTAAAAAGTCCAGGCAGTCAAATTATTTAACTTGTGGCACAACACTTCATTTATTAACATGAAAATGTGAATTTAATCCAGTGGTTAGAACTGTTCAGACGAAACTCCCAAAACACCAGCAAATGGAAAATCTTGTGCTTGTTTTTTATTTGTTTTGCTTCGTGCAGAACTTATGCCCAAGAGGCAGTGACTCCAGAGAGCGTAGATAAAAAAAGTCCGCGCCTAGTTCTAAAAACAGCCAGAGACGATGAGTACACCAAACCCGTATATTTTGAGTCCATGGACAACCTATTGCCAACAATGGAGCTGGAGTATGATTTGACAGGCGAGGGAGGGAACTCTCTGCGAGTGGGAGATGCGCTTATTGATGAAAAGAGTTTTTTCTTTGCATTGGTGCCTGTGTCAAAGTTTCACCCAAAAATGATTTCTGTTCTTGGTTCCAAGGAGGCCAGCAAGACAGCTTTGGTCTTGCGATGGCCTGAGACACTACAGCAGGGTGGGACTCTCGAAGTGATCGCCCATACCGGTGCCGTTCTTTGGAAAGAAGACATAACTGAGGCAAAACGCAATCTTTGGAAAGCAAAACTAAAAATTTGGGAAAAGGGGCTTCAGCAAAGAGGCGTAAAAACAGAGCATCTTCCAAAAACTAGTGTTTTTTACACTCAATACGGAATTATTGATGCGACAGCTCGGGGTTTGCGAGCTTTTGGTGAATCTTTTCGTTTTTGCCTCACTCAGGCTCAGGGACGCTCACAATCTCGCCTTTGCTCTCAACATTATGTTATTCGTGGCAATGGCAAACAGCTGACAATGAGCAAAGTGAAGACCGTCGTGCCACCACGGGTTCTCTTACAATCTCAAAGTGCAGCTTTAAAGCAAAACGTACCTGTTCCACGTGATATGCCAACGGCATTCTTCGCAGAGCTTGCCAGCGGTGAGACCTATGAGTTTATCGCGACTCCGAATAAGCTCAATCTTATGGACCTATCAGACACAAAAAAACCAGATCAAATCCGTGTAGTGGCTTGGGGAACTTTGCCCACAGCTCCAACAACGGTTCTCAATCCAGACGAATACTCTTCGGTGACCAAAGCTCTTGGATTTGAGTCCACAATCGGAGATATGCGTAAGTTCTGGGAGGCAATTATTAGTTCTGTAGACCCGAAGCTTTACTTGCCTGGTCAAGGCGGTGGTCTTTTCACTCAGCGCTTCGATCTTTCAGAAATTCCTCGTGCCAATGCAAGACCCTACTTAGATATCCATACACCAACAGGCACCTATGTTGACGGGGTAAAGCTCTTTGGTAAAAGAATTCCAGATGTGAATATCACAAGCTTTGAAAATTCAATTGAAGTTAATGAAAAAGACCCAAATTATTTTCTTTGGAGATTTAAAGCCACTAATCGGGGTGAGCTCAATCGCAGTTATTTGAATATGGAGTATAAAGGAAAAGTGTATAAAGCCTTTTATGAGCTTTATAAGGGTTATCCTCAGGAGATCAGTTTGCGTTTGTCGGGCTTACTTCAGCCGAGTGGCGAAAGTGTTTTTTTAGGCGAGCTTGCCTACAATCAGTGGTTCGAGAATTTTATGGGTTGGACCAACTATTGGGTGGGACGTCAGCGGTGGGGGATCAGTGCTAAGTATTTTAAGTCATTAACAAAGCTGACTGTGAGCACCACGACAGGGTCACAAGCGGATTTAGCTGTGGCCAATGTCGACTTAAAGTATCGTTTCGAGCCAGGTCTTTGGAGTCGGGATGAAACTCTTGGAGCTATGTTGGACTATCAAAGTATTAGTTTTGACCAGATCAATACATCTATGCTCGGGGTGGGCGGCTTTTGGGGGCGTTCAATGCCAAAGATATTTGATGATATATTCAATCTCATGCAGATGATGAGGTATCCAAAATGGGTAGATATGGAGCTTATTTATTATCCGATATCACTATCGTCGCAAACGACTTTACAAACGAATTTCTCTCTGAATTTTCATGGAAAAGTACTGTGGACAAAAAATTGGTTTGGGGAGGCCGGATTCGGTCTTAAGCGTTATGCGATTGTGGACAATCAGCTACAACAGAGAGCCACTTTGAATACATTTTACGGTACAATAGGCATGGGCTTGAGTTTTTAAGAGTTCTTTGTTAGAAGCACTGACCATGTCATTACGATTTGTTATATTTTGTGCATTTATTCTAATGATTCTCTCGGTGTTAAATACCCAAAACGTCATTTTTTAGAAATAGGTCGCAATTCCACCGCGGAAAACAAAACCTTGAAGAGTATTGTTCGAAGTGTCTGCGGTTGTTTTGAGATAATCGTAACCAAGATCCGCACGGAGAGCGGTGGAGTCTGTTAAACCAAACCACTTGAAAAAGCCTCCAGCGAAAAATCCCGTTGTAGATGCGCTGCTGCCGGAGTTTGGAGTTAGTGAACCAAAAATACCTTCACCAGTCAGACCGAAAATTGCGCTTGCCTCTGGGTGATTCGGAGTGAAGTTATAGTCGACAAATACACCTCCGGAAAACGAAGTGAAATGTTGATCGACGTAACCAGAATCAATATTTCGATAGCCAAAAATAGGACCAAACTCAAAAACTTCATAGTTCCAACCAAAACGAGCAGACAGATTCAGGTCGTTGTGTTTTACACTTGCGCTGAGGGAGGAAGCGGCATAGGTGCTTGAAGTAAATTCCATACTGCCGCTGATGACATATTTGCGTACTCCATTGTGACCACTTTTATCACGAATGGAATAGGTTTTTCCCGGAGTCAGATCCCCTGAAAATTCGATGACAGCTTTATTTCCTTTAACTTTTTCAACACGGATTTGTTGAGCCACGGAAGATATTGGAATCAAAATGAATGCCATTAAAATGAGTTTAATTACTAGGGCCATTGAGTGAATCTCCTCACAGTGTATTCGTGTTCTATTTTGACACAGGTGTTAAATAAAATCTTATTTTAATACGTCCTGATGTTAATTAAATGTCAAATTCCGCTTTAGGCCTTTAGTCCTGGAAAAAGCCAACCGAAAGATTGGTATCTGTTTATTAAACAACAAAGGATGAAGGCATGTTTAAAAAATCAGCATTGTACGTCGGCGGAGTTTTTTTATTCGTAAACTTAGTAGTAAACCCCTCAGCAAATGCCGTGACAGTGACCCAGCAGGTTCTAGCTCCGCAAACTATTGTTAACTCAATTAAAAACTCAAATAATAAAACTTTCTCCTTTGCTTCTTCTGCAAACACGGGTGTGCTTCAGATTCAAGCTGGCAATGGCAGTGATCTAAGAACAGTCAAATGCAGTGGAAGTTTTTCAGTGCGCCTTTCCTGTGTTTTTTCTAATGTTGCTAAAACCCTGGAAGTTTTATTCACTCGTCCCAGAAGTCTGCAAGCCAAAATCAATGGCACAAATGTTATTAAAACTTGGGACCCGGCTATTGGAAAATACTCTTATAATATTCCTTTAGTACTTGGACAAAACCAGATCCAGGTTCTAAGCAAGGGTTTTTACGGAAGCTCTGTGGTTATCCAAGCCAATACGGTAGTGGAAGATCAGCCGCCACAACCTGTATTAACCGCAAGTCCCCTTCAGGGCTTTGCACCACTCACGATTTCTGCAAGTGGTGCGGGTTCAACGGACCCGGACTCAAGCCAGTTGTCTTATTCTCTGGATTTTGGTGACGGCACCACTGCCATTGGTATTTTAGCTAATCACATTTACACTGTGGCAGGCAATTACACGCTGACTCTGACAGTCACTGACAACCTTGGGGTTTCTGCTGCGACCTCACAAATCATTACAGTTATCCAAGACCAGGCTCCGCTTGCAAAGCTAAGCCTTGCTTCAAGTGGCACAGGCCTTGGGCCTTTAATGGTGTACTTTGATGGGTCAGCTTCAAGTGATCCAGATGCTGGCCAAGCCCTGACTTATCACTGGGATTTTGGGGATGGAGCGCAAGCTGATGGCTTAGCCCTTATAACTCACGAGTTTAAAAACTTAGGAGCTTACACTGTAAGACTAACTGTGCAAGACCCCTATGGCTTAAGCTCCAGTGCTGAGGTCAGTGTGAGTGTGATTGCTCCGGAGTTGCCTCCAGATCCAAAAGATTTTGCAACAACACTTTCAAAAAGCGAACAAACTACTTTTTATGATTCTGTGAGTTTTTTACTGTCGGGCACAAATCCAGTGCAAAAAAATGTTGATCTCACAAAACTCGAAGAAAGACGTATTGCTGTTTTAAGGGGGATAGTTTTAGATGACGCCAATCAGCCTTTGAGTGGCGTGAGTATTAAAGTTTTAAATCATTCCGAGTTTGGCGAAACGCTTTCTCGGCAAGATGGACAATTTGATTTAATAGTAAATGGCGGCGGGTATCTGACCATACTTTATGATCGGTCAGGATATCTATCCTCATCTCGACAGATTCAAACAAGCTTCCAGGATTATTTCTTCGCCCCTGATGTTGTCCTAACGAAGTTAGACCAGAAAATGACTCAATTAACAATGGGGGCTCCGATTGCTCAGTCAGCCCAGGGCTCTTTAGTCAGCGACTCGTCCGGAGAACGCACTCCAACGGTGTTCATTCCCTCAAACACCACGGCGAGCCTGGTTTTCCCTGATGGAAGCTCAAAACCTATTTCAAACCTGTCTTTCCGGGCAACAGAATACACCGTGGGAGATAATGGGCCTAAAAAAATGCCCGCAAATCTTCCGGCCAACGTCGCTTACACTCATGCCGTGGAGCTTTCCTCTGATGAAGCGATTGCTCAAGGTGCAAGGCATGTTCAGTTTAACCAAGCAGTTTCATATTACATTGATAACTTTTTAAATATTCCCATTGGGTACGGGGTTCCTCTCGGTGTTCTTAATCCAGACACGCGCTTATGGGAAGGTGAGCACGATGGAGTCGTCTTGCAAGTTTTAGCTGTTCAAAATGGCATGACCTCTCTTGATGTTAAAGGCCTAGGGCAAGCCGCCACCGCAGCAGAGCTACAGGCTCTAAATATTACTCAAGAAGAATTAGCGCAAATTGGAATTCTTTATCTTCCAGGCAAAAGCTTGTGGCGTGTTCAGATGAATCATTTCAGCACCTTTGATACAAATTTTTTACAGACCGTATTTGGAAAGCTTTTGGGATACATCGGGAACGTGTTTTCATACTTAAAACCAATTTTTGGCCAGTGCAAAGATTGTGGTTCGATCATTGATGTTCATAGCTTATCTCTTTTAGAAAAAGTAAAAACGAAGATCCTCCCCTTTGACCTTTGGTATAATTCTGAAAAAGCCCTTCCCAAGGCCTCCAATATGGAAATCACGATTCCACTATCCGGGAGCCAAATAGGAAGTGATATTACCACCATCCGCTACATTGTTGAAATCGCTGGAAAGCAAATAACTGGAGTGCTTCCCGCTCAACCTGATCTGTCTGTGAAATACACCTGGGATGGTAAAGATGCTTACGGTCGTGATGTTCCTTACAAAGTAAAAGCCCTTGTTCGCACCATATACACCGCTCGAGGCAATTACGGCATTCCGACATTTCCAAACGATATTTCCTGGGCGTATTTTGCTCCAAATACTGTAACCAGTAATATTGCTGCGCGAGCTGGTTTTGATATTGTACGATATTCCGAGATATACGTGGGCTCAAACTCAATAGATTCTCAGTACGGCATTGGTGGCTGGGTACCAAGTATTTTACACGCCTATAATCCCTTGAGTAAAACTGTTTACTTTGGAAATGGGGATGAGAAAAATATTGATGAAACCTTAAGAACCCTTGTCACTATTGGTGGCAATGGCTTAACTACAGTCGCAGCTGATGGCGTGCTTGCTCATGGCAATGGCTTAGGAAGACCAGTGTCCGTGGCCAGTGGCGCTGACGGATCAATTTACTTTGCTGATGGCCAAAGTGTAAAATTAAGAAAAATTTCAACCAATGGCGTTCTTTCTACACTTGCTGGTAAAACGGCTTACGTTCATAGCGGCGACGGCGGTTTGGCAATAGATGCCAGTATTTATTCCATAAGTTCTATCGCGGTTGGCGCCGATGCCAGTGTTTACTTTTTAGATCCATCAGGTTATAGAATTCGAAAGATTTCACCTGATGGTATTATTAACACGATTGCGGGAACCGGCGTTGCGTCCGCCTCCGGCACCCAAGACGGTGTCTTGGCCAATCAAGCTCGTCTCGGCCGTGTTTCAGGAATTGCCGTTAGCAGAGATGGCAGCGTCTACTTTGGCGATCTGACTAGCTTCTCTGTTTATCAAATTGCTACAGATGGCTTTATTCATAAAGTCGCCGGCAACGGCAGCTCGGGAAACTCAGGGGATGAGGGGCCTGGCCTGCAGGCTTCTTTTGCAACTCCTGAAGTTGGCGATATTGGCCTCAACGGAGAGATCTATATTGCTGACACAAATAATGGTGTTATTCGCGCATTGGATTCATCAGGAGTTATTCATCGCGTGGTGGGCAGCACTCCTTCAACTAATGGGCAGATAAGCACCGACGGCAGTACAGCGCAAGAAGCGATATTAAGAGCCCCGTCCACTGTAAGGGTAGCAAAAAACGGAAATATATATTTCGTGGAAATCCAGGCCTTTATTAAAAAAGTTAACTCTCAAGGGAAAATCGAGAGTGTTTCTCAAATTGGTAGCAATCAACTAACTGAACCCGGTTTGAGCACAGGTTTTTCTGTTGCAAGCTTATTTTTGGCCGCAGATGGCTCGGTAGTTTTTGCCGACACAAATAACTACAGAGTGCGTCGTATTGGACAAGTCTTACTGGGGAATGATCCAAACTTAGTGCAAATCCCTTCTCAAGATGGACAAGAAATTTATTATTTTTCGAAAAATGGAAAACATTTAAAAACTGCATTTGCAAAAACTGGTGCCTCTAAGTGGGAATTTCTATATGATCTTTCAGGTTTTTTAAGTGCGATAAAAGATGCTGACGGGCAAAATATTCAGATTCAAAGAAACTCTAGTGGCCTTGTCACTTCTTTGACCAATAAATATGGTCAAAACTTGAGCTTCACAATTGATTCCACTGGCTGGCTAACGGGTTTAGCTTTGCCAACAGGAGATGGTTATCACTTCCAATACTCACAACCAGGTTTGTTGTCTCAGTTTACAGACCTAAATGGAAACAGTTCAACTTTTAGTTTTAATACTCGAGGCGAGCTAATTCAAGATGCCGATGCCCTGGGCGCGGTTAAAAATTTATTTAGAACCGATCTCATAGATGGCTATGCCAGCACAATCACGTATCCTGATGGCACTCAAAGAACTGCCACCTCAAGAATTCTGGCTGGGGCATTTAATGTCTCTGAGGTCACCGAACGAAATGGTTTTAAAGTCACTTATCAAGAAGAACGTCCTACTGGAACAAGACAGGTATACTTCCCGGATAATTCTTTTACGCAAGCTTCGCGAACTGCTAATCCAAGATTAGGCGGAGCTGCTGTTTACTCAGACTTAACTATAAAC
>JANMPT010000012.1:0-1836 GCA_031370005.1 Bdellovibrionales bacterium | reverse complement strand
CGCCAATGCCGTGGAGCGCACGCTGCGCACCCTGCGTTTCTTCCTCGCCAGCGACCAGACCGGCAGCGCCGGCGCAACCGGCCACCGCGGCTTCTACTTTCACTTTCTCGACATGCGCAGCGGTGCACGCATGTGGCAGTCGGAACTGTCGCTGATCGACACGGCATTTCTGCTCGCGGGGATGCTGACCGCCGCCGCGTATTTCACGGCCGACACGCAAGCCGAAGTGGAACTTCGCGAACTGACTGACGCCTTGTACCGACGCGTCGACTGGCGCTGGGCTCAGCGCGACGGTTCGTGCGTGGTGCACGGCTGGTAACCCGAATGTGGGTTCCTCAACTCCGGCTGGGAAGGCTACAGCGAAGCGATTCTCCTGTACGTTCTCGGTCTGGGGTCCCCAACCCATCCGTTGACCGACGAGAGCTTCGAGGCATGGACCGTGACCTACCAATGGGAGAACCTGTACGGACACGAGTTTCTATACGCCGGGCCGCTGTTCATTCACCAGTTCTCGCACGCATGGATCGATTTTCGGGGCATCCGGGACCGCTTCATGCGCGAGAAGCAGTGCGACTATTTCGAGAACAGCCGGCGCGCGGCTTATGTTCAGCGCGAATACGCGATACGCAACCCGCACGGCTTCAACGGCTACGCGCATGACTGTTGGGGCCTGTCGGCCTGCGATGGCCCGAGCGCCCCGCCGCGCCTGGTCGCCGGCCGGCGGCAGGCGTTCTACGGCTATGCCGCACGTGGCGCACCGCACGGGCCGGACGACGGCACCATTGTCGGCTCGTCGATCGTGGCAGCGCTCGCGGTTGCACCGAAGATTGCACTTCCCGCGGTACGCAACCTGTACGCACGGGGCGCGCGCAGGCTGCGGGCCGGGGGCTTCAACGCAACCGTCGACGAGGCCGACCCGCAGGGTTGGCTCTCCGAGGGCGAGTTCGGGCTCGATCAAGGCTTGATCGTGTTGATGATCGAGAACTATCGGTCGGGGCTTTTGTGGCGTTTGAGCCGGGGTTGTGCGTATGTCCAAACCGGGCTGCGCCGCGCCGGCTTCCGGGGCGGCTGGTTGTAGCCGCAGGGTGTCGCACACATGCCACCCGAAACGCCCTCGCAGCCACCGTCGCCGGGGGGTGCCCAGGCACCCGAACCGTTCGCGGGGGACTTCCCGCCCGGCTGGCTCAACCCGACGCCACGCGGCGCCTACCACCTGCTGGTCCTCGGTGCGGGGCCGGCAGGCTTGGTGGCGGCACGCGCCGCGGCAGCGCTCGGCGCTCGCGTGGCGTTGATCGAACGCCATCGGCTTGGCGGCGACTGCCTGAACTATGGATGCGTGCCCTCGAAGACGATGCACCGGTCGGCGCGGCTGTACGCGGAAATGCGGCGAGCGGCGAACTACGGGGTCCAGCCGCCGGCCGAGATCCAAGTCGACTTCAGCGCCGTGATGAACCGGGTGCGGCGCATCCGCGAGCGCATCGGCCGGGCCGATTCGGCAGCCAGGCTGATCGACGAAGGCATCGACCTTTACTTCGGTACGGCACGCTTCACCGGCCGCGATTGCGTCGATGTTGAAGGCGTGCGCCTGCGCTTCAAGAAGGCGCTGATCGCGACCGGATCGCGACCCATGCTGCCGCAGATTCCGGGTCTTGCCGACGCGGGCTTCTTGACCAATGAAACCGTGTTCGAGCTGACGGCACTGCCGCCGAGCCTGCTCGTCATCGGCGGCGGGCCGTTGGGCTGCGAGCTGGCGCAGGCCTTCTGCCGTTTCGGCAGCCGAACCTCCATCGCCCACAGCGAGCCGCTGTTCCTGCCGAAGGAAGAGCGCGACGCCGC
>JANMPT010000005.1:0-7474 GCA_031370005.1 Bdellovibrionales bacterium | reverse complement strand
GAGCCAACAAAAGGGCCGCATCGTTGCAGCCCGATCCCGGGGTTTAAAATTAAATCTCTAAAATCTTTCGATTTCTATTTTGATGATGATTCAGATTTTCCGATCTTGGTCTTCATCGCGCGCTGATGTTTTCTGTAGCTTCCTCCTTCCATATAAAATATCTCGGCCTCATTGACCATCCGATCAACAACAACCGTAGCAACGGCTTCATTTGCAAAAATTTGATTGAACTGACTAAAGTTTAAATTTGTCGTCACAACAAGGCCAAGTCCTGCGTCATGACGGGCCGAAATGACCTGGAAAAACAGCTGCGATCCTTGAACGTCGAAGTCCACATAACCGAGTTCATCAATAATCAAAACCTGTGGCTTTTTTAACCGGGCAATTTCTCGATCAAGCTGCGCAAGCTTCTGGGCCTGCAAAAGGCTGTTAGCCATTTCAGCAGCAGTTAAAAATAAAACGCTCAGACCTTTTTGGCAGCTGGCATAGCCAAGCGACCGAGCTAAATGAGTTTTTCCAACACCAGGATTGCCAACAAAAATCGCCTTCGGTAAATTTTCTTTATCAACATTATTATGGATTGATAAATACGTCTTTTCAATTCGCTGAGTTAATTTGCTGTGAGCAAAATCAAAAGTTTCTGCGGTCTGGATCTGCCTGAACTTTGCAGACTTTACTTTCGACGCGATTCTCATTGTTTTTCGTTCTGATTTTTCCTTTTCACAAGCCCGCTTCAGGAGGCTAATCGTCTCGAACTGATGTTTTGGATCCTGGGATTTTAAACCTTCGTCGATTACATCAGGGAAGTGTTTCACCTTCAGCTCTTTAAGACTTGCGTACACATATTCTTTTTCAATCTCCATCGGATTCTCCTTCGTTTGTTGTTGAGTCAAATTTTATTAAAAGCTCATCATACGAACTCAAGGAAGCGCCGGGGATTACGCGGTTTAACTTTTCCCGATTAAATTTCATCGGCTCTGGATTTTTGATCGCTACATTTTCGATACGCAAATATCTTTCTAGTTTTTCGATCCCAATAATCCCGTCCTTCAGCATTTCAAAACAAGCCACATTCAACGCCTCAACTCCATAAACTGTCGACAGCGCGAGCAGCCGATTCATTTCAGAGCGTAAAGATCTCGAACTTGCTCGAAGGGACATAAAATACTGCCGAACACCATCGCCCAACTTCTTAAGTGCTACCACTCTAGATTCATCTTGCGATACTGCACCCGGTTTTTTTGCAAGTAGCCCTTCTTGATGCTTTGGATTTGTAAAAACCTTATTCTTTAAATACGAACGCTCGTGACCGGCCACGTATTTTTCATGATAATAAACTTTTAAAGTCTTCTGGTTAATTCGGATCGTCACGGCAATGCCCACTAAAGTCCAAGGAACTGAGTATCTATTCGTTTCAAAAACAAAATGAAAGTCAGGACTTATAACTTTCGTTAAAACCTCATCCGTTTCAAATTTTAAAGTATTGATCGGCCCAAGAGCCGGCTTCTCGGCGGTTTCAAATAAATTTTTAACAATTCTTCTTGTTACCCGATGTTCACGAAGATTTAAATATTGATCTCGCCACAAAATCGATTGCAAACAAAGATCATCAAAATCTTTAAAAGTTCGCCCTGACCAAAAATGGCTTCTGATAAATTTAATTCCATTTTCAACACGGCCCTTTTCGTTTCCCCGAGCCGGGTTGCAAGCGTGAGGCGCTATACTATGGTGACCCATGTAAGAAAAAAATCGTGGATTAAATCTGACAACCCCGCCGTAGCGGTCAGTTACCGCCGTCGCTAGATTGTCGTACCAGCACTCTTTTGGGATTCCTCCGAAGTAATTAAAAGCGTTTTCATGGCAACGGATAAAATCTTCGAACCGTTCGGATCTTGTAAATTCTAAGTACATCATTCGGGAATAACACATCACCATCACAAAACAGTGGATCTTGATTCCGTCGCCAAAAGGGTCCCCAAACTCACCCCAATCAACTTGCGCGCATTCGCCAGGAGCAAATTCTAATCGCAAAAATGCTTCTCGGACTTTATGAGATTTGCTTTTGATTTCCCTGACCATTTCTTTTAAAATTGAAAGCCCACCCATATAACCAAACTCACGAAGCCGATGCATAATTGTTGTTGAAGCCATTGTTGGATCTTTTACTAACATCTCTTTTATTTGTTCACGGTATGGATCTAGTAGACTGCTGCGGCTCGTACGTTGCCTGTCTAGTATAACCTGCTTACGATCAATAATTCGCTTCACAGTCTTTCGATCGACACCAATTATTTCAGCAATTTTTCTGACTGACTTTTTCTCGTTCCAGTATAAAGAAAAAATTCTCGCCTGTATTTCAGCTTCAAGCATCAAAACCTCACTGCCCTAAATGAAAAAAATTTTCCTAACCCCCTCGGAATTGGGAAAACCGCGCGACCGCAACAGGCGCATCGCTCAGCACATACAGGTTTTATGATTTCTATCGGATCTTTTGTAGAGCGCTCAGTGAGAGCTTTTTAAGAATTTTACTTTTTCATAACGTCTAGCCTGACGAACGCGCCCACTCTCAAGGCCCTTATCTGAAAACGAGTACTTTTTTTGGTAACTGCGGCTTTTCTTTTTTCGCAGATTTTCGGAGCAGGTTTTTGAGCAACATTTCTGTCCACGCCAACAAGATCTACAAATTGAAAAACTTTGGCCGCACTCAACACAACTCAAAGTAATTGCATCGATCAATTCAATGCCTTGGGATTCGTCCATATATATAGTCTGAATTTGAATTCAAAAAAAGAAAACCGACTAAGGTTGGGGATTGACCCCTTTTGCTCCGGCTTTAAGCGTGGCCCATGGGACTTCCAAATCGGCGGTTTTGGACCCTTTTCGAACCGTCACTTACACGTGATAAATCCAAACTTCTTCCGCCCGTTCAGGCCAAAGTCTTGACGATTTTCCCTGTAGGTAAGAACGGAGAAAGGCCATTTCCAAAAATAACCGCAGGGCTAAAGCCTTGAACTCCGCAGGGGTTAAATCTTGCGAGCCACCCGAGTAGAAAAAGCCATTAAACTCACGGGGGAAAATTTTTTCTCTCACTGATAAAAGACGGTCAATGTCTGGCCCTGTTATGGCTTCGGGGAAAATCTCATTTAACTCTAAGCCGAGCCGAGGGGAATACCCTGACTTTAAGGCCTCAATAAGTTCGGGGCTGTCTTTCTTCGGCGTATAAATGATTTTAGGTCCACGTATTCGGTCAAAGATGGTCGCCAAGGACGCCCATAAAGACCAAGAGAGGACTAATCCAAGGGCGATTGGAATAAGCAAAAACGGGCAAATAAATATGAGCATCAATGGATTATTCATAGTAGTAATATATTACTACTAAATAACGCTAAATGTCAATGAAAAGTTATAGTATCATTTTACTACACAAGGAGAAGGCGATGGCAAAACACAAAACCATAGACATTAAAGGCCTCTATAAAAAGAAACGGCGGAAACTCCCAAGGCTTAAAATTGCGGAGGCCATTGATAAGAGTGGCCTAACCTACGAGGAAATAGCGGAAACCTTGGGATTAAAGCACTACCAAAACATAACTAAGTTAAAGAACGCCGAGAACATCAGTTTTAAAATGCTCTCCGCCTTAGCCTTGGCCCTTGGTTGCCGAGTTAAAGACCTTTACGAGGAGTAGCGGATAAAGTCGTCTAAAAGGGATTTACCGAGCTTATGGACCATGAGGACTTCCCCGATTTTTAAATCATATTCGCCCATATAGACGGTGTATTCGTGGGCATTGACCTGAATTAAACAAATAGCATTAGGGTAAGACAAAGACCTAACTCTATATATTATATTACTACATTCTCTAAATTGTTCTTCCGTCCAAATGTATCCAATATTCATAATTCCTAAATGGGTTGGACGGCCTCATAAAGTTTTGACGAGGCCCCTTATTCATTAGGAACTTATGAAAGTTCATAATGAATAATTACTTTTAAGAGGAAAAACATCAATTTTTGACGGCCATTATTCTTTGACGGTGGTTCTAAAATTGAAGCCCAATTTTTCTTGAATAACGTCCCAGTGGTAGTCAATGGGCTCCGTGAGCTTAATGACTTGCTTGGAGCCTTTGCCGAGTGGGTCAGCTTGAATAATCCGAAGATCAACGAGAATTCGCAAACCCGATTGAACCGAGTTATAGGAAAGCCCCGTAGAAAAACAAATATCCCGCCGAGAAAAATGTAAAATCTTTTTCTCCTGTAGGCGTGGGTTGTTCTCCACCCTATATCTAAAAAGCAGTAGCACCCTTAGAGCGGTGTCAGGCAATACCTTGCGATTTAAAAACCAACCGTAAAACTTCATAAATTTACCCCTTTATTGTTCACGGGGATAAATGGAAAACACTATTAATAATCAATTTTTGGAGTTTTCCATTTATACAGAATGAATAGGATGGGGGCAGATGGTTAAGCCCAACTTCGCAAGCAATGACCTATTCAAGCGAGCGGAGTTAAGCCATAGCGGGGCCGACGGAAAATAATCGGAACCGTCCCAGTCAGGGGTAAAAATACTGACCGCAGGAAAACCGCAACACCCAATAGTGGGCAGGCTAAATAAGGCGGAAAAGGCTAATCCTGAATGAGACCGAGCTATAAGACGGGCGATAATCCGCAGGCTTGCGAGAAACTATAAAGTAGTAAAATATTATTACTTATATAGTATATATAATCTATGTCGTGGCCCGTTCGGGAGCTTAAGCCTCTGGAAAATTTTTAGAGCCAAGCTCAACAAAGAATAAAACAAGTAGTAAAATAATAAGATAAGTTAAAAGCAGGTTCTTACCGTAGAGCTTTTAGTCTTAGCCCATTCCATTTACGAGGCATGGGAAAGGTTGGCCGTCCTAAGCGAAAGATTACTCATTTTATTGATTTAGTTTTTTGCCTTTTCTTTGTTTCTGTTTTTGTCCTTCTCCTGCTCCCTACCCCGCTTACCTTCACGGTGGCGGGGGTTTTTTGGTTAGTAGGTCAGGTAGCCAGTGCTTTTAAATAATATTCGGCCTGATGAGAGCGACCGTTTTTATTTTCTCTACCGTTTTGTCTTGCGGTCGTGGTTTTTATTTTTGGGAGTTATTTTTTCTTATCCCATTGCAGGAATATGGGGCCGTTCATTCACTTGGAATCAATTTTTAGTAATGGGCGGAGCTTATGTTCTCATTGTGGTCGTGGATTTTATCAGTATTTGGATTAAGGCTTACCCAATTTATAAAGAACAAGAGCGTATAGATTGGGAAAATCACGGACGGCGGAAGACTCGTTAGGATGACCGCCCGCCATGAAATTATCTATTCAAAGTGAATCAGTCAGAATAATGGCTTTGGCTCTTGTAGAACACTCCCAAAGTCCTGTTAAGATTTTGGACGCTTTTCCCGAAGAGAGGGACGATGAGGTTCATTGGATTTTTAGCAATTTTACTCTTTTCGTGCGCAGACACGGCTTGGTCGCAGTCGGCGTCTTGCCGTGGTGTAGAAAGTCGAATTCAAGATATTGCTACTGATGTGAAAAAGAACTTCAAAGAAAGAGATGTAGCTCCCAATGTTGAATACATTAAAAGGCTGGCAACTACCTGTAAGGTCGATATCGCCAAATTCGGTTGGGGCCGTGGACTTTTTGATTATTGGAAGAACACTGGCTACGAAGCTGAAGTAGATAAAGCAAAAGAGCAATTGGAGCAGTATTCTAAGTTTAGAGATGTAAGTCCCGAGCTGGATCGATACAAAAAATATGCTTCACGACTAAAGGTAAATTCCCAAGAAATTAACGGCTACTACTCCAAATATCGCTCGCAAGGTTTGGCTTCTGCTCGTGCTGAAGAAAAAAAATGCCAGCCAGCAGTTGATTTGAGAAATGAAGTTTTGGGAGAGGTGCGAGACCAGGACAGTATTGGTTGGTGCTATGCCTTTGCTGGAGCTGAACTGCTCACATACAAAATCGGCAAAAAGGTTTCCGCCGTTGATGTGGCAATGAATTACAATGACGGTTGGTTCAATAATATCTTAAAAAGAGTCGGTTGGGGCGAACAAGATTTCGCTGGAGCTTCGGCACAAGGAATAGGAACGGCAATCTCCAACACAAAGGAAAAAGGCGGAGCTTGTTTAGAAACAAATTTAAGAAGCGAAGATAACGGGTATTCAACGATTATGTCTAACCTGACAGAAATTGATAACATTAAAAAGAAGTCAGGTTCATTTCAGTCCAGCACTTGTCCAAGTGCTGTCCAGCGAGTTTTCCCGTCCATTCAGGCAAAAGAGTTTATGGATATTGCCGAGAATTCTTCTCGGGCAACATTGATGTCTATGTTGAGCGATAAAGCCTGCAAGCCAAGGATAAGACTCAAGGGTGTTGAAGTGGAATATGTCAGCCCGTCATTTTTCTCTGGCGATACCGCAGATGTGTTCAATCAAATCGATAAACAGCTCAACAGGAAAAATATTTTGGCAATCGCATACAACGCCGAACTTCTTTACAACAGAAATGCAAAAAAATTTGGCGGGCACATGAGTAATATCGTCGGAAGAAGATTCAACAAAAATAACGGCGAATGCGAATACCTAATTAGAAATTCTTGGGGACGTGGCTGTAGCAGTTATGACCCTTATTACACCTGTGAGGCTGGAAACATTTGGGTGCCAAAATCGGTAATTTCCAAAGGAGTCGCAAATGTCAGCTTTATTAAGTAGCCTTATTCTTGCTGTTACACTTACAGCTCAAGCCCAAGATTTGACCTGTAGCTCGGGAAGAATATCCCAAGTTGAATTTGGAAAAATTAAAGTAGAGTCATCTAACTATTGTTTCAACAGCGACAAGACAGTCTTGCTTTCCCGAAATTGCCAGCAAAAAAAATGCAGAGCTTTTGAAGACAAAAGACGATTTAAAATCGGCGAACTTCTTTCGGAAGTCGGTAAGCCGAGCTTTAGGCTCTGCAGAGAGCTTGGAGGACAGCCAGAAATTATTGAGTTCTTCGTAGAAGATCAGCCTTACAAACTGGATAGATGTCTTTTTAAAGATGGAAGTTTTGCTGACTCCGATTTTTTACTCGCTCACTATCTTGAGCGATGAGAAATCGGTTGGCTTTTACGGAAGTAGATTTAATATTGTGGCGTGCGACTTTCGTCACCCAGCTATTTTTGTAATGACACAAGCATTTGATTTGATTAGAGAATAATAATTTCATTAATTATTAAAATCCTCTCCGCCATTTTTATTTTTGCAAATCAATGTGAATCGAAAAACCCAAAACAAAATAAACACTTAACGAAGTAAAAACCGAGTAAGCTTCTAAGGTAAGCGCTTAGTTAAGCCCAGTTAACATTGCTGTCTTTAAATTGAATGGAAGTAATTTTTCAAAATCTTCGATTTTTGTACATTTTGGTATTTCTTTAAAAATATGTAGTAAATATTTATACGGATTAATTTCATTTAA
>JANMPT010000120.1:0-2318 GCA_031370005.1 Bdellovibrionales bacterium | reverse complement strand
GCGCGACTTTCAAGCGTCAGAAGATCTACGTGAAGTCGGAGCGCAACCGGTGAGTTATTTCCGCGCCGAGAATCTTTCGCTTCACTTCGGCGGACTGAAGGCCGTCGATGCCGTCAGCTTCGCGCTGGAGAAGGGTGAAATTCTCTCGATCATCGGACCGAACGGCGCCGGCAAGAGTTCGATCTTCAATCTGATTTCCAGGCTCTACGATCCGACGTCCGGGCGGCTCTACTTCGAGGATCAGGACATCACCGGTGAGCCTCCCTTCGGCATCGCCAAACTCGGGATTGCGCGCACCTTCCAGAATATCGAATTGTTCGAGAACGCAACCGTCTTGAGCAATTTGCTCGTCGGGCGGCATCGGCACTGCAGCACGAGCCTGTGGCAGGAGGCCCTGTTCACCCCAACCGTTCGCCGCGACGAAAAAGCGCACCGCCGCCGTGTCGAACAGGTCATAGAATTCCTCGACCTCGCGCCGCATCGGGACAAGCTGATATCGGGACTGCCCTACGGCGTGCGCAAGGTGATCGAGCTTGCGCGCGCGCTCTGCACCGAGCCCAAGCTGATCCTGCTGGACGAGCCGTCGTCCGGGCTGGCCAGGCTGCGCGCGTCAAAGTCACCGCCTACGACTACTCCATCTTCGGCGCCATGGACGGTGTGGTGCAAAGCATCAGCGCTGATGCCGTGCCCAATGAGAAGGGTGAGGCCTTCTTCCAGGTGCGCATCGAAACCAAAACAAAGACCATCGAAGCCATCGACAAAAAGCTGCCCATCATCCCCGGCATGCAGGCCCAAATCGACATCATCACCGGCAAAAAAACCATTCTTCAATACCTGTCCAAGCCCATTGTGGCCATGCGGGAAAACGCATTTCGGGAGCGATGAACGGGGAACGCTGAGCGGTAAACAAAAGGAGGGTGTCACAGTGCTGTGACACAAACAATAATGAGCAGCAACATTGTCTTTATTGATAGCCGTGTCAGCGACTATCAAACGCTGATCGACAACCTGGCCCAACCGGCAGAGGTGTTCATTCTGGATGCCGGGTTAAATGGCCTGGACCAAATCTTGGCCCGGCTGCAGGGCCGCTCCGACATTGATGCCCTGCACATCATCTCGCATGGCAGCCAGGGCGCGCTGTATCTGGGTAGCACCGTGCTGGACAGCGGCAACCTTGAAAGCTACGGTTCTCAGTTGGCCAACATTGGGAGTGCGCTGACGCAGGCGGGTGACATTTTGCTGTATGGCTGCAATGTGGCGCAGGGGGATGCGGGGCAGGCGTTTATTGAGCAACTGGCGGTGGCTACTGGGGCGGATGTGGCCGCTTCAAATGATGTAACGGGAGGGCCCGGCAACTGGATATTGGAACAATCCTCTGGTTCAGTTGAAACCCTCGCAATACGCCAAGACGATTACGCCTCAACTTTATCTACGACCACCGACTCGTCCTTTCTCATTGCAGCGGTCAATTTGGCAACGCGCGCTTATTCGGACGCGCATTTCCACGGCGATGCGGTAAAAATTGCAGCGATCAACGCGCCCCTGCAAGCTTGGACAGCAATCAACGCCAGTGCGCTTGGCGCTACGCCTGACATGGGCAGTAGCGTTGCAGGCGGGCATTTGTTTCGTTATGAATATGGAAACGCATCGGCGACGGTAGGGTGGACCATCCTCGATGGCAAGAAGACGCTGGGCATTGCTTTTGAGGGCACCAATTTCGACACCCAACCCCTTGATCTTTGGGACGACATCGTCGATATCAGTGGGCATGCCAATAAGCTCTCGGGCTTGATGGCCGCAGTCGCGGCTTACGCCAATGTGCAGAGCAATGGAATAGAACAAGTACTGGTTACCGGTCATAGCTTGGGTGGGTCAGTTGCTCAGGAGTTCATGGAGCGCTACGGTAGTGATACCCGGTACCGAGGCGCAACTTTTGGAAACCCTGGAACCTTAGATGCAACGACGATTGATGCGTCACGTTTCGTCAACTTCTCTCACACGGGCGATGTCGTACCGTATGTTGGTGAATACGGCGTGAAAGTCGTCAATACGGGGTTGACTCTTTTTGAAATTGCAGAGGACATAAAGACTGCCTTTGAAATCGCCGCATTGGCCACCCCAGCAGGGGTTGCTGCATACGCCATCGATGCTGTGTTTGATGCCCTGCGAGACAAGGTGCTTACCCAAATTGCATATTCAGCAATTGGCACCTATTTCGGTCTTTCGGCGACAGCTGTAGAAACCGGACTTACATTCGCAATCCATCGCAATGACTATCAGGTTATCGGAACCCGTGTTCGATTTGACCTCGAGCATAT
>JANMPT010000099.1:0-1505 GCA_031370005.1 Bdellovibrionales bacterium | reverse complement strand
TCTATCTGCGGAGATGCGGGGTGAAATCATGAAGGTTTATCAGAGCTGTGGTCTTGGGCTTGTGGAGTTTGCGGCTGGGGTGGGCCTAAGCTATAGTGGGTAACATAGGATAGTTAGTTTTTTGTTGATTTTTTAAACTTCAATTCATACCATTTTTGCAGATGAAAGATGGGCGATCTCTAGATCATACAACATTAGAAGGATTTCGTTTTGCCGCTGTAAAGTTAAACAAACGCAATGTCCCTGTTGCTACTATAGCGGAATCTTTTGGAGTTACATCCGAAGCAGTTTATATCTGGCTAAAGCGAGCGCGAACTGATGGGGTTAAGAGTCTCAAGGCAAGTAAAGCATCGGGTCCAGAGCCCGCGCTTGGCGAGAAACAATTTTCTACATTGTTAAAAGCTCTTCGTCATCCTGCCTCCGAACTTGGATACCCGACAGATTTATGGTCGGGACCACGCTTGAGGCATTATATCAAGCATGAGTTTGAGATTGAATATCACCGCAAGCATATGCCTCGTTTATTGAGACGTTTAGGATTGAACTTCAAGTTTCCAGAAAGGCGAGCTCTTGAGCAAGATCCAAAGGCCCTGCGTGAATGGAAAAAAGAGAGGCTTCCGCAAATTCTCAAATTTGCCAAGCGGGTAAAGGCTTTAGTGTTTTATGCAGACGAAGCATTGGTGTCGTTGATCCCTTACGTTGGGCGGACCTGGGCTTTCCCACAAGCTAAACCAATTGTTCGAGTTTCAGGTCGCAGAGGCCAGCATGTAGGCGTCACCGCCGCCGTTAATGCGCAGGGAAGAATGGGATTCGAACTGACAAGAGAGAAAGAAATGTTTACAGCTAAAGTTTTTTTGCGATTTGTCAGAAAACTTCGTCGTGAGCAGCCGACACGATTCATTGTTCTTATTGTAGATGGCGCTCCAACTCACACTGCAAATATTGTTAAAGCATACGCGAAAGACAACAAGACGTCATTCAAACTGGAAATTCTTCCCGCATATTCGCCCGAACTAAATCCAGCAGAAAAACCATGGGTCGTCTTGAAAAGTCAAAATCTAAATGGGTCCCAAGCCAAAGATAAATCCGAACTGAGAACAGAGGTGAAGGGTCACATGAAAAGATTGAGAAAAAATAAAACTAAAGTGATCTCCTTTTTTGACACCAAAAACTAACTATCCTATGTTACCCACTATACCTGCGATCTCGGCTCAAGCCAAATTCATGAAATCGTTTGTCGGGGAATTTGAAGGGCCATTTAGGCATGGAAAAATATATAAAGACAGATGGTTTAAATTCTTATTACCCGCCCAACCATCAGATTTGGTGGAGCATCTCATAAAAATGAGCGGATCCTATCAGGCGGTCGTCGGTGCAACTCCTGTGGAAGATATCGAAAGGGGCACGTTCGACCCTTACACGGGAGTACTGGGTTGGCTTGTTGTCCATAACGATGAATCAACCCTTGCCTCTGGCTTTATCGGTGATGAGGGGAACGCCCAACT
>JANMPT010000062.1:0-1914 GCA_031370005.1 Bdellovibrionales bacterium | reverse complement strand
GCCAAATGCAAGGTGGGCGACGTGGTGGTCAAGGTCGACCCGCGCTACTACCGCCCCACCGAAGTGGAAACCCTGTTGGGCGACCCGAGCAAAGCCAAGGCCAAACTGGGCTGGGAGCCCACCACGCCGTTTTCGGAGCTGGTGCGCGAGATGGTCGAAGCCGATTACAGCGCCGCCAGCCGCGACAGCCTGGTCAAGTTGGCGGGTTTTCAGGCCTACGACTACAACGAATAGGGCCAGCGCTACGGCGAGCCCGGCAAAGGAAGGGCGCAGGGAATGTCGCAGGGCATGGCCGGAATTTCTGAAGCACCGCCATGGTTGCGATTGATGTTGCCAATCACGCACATGACTGGCAACATAAACAACAACATCGTCGCGTCAATCGCCCATGCAATCCCGCCCCCTGCCCGCTGCCCGCAAAGCCACCAACGTGACGTTCGAGGCCCAGTTGTTGGCGCGAGCCAAGGACTTGAAGATCAACATCTCACAGGCTTCCGAAGAGGGCTTGGCCCGCGCGGTGGCTGCGAGGCAGGCCGAACTCTGGTTGCAGGACAACCAGGACGCACTGGACAGCTCGAATGCTTACGTCGAGAGGAACGGCCTGCCGCTGGCGAGGTTCAAGAACTTCTGATGGCCAGATTCGACGCCTACGCCCAACCCGGCGAGCCTGGCTACCTGCTTGACGTGCAAGCCGGTTTCCTCAGCCCACTGAGCACACGGGTTGTGGTGCCGCTGTTGCCACTGGATTTGGCACCCAAGGCAGCGGACCGCCTGAACCCCTGCTTTGAGATCCAGGGCGTCACTGTTTCGATGTTGACGCAGTTCATGGCCGCCATTCCAGCGGCGGAGTTGAAGCATCACATCGCCAGCCTCGACCGTCACAGCGCTGCCATTCTCGATGCCATCGACTTCCTGCACCAGGGCTGGTAGCCACACCGCGTGAACCCATGATCCCCTCCCCCCGCATCTACATCGCCGGCCACCGCGGCCTGGTGGGCAGCGCCATCGTGCGCCAACTGCAAGCCGCCGGCCACCAGCACCTGCTGCTGCGCACCCACGCCGAGCTTGATTTGACCGATGAGCGCGCCACCCGCGCCTTCTTTGAGGCCGAACGGCCGGAATTTGTGTTTCTGGCGGCGGCCAAGGTGGGCGGCATCGTGGCCAACAACGCGTACCCGGCCGAGTTCATCCGCGACAACCTGGCGATCCAGACCAACCTGATCCACGCGGCCTACCTGTCCGGCGTGCAGCGTTTGCTGTTTCTGGGGTCGAGTTGCATCTACCCCAAGCTGGCACCCCAGCCGATGAAGGA
The DNA here is from genome assembly GCA_031370005.1 of Bdellovibrionales bacterium. Lineage (GTDB taxonomy): Bacteria > Bdellovibrionota > Bdellovibrionia > Bdellovibrionales > Bdellovibrionaceae > JACMRP01. The sequence goes on along the minus strand of JANMPT010000062.1, from coordinate 602 downwards.
GAGCGCGCTGCTCACCGGCCCGCTGGAGCCCACCAACCGGCCCTACGCGCTGGCCAAGATCGCCGGCATCGAGATGTGCTGGAGCTATAACCGGCAATACGGCACGAAATTCCTGGCTGCGATGCCGACGAACCTGTATGGCCCGGGCGACAACTACCACCCGACCAACAGCCACGTCATCCCCGCCCTGCTGCGCAAGTTCCACGAAGCCAAAGTCAATGGCGACGCCGCCGTCACCGTCTGGGGCACCGGCACACCGCGCCGCGAGTTCCTGTACAGCGACGACATGGCCGATGCCTGCGTCTTCCTGATGAACCTGGACGCCGAGCGCTACGGTGCGCTGCTGGGCAGCGACGAGAGCGTGAGCGGCCGCTTCGAGCCGCCGCTGGTCAACATCGGCGTCGGCCATGACGTGACGATCGCCGAACTGGCCGAACTGGTGCGCCGCACCACCGGCTTTCGCGGCGAGATCGTCTTCGACACCAGCCAGCCCGACGGCACGCCGCGCAAACTGATGGACGTGGGGCTGCTCGCCAGAACCGGCTGGACGGCACGAACCGCGCTGGCCGACGGCCTGCGCAGCGCCTACGCTGAATTCGTCG
>JANMPT010000050.1:0-78828 GCA_031370005.1 Bdellovibrionales bacterium | reverse complement strand
CATGTCAAACCTAGGTAAGGTTCTTCGCGTTGCATCGAATTAAACCACATGCTCCACCGCTTGTGCGGGCCCCCGTCAATTTCTTTGAGTTTTAATCTTGCGACCGTACTCCCCAGGCGGGATACTTAACGCGTTAGCTTCGTCACTGAAGGGGTCAATACCTCCAACAACAAGTATCCATCGTTTACGGCGTGGACTACCAGGGTATCTAATCCTGTTTGATCCCCACGCTTTCGGGTCTGAGTGTCAGTGTTAGGCCAGTTACCCGCCTTCGCCGCCGGTATTCCTCTTGATATCTACGTATTTCACCACTACACCAAGAATTCTAGTAACCTCTCCTACACTCAAGCTTCGCAGTATCAAATGCACTTCCAGGGTTGAGCCCTGGGCTTTCACACCTGACTTACAAAGCCACCTGCACCCGCTTTACGCCCAATAATTCCGAACAACGCTAGGATCCCTCGTCTTACCGCGGCTGCTGGCACGAAGTTAGCCGATCCTTTCTTACAGGGTACATTCATTTTGTTATTCCCCTGCGACAGAGCTTTACGACCCGAAGGCCTTCATCACTCACGCGGCGTCGCTGCATCAGAGTTTCCTCCATTGTGCAATATTCCCTACTGCTGCCTCCCGTAGGAGTCTGGACCGTGTCTCAGTTCCAGTGTGACTGATCATCCTCTCAGACCAGTTAGAGATCGTTGCCTTGGTGAGCCATTACCCCACCAACTAGCTAATCTCACGCGGACTCATCTTCAAGCGAAAAACCTTTAACCCCTTGATCCTCAGATCCTGTGGTCTTATGCGGTATTAGCTAATCTTTCGACTAGTTATCCCCCACTTGAAGGCAGATTATCCACGCATTACTCACCCGTGCGCCACTAGTACTCGTATTGCTACTTTCCCCGTTCGACTTGCATGTATTAGGCACGCCGCCAGCGTTTGTTCTGAGCCAGAATCAAACTCTCCAGTTATAATTCTGTTTCTGAATCAAACAGCTAGCTTACGCTATTGTTTGTTCGAATATTTTGAAATTGTGAGCAAATATTACTACTTGCTCAAAGAGCCCAAAAATTTTTCTATCTAGCTATTTAGTTTTCAAAGAGCGAAAATCACTTGGCAAATTATTCTTTATCGTTGCGAGAGGTAATGTTTTATTCGCTTAGCCTCTGTCCGTCAACATTTTTTTAGTTTTATTTCGAATTAATTTATTAATTTCAAAACAATACTAATTTTAACTTTAAACTGCTTGGTGGAGGCAACAGGGATCGAACCTGCGACCTTCTGAATGCAAATCAGATGCTCTCCCAGCTGAGCTATGCCCCCGTTCAAAGTTCGACGAATCTCTACTAAACGGAATCAAAGGTCAACAGCAATTTACAAAATAAATTGGGTATTGAGTTGGTTTAAAATAGAAACTAAAAACATCTATGGAAGCTTCCGTAGATGTTTTTAGTTAAGATACTGGAATATTTAGATATAACTGCTAGTTAGGCGCTGGCCTTTGACTTTGATGCAATAAGCCGATTGAGCCACTTTCTTTCAAAAGTCAGGTCAAAACCCACCCGCTCACCGCCGCCCAGGATCGAGAGATAAACTTTTTTGAGGATTTCGACCTCACTATCGGCTCCCGACTCGGCCCCCAAGGATTCCTCAATAGCTTCAAAAACACTAAGTAAATCTGGAGTTGTTACAACCTTAGGGATGCGTGAAATATCCAGGCCGAAGGTTTCAATAGGCTTAAAGCCAATTAACGTATCAGTGAGCAGAACCTTATGGCCGCCATTTAGATTTAGTTGAATAAATGGCTTTCCATCTGCATCTGTACGGTGAAGAATTTCAAAAATATCCTGTGATGTGAAGTTAAAAATCTTACCATCGAGCTCTTGAAAGACTTGTATTTTTCCACTCTCACCAACTTTTGCTTGCAAGCCCCGTGACGAGTCGATGTAGTTCAAAATACTGTCTAAATCAGTGGTGGTTACTTTATGTTTATTGGAGCTACTCAACGAACCCTCCTGGAATAGCGCTCTAATGCTGATACTCTCCTATCGTCGATTGTTTTGTGGTACTTTATATTTTTCTAATATTTTTAATTAATCCGGCCTTGTATCGGGTCAGGTGTCTCAAAGCTGAACGCAGGGAGCCTTGTTGAAAACGTCTATTTTTGAGATACATTAAGATCATTTGGAGAAAGTATGCTAATCACACGCTGGCAGGCGCCTCTTACGCCTAATAAAACTCAAGTATACATGATTTTAGAGTCAGAAGGGCTCGAGCCTTATGAGGAAACTTATGATCCTCAAACGAAGGTTCACGAGCATCGACATCCATTTTGCGAAGTGCGCGTGATTATTCAAGGTGAATTGCTTTTCAACATCTCTGGTAATCAGTTTCTCTTACGCTCTGGAGATCGCGTGGAAGTTCCGGCAAATACGAAGCATTCACACACTGCTCAGGGGTCTGAGGTTTGCATATGTGTCTGTGCTCAGCGGACGATTTAAAGAGTACTAGTCCTTTGGCTTTCTAAGCCACTGAAGATATTCCTTAAGAGTTTTCTCAAAACCTCGGCCAGAAGGCTCATAGAAAACTCTGTTTTCGAGGCCCTCCGGCATATAACTTTGCTCCACCCAAGCATTTTCAAAACTATGTGGGTACTTATAGTCCTGACCGTAGCCAAGCTCTTTAGAAACACTGGTCTTGGAAGAACGTAGACGCAAAGGAATCGGTAAAGTCATCGTCTCTTTAACGCATTCTTTGGCTTGGTTTAATGCCATATAAGAGCGATTCGACTTTGGACAGGACGCTAAGTATGTTGTGACCTGGGAAAGTGTAATTGCCGCCTCTGGAAGTCCTATGGCCTCCACTGCCTGGAGCCCAGCGACGGCCAGAGATAAGGCCCGGGGGTCTGCATTTCCAACATCCTCGGAAGCCAGGATAATTAAGCGCCGAGCGATGAATACAGGGTCTTCACCACCTTCAAGCATACGGGCCATATAGTAAATTGCAGCGTTAGGATCACTTCCGCGGATGCTTTTAATAAATGCCGAAATAACATCATAATGCATTTCTGATGACTTATCATACCCCAAGGGACTCATCTGCAAAAGTTCGCGGAGGGACCCTAAATCTAAAGGGAAACTCGGCTGCTCAATATTTGCATCCGGACCTTTTTCAAAACGATAGTAATCAAAAATGATTTCAAGAGAGTTAATCAAGCGCCGGGCATCTCCGTCAGAAAGCTCTAGCAGATTTCGATGGGCGTCTGGTCTCAATATTTGGTCAATCGAAGATATATAGAAACGGCATACTTTATCGAGTATGTTTTGCAATTGTTCGGTGGTGAGTCTCTCGAAGACCACTACCCGACTGCGACTAAGCAAGGCTCTATTAAGTTCATAGCTTGGATTTTCTGTCGTCGCTCCTATTAGGATTAGATCGCCTTTTTCAACAAAGGGAAGTAGAACGTCTTGTTGACCCTTATTAAAACGATGAATCTCGTCAACAAAAAGCACCGTCTTTTGATTGAACTGCAAGCGACGATCGCGCGCGGCCTCGCCAACTTCACGAAGAGCCTTGGCCCCGGAATCAACAGCATTTAGATTTACAAAGTGAGCTTGAATGTGCTGGGACAAAGCCAGAGCAAAAGTGGTTTTGCCTGTTCCTGGAGGGCCCCAAACAATAAGACTGGGAACTATTCCTTTACGCAGCATCTGACCGAGCTTAGAGCGAGGGCCCACGGTCTTTTCCTGGCCAATAATTTCATCGAGGTTCTTCGGGCGAAGAACCTCCGATAAGGGAGCTGACGCTGGCGACTGCAAAGCCGAAAAAAGATCCATGGAAGATAGGATTAATCTAGGACATTGCGCTTGGCAAATCTATTAATAGCTAAGTTTTACGTCTGTTTGGACACTAATTGGCTTCTCCTCCCCAGTCGGAGATCTTTGGAAACCCACTAATGTTAGGATGCCGGTGGCCGTAAAAGATTTTGCTTTATCAGCCACCGTGATTGAACCGCAACGGATCGGGCATTGTGACGTAAGCACTGTCAAAGGGCTGGAGCTTGTCGCAGCAGGCAAAGTTCCGTCCCAAGCTTTAGGCGTCGTAAAGTCATAAAAAACACTAAGTAGCTCATTGCCCGAAATTGTGCAGGTATGGGTTAAATCGACACTTTTAAATTCGATTTCCATTTTAATAATATAGGCCACATCCGTTGCGTTTTTCCAAGTAAGCGTAGCTCCTTGGAGTGTGTAGTATAGTGCCGGGACATCGGAAGCCGGAGACACTGAAATGGGGTTTGTAAAGGCCGCAACTCTGTTGGTACAGCTTTGTGACTTGGCATCAATCAAATACGTATTACTTCCGCTCATTTGAATCCCGAGATCACTGTCTTTCTTTTTTCCACAGCTAAGAGGTGTGAGCATAAAAAAACCACTAAGTAATATTTGTAGCCCTTTCATAAGTTCACTCTCCTTCACTGTGGACCCCAGGCCCCTCGGCCTGGGCTAAGATTCTCGGGGTCAGGAAAATAAGCAGTTCTGAACGCTGCCTATCAGTACTCGTTCCTTTAAATAAATATCCCAATACTGGAATATCTTTCAACCATGGGACGCCGGTAATGCCCTCAGTTACATCTGAACGATAAATACCCCCAATAACCGCAGTTTGTCCATTCTTTACAATTACACGAGTATTGGCCTCACGACTGTTTACCGAAAAAGTATCATCCGTAGTGCTCACAGCGGCCCCTTTAATCTGGCGAGTAACCGACACTTTCATTATAACTGTACCATCGCCTGTAACCTGAGGAGTAACTTCTAACTTGAGTGTCAGTGGCTTAAATTGATACGCAATAAGTGGCGGGCCATTTGGCTGAGGGGTCAGGGTTTTTACAGGAAGCTCATTGGTTTGGCTAATATCCGCCTTTTCGTTGGAAAGTGTCACTATACGAGGAGAGGAGAGGACTTTTACTTTTTCTTCTTTCTCAAAAAGAGCCAGACTTGCTGTTAAATCTCCAAAAATATCCAGGGTTCCCACGCTTAAACCAAAACCCAAACCGCCAGGGGTGGCTGTCGCCTGCCCCACTCCAAGATTGGGATGGAGGTTGATTGGGCCCTTTGCTCCATTACCAATTTGAATATCTGCGCCACTGAGCCCCCACTGAACGCCGACAGTTCTTTGAAAACTATCCAAGGCCTCAACGATCTTACCCTCAATCAATACTTGTGGTGGTGCAGAATCCAAGCCTTGAATTAGCTTCATGATGCGATTTAAGCTCTCTTCCACATCCGTTACAACGATCGTGCTTGTCCGCACATCGCCGACGACTTTGCCTCTTTCTGTAAGGAAGTCTTTGATTTTTTTATCTAACTCGTCCACTTTGGCGTAGGAAATATTAAAGGCACGAACCTTCAAAGGTTCTATGACTTTGCGTGCTAATGCCAGTTTTGTAGCCTCGTCCTCCTCTTTTCTTAACTCTTCCAAGGGAACGATACGTAGAACATTTCCCTGACGACTGTAACCCAACCGTCGAGCCTTCATGATCACCACAAGAGCTTGGTCCCAAGGCACTTCGCGAAGTTTCAGGCTGATATTCCCCTTCACTTCATCAGTTATTACCATGTTGACGCCACTCTCTTCGGTAATAAATCTGAGTGCATCGCGAACATCGATATTGCCTACTTCAATGGAAATTTTGCGACCATAAAATTTAGTATTTCCAGAGAGAAAGTCCTCTAAAGACTGACTTGCAAGAATCTTGTTACTGTTCAAGTCAACATTGACCTCGGATTCACCCTTGTTTGATGTTTGAGAAGCAACCTCATTGCCCTCGCCAGCTGCGCTTGGGGAGGTTACAATAAGAAGTGTGTTGCCTTCCTGTTGGACCACGGGCTCCGCAAAGCCCTCTCGCATTTGCACTACAATACGAGAGGTTTTTGAGCCGGGACTTTGATATGCATCCACCGCGCCCACAGCACCTTTAATATCTTTGGTATTCAATGTTCTTTTAAGCTTCCTAGGTAAGATTGTATTTGGAATCTCGACGATATATTGCTTGAGATCGTGATTTACACGGGTCGTATAGTTTACAACTCCATTCGCCTCAACAATCACGGTACCACCACTATCATTCGCTTTATATTTAAGATCAGTGATTTCAACAGGCTTTTCACTTGCTACCTCCTCAGACACTCGAGGCGCTTCTGCCGCCACAGGTTGTTCTGGAGCTACTGACTCATCTATACTCGGAGGTGGTGGTGGCGGCTCTTGTGCAACTGGCTTTTCATCTACAACAGGTTCCTCAGGGAAAGGTGCCTGTTCTGCTGGGGCTTCGGGCTGTAGTTCATTTTTGGCCTGATTGTCCAAGTCATTTGTTGCCGCTGGCTTGTCAGAAGCACCACTGGCTTGGTCCATCTCATCTTCCAGGGCAAGCTCCGGATCCTTACCTGAGGACTCCTGAGCTGTGCTTTGGCTCGTACTACTGTCGGCATTATCGAAATCCGAAAAGTTGTCCTGAGATGTCCCAGAATCCGCCGAATCCTTATTTGAATAAGACTCGGTCGTGAGTGAATCCGCCTCTTCTGTTTGCTGTGTGGCACAGCTAAGTAGAGAAGAAACCAACGCCCCTATAATTATCAGTCTAATGAATCCGTTCACTAGGTCCCCCTGATTTTGTGTCGAACTTACTTCTTAAGTTCGAGAATCCGTACTTCTTTCGTTTGAACGCCGTCGTTCTCAATTGTTTCAACCACGACGACCTCACCCTCTCGGATGGCAACGACCTGACCATTGTTCCGACCAATCTTCGTATTTTTACCAATCATATACATTTTTCCATCAGGATCTTTAACCATCGCCTTCGGCGAACGGACCCCCCACATTACAGCAACAACTGTGAAGCGATCTAAATCCCATGCTTGCAAAGGGTCCGATAAATCAACCACTTTTGCCTGCTGCCCAGCTTTTGCTGGACGATAAGTCCGATAAGGAACAAACGGATCCCGGTGCCCCGTTGGATCATAAGTATACTGATCATCTGAAGCAAACTGTGGCGCCACAGCGCCCGTTGCATTACCCTGCAACTGCGAAGGGTCTCCTCCTGGAGCTGGCGGCACAGGCGGTGTTGGCTGCGCCGGGGTCACTGGTGGCTGGGTCGGAGGAGGGGGAATTCTTCCATCATTGCCATTTGCCGGCGCTGTCTCTTGAGTATCTTGTAAAAATTCTGGTGGCAAATCCCCGGACGCTGGTTGTGCCATTTTCTGTGCTTGGTTAGCGCCAGCAGTCTGGGCACGACTCGGAGTTAAAAACTGTAAACTCATAAAAAAGGCCACCCACAACCCCACCGAGGCCATCACAACATATGTAATCACCCAACGTGTTGATTTCACTTCGACGGCTCCGTAGGTTTATCCGATTTTTCAGGCTCTGGTGTGAGTTTATAGCTTACTACTTGTCCTTCAAAGCGCAGGGGTTTGTTTTTCGCATCATCCGGGGCCGTTATTGAAAAGTTCAGGACCCTCGTTAGACGTTCTAAATTCGATGTATAATATATAAATGATGTAATTTGAGAGTATTTTCCTTCAAGTATAACATTTACGGGCAACTCCTCAACCACTTCATTTTTGCTCACACTGCCCGGTTTCTTCATTTTTATACTCACTCCGGCCATCTTTGCTACTGAGTCAATACCGCGAATCATTTCAGAGGATTTCAAATCTGAGGGTAACTTCTTCGCAATAAGTGCATATTGCTCGCTGAGCTTTCCGACAGACTCTTTCATTCCGGCCTCTTCGCGCAATGTCACTTCTGTATCTTTCTTTTTTGTTTCAGCCTCTTTCAACTGGCCACTGACGACAGTAACCTGATGAGTGAGTGCTGAACCATCATCGTACATCATAAAGTAGTAAGCAGCACCTATCATCAAGCCAATAATAATAGCCCGTCCATTTGTCATTGAAGTGAGCTTTTCAATTAGCTGATTCAAGGCCGCCCCCCTGCTTTTTCGAGGATACAACTAATTTCAAACTTCCTCAGGGTATTGCCATCTTGAATGAACTCACTGGAACTAACCAAAACCACTTCCTGCAAAAAAACACTTTTAGAAAGAGAGTCCATGAAAGTAGAAATATCGACATCGCTCAATGAATAACCGGCGAGAAGCACCTTGCCTTCTTTGATGGTTACTTGAGTGAGCCAAGCTTTCTCTGGAATTGCTTGCTGAAAAAGGTCAAGAACTTTTACTTCACGAAAACGATCTTTAGCAAGCTTCTCCAAAACTGTAATACGAGCCTGGATTTTCTTCTCGTCTTCTTTAAATTTTTTAATCTCTTTAACCGCACTTTCGGCCTTGGCGTTAAACGATTGTAGCGCCGCCAGCGCAGATTGCTTGTGACTCAAGTCACTGCGAATTGCTGTAATATTTTGATTTTCGTAGAAATATAAAGCTATTGGGGCCAATAAAATTATCAACAGCTTTATCAGAGCATCCTTGCGTGCCTGCTCGCTGGAGGCCTCGCCGGCATTACTTATAGCCGCTGCGCCGCCCGTGGCGGCCGCCATGGTCCGCGTTGAGGCAAGGTTAATTCGAATCATTGACTATCCCCCGACTGACGAATACCCAGTCCAGTGGCGATAGCTGCAAAGTGTTTGATCTGATTTAAATAATCTTTTGAAAACTTTTTGGGATTGGCTTTTATTTTTGCAAAGGGATTAAAAGGTTCAAATGGAATTCCCGTAACACGGGAAATATTTTCAATTAGCCCCGTCGTCACCGAACTGCCACCAGTATAAAAACAGCGACTTAAAGTTAAACCATTTGTGGTGGCACTCAGGAAATCCAAACTGTTACGAACCTCTTCCGTAACTACCTCATTGGTTGAAGTAATAATATTATAAACATCTGCAGGGACTTCACCACGACGGGAAACCGCGCTAAGCTTCAAGGCCTCGGCTTCTTGAGGAGATATACCCATACTCTTGTGGATTTCATTTGTATAATTTTGGCCACCCACAGGAATGTCGCGACAAAAAACAACATCCCCATTATGAATCACCACAAAGTTTGCAATGGATGCGCCGAAGTTAAGGATGCCGATAACATCGCGGGAAAACCTTCCGTAATTAGCCTCAAAACAATTGGCCAGGGCAAAACCACTCACATCCAAAACACTGCATTTATGACCGGTGGACTCAATCACCGCAGTATACTGAAATACCAATTCGTTTTGAGCAGCAATCAGCAATAAATCAATAGTGTCATGGGATGAGCTCGTACCAAGAACATGGTGAGCTAGGCTGATATTATTGATGTCGAAGGGAATGTACTGCTCCGCCTCGAAACGGATTTGATCCTGAATCAGTTTTTTATCCATTTTTGGAATGGTAATTTTCTTAACGATTACGGCGGTTCCCCACATTCCTGTAGAGATGTTTTTTCTCTTCGAACCTATTTCCGCGACAAGACCTTGAACAGCCATCCCTACGGAAGAAATGTCTGAAATTTCGCCGGCGGCCACAGAGTTTGGTGGCGTTGGAGCAAACCCAAAAGAGATTAGTTGTGCTCCTTTTCGGGAGACATCTAGTTCAGCTATTTTGATGGAACTCGTGCCAATGTCGAGTCCTAATACTTTTTTCGATTTCAAAAACATGTTTTTTTAGCCACCATTTCAGACACTGGTCTAAAATCAAATATTTAGACGCAGGTCCAACAACTAAAATTATTTCTGTTGGAAGCACGAATGTCAAACTCGTGGGTCTAGCTAAAGGCTGGTAGAAACAGATTAAAGTACCATGAGGCTATGGTCTGGCCGCCAAACATATAAAGAACTGCACCAAGGGCTAGATAGGGACCAAAGGGAATCACGGTTTTCAAGCCCTTCTTTTGCTCCCGAGCTAAAATTAAACCGATCACACTGCCAACTATAGCCGCGGCCATAATCACGAAGGGAACTGCCTTCCAACCAAGGACCGCTCCAATCCAAGCAAGAAGCTTAATGTCACCCCCGCCCATGCCTTCTTGTTTGGTGAAAACATAATAAAGATAAGCCATTGCCCACAAAAAGCCGCCGCCCATCAGGGCTCCCAAAAGTGCATCTAGGAATTCGCGCTGAGGATTTAACCATGCACCAAGAAGCCCAATCACGATACCTGACAAAGTAAATTCATCAGGTAAAATCATATGGTCAAAATCAATAAAAGTGCAGCAGACCAATGAAAAAATAAAAATCAGAGCCTCTAGCAAACTCCAACTGAAACCCAGATAAAAATAGGCCAGGGCAAATAAAGCCGCAGTAAGAAATTCTACAAAAAAATATCGGAATGAAAAAGCGGCTCCGCAGTGACGACATTTTCCGCGCAAAAGCAGCCAAGACAGCATCGGAATATTATCATACCATGCAACGCTCTTCCCACATTTTTGGCAATGACTACGAGGTCTCACGATGCTTTCGCCCTTAGGCAACCGATAAATTATAACGTTGGCAAAGCTACCAAAGCAGGCTCCCAATATGAAAAAAAACACAGAAAATAAACCATTCAGCTCAAACAATATCTTTTCTCCTAAAAATAAGACATGCAAACACGAAGACGATCAGGGCCCAGCCAAAGGAGTGAGCAATCATCCACACGACATCTTGTCTATCGAATCCCAAGTCTAAAAAATAATATGACTTCCAGTTAAAGCGGAATAAATTCGGTGTCACCCAAGTGACTCCCTTCACCGCGTTAATGAAAAACTGATCCTTGCTCTTATCTGCGAAAAACTGCAAATCAGGAATCCACTCTCCGAGCATCAGAAGTCCAAAGGCCATCAATAAAGCTAAAATTGGACGCACAATAACACTAAAAAAAATCACAAGGGAAAGAGCTATGGCAGCTTCAAACCAGATCGAAAGTAAAATCGTAAAAAAATTTAAGAAACTGGGACTGGTCCCGAGCAGAATATATAAAACAGTTCCCAAAGATAAAATTAACAAAGTATTTAAGGCAAGTACCCCTGAGACTTTTCCCATTAGAAACTGATCGCGAGAAATAGGTCGGGCCAAAACCAACAGTAAAGTCTGCCTTTCGATCTCTTTGGAAATCAAAAATGCTCCTGCAAAAAGAGAAATACCTACCGAGGCCACCTCTATGGCGGTGAAGCCTAAGTTTGCCAAGATTCTCTGTTGTTCACTAAAGGACAGTGCTCCAAGTAAAAGACTTATGCCGAAAAGCACTATTGCTATAAAAACCACGATCAAGAAAAGCCTCTCGCGAATCATCTCTCGAAGTGTTGTCACCGCGATCACAAAAACTTTCTTCATAGAGCCCCATCCCCTTGCCCTTTTGCAAAGCGAAAAGCGTCCTCTAAGTTTGTATACTGTTTCATAAATGAAACTAAATCGCCGTCATAAAGAATCGCTCCTTTATTAATAACTACTAAGTGAGAGCAAAGCTCTTCCATATCTTGCAAAAGGTGACTACTAAAAAACAAACTCGTGCCTCGCTTGGCTTCTGCACGAAGAATATCCTTCACCAGGCCACGCCCATCAGGGTCCAAACCCGACATGGGCTCATCTAGAATCAACAAATCAGGTTTATTCAAAATGGCTTGGGCGATCCCCACTCTTTGCAACATCCCTTTGGAGTATTGACGAAGTTTTTTGTCGCGCGCTTCGAACAGGTCCACACGTTTAAGCGCCTCGTGAGATCGTTCAATAAAGTCCTTTTGAGAATCCTGAACTAAATTCCAATGCAGTCGCAAAAACTCCATGCCACTCAAAAACTCATACAGATACGGGCGCTCAGGAAGATAGCCAATGCGCTTTTTAGCTTGAAGATCGAGGGCTTTGTTAAAAAAAAGAGTTTCCCCAGAGTCGGGGCGCATAAAGTCGAGCATGCACTTAATAGTCGTGGTTTTCCCAGAGCCATTACTTCCAACAAAACCCGTCGTCTCCCCTGTAGGAAGGGAAAAGCTAACGTCTTTTAGAAGATGGCGGGGGCTTTCAAACAACCCACCAGAAAATATTTTATTTAATTTCTTCGCTTCTAGAATAAACATATGACATATATTCTATTCAAATTCAGAAAATTTTCAAATAAAGACTTCAGTCGCTTTCAATGACTGGACATCGCTTTGCCCCGTTCGAACTTTCCGAAGCGCTAAAACAAAGGCTTCAGCAGCATCACTCTCAGTCAAACATGGAATACTATAATCTGTACAGGCCCGACGGATATCAAAACTGGCCTCGATGGCACGACGTCCCGCCGTGGTATTGATGACTAAACTGACATAACCAGAACGAATACGATCCACGCAGTGAGGACGCCCCTCATCGACTTTCTTCAGAGATAAGCAATGAACCCCTTTTTGATTAAAATGCTTAGCTGTGCCTGAGGTAGCTGAAATCGTGTAACCCATTTTCATTAAAACCCGCGCTAGGCCCAAGAGATTGTCCTTATCCTTGTCCCGTAGCGAGAAAAAAACTTCTCCATTTTGCGGCAAATGAACATTGCTTGAAATAAAGGCCTTCATCAGGGCTTCGGCGTAATCTGGACCACGGCCCATACTCTCGCCAGTGGACTTCATCTCTGGACCGAGAATTGAGTCAGCCTCTGGAAACTTCTTAAACGGAAAAACAACCGCCTTGACTGACACAGTGGAGGTATCTCGCCATTGTAGATTCTCAAGCTTCAATTGAGACTTTGGCACACCGTGGACGGCGGCAACTCCCAGGTCAATCAATGGAATTCCCGTAGCCTTAGCAATGAACGGAACCGAACGTGAACTGCGAGGATTGGCTTCTAAAACATAAATCACATCATTCTTAATCGCCAGTTGAAGATTCAAATGCCCGATCACCTTTAAACGCTCTGCCAATTGTATACTCAAAAGCTCAATGCGCTCACAGGTGGACTCACGAAGTCGTTGGGGAGGCAAAACCCCCATGCTATCGCCAGAGTGCACACCGGCTGCCTCAATATGCTCGACAATGCCGCCAATCAGCGTCCAGTCAATACCCCTAACTAAGTCGACATCAACTTCCAGTGCTCCGAGCAAGAACTGATCAATCATACAAGGACGATCTTCAGAAATAAATTCTCGATGTCGATCAAAATAGGACTGAAGCTCTTCGCGACTCTCGACTACCTCCATGCGACGACCGCCCAAGACATAGCTTGGACGTAAAATCATCGGGTAACCTACGTGGCTTTCTTGGGTCAAGGCCTCATTAATATCAGCGGCCATGGCTGAGTTTGGAATTTTTAAATCGAGTTCGCGGCAAATTTTACTAAAAAGTCCTCGATCCTCAGCAAGCTCAATGGTCTCGAGGCTTGAACCCAATACCTTAAAGCCCGCCTTTTGCAATTCAGGCGCTAAATTGATAGGCGTTTGTCCACCCAGTTGTACGACGAAACCAATCGGTCTTGTGAAGCGCATAACTTCAATTAGGCTCTCGGCAATAAGCGGTTCAAAAAACAAAATGTCGGAAGTATCATAATCTGTAGAAACAGTTTCAGGATTTGAATTCACCATGATTACTGGATATCCTAATTTCTGAAAAGCCTTCACGCCGCGCACACAAGAGTAATCAAACTCGATCCCTTGGCCAATACGATTTGGGCCACTGCCGATCAAAACCACTGGGTCTTTAACCTTCAAAGAAACACTTTTATTAAACCAATAAGAAGAATAGAAATACGGCGTTGAAGATTCAAACTCCCCCGCACAAGTATCCACTTGCTGATATCGAGGATGAAGGTCATGCTTGTCCCGCAAGTCACGCATTTCCTGTTCAGTTTTGCCGACCAAAGATCCAAGGCGTGCATCCGTAAAGCCTTTGCGTTTTGCCTCGAGCAGCAAGTCCCGGTTGCTAGTTATGAATTCCTTTTTGAATTTTTTCTCGAAAAGAACTAAGCACTCAATTTGCTCTAAGAACCACGGATTAATTTGAGTGAGGCCCTCAACCTCTATCACGGACCGTCCTTCACGGAAAATCTGAAAAAGATGATAGATTCTTTGGCTATTCGGATAAGATACTTTGTCTATGGAAAGAGTGATATCCGGTATCCCTTGCGGATTTTTCTCCATAGACGACAGCGCCTTCATCAAAGACTCTTGAAAGGTTCTGCCGATGCCCATGACCTCTCCCACACTTTTCATTTGAGTATTGAGTGTGTCTTTTGATCCCGGAAATTTCTCAAAAGCAAAGTATGGAATTTTTATTACAACATAATCAAGCGCAGGCTCATAACAAGATGGAGTGCTCTTTGTGATATCATTACAAATTTCATCCAAGCGATAGCCAATTGCCAACATCGCGGCAATTTTCGCAATCGGAAATCCCGTCGCTTTACTTGCCAACGCTGAAGAACGGCTCACGCGAGGGTTCATTTCAATCACCACCCTCTCACCATTTGTAGGATGAGTGGCAAATTGAATATTCGCCCCACCGGTTGCAAGACCAACCTCATTGATAATTTTATAGGCCTCATCGCGCATCGCTTGATATTCTTGATCGCTCAGGGTTTGTTGCGGAGCTACTGTGATACTGTCTCCGGTGTGAACTCCGCAAGGATCTATGTTCTCAATACTACAAACCACTACAAAAGTGCCCGTCGCATCTCTCATTACCTCAAGTTCGTACTCTTTCCAGCCAAGAATACTTTCTTCCACTAAAACTTCTGATGTTGGACTCTCGTGAAGAGCGCCCACGAGCATTTTTTGATAGACTTCCGGAGTGTAAGCAATACCACCGCCGCCGCCGCCAAGAGTGTAGTTCGGGCGAAGAATCAGAGGGTAACCAAGTTCTTCAGCCACCTGCTGGCCCTGTTCGTAGGTGCGAACCATATGACTCTTAGGATATTTTGCACATACCTTATCTAAAATTCCACGAAAGGCCTCGCGATCCTCAGCTGCTTCAATCACCTTCGGAGTTGCGCCAAGAAGTTCAACCTTATATTTTTCAAGAATGCCGTGTTTATGAAGCTCCAGCGCTAGATTCAAAGCTGTTTGACCACCTAAAGTCGGAATCACTGCATCCGGTCGCTCTTTAGCAATAATTTTTTCGAGAAAATCGATCTTAAGAGGCTCCACATAAACACGAGTGGCTACTTCTGGATCTGTCATTATAGTGGCAGGATTGGAGTTTACGAGAATAACCTCGAGGCCCTCTTTCATCAAAGCCTTACAGGCCTGAGTCCCCGAGTAATCAAACTCACAGGCTTGGCCAATAACAATTGGCCCACTACCAATAATTAAGACTCTTTTTATATCAGCTCTACGAGGCAAGAAAGTCTCCTTTATTAGCGAACTCTACAAACCTAGCTTTCCGTCGTTGGTGTATATCATCTCAGGATTTACGTGTTTGTATTGCTCATACTTAAAACGCATTTTAATCATACGAAGCATCATAAAGTCCGGATCCAAATCTGGATCCTTGCGGTGACGTTTTACTTCCTCCAATATAAACTTCTTTGCAAGCTCTGGATGAAAGCAGAATCCACGAGTAAAAACAAAATTATCACCATGTGGAATCAAACGTGCTTCAAAAAGCTCCTCCTCGGCAAAACCAAAAACCCAAGGAGAAGATTTCACGATTAATTTTTTATTCGCCAAAAGATCTTTAATGTATATATCGACCCCTTTGGTTTTACTAAACTCAAAAATAGAATGGCGATTTTGCTTTAAAACTTCGAGCTGTTTCATTTCTTCATCAGAAAAACGCAGCTCACGCTCAAGCAAACAAGCCTCTAATGGAGTTTGACCATAGCCGCTCAATTCCCTGGTGAAAAAATACCAATCATAAAACTGAGACATGCGAAGCTCATAATACTCAGCATGCTCATCCAAAGTCCCAGAGTTTTCGAAAAATTCTTTTTTTGCGCTAGAAAGTTCTGCTTTGAAATTATCTCCAGCAAAGTGATTGAGTATCTTTTCAATTAACTTTTCGTAGTCGTTCATATAACTTTCTCTATAAAAAACTTAAATAGATTTTGTGCCTCATGAGGGCCTGGGCAAGATTCGGGATGGTACTGGATTCCTAAATATTTCTTTTCTGAATTGAAAAAGCCGGCCACTGTTCCATCATTCAAATTTATCTGAGTCACCCGCGCCTCTACGGGCAATGTCTTTGCGTCCACAGCATAGCCATGATTTTGACTTGTCATATAGATTTGCCCCAAAAGATTGTCCCTAATCGGATGATTGACCCCGCGATGTCCGAATTTGAGTTTATACGTCTTAGCTCCCAAAGCCAGAGACAAAACCTGATGACCCATGCAAATGCCAAATATTGGTTTTTTACCAAGGAGCTCACGAATCGTCTGCGGTGCGACCTCCACATCCGCAGGATCCCCGGGGCCATTTGTGAGCATCACAAAGTCAGGGTCTGCTGCAAGCACCTCCTGAGTTGTGACGCGGCTTGGATAAATCACAAGTTCTGAACAGTAGCTTTGCAGTTGGCGTAAAATATTTTCTTTTGAACCAAAATCAAGCACTGCCACTTTTGGGCCACCTAAAAAATCACCGCGACGAACCTGCTTGGTTTTACATGAGGCCTGATAAGCCCAATCCTTATCAAGTTTTTTCTTTTCTGCAATCAAGCTAGAGGCCTTTTTTTTGGCTTCTGTTTCATTATCAGACTTAACCAAAGCTCCCCAAGAAGTCCCCCCTGAACGCAAGCGTAAAACGAGCTCACGAGTATCTAGTTCAGAGACTACTGGGATTTTATTTTCATATAAACACTGAACCCAAGAGTGATCGCGGGAAGACTCTTGAACCTGCAGGGAGATAAAGCCCTCAATCCACAAACGATTGGATTCCCAAGCCCTCTTGTCGATGCCGTAGTTCCCCTGCATAGGCGCTGTCATCACTACAATCTGATTGAAGTAGGAAGGATCAGTGGCAATTTCTTCATATCCCGAGTGAGAGGTGTTAAATACGACTTCGCCAGCGCGATCTTCGCCGCCATGCCATTTTCCACAGTACAGCTCTCCAGTTTCTAAGACAAGAAATGCTCTATTCATGAAACCGCCTTTACCGAAAGAACGCCTGCGAGCAAGGCCTGGCGTAGGTAAGTTCCCCACCTCACTTGCTCTAAAATTTTACAGCGTGGATCCTGATTCACGTCTAACTCAAGCTCGACACCGTAGTTCACCGGACCTGGATGCATCACTAAACCATCCGACTTCCAACTTTTGAGTTTTTGCAAACTCAGACCGAATTCATTCCGGTAATAGTCCACGGAATATTTTTTGTTATGCTCTACACTGTGACGCTCGTGCTGTACTCTCAATGACATCACAGAGGTTGCCCAGGAAAGGCCCTCTTTGAGATTAGAAAAATGAAGCGGCAAATCCCCTTCTGGAAGAAGTTCCTTTGGGGCGCAAACTGCAATCTCATAACCCAAAATCTTGGACAACTGAAAATGCGAGCTCCACACACGGCTGTGCTTCACATCGCCAATAATCAATAGTTTTTCTTTTTCCAAGTCGCGGCCATTGGCTCTTAAAGTCAGAGCATCTGAGAGGGCTTGCGAAGGATGACTCCGCTTGCCCCAGCCCGCATTTAAAATTGGCATCTTTATCTTTTTCTGAAGAGAGTAAAGATCAACCTCGTCTCCGCAGCGGATGACCACCATGGCGGGCTCCATTGCTGCAATATTTAAAACCGTGCCTTCAATGCTTTCGCCTTTTTCAAGACTAGTGCCTCCAACCCCGTCCAAAAGTAAAGTACGTAGTCCTAAACGAGCAGCGGCAATTTCAAAACTAAAGCGCGTGCGAGTGCTGGGTTCAAAAAATAACAAGGCCACAGCTTTCGCAACAGAGCTTTCGACACTTTGTACTTCTGATTTTTTTGAAAACTCCTGGGCCGAGAGAAAAAGCGACTCTATTCTTGTAAAATCTAAATTTTTAATTTCAATCAAGGTCGAGAATGGATGAGGCATCTATCTGAGAGGATATTTGGCGGCACCTCAGGGTGTCAATGAGGACAAAACTAATGCACTCCGGAAAAAACCCGTTCCCAACGAAGGCCAGGATAACGGTCACCGCCCCAGCGCTTTTGCCAATCCAGGGACAACCAAACAAAGAGAACTTTGCCATGAATCTGCCCAATTGGCACGGTGCCCCAGTATCTTGAGTCATCACTCGTGTCTCGATTGTCACCTATAAGAAAAATTTCGCCAGGAGGAACCACCAAAGGACCAAAATTCTGATCATCGTGATTTTTTTTAAAAATTACGCGGCGTTGATTACTGAGACCTTTTTCAATGTAAATATCAAAAGACTCAGGGTTCGGATTATCCTCAGGATGTATGGGATTTTCGAGTTCGTAATCAAGTGGAATCTCATTAATTAGAAGCTTTCCGCCAGTGATTTGGATTTTATCACCAGGCAATCCTACGACCCTCTTCACATAACTTGTGTCTGGCTGATTAGAATAGGAAAACACGACCACGTCGCCACGCTCAGGAGCCTTTTCTCCCCAAGCTATATGACTCCACGGAATTTTTAAACCATAGGCCATTCGGTATGAAAAAATGAAATCGCCAGCCTTAAGTGCCGGCTGCATTGATCCTGTCGGCACTTTATAAGCCGCCATAATGAAGCTTCTTACAAACAAGGCCAGCAAGATAGACATAAGAATAGTAACGAGATAGTCCTTCCATTGACTGCTCAGCATGAAACTATTGTACTGAATTAAATAATCTTTTCCAGCGAATTTGTCTGGGGTCACAAATATACGACACTGAGGTCAGGGTATTCTCGCAGCTAAGCCAAATCACCGATGCTGGACCCACAAGGTATTTCTCAGGAACAAAGCCCCAGACACGGCCATCACTGGACTGATCGCGGTTATCGCCCATAAAAAAATATTCGTGTAAGGGGACTTTGTACTCCTGGCTTTCATTACTCTTAAGTGGAGTATCATAGAAGCGGACAATGTGTTTTTGCTCTCCCGTGTTCTCGGTATAATATTTGAAATTATCATCCTCCAAAGGCTCATGAGCTTTGAGGACCCATTCTTTTCCATTCACGGTAATTTGCCCACTGCCTCTCACGAGCACAGTGTCGCCGGGAAGGCCAATAAGGCGCTTGATATAAAACACCTCGGGGTTCTCTGGATAGCGAAAAACCAGAACCTCTCCACGCTTTGGAGTTCTCCAACGAGTCAGCCAATAATCAGAAAATGGAACTTTAAGTCCAAGGGAATATTTTTTAACCAGGATATGATCATGTATCAAAAGACTTGGAATCATACTACCAGAGGGAATCACGAAGGGCTCAACGACAATCCAACGGACTACAAAAACAATAAACAAAGGCAAAAGAAAAGTCCCAATGGCCTGATGCCAAGTGCCTTTAAGACTTTTTTGTGCGTCCATTAATTCACCTGATGGAAAAAGCGACCCCAACGAATCGTCAGTGGATTGCAAAGCACAGGAATACCAGGGATCGTCTCTTCGCAACTAAGCCAAACAAACATTGCTCGTCCTAAGATATTTTGCTCAGGCAAAAATCCCCAAACACGACTGTCTGCAGAGTTATTACGGTTATCACCCATTACGAAAAGCTGGCCATCTGGAACTGTCACAGGCCCATAACTTTCATAAATATCGCCGCGGCGAAGAAGAATGCTGTGATCTTTCGATCCCAAGGCTTCGGTAAAGAAAACATAATTATTTTTATCATCACCAAGGTTTCCGTCCCGTTGGAAATCTGCATCGCGAAGCCAGTTAAAATCGTCTTGGCTGGCAGGAACCTTCTTCTCTTGAGGCTTGTCGTTGATGAACAAAGTGCCATTTTCATAATAAATCTTGTCACCAGGCTCACCGACTACACGTTTTATAAAAAAGGTACTCATGTCTTTTGGATATTTGAAAACAATTACTTCGCCACGCTTTGGAGTTCCGAATTTAACTAGCCAGTTTTCGCTAAACGGAACACGAATACCATAAACCAGTTTATTAACGAAGATGTGATCATGAATCAGTAAAGAAGGCAGCATACTTCCGGAGGGAATCACATAAGCTTCAATAAATCCCCAGCGGATAAACAAAGCGATAAAAACTGCCAGGAAGAGTGACCCCCAGCCATCGGTCCAAAAGTGCTTAGTACGAAAATCCCAACTATTTTTATTGTCTGTACTCATATTTAATCTTCCACCTTAAGGATCGCAAGGAATGCTTCCTGGGGCACATCGACGGTGCCGATCTGCTTCATGCGCTTCTTGCCTTCCTTCTGTTTCTCTAAAAGCTTCCGCTTACGAGAAATATCACCACCATAACACTTCGCCGTCACGTCTTTTCTAAGGGCTCCCAGGGTCTCGCGTGCCACAATCTTGGCTCCGATCGTTGCCTGAATAGCTACTTGGTACTGTTGGCGCGGAATGAGCTCTTTCATTTTCTCAGTTAACGCACGTCCGCGATTAATACATTTTGACCTGTGCACAATCAACGATAAGGCATCAATAGGCTCACCATTGATCAAAATATCCATTTTAACTAGATCCGCTTCTTCGAAATCCACAAATTCATACTCCAAAGAAGCATAACCCTTAGAAATCGACTTCAACCGATCATAAAAATCCATCACCATTTCATTCATAGGAAGCTTGTACTCAATAATGACCTTTTTTTCAGTCACATAGTCCATTTTTTGCTGAACTCCCCGTTTGTCCTCACATAATTTCAAAATACTGCCTATGTAGTCAGTCGGGGTATGGACAGTCACTTTTACGAACGGCTCTTCAAGCTTCGCAATCATCGTTTCAGCCGGCATACCTGAGGGGTTCTCCAACATCATGATCGACCCGTCAGTCTTTGTTATTCGGTAAACAACTGTCGGAGCCGTTGTAATTAAATCTAAGTTGAACTCACGTTCAAGACGCTCTTGAACAATTTCCATATGAAGTAAACCTAAAAACCCGCAACGATAACCGAAACCCAAGGCCATGGATTTCTCAACCTCAAAAGTCAAAGAGGAATCATTCAAACATAATTTATCAAGTGCATCCCGGAGATTTTCATATTCAGAAGCCACAATCGGAAATATCCCGGCAAATACCATTGGCTTAATTTTTTGAAAGCCTGGGAGTGGATTCGTCGATGGATGTTTTGAGGCAGTCACGGTATCGCCAACTCTTACATCGCGAATATTTTTTATACCGCAGATAATAAATCCCACTTCTCCAGCGTCAAGCGTCTCATAAGCCTGCGGAAGTGGCATGAACTTGCCCATACGCAGAACTTCATAGTCACAATCTGTGGCCATGAATTTAATTCGATCGCCTTTTTTAATGGAGCCATCGACTACACGAACCAAGATCACGACTCCTTGATAAGCATCAAACCAAGAATCAAAAATCAATGCTCTTGGAGTTAAGCTCCGATCCGCATTTGGCGGCGGAACTTTCTCCACAATGGACTCAAGGATTTCAGTGATGCCGATTTTCTCCTTGGCAGAGGCGTGAATGATATTCGCGCAGTCAAGACCAAGGGTCTCCTCAATTTGTTTGCGTACGCCTTCCGGGTCTGCAGATGGCAAATCAATTTTATTCAATACCGGAATGATTGTTAGATCGTTTTCCATCGCAAGATAAACGTTCGCAAGAGTCTGAGCCTCCACACCTTGAGCTGCATCCACCACCAAGATCGCCCCTTCACAGGCAGCCAAAGAACGAGAAACTTCGTAAGCGAAGTCCACATGCCCTGGGGTGTCAATCAAGTTGATTTGATAGAGATTGCCGTCTTTAGATTTAAACTCCAGACAGACCGTTTGCGCCTTGATCGTAATTCCGCGCTCTCGCTCAAGCTCCATATTGTCTAAAAACTGCGCCTTTTTCTCGCGCTCAGTGAGCGCACCTGTCGCCTGAAGAAGGCCATCCGCAAGAGTCGACTTTCCATGGTCAATATGGGCGATGATAGAAAAGTTTCTTATAAATTTAGGATCCATGTCGCCCAATTCCGCCCTTTGGGCTCTCATTTAGCTTAAGCTTTTAACGACATCTCTCAATTGGTCAACTTTGTTCAGCTTCTCCCAAGTAAAACTCTCTTCGTTGCGACCAAAATGCCCATACGCAGAAGTCGCGCTGTAAATTGGACGAAGAAGATCGAGCTCTTTAATAATTCTGGCTGGGCGCAGGTCCCAAAGTTTACGGACTGCATTTTCTAGAACCTCACTGCCTACTTTACTGGTTCCATAATCATTAACTGTGATACTCACAGGCTCAGCAACACCAATTGCATAAGCAATTTGAACCAGACAACGGTCGGCAAGTCCGGCTCCAACAATATTTTTTGCAACATGACGAGCTGCGTAGGCGGCGGAGCGATCCACTTTTGAGGGATCTTTTCCAGAAAATGCACCACCACCGTGGCCTCCATGACCGCCATAGGTGTCTACGATGATTTTTCGCCCCGTCAAGCCAGCATCACCCATTGGACCACCCATAACAAAACGCCCCGTGGGATTCACATGGAATTTTGTTTTGTTATCTAGCCACTTTGCGGGGATGTGTTTTTTAATCAGCTCACTCACTATAAACTCTTTGATCGTGTCGTTATTTACATCCTCAGAATGTTGTGTCGAAAGCACGATCGTGTCGATGCGTTTAGCAAGACCGTTTTCGTATTGTACTGTCACTTGTGATTTAGCGTCAGGTCGGAGCCAGTTGACTTTATTGGCCCTTCTCAAGTTGGCCAGCTCACGAACCAAGCTATGTGACATCGCGATAGAAAGCGGCATCAACTCGGGAGTTTCATTTACAGCATAGCCGAACATTAGGCCCTGATCACCAGCCCCCTGATTGTCGCTCAAAGTTTCTTTTACTCCAATGGCAATATCTGGGCTCTGCTGACCAACTGCCACCATCACACCACATGTTTTGTAGTCAAAGCCCTTATCCGTATTGTCATAACCAATGCGCTTGACAACATTACGAGCTATATTTGTGAAGTTTACATTTGCCGAGGTCGAGATCTCTCCGGCAATAACCACAAGGCCTGTCGTCAACAAAGTCTCACAAGCAACTCGCCCCTTTGGATCTTGCTCAAGAATCGCATCTAAGATGCCATCGCTGATTTGATCTGCCATTTTATCTGGGTGTCCTTCAGAAACAGATTCACTTGTAAAAAGATAGTTTTTCAATTTCGTATCCTCGCTCTAATATTCAGCTTTATGTAACGGGCAAATTAACGCAAACCAAGGTGGTGGTCAATAAAAAGCCCCCAGTTTTTTCAACAGGGGGCCTAAGGAATTACTTGTAGTTCAGACTTTATGAAGCTTTTTTGCCGCCCTTAGACTCAAACTCCAAATGAGAGTTTAATTGCTCAATTTTCCCCTCTCGGCTGAGGTCCGGCTTCTTATGATCTTGCTTAATTTTCCGAGTCTTAATGAACTGTTTTTCGAGTTTTTCCACAACCATATCCACCGCCGTATAGGCGTCCAAATTGTAAGACGTTGCTTTAAAATATTTCTCTCGCGTATTTACCGTAGCCTCCACGCAGAATTCATTTTTTGTTTTGCTATAATAGACGTTGCCGTAACCCTCTTTAAGCAAAAACTTCCCGATCTCCTCCATTTTCTCTTCTGTGTAATTAATCAGCGAGTCTGAATGATCGAGGTGCTTAAAGGTATAATTAAGTTTCATGTCGTCTCCTCTTTACTGTGGGGGCCCCTTGCGGGACCTTAGTCTTAGTATCTTATCGGCGAGGTCCGATTAAAAATTAGAGCGCATTGATGAAATTTCTTTGAACTTTCACATGATGCTGCGCCCCCTGTTTTGAGGTGAGACCCGATTGCCAGACCTTCTCATTATGGAACGAGTCCAGCCCATAAATAGGTTAAATGTTGACACAAAAAGCCTTCGACCTGCGAAAAGCGACCAGGTACCTTTTAGAGACCGTTGATAATTTCTGAGTTTGAGAATCTGTGGCTGGCTGATGTTTCTGGGACCTCGAAGAGTGTCTTACGGGTGCACCAACGGCGGGCACTTTCAATATCACGAAGGTCCTTGGTGTGTAGGGCAAACTCCGTCATAAGTGTTGCCGCAAAAATATTCCCCAAACTAAACGCAAAATAGCGCCCGCAGGCCTGTAAATCCTCAAGACCGCTGATTCCAGCAGAAACAATTCTGTGAAAGTAGCTCTCTAGATCCTTAAGAGCCATTTCAATTGCCTGCACTTCACCCTTGAGCTGCTGACCAGCCATAGGCTCTTTCATTATAGCCAACAAGCGCCCACTAACCTCTTGCACGAAGGGCTTAAATGCATTTTCTTTTTCAATAGCACGAAGGACATCTAGGCTGAGAACATTCGTGGTCCCCTCCCAGATTGAAAAAACCTGAGCGTCGCGAAGCATCCGAGGCATTCCCGTGTCCTCGACATAACCCGCTCCGCCAAAAACCTCCATCACCTCACTCGTCACGGACATGGTTTTTTTGCCTGCGAAAAGCTTTATCACCGGAGTCAAAAGTCTTAAAAGTGCACGCTCTTCAGTTGTGGCTTTGTCACACTCCTCTTTACCAAGGAGCTCAACCGCCCGCATCGTCAAATGGAAACTGGCGGCATAGTCCACATACATATCCATCAAAGTCTCCACATGCAGCGGGTGGTCGATGATTTTTTTGCCAAAGGCCTCTCTCTTTAAGGAATAATCCTTAGCAAGCGCCAGCCCTCGTCGCATATGAGCAATTGAGGAAATAGAATTATAAATACGTGTAATATTGAAAAGACTTGAGATCTTTTTAACTCCACCACCCTCGCCGCCAACAAGCCTTGCCTGTGTTCCCTGAAGACTCAGCTCCGCCGTCGGCAATGCTCTGGTTCCCAGCTTGTCTTTCAAACGATGGACCATGATCTTATCGAGTTCATTCTTATCATTACGAAGCTCAAGATAAAAAAGGCTCAATCCTCGACTTCCTGACTCGGCACCCTCAATCCGTGCAAGAGTCATCGCCATCTGCGAGGTCGTCGCTGAAGTAAACCACTTTGTACCGTGCAGCTCGTAGTGATCCCCAACCCTCCTTGCAATGGTTGAGGTTTCACTAACGTCAGAGCCGCCAGTTCTCTCGGTCATCCATTGTCCCGAAGTCCAAAACAGCTTTGGATCACGACTGGTGAGATGCTTATAGGCTTTTGATTTTAAATACTCATCGCCATAGAGCTCAATGGCTCGAGTCGCACCATCAGTCATTGCTAAAGGACAAGAATATAGCGCGGAAGATGGATGATAAAGATAGAGCAATGCCATTTGGTAAATGCGAGAGTACTCAGCGTATTTACGCTCGTAACCTGTTGCAATAAGCCCCTCTTCCGCAGCTACTTTTTCGAGATTCTTCCACCCACTGCAGGTTTCAATAAAATCAATCCGCCTTCCCCATGCGTCATAGGGAATATGCTTCGGCGGATATTTTTCGGCCTCGTCAGCCCACTCCAACATATCAGTGACCGCTCTTTGCCCCAAATGCTTCAGGTGCGCCGTCAAATTCGACATAAATTGTGCCGGAATCTTCCAATGCAAATAAGCCTGTAGCAGTCGATCTTCTGTGTATTGATTTTTTAATTGAGGCTGTTGTTGGAAAAATTCATTCGACATAATTCACCTCGGCCAATCTGCCGACTAGAAGAACTTTTTACGCTGACTTGAGGGAAGGATCTTTAGCATATCACGATACTTTGCAACCGTACGCCGTGCAATTTGTATTCCTTCAACTTTGAGCATTTCAACAATCTTTTGGTCCGACAATGGATTTTTTTGATCCTCTTTATTCACAAGATCTTTGATTTTCAGTTTAACCGATTCACTAGCTAGCGAGTCCCCATCCGAAGAACTGATCCCCGAGTTAAAGAAATACTTCAGCTCGTAAATCCCTTGAGGGGTATGAACGTACTTCGCAGTAGTTACACGACTTACAGTTGACTCGTGCATCCCGATATCATTTGCAATGTCTCTGAGAATCATTGGCTTTAGATGGGCCGTTCCCTTTTCAAAGAATTCTCGTTGATGCTTCACAATACTTTCTGCAACTTTATAAATCGTTCTTTGCCTCTGGTGGATGGATTTAATAAGCCAAACTGCCGAGCGCAACTTCTCTTGGATATAATCATGGGTTTTAGTTTCAGCTTTGTTTGTTCCCTTAAGGACGTTTTTATAGAAGTTTGAAATCTTCAAACGAGGAAGACCATCCTCATTTAACGAAACCACGAAATCATCACCAACTTTATAAACATACACATCAGGAGTCACATACTGAGTTTCATTACTAACAAAGGCTCTGCCAGGCTTAGGATCCATTGAATAGATGATTTTACACATCTCAATGACTTCTTCCAAATCACGGCCCATTGTTTTAGCAATAGCATCGTAATTTTTCTTTTCAAGATCCTTTAGATGATTATTGATCAGATTGACAAGATCATGAGTATCTTCCTCAAGATGCTTAGCCTGAATCAATAGGCATTCTTTCATGTTCCGAGCCCCCACTCCTGGTGGATCAAACTCGTGAATGAGGCTTAGCGTATCTTCCAAATCTTCGATGGGAAGCTTTTCTTCAGTGGCAATTTGCTCAAGTGGTGTCTTGAGGTAGCCATCATCGTCTATGTAGTTAATTAAAAGATCAGCGACCTTTTCTTCATGCTCACTAAAGCCATTCATTTTTACTTGCCAAGAAAGATACTCATGCAAAGTCTGAGACGTCGAAATCGTATTCTCATAATTCATGATTTCTTCGCTGCCAGCCATTCCCGATTGGGGTGGTTTTTGATTTTGCTCGAAGTAGCTTTCCCACTCGAATTCGTCTTGTTTTTGTGGATCTTGGGTATTGTTGTCAGCAACTTCGGGGGCTCCACCCTCTATTTCGTTAGCTGCATCTTTGGTTCTTTGCAAATCTGCTTCTTTAAGGACCTCAGCCTCTTCAAGAATTGGATTTTCCTCAAGCTCAGAGCGAACAGCAGACTCAAGCTCCATACGCGACATCTGCAAAAGCTTGATTGCCTGTTGCAGCTGCGGTGTGATCACCAAAGACTGACTTAAGTTCATCGTCTGGCGAAGAGCCACTAAAATATCTCCTAAAGTCTAAAGTTTTCTCCCAGGTAAAACTTTCTGGCCAGCTCTGAGTTCGCGATTTCGTCCGCACTCCCACTCACCTGAATTTTACCGTCCTTCAATATATAAGCATAGTCGCAAATACCCAGAGTCTCACGCACGTTGTGATCAGTGATCAAAACTCCTATACCTTTGGCCTTAAGGTCTCGAATGATATTCTGAATATCCGCTACAGCAATAGGGTCAATCCCAGCAAAAGGCTCATCAAGAAGCAAAAACTTCGGAGCCCCCGCTAATGCTCGCGCAATTTCCACCCGGCGACGCTCGCCTCCGGACAGGGAATATCCGTAGCTATCGCGGATATGAGCAATGTGAAAGTCAGAAAGCAAGGCCTCAAGCCTCTCAGAACGCTGTGAGCCGCTGAAGCCCTGGGCCTCAAGTGCTACAATGATATTATCACTCACGGTGAGCTTCCTAAAAATACTCGGTTCCTGTGCCAAATAACTAAGGCCAATCCGAGCTCGGCGGTACATGGGCTCGCCCGAGATATCTCGAGCATCTAGTTCGATAAATCCGGAGTCTGGCTTTACTAGACCAACCACCATATAAAACGAAGTGGTTTTGCCGGCGCCATTAGGGCCAAGAAGGCCAACAACCTGTCCGGACTCTACAGAGAAAGAAGCGCCATCCACAACCTGTCGTTTTTTGTAGGCTTTTGAGATTTCCTTAATTTGAAGATAGCTCATCTAGTTAATCCTTCTTTTCCATTCTCGCTCGAACTTTTTCTACCTTAACCTTTTTCCCGCCATCAAGAAAGATGATTTCCTCACCAGAAAGCTCGTCGTTATTTTGAATAACTTTTGGCTTTCCGCGAAAAGTAAAAATATTCTTAAAAAGGTCCAGATTGACCGTATCCGCTGTCGCAACTTTATCCGCATCATTGACCCGAACGCCACCCTGTATCTGAATATAGTTAATCAGCGACGTATTTCCCTTATACTGGAAAACCGCCGTCGGCCCCTGCAAACGCAAATTTGCGTATTTCATTTCAACATTTCCATAAAACCGCGCTTGGTGCGACTGACCAGAAAACTCCGCCTTATCACTGGTTATAAAAAAGTCTTTTCCGTCTTTGAACTTCTTAGATCCCCTCACATTCTGATTAATAGTCATGCGGTTATCGTCAACTAAAACCAGCATGTCAGTTCCCTCCAGAACAAAACCATCACCCATTTCATCCTTAGGGCCGTGCATGCTTAACTTTTCACTGCTCAAGATCTGACGCTTCTTTGCATTATAAAAAATTGAAGAGGTTTTAAAAATATAACCATTTTCAGACTTGGTAATGACATTCCCCTTGATTCTAAGATCTTTGGATTTTCCATCGATAGAGCCAAGATCGCCGGTCACAGTGAAGCTAATTTTTTCTTTGTTATAGAACAAAACTCTCACCTTCTTAAGCTCCCAAGCGCCTTTACCTTGGTAACCTTCAGCCGCCGCAGAGAAGAGTTCCCAGTCCTGATGCCCCTGCCGTGCTTCAACAAGGTGAACGCCCTTCATTTTTTGTTCTGGCTGAGTGGAGTCGACTTGAGTTGTCGCCGTAGGGAGCTCTTTTTCTTTATGTTCGAGCCTGTTGGGAAAAATAATAAGCACTTCAACAAAAAGAAATATGAGAAGAATTACAAATAGAATATTTTTGAGGTTCTTCATCAGTCACGCACCGCAATTACGACCTCTAAAATTAGTTTATTTAGCAATCAAACTAATTTGAAGTCGGCTCGTTTGGACGCTTCATAACGGCAAAGTTAATCTCGCCAGCGCCGGCTTCAGTCACTGTAAACATGACCTTTTTTACCGTCAAGAAGTCCACGTCTTTATCACTTTGAATTGTGACCTTCCTCCAAGAGTTAGGGTCTTCTTCCTCTTGGCCTCGAGCATTGCTGACCGCAGCCTTTACTTTATTGTTTAATCCACCCTCGTGCTCGGCTTTTTTCTTATCCAAAGCCGCCTTCAAAGGTTCGTAAAGACTCTTGATCATCCACGCCTCATTGCCTTTGACTTCGTCAAAAGTTGCAACACGCATTCTGTCGAGAAGAACTTCTTTGTTTGAAACTGTTACAACAAAGGCCGGCTTCAGCTCTTTGACCATGGCCGCCTTGGGCAGAATAACTTCTTTTGGAATAAAGATTACTTCCCCAGTGGTGTTATAGTTCTGCAAAAGAAAGATCACAAGAACTGTGAACATATCCACCATGGCAGTCAGTGACAGCATCGCGGTTACGCCTCGTTTATTTTTATTTCTCTTAAGAATATTGTGATATCGGTGTCTCTCACCAGGTCTAAATATAGCCATATTAAATTGGCGCTCCTGTCGCCACTGAGATCGCCGGGAACCCAGATTGTAAACAGTCGTCCATACCGCGAATCAGCTGTTCATACGGCAACTCGTCAGCCATAGTAACAATTGCATCCGTTTTTTCTGGATAAAGCTGCTTCACTCGTTGCAGTTGAGCCATCAAGCCAGAGTCATCAAACACGCCACTTTTCAGTGGCAAACTAATCACTTGTTTGCCGACAGTTAGAGTATAACCTGCCTCTTTAATATCAATTTTCAAAACCACATCCGATTTCGGCGGTGGCACTGGACTTTTGTCATCGAGCTGTTTTCCATAAAGAGAACTCCCGATCTGCATCATGTTAACCTGCGACCAAACCGCTGTTATCAATAGGAAAGTAATCAACACACTCATCAAGTCGATGACCGGAACTAGATTTAACTCTACATTCCTTCCTCGGCCCCTTCTCTTTCCTTCTTCTACATTTGCCATGGCTTTGAATCCTTAATTAAAAAAATTAATCTTTAATTTTATCTCTATTTGCAGCTACGAGGTTCAATAGACTCATGCTTGTTTCTACAACTTCATTTTCCGTCTTTTGAATTTGATGTTGGAACAAACCGTAAGCAATAATTGAAACAATCGCGACACTCAGACCAAATGCAGTACAATTCAAGGCATGGGAAATACCTTCAGAAAGCTTTTGGGCCTTTGTTGCTGGATCCGCCGCTGATACCGCTCTGAAAGAGCCGATCATACCCATGATCGTCCCAAGAAGACCTGCCAACACTGCAATATTTCCAAAAACAGCTAAAAACGAAGACCAGCCCTCGACCTTAGGCATCTCTCTTAGAACTGCAGCATCCATCGCTACTTGGATTTCTTCATCAGGGCGCTTGTTCATTGCTTGTACAAGACCTGCCTTCACCGTATTTGTGAGAGGAGCTGAGCGAGTATCGCAAAACGAAATCGCCTGGCGCAAATCACCGCTGACCACCATACGAAAAATTTGGTCTGTGAAATCCTTCTTATCTATTGCTAGAGCTTTAAATTTCATTATGCGTTCAATGATTAAAAAAGTCGCAATGATTGCAATCAAAGCAATTACGTACATCACAAAGCCGCCCTCAACAAAGGCTCTTTGAACAAAGTTCATATTTTCAGTTGCAGACACGGCTTGCATTGCTGCGGCGACTGCGGCATCGGTTGGTGTTGCTATAGGGTTCACGACTTTCCTCCTTAAGGATTAGCTTTTCTTAAAATTAATTTTCAGCTCTAAAATAGAATGGATAATTAACCTCTCCCACCGTGTCTGCTGGTGGATCGGGGAATCTCCAAGTTGCCAAGCGGTCTCTCACACAGTTTTCAACCGCGCGATTTCCTAAGGTTGTGCTTTTCACTTTCGCATTCAACGCTTTTCCACCTTGCACGATGGTCCATTCAATAACCACTTTACCTTCTAGATGCTGAGTCTTGTTGAGCTTATTCAACTCACGCTCGTAACACCCACGGATCTCACGAAGTCCCGCGCGAATCACGCGCCGTACGGCTTCACGATCAATACCTCCAACAAATTTTTCCTCCACGCCTCCAGGCTCGATAGCAACAGAATTCTTATCCCCAAGGCCGCCCCCGGTTCCGTAACCTGTTCCTCGGCCTCTCGTCCCAATCCCAGCGATACCCACAGTAGCTGTACCCTTACCGCCGGCTCCTGTGTCCTTAAACTTACCGCCGATGTCATCGCCGGCACGGTCTGAATTTGAACCGGCCGTTCCTGTTGCGTTCGCTGCAGTTCCAAGAGCTTCACCCGCTCCTGAATACGCTTTATCAAGACTTTTCCTTATCCCACCTGTGCTTAAATCAGAGAATATACCAACTTTAGTGACATCTTTATTCTTGCTCTGAGCATTTGCTGACTCCGTAGGGCCTTGCTTAACAGCGCCACCTTGCGGATGTGCTGAAGTAAAAACCTTTGGCTTATTTTGCGACTTCGGCTTTGGCATCACTTCAGGCGCAGCACCTGCTTTTGTATTCTTAGACACCACAACTACCTCTGATTTTTTGGCTTTATTTGCAGTTTCAACCGACTTATCCACCAACTGAACTTTTTTAGGGGTCGGCGCAGGCTTCGGTGGAGCCGGAGTTGGCGTCGCAACTGGCTTTTCTTCGACAACAGCTACTGGCGGTTGCGTGGGTTTTGGCTTATCAAAAACCACCTGTGCCACAATCTCTTCCTTCCTTTCTTCTTCCTGCATTGAGGGGGCTGTTGTGTAAACATAAAGCGCCAACAGAGCCACCAAGATTAAGGACATGACCATCCCAGTAAGTTCTGAGCTGCTCAAAAACCAGGGTGAAATCGGCAGTACCGGAGGCTGAGGCACGAAGCGAACGTAAAGTTGCAAATCACTATTAGGCAATGCTATAAAATAAATCTCTTCTTGATCCAACTTCATAGTCACAGAACTACCAACGCGTTGAGCTTTCCCTGAACGCAAAAGCTCATCAATAGATTTTCGGCCGTCTTTTGTTACAAGCTCAACTTTCATTTCGGAAGTCGCCGCGACACGAGTCTCTGGACCTACTTCAACAAGTGGCCATCCAACTGGGCAAACACCCTCTGGGATATTAATTTCAAATTTTTCACCAGGCCCCAGGCGTATAATCCCTGGGGTGCGGTAATGATAGGTCGTTAAAACTCGCTCTTTCCAGCTGAGAATAACCTCTACGACATTTCCTTTGCCGGGCCGAAGAAGGTCGCGAAGCTCTTTTACTTCACTGGCCGGAGCAAAAGTTTTTTTGTTTTTACCTTTTTTATTAAAAGTAGATTTCTTCGCAGTGAAAGTCTCGGCTCTCGCCGCTGGTCCAACCACGGGGGCTGTCGCAATATGAGGCTTTGCCTCCACTTTGGGTGCTTCAAAAACCGGTGTCGCCATTGGAATACTTGGAGCCACCGTTTGTGGCATACTTGCTGGAATGGATGCTGGTTCGGCAACAACTTCAGGCTGCCCCGGAGGCGCGGCTTTTGGTTTTGGAATACCGACAAAAAAAATAATCTTAAATGGACCGATTTTTATTTCATCGCCTGAAGCAAGTGGTTCATCCAAAACGGATTCGCCATTTTTAAAGGTTCCAGTAGCCGACCCGAGGTCACAAATATAGTAGCCGGAATCCCTCAACTCAATTAAGCCATGTACAGCGGAAACTTCGTCAGCATCCAGATCTAGGCCTGCCTCAACGCGACGACCGATAACAATTTGGTCCAGATCGAACTGCTTCACCTCAACTAATTGATTACCCTTAAACACTCTAAGTATAACAGGAGATTTCAAGTGCCACCCCGAATGCGCTGAATATCTTCAGATGTTTTTCTCATTTCAGGAATAAAATTTTGTCTCAACTTAATTAAACGCTTATAGTTAAAATTTTTCTTCTGAAAGAGATAAAATAATTCCGGCTTTTGAGTTCCGCCCTCAACCAACTCATCCTCAAAGTTCAACTTTTGAGTACGAGCGCCCTTGGGATGAGACTTCGACGCTCCCGATGAGGGCGTAGGAGCTGGAGCCGCCTCCTCTTGAGCAAAGGCATAGCTGCTCATGAAGATAACTAAGCTGCAAGTGATCGCCGACAGTAAAAGACGTTTCATGATCCTCATTCCCCCTGTTTCTATTTTAAACCAGCCTTTGCTTTAGTTTCTAAAGCACTCATGCGGTTGCGGGACTCTGAAGGAGGACCTACGAACCTAAGTCTGTTCAGAGCGTCCATGCCCTCTTTGTACTTGTTCATGTGATCAATCAAGAGAATAGCATAGTTTAAAAGCAACTCGCGATTGTTATTTTGATCTTTCATCGCCGCCTGATAGATTGAACTTGCCTCGTCGAACTTCCCGACAGCTGTTAATGCAATAGCATAGTTGTTTAAAGTTTTTACGTCGCGGACGCCTCCATTGTAGGCGACAGCTAGAACCAAAACAGCTTTGTTGTAGTCTTTCTCCGCGACATAGATCGAGCCCGCATTGGCTGCGGCAACACTATCGTTCGCGTTGATATCAAGGGCCTTATGGAAAGCCTTGATCGCCTCTAGACGCTCATTGTTTGCAAGATAAATCAGACCCATATTGCTATAGGCCTCGCCGGCATTTGGATCCGTGGCGATGGCTTTATTTAATAAATATCTGGCGGTGTCCACTTTGCCCTTTTTGAAATAGTACATGGCCATGGCATTCATTGCTTTCACATTATTTGGATTTTGGGTGAGCAGCTGACCAGCAACGTGGAAAATCTGCTCATCATTTTGGCTCTTGATTACATCAATCAACACACCTTGACTCAGTGGAGCTGCCGGTGAAACTGAAGCCACTGGTGCCACGACTTTGGCTGATTGAGCTGAAGTAGGGGCAGCCTTTGTTGAAGTGTTTAAACTGCTGTCTTCGTCTAAATTAAAGCTCTTTGCCGAGCTTCCAGCAGTAGCGCTTGCTACAGGGCTGTATCCGCCATCATCGCCGCTGCCTTGTTTTGTCGGAGATGATCCACAAGCTGCGAAAAGTCCGCTAAGAATTGAAACTAGAATAATTATTTTTATCATTGTGTCATCCAATTTATAATTCTGACGTCTGAAGCCTGTTCTCCGTTGTTGTAGTAAGAGCCCGGCATTAGTTTTGTATATTGATCCAATGCTGTGTGATATGCTTCGTTGTAAACTTCAAGCTCCCAACCTCGATCCACCGCAAGCTTAAAGCTCTCTTTCGCTTTCGACACAAACGGTGAGGACATTTGCTCAACCCCTGCTTTATATTGCTTGGTCTCTTCCGCATTCAAGCCATTCGGTATTGGCACAGCCGTAATGGCTTCATACATAAGCAAGTTAGCTTCCCCTAAAAGGGACAAACTACTTACAATTTCCTCACCACTATCATACTTAACAACTTCAGAAATATCTTTATTTAGCTTTCCGAAAGCCGATATTTTCTTATCCAAGGTCGCTTTTTGCTTGGCCGGATTCGCAGAGATGCGTGCCGCCTTGTACTCATTGAAGCTTTTTAAAGCCTCATTGAATTTCAATTTTGCTGCATATTTCGCACCAATTTTTTTATTCCCAGCCAATCTCCTTTGCACGGCGATTGTTTTTCTGGCCCACGCTTCAGACTCCGAGGCCTGGTGTTTTCGTTTCAGCAAGTCTGAAATCCAGTAATGAGCCTCAATCACTTCCTCTGGATTACTTGCGCCGGACTCTAAATAGCTTTTATATTTATCAATTGCAGCAGTAATATGATTCGCCTTACGGTGCAGAGTCGCAACCGAGTAAAGTGCCTCACTGGTTTCACTTTTTCTCTTGGCCATCTTGATATATTCTTCATATGAACGGATTGCAGAGTCGCTTTTACCCAAAGCTTCATTTAGTAAAGCTGTATTATAAATAAAATTTGGCGCCAGTGGATCTTTTGGATTCTCGGCCGCAGCGATTTTATACAAACGAGCCGCCTCTTCAAGGTTTCCGGAATTTTGATACAGTTTTGCCAAAAATCGTCGCACTTTTGATTTATTTGACTCCATCTTGGTATCTTTAGAATTCAAAACCTGATTATACATCGCAATTGCCGACGACAATGCTCCCGCTCTTTCATAGTTAATACCGGCGTTAAAAATCGCCGTTGTGGCTAACTCTGAGTGTGTGTTGTTTTTAGCAAAAGCTTCAAAGGCTTGAGCTGATTCACTGTACTTCTTTTCAGCCTCGAGATCTTGACCTTTTTTGAAACTGGCCTTTTCCATGACGCTTTTGATTTCACTGCCAACTTTGGAGTTGGCAATGGATTGAACAGCCAAAAGCTCGGCAGCAGCCTTTTCAAGACCCGCATAGTCTTTACGTAAGTTAAAAATATCCAGCAGCAAGTTGGCAGAATATTCTGCATACTTTGTTTTTGGATAAATAGTTACAATATCACGAAACACCTTTGTCGCTTCATCGAACTGATTATGCATATAGTATAAGCGGCCAATGCGAAACTTGATCTCTGGTGCTTTTTCAGCCTGAGGGAATCTTGCAATATACCACTGACTAGCCTTAATAAAACGCTCTACTTTTGGATCGAGGGCTTGTGGCTCCAAGGTACTCGCGATTCGCTTTTGCAATTCCGCATCAGTCGGAATACTTTTTTCCAAAGCTAGAATCAAATTTGCCGCCGCTTTATCTATAAATTTATTTTGAGGGGCATTGTCTACAACCCATTTATAATGAACGGCTGCCTCGTCGTAGCGCTTCATATCGTAAAGTAACTCTGCAAAGTAGAAGTGCATATCCGCCGCCATAGGAGCACTTCCGAATTCTTCAAAATAAAAAACATAGCCTTCATAAGCCGCTTTCATTGGCCCCGCCGCATGAGAGTTTTGGGCCGTTTGATGCTGTTGCATTGCATAATTGCGTAAAGTTGTTTCTCGGAGTTTATAGGCATTATCGATCAGATCTTTATTTGCTTTATTCGCCTCATACCATGGAGTATTGGGTGCAAAATTTTTGATCCAAACATAAAGCTCTTCACGGAATTTTGGCGAGTTCTTAGCATAGAAATAGTTTTGTACAATCTGATATTGCCAATCGAATGCCTTCGGGCTGTCCGGCTTTTCACCAATCAGCATCTTAAAAACATCACGAGCATCATCTTTAGCACCCTTATCTGAGTAATAATAAGCCAACTTCTCAAGACTAGGAATGATGTTAGCATCCCCCAAAAGGCCGCGGAAGTATCCAATAGCATCTGCTGCAGGTCTCGCCTCTGCGTAAAAGATCACGATGTCGCGAAGTGCTTCCTGCTCCAAACGGTTTTTGTTAACGGCACGCCGACTCTGAGAAGAAACCTCTGACTCGTACTTCGCCGTTTTGATAATATACTCAAGATAAGACAATGCCTGCTGGCTTTTTCCAAGGCGGTACAAACACCAAGAGCCCTTGTAGAGACCAAATATATTCAGACGATGTTTTTTATCCTTAATAACATATGCGTATTCTTTGTATGCATCAGCCCATTTTTCATTCTCAAAATAATACTCGCCCAAAGAAAAATGTGACTCTCCTACAAACGGACTATGTGGGAATTGCTTATTCAAACGAACATAATACTGAGCGCCCTTACGGGTATCGCCCATCTCGAAATAATTGTAACCCAAAAAGAACAACGCCTGATCCATTTTTTCGTCTTTAGGAAAATCGCGCTCAAACCATTCATATAATTGAATAGCCCTACGATTGAAAGACCTTGCCTCTGATGTATTTAAAACTGGCTTAACTTTTATTTTGCCATTTTTGAAATCTGCTAAGGCTTGATCATAGATATCTTGATGTCGTGAATCGACGATTCCAGCTTTTTCAACATACAACTCTGCAAGACGCAGCCACAACTCGCCACGATTTGGACTGTTTTTAAATCTTTGTGTAAGTTTATATAACTCTTGAATCTGTTGATTCAAAACACGCTCATATTCTGCCTTCGTCCCCCCGCCACGATTTAACAAGAGGTCAGACGAACGAGGAGGCTTTATGGATTCTAAATTATGCTGATTTTGACTCGGCTTGAAGTTAAAACCAAACTCAGGAAGAGTCGTGTCATTTTTCTGCAATTGGATATTGCCACCGCGGCTGTCTTGGCTAATTTGATTTAGCAACTGGCCAACGGTTTTCTTTCCGCTGATCTGAGCTGCTTTAGTTTTTTTCGATTTGGTCTGACCCGCCACAGCTGCACCATAGGCGGCAAAGCCTATAGTTAAGCTCAAAAAAATGAGTGAATTTAAAATACGACTTTTATTATTAAGCATAAATTACTCGCAACTTTGTTTACCTAAATAGTGGTAGTTTCCAATTTCATCCAACCAATATTCCCCCTGAAATGGATAATATTCGTAACCGTTCTGTACATAGAAAGTACGATCGACTTTTTCATCAATTTGCTCGGCCGGAAGATCTTTCCCTGCCAATTTCATTTTCAAATTTTCTTTTTTGCCATTAATCATCTCATAGCGTATAAAGCCAGCCTGTTCATAGAGATCACGAAGCTCAACACGCATATTAAGCAAATGCGCTTTTGTCATATCGCCCACAGAGAGTTTTGCATTGCGCTGCCGGTTATTTACTACTTTTAGGGAGTACTGTCCTACAGGCGTACTTCTAAATCCCGGATTTGCATCAATACGAGCCTTCTCGTCATTGAGACGCTTAATATAGTAAAGCGAACGCTTGACGTTCCCCTCTTCAGAGATATTCTTCAGTACATTGTACGGAAGCTTCAAGTTCACAGCCTTGTCTGACCTCTTGATTTGCTGACCCTTTTCAATCTCTTTGTAATATTCCATGGCATCAGTGTTTGAACGAATAAAGTCGCCAATTTTCGCGCGAACGGGGCCATACGTATTTTCAAACAGACTCAAAACCTTTTCCATTTCGTCATATTTACAGATGTAAAGATATACGATGGCACGAAGAAGCAGGGACTCTGGAATGTAAAAATCGTCATAATAGCTTGAATGCAAGGATTGAAAATTACTGAGGACCGAACGAAAGCGCGCAGCTCTTAACATTGCCCATGAGGACTCAAACAAAGCATCGTGCCACAAAAAGTGATCGCGGGGTACTTGTGCATAGGCTTCAATAGCAGCATCCCAATCTTGCTTTTGATATAGTGATCGTGCGATGGCAATTTGTGCTGCAACCCGATTCGTATCTGTTATTGGTGCTCGTTCACGCGAAGCAAGCAATGTCTGAAACGTTTTAATGGCAGCATCTGCTTGATTGCCCTCTAACTCCGCCAGGCCACGACTAAAAAGGGCTTGATTATAATAACGGCTACTTGAGCTGACCTTGGAGAATAACTCGGAAGCCATCGCGAATTCTCGCGCTTTCATTTTTATTTCACCTATTCGGAAATAAAGCATGTCACGGTTATTTGCAGGAAAATGACTCAAATCGACCTTGGAAACTGCATAGTTCAGTAAGGTGTCATCGCCCAAGTTATCCGCAACGATGGAAAGCTTTTCAATTGCACTCTTCACAAACTTATTATTGCCCATTCGGATAACATCTACGAATTGAAAGGCAGCGACTTGATTTAACTTCATATTCATCAACATCAAACCAAGAACGTATTTTAACTGCGGCCGCTCGGCCTGGAGTTCAGAACGACGGACCAATTGAAACAAAGCACTGGCCGCTTGTTCATACTGACCACTTTTTGCCAAAGCTAAGGCCTGATTAACTTGTTGTCTGAGCGGAGAGTTCTTCGCCCTTGGAGCAGCAACAACACGGGTTCGCGATGATGCTTTATTGGGCGCTACTTTTTTTTGAGCTGCATATGCTGAAGAAAATAGAAGGCCTGACATTAGAAAAGTTAAAATATATTTTCTCATCTGTAAGTGGCCTCCGGATAGAAGAAACTCATACCGACCGTCAAAAGCAAATCACTGAAGCTTTGCACAGTACCATCTGTCGCTTTTGCAGAATAGTTCATCACGCTAAAATCCCAATTTGCCGAAAAACGCTTCGACAAGGCAAAATTCTGCCCAGTGCCAATATGAAGAGTAGGGCCACTGCCCCCCGTGCTGACAGATGTGTTACCTCCACCAACAGTGAAATAATGCTCAAAAGGAACAATCTTCCTATTAAGCCAAGCCATCTTGCCGTAAAAAGGTGTGTATTTCGCATCCACACCGATATAATTTTTAGGAAATCCAAAACTATCAGCGCTGACCCCGTTGTTATCATGAAGCTCTTGAGCTGAAGTTTTTTGCGAACTCGTCATTGAGGTGTAAGTTCCCTCTATCCCCCAGGCTTCTGTGAAGTAGTAAGCTGCCTTTAACGAAACCCCCATGGTAAGAAACCAAGGGTTGTTCGTGATCGTTGAAAATGCACCCGTAAACTGAAGGCGTCCCGTTTTCGGTAAAAAACGTTTTTGGATTACAGAAATCTCGCTAAAGGGCTGCAGTTTAGTCAGGCCAGAGAAGTCCGTAAGTTTATTATTTTGTGCTTCGGCCTTATCTTCATTGGCATCGAGCTTCTGACTTTGAGCACCCGGAGCATAATCTGGCTGTTGAGGTGGAGCTGCTTTATCAAGCTCCATCTCGATAACATTCAAGTCATCGCCGCTCGTACTGCTTGAATCTTCCGATGCCAAGGCAATATGACTCGTCATAAAGATAGCAAGTATCATTGTAAAGAGTGTTTTAAAGTCCATTTGCATCGATCCCGTCCTTAAAACATGTATGCACCACCAATATTCAAATTGGTGGTGTAAGTAAGCCGTTCAGAAAATTGATTATATGGTGGCGCATTTTTAGTACCGTCTGTTGGGTCCAAGGTGTAGGGGTTGTTCGTGCTGCTATAAAATGGAATCGGCGCATTGTTTGCAAACATACGCAGATCCCAACGAAGACTGAACTGCTTTGTCATATGGTACTTTTGCCCCAGGCCGACTGCGATTCCAGGATAAGCTTTGTTCTGATACTTCACAATTCCTGCTGCGACTGAACCAAAGGTCGTCAAATTGAAAACCATACTTTTGCTTAAACTCATTTTTCCATAGAAGGCATTGAAATTGTAATCAAGCATCATGGTTGATTCAGGGGCTGGCGCACGCGTAAAGTCGATATGAATCTGCGTTCCTTGCCCCGGCACATCTTTCAATTGC
Source organism: Bdellovibrionales bacterium (assembly GCA_031370005.1). GTDB lineage: Bacteria > Bdellovibrionota > Bdellovibrionia > Bdellovibrionales > Bdellovibrionaceae > JACMRP01. The sequence goes on along the minus strand of JANMPT010000050.1, from coordinate 38,808 downwards.
TCGCCGTATTTACTCAAGCCCGAAAAATTCTTCTCATACAAGACGCCCAGAGCATGTTCCTCATTGAGATGATAATAAGCGGAAAAACCGAATTTACTTGTGTTAAAAATGGGCTCTGTTAGTGCATTTCCGTAGTAAGCACCAATCTCGAAACGACCTGCCGTTATTATATTTCTATTTTTCACGCTCACGGGCTTATCGAAAACTGGATAGACCGACTCCGTTGCAAGCTCCTCCATTGGCAGCTCTACGACCTCTGCGGCGAAAGCCACTCTTTGTAAAAGAAATGTAACCAAGAAAAAAATCAGGAAAAGACTCAATCCTTTGAGTGCATTCTTAATCATTTATGACCGCCCTGATAATGAAAGAGCTCCGTGTTTATAAATCAGATCACAAACCTCGCGAACAGCACCATTGCCGCCAGGCCTTTTAGTTATATATTGTGCAACTTCAATAACTTCTTCGACTGCCTCTGGCACTGCGGCGCCGAAGGCCACTGCTTGAATCAGGGGGATATCGTAAATATCATCTCCAAGATAAGCCATCTCTTCAGCTTGTATGCCAGATTGCTTTTGTAATTCCAAAAATGAGGGTATCTTGTCAGTGGCACCTTCATAGAAAAATTGAATGCCAAGATTTTTTACCCGTTGACGAATATCTTCTGCTTTGGTTCCTGTGATCACTGCAAGTTTGTAACCAGATTCGATAAGACGCTTAATGCCAACGCCATCGCGGATAGAATAAAAACGTTTCCAGTCACCGTTGGAGTCCATCCAGAGTCGACAGTCTGTCAACACCCCGTCCACATCAAGAACGAGCATCTTAACACTCCGCAGATCCTGGTTGAGTTTTGAATATTCTGATCCCATCTCGACATTGTGAAAAAAATTCAACAACTCGGCAAGGTTATCAATGAGTTAACTCGACCTTTGTCAAATCTCTGTTTAGCGTATTTTAGATCTTAATAGGTCTTGGAAATTCAACATTCCCACTGGTTTTTTTGGGTGCTCATTTAATTTATCAAAGACAAAAAGTATTTGAATTCGAAATTGTTCCATCAAAAACAAGGCTTTTTCTGCAAGCTCATTGGCATCAACTCCGCGCGGGTTGGTCGTCATAAGGTCTTTCGCTGTCCCAAAAAGTGGATCAGGACTTTTATCCAGTCGACGGCGAATATCGCCATCAGTGATAACTCCAACAAGGTCTCCATTTGTATCCACAACCCCTGCGGTTCCTCGAACATTTTTATGAGTCATGATAGAAAATACTTCTCGCATCGGGGTGTCCATCTGGACTAAAGGCAAGGCTTCTCCGGTATGCATGACGTCTTTCACCCTAGTCAAAAGTCTGTAACCGAGGCTTCCACCGGGGTGATATTCTGCAAACTCCTCAGGAGAAAACCCTTTTTCGTTTAACACAGCCATTGCCATGGCATCCCCCATCGCAAGAGAAGCCGTGCTACTCGCTGTTGGCGCAAGATTCAACGGACAAGCTTCAGCCGAAACCGACACATTCATGGCCGCTTTTGCTGCCTTTGCCAATGTCGAATTCATATTACCCGTGATGGCGATAACTTGGATGTCTTTGCGAAGTGCAAAAGCAAGAATCGGAGCTAACTCTGGAGTCTCTCCGCCGTAACTTAAAGCTAAAATTACATCACTAGATTCAATAATTCCCAAATCTCCATGGGCACTCTCTGCTGGGTGTAAAAAAACCGCAGGAGTTCCCGTAGATGAAAAAGTACTCGCCAGTTTACGTCCAATTTGGCCAGATTTTCCCATGCCTGTGACGATTAGCTTTCCTTTGCTAGCTTTTATAATCTGAACAGCCTGCACGAAGGCTCCATCCAAACGTTCTTTCAAAGCTAAAATCGCGTTAGCTTCAATATCTAAAACTTGCAAACCCTGATTGATTATTTTCAAACTCATTCAGAACCTCTTTTTAAAGCCGCTTTCACAAAATGAACAAACAACGGATGCGGAGCCAAAGGTTTTGACCTAAACTCGGGATGAAACTGCACGCCAATAAACCATGGGTGATCCACTAGCTCCACAATCTCGACCAGATTTCTCTCTTTGCAAATTCCCGTGGCATACATACCATTTTTCTCGAACAAAGCGCGGTACTTATTGTTGTACTCATAGCGATGGCGGTGGCGCTCATGAATTAAAGGGCTCTTGTACACATCGTAGACACGGCTTCCCTTTGTAAGAGCGCAAGGAAAGGACCCGAGTCTCATCGTGCCACCTTTATTCACTGAACCACGCTGCTCCACCATTGTGTCGATGACATAATTTCGTGTTTTATTATCCGTAAAGAACTCATGGCTGGTCGCATCTTGGATACCGCAAATATTGCGCGCAAATTCAATAGATGCCAGCTGCATACCAAAACAAATCCCAAAAAATGGAATTTGACGTTCACGAGCAAATTTAATAGCTGATATTTTTCCTTCTACCCCGCGAACTCCAAAACCCCCTGGCACTAAAACACCATGTACGTCTCCAAGATATTGCGATACATTTTTATCAGTGAGTTTTTCCGAATCCACATAGACGATATTCACTTTAGAATTATTTGCAATCCCCGCATGAACAATGGCTTCGTTCAAAGACTTATAGGATTCTTTTAAGTCCACATACTTGCCGACGACCCCAATGCTTACTTTTTGCTTAGGATTTTGCAAAACCTTAACTATTTTTTTCCAACCACTCAAATCCATGCGGATGGAGTGAAGTTTTAATTTCTCAACAATAAGCTCATCAAGACCTTCCTTGTGAAGGGCTAATGGAACCTCGTAAATAAAACTGGAATCCTGAGCGGCAATGACATTTCTTGGCTCTACGCTGCAAAACAAACTTATTTTTTTCTTGATCCCTTCATCAAGAGGTCTTTCACTCCGGCACACTAAAAAATCTGGTTGTAAACCAATCATGCGCAATTCTTTAACGGAATGCTGCGTGGGTTTGCTCTTTAGCTCACCAGCAGCTGCGATATATGGCACATAAGTGACATGCAGAAGAACTGAGTTGTCTTCGCCAAGCTCACTGCGCATTTGGCGTATGGCCTCTAAAAATGGCTGTCCTTCGATATCACCGACTGTGCCGCCAATTTCAACGATGATCACTTCAGAGCCTTGAGCGGCTTCTTTGGCGCGGGCTTTAATTTCATCGGTGATGTGTGGAATAACCTGAACGGTTCCGCCTAAATAGTCGCCGCGTCGTTCGCGGTTTAAAACTGTATCGTAAATCTGTCCCGTGGAGACGCTATTGGAGCGAGACATAACCGCACTGGTAAATCGCTCGTAGTGACCAAGATCTAAATCGGTCTCGGCCCCATCTTCCGTGACATACACTTCACCATGTTGCAAAGGTGACATGGTGCCAGGATCTACATTTAAGTATGGATCAAACTTCATGATCGTCACACGCACTCCACGAGCTTCTAGTAAAGCCCCCAGACTTGCGGCCGTAAGCCCCTTGCCAATAGATGAAACCACGCCGCCTGTTACAAAAATGAACTTCTGCTGAAGCCGCTTCTTTGTCGACTTTACTGTCGAAATTTTTCTTGTGGTTTTAACCGCCATTACTTCCCCCGTAAAATTCGTTCCAGTTTAACCAGATCCTCTGGTGTATCCACTCCAGGGCTTGCTTCTTTAACACGCATAACTTTAATTTTTGCACCCAAATAAAGAGCCCTGAGCTGCTCAAGACTCTCAGCAATTTCAATCTCAGCAGGCCCTGCTTCACAAAAGGTCTTTAAAAATTTTCGCGTATAAGCATACATGCCAATATGTTTGAGACAGCCACTCACTTCAGAGACTTGCTTGCCCAGCACTCGAGAATATGGAATCGCATAGCGACTGAAGTAAAGCGCTTCGTCTTTGTGATTCAAAACCACTTTCGCCACATTCACAGACTCCAACTCTTCTAAAGAAATCGGATGAGCCAAGGTCGCCATATCTAAGCCCACTTCTTTCTGAAAGAGTCTGGCTAAATCATCGATGAGTTCTCCACTCACCAAAGGCTCATCACCTTGAATATTAATCACAACATCGAAATCTAAGTTTTTAACGGCCGCATAAATACGATCTGTTCCCGATGGCAAATCAGAGTTGGTCATGATCACTTTTGCACCGACGGCCTCTGCCACCTTACGAATATCCTCGTGGTCCGTCGCGACAATCACATCACTCAGAAGTTTGCTCTTGTGAGCGCCCTCTACCACCCATTGAATCATGGGCTTACCCTGAAGTAAGGCGAGGGCTTTTGCAGGAAAACGAGTTGAGGCGTAACGGGCCGGAATAACACCTATAAACTTCATTTCTGCTTCACCCAATTTTCATAAACGTAGTCTTCCACCGCAGCTTGCCCGCTATTTTTGAGGGTGGAGGTCATAAACACCGCTTCAGTTGCCGCATCTTTTTTAATTTTAGTGAGCGCTTTTTGAATGTCGTTGCGATTGAGCTTATCTGATTTCGTCAAAACCACGGCCAGAGGCAAGCCGCGAGAATCTGTGAAGGCTTTTAACAACTCTTCGTCCTCAGTCCAATCACGACGTGAATCCATTACTAAAATTAAACCTGCAAGCTCTTCGCGCATACTTAGATAATTTTCAATCATGGTATGCCATTCACGCATTTCATTTCCGGAACGAGCAGCAAATCCATAACCGGGCATATCCACCAAAACGTAACTATCGCCGCGACTAAAAAAGTTCAACAAGCGGGTTTTCCCAGGTGTATTACTAACTTTAGCGATTTTGGTATTACCAAGAGCATTTAAAAAAGAGCTCTTGCCGGCATTGGATCTGCCTGCAATGGCGATCTCTTTTTTGCCAGTTTGAGGATAATCCTTGGGCAGCACTGCACTTTTAATAAATTTTATATTTCCAGACATGGGGAAAGCTTAATCCATCAAAGAGAGTTTTTCAAACTCCTGAGGCTTGCATCAAGCAATTCTGGAAGATCTGAAGCCATCAATGTCCGATTTGAATGGCCTCGACGGAGCCAGTCATCTGCAATCCAACCGTGAAGATACGCGCCTAATGCCGCTGCTTTGTCTGTGGCAAGGTTTTGGGCCATTAATGAGCCAATAAAACCACTTAAAACGTCTCCACTTCCGGCTTTGGCAAGGGCCACATTTCCTGAGCCGATAATGTAAGTTTTTTGCGAACTGCCTAGCACTGTGCGAAAGCCCTTTAGTAAAACCATGCAAGTTTTGTTTTTCTGCGCTATTTGCACGCTTTGTAAGCGATCTTTTTCAAGTTCTTTGGCAGAAAGCCCCAGAATTCGAGAAAGCTCACCTGTGTGAGGGGTTAAAAGCCAGTTTTCTGGCAATTTCAAAGAGGGCATTTTTGAAAGCATCGTTAAAGCATCGGCATCAACCAAAACCTTCCCATGGTGTTTCAGCAAGTGTTTGAAGATTTTCAAGGTCTGATTATTCACACCAAGACCGGGTCCAAAAACAACCGCCGTATATTTTTTTAAGTCACTTTTAAAAAACATGCTCAAAGAAAGACGAAGAAAATCAGGTCGAGATTTCTTAAAAATCTCAGGGCTTAAGGAGCACAAGGTTACATAACCACAACCCATCCGCGCAGCGGCTTCTGCTGCCAGTAAAGCCGCGCCCTCCATTCCTGTAGAGCCTGCAAGAACCAAGAGATGACCAAAATGACTTTTATTCGAAATCGAAGAGCGTGAGGGAAGAAGCTTTTTCGCACTAGCTTTGCCAATCAAAAAAATGCTGTTAGCATTTTTTCTCAGCAACTCTCGCGGAAGCCCAATATCTAAACGCTGTATATGCCCACACTGGGCGGGTCCCTCTTGTAAAAATAATCCGGGCTTTGCTAGTGCAATTGTCAACGTCCACTGAGCTTTCACCGCTGCCCCAAGGATCTCTCCTGTATTCGCGTCCAAACCACTGGGAATATCTACTGCGATAACTTTTCGCCGAAATTTATTGAGCCTGAGAATCTGCTCTTTGAGAGCCCCTTCGATAGGACGATTGAGCCCTACACCAAAAAGTGCATCAACAATAATTTCAAAATCTTGAGGCTTCCATGAGGTGCCCTCAAGTACTTCCACTACAAAAGTTTTCCCACGCAGGAGCTGCGCCATCATACGCCCATCAGCACCATTGTTTCCCTTGCCACACCAAATGCCGATTCTAAATTTCCTGTGCCAATTTTGCTGTTGAAAGATTTTCTCAAAACCTGCTGCCAGCGCAGAACCCGCTTTTTCGATGAGCAACGAAGAACTGAGTCCATAGTCCTCATTCGCTGCCTTATCGATCTTATAAATGTCTTCTCTGGTGGCAAGTCTCATCCATTGATCTTGCCTGAAATTCTAGATTCTGAGAATCAACTTCTAGAAACTTGGATAAGTTCGTCCGAAGTTCGGTAAAACTACGCTCATTTGATTTAGACTTGGTCCGATTCTTGGAATAGCGCATAGAGAAACTCATAGAGAAACGCATTTTCCTAATGTCAGCAGCCATAACCGAGGAGAAAATATGTACGAAATCACAAATTTACCTATGACCTCAGCCTTTCCATTGCAAAGTCGCAACGCCCTGTGGAATGCTGAATTGCAAAGTCTGCCCGGTGTTGCACAAACCGACTTCCCAGTTTTGCTCCTAGGTCCCTCCGGAACCGGCAAAGATATTATTGCTCAGGCCATTCATAAGAGCTCGACAAGAGCTCAAGCCGCCTTCGTCAGCGTAAACTGTAGCGCCCTTACCGAGACCCTGATTGAGAGTGAACTCTTTGGTCATATCAAAGGGGCCTTCACCGGGGCCTTTTCAGATCGCAAAGGTGCCTTTGAATGTGCGCGCTTTGGAACTCTCTTCCTTGATGAAATTGGCGACCTATCTTTTCATTTGCAGGCAAAACTTCTGCGCGCTTTGGAAAACAATGAAATTCGCCCCGTAGGTAGCGATCGCACGATTAAAACAAATATCCGCGTCATCGCTGCGACTCACCAAAATCTTGCGCAGAAAATTAATGACGGTCAGTTCCGGTCAGATCTTTTTTTTCGTTTAAATGTAGTCTCTATTCATACTCCGCCCCTAAAGGAGCGCATCGATGATTTTGAAGATTTGCTGTATATCTTTGCAAAACAAATGAGGGTGCGATTTTCATTTGCTGCTATTCAAAAACTAAAAATGTATTCTTGGCCTGGGAACATCCGCGAACTCCGCAATCTGGTGTCACGAGCCGCAGCCATTTTTCCAAATAGGCAAATCGATCTAGAGCAAATAGAGCGCTTACTTAAAAGCTCTACCATATATACACCTACTATAGATGAGAACTCCCAAACTAGAATGTCTGTCATCAAAGAAGTGGAAAAAACCATTATCTTAAAAAAACTCCAGGAAAACAGAGGCAATCAAAGAAAGACGGCGCAAGATTTAGGAATGCCGAAGAGCACTTTGAACGATCGGCTTCGTCAGTACAATATCGACTACAAAGTATACAGGATAAAATCAGAGAGCTTGTATGGCTAAAAACTACGGCTTGATCACTGCCTCTTTAAAAAAAACTCTTCGAATTTTTCCCTTAGTCAGATAATCATTGAGGGCTTGGCGCAATTTCTCCGTAAGTTGTTGCTTGCCCTCAGTGCTTTCTAATTCCCCATAGGTCATCTCTTCTATGGTTCTTTGAAAAAGATCCCGAATCTCGACTTCACGATCTTTCACTTCGACAATCGCCTCGGGACTAAGCCCTTCTAAAAAAAACTCTAGTGCCGCCATGGGGTTTGGCCCCGAGGTTGATGATGGGCGAAGATTCACCACCATCTTTGGTAATGACATAATGTTTTGAATAGTTCGCGGTGAATCGTAGAAAAAGTCCATCTCTGTGTCTGGATCATATTTGTAGCTTTTGTTGGACCACTCCTCAAGACTTGCTATTAAATATTCCTTGCCATCAGGCAAGACTCCTTTGGTAAAGCTGCGATAGACAAAGGCCGCTGTTAAAGCACTTAGCAAAATCAAACAGACAGCGACAATTTTTAAAGTCCCAGTCAGCTCATTGAAAGCCGTAGCGCGGCCTTTTGAATACTCTAAAGTCCATTTGCCGCCTGATTTCGTCGCCTGTAAAAGTCTCGGCCCCGCCTCACGAAGTGCCGTTTTTAAATTAGCCCTGCGAAGATGCAAGGTCATGAAAAAGCGATACTGAAAATCCCATAGCTTTGGTAAAAAAGGAAGGATCGCCACAAGAACTTTGCGAAGACCGATGGGGTGGCTCCATGGATTTTCGGAGAACGTTTGGCCAAGATCAACAACATCCAAATCAATACTGCCATCGGAAGGCAATGACTTTACATTATTTAAGTCGTTCGCAAAATCCGGAGCCTCAGACAAAATCATGCTATCGAGCTGATCAGGGCTCAATTCTTGCCCATCAGCATCCGAGTGCTGGTCTTTTGTCTGGTTCAGATCTTTTGGTTCTGTCATTTTTTCCTTATAGCCACCTGACTATTGTAAAGAATGGAGCCTACACCTCGCAAGAATATTCTAATCTGGTCGACCTCCGGTTAAACTAAAACGGAGGAGAATCTCTCATGAAGAAGTGGCCTATACTGATTTGCATGCCATTTGTCGCAATGGCCTGTGCCCAATTTCAAAGATCCAAGAATAGCGGCTATAACTTACGAGCGCCCAAGGTCGTGAATACTTATAGTGCTGTCGAGACCCAAGGATCAGACCCGGAGACCACTCGCATCGCCTATGAACTTGGTTTTAGCCCCGCCAGCATGAGCGCCGATGAACTCCAACAGGTACAACAACGAAAAAAATTGCGCGAGCTTGAAAAGTCCCTCGATTCGCGACAATCCAAAGAGCAATACTCGAAAATTCTCCCCTGGTTGAAAGACGATACAGAAAAAATAGAGCTCTTAACCATTCCATCTTTGGAGGGTCGGCAAAACTGGATCAATCGCAATAATATCTGGAGCCGCACCCGAGTCCCTGTAACAAGAATGAAAGAACTAATTGACTCCCAAGATATCTCTATCGGCATGCAAATGGAGTATGTTCGACGCGCCTGGGGTGAGCCTATTTCAGTGGAATCCTCAGGAAACCCAATCTATAAAAATGAACGTTGGAAATACATACGCAACGTCCCTGGCACTGATGGCTTCCATCAACAAAAACGCTATGTTTATTTTGAAGGAGGCCGCGTCGTCGGCTGGGATACTGAGTAAGATCTGCCTTAAATAAGGTCTTCGTGATGACAGGTATGCTCAATCAAGCGCTATGCTCCACCGATACCTATAGGTACTGACTCAATTTTCGAAATTTTCATAGCTTCAAGGGGGCTAAAGTTCCTGTAGAGCCATCTAAATCGTAACCCAGCATGCTTTCGTTCAACTTTGCAATCTTATTGCCGGAAATACGTTTTGAGTTGCTATCAAGCGCATAAAGAGTGACTTCTATTTTTTCAGCAAGCCTCACTTGCTTAGGCTCAAAGTTGCCAGGAAATAAAATTAGACAATTGCCTTCATACCGAGCACTTACGGCTTTAAGTATTGGAGCTCTTACACCAGCATAGTGTTTCCCAATATGCCTAGTCGCGTGCTTATCAATGCTAGTAATAACATTTTTTCTAGTATCTGGTATTCGAAGGTCAGGAAATCCTGCCTTTTGAAATAGGTCATGGGCCGGAGGATGCATAGTAAGATCGAGAATAGGCAGGGCATCATCTACTTCAACGGTTGCAATATAACCTTCGATTTTAGACAATGCTTGATACTTAAGGTTCCACTCTAAAGGCGGCTTACCTTTACTAAGCTCGACAATCTGATTTAACTCTTTGGCTACGTCACAAACCCAGTACTTGCCACACTCCATAATAGCACCAAATTTAGAATCGGCAAAATAAAGAGCTGGCATACCATTGGTATGCCAGCGACTTAAATTTCTTTTTGAATGCTCGCTATTAAAAAAGTCCGAATCCAGCGATATGAACTTTTTGCGAACTAGCCGATAACAAATCATCCGTACATTTTTCTCTCAAGGCCAATTAGATCATAAAGACCAGATCCTGGATGTTTTACTGCATATTCAAAAGATGAGATATCACCCAAAGCATCACGCTTTACTTTAAGAAATGGTCTTACAATAAACTTTCGATCTCCATGAATGTCTTTTAGAACATCAGTCCATTCATTAAATAATGAAACTAATTCTTTTGTTTTAACCGCCTGCGTAGGGTAAACACCCTGCTCAAATTTTTCTATAGTAGACTCACTAAGTCCCAAAATAAGAGCTGCTTGCACTTGTTTAAGACCAAGGAAATTCCTGTTATCAATAAAGGCTCTTCTTAGGTCTTCTTCAATTTCACCGCTGACGACCTTTGACTTTTTTACCGCAAAATGCGCTGGACTAGATCCTACTGAACTATGCAAATAAGTTCGACTTGCAGCAATCGGAGCTACCATTGCTCCTGCCATCAAGAAACTAAGCGCTTGACGCCTTGCTTTACGTAAAACCGCTACAAAGGTAGAAATATAGTCGGTTTCTCTTACTGCAACATCGCCGAAGTGAAAGTATTCTCTATCATCAAAAAGAAATGGGCTTTGTAAGCTCATATACTGACCTCCTGAGTAGAAACATTTTTGAGTAAATCACGGCATTGACTCATAAATTGGAATAATACTACCGTGTCTAAAATAATACTTATGACGGGCTTTACCCCTGAATGAGGGCGAGTTTGCGTTCTGGTTGTTACAAAATGCACCAGTTCTGGCGTCACTTCAAAAAATTCAACCAAAGCCTGTGTCCCAGAGTAGCTCATTGCTGCAAAATTTGCTGGGAACATTCTAAAAGAAGCATTTTTATTTGTAGGCAATTTTCTCATTTTGTTTTCTGTCTCCAAAAGACTTCCTACATTGAGTTTATTTAAAGCCTCTTTTACAGATTCATAAAATGGTATTTTGCCGTTGCCACCAAGCTCTACAAATACGCTGTTATATAAAAAGAGTTTTGCCTCATGGATAGGAAAATGCAGTTCTACCGCCAAATCGTAATGTTCTGACTCTTCAAAAGAAGATGCGGTTCCAAAAAGAATGTGAATCCCAGTAAGATCCTTTTTTATATGGCAGCTAGTGGCCAAAAAGAAATGATCGCTTACAGGAAGAACCGTCCAATCCACTGCATATCCCGACCCATCAGGACTCATGACTAACCCTGTTTTTGAGACATTGGCATAGCTTATAACTTTTTGTTGTTTACTCAAACATCCTCCGCATATGATACCATTCGGAATTTTATCTACTTATATTGAATAGTTAATTATTTATTACTGAGGATAAATTATAATGCTACTAATATTTAAAATCAATAGTTATTATAGTAATATAGCATATATCTATGCTTCGGGTTAATTTAATTTTAGACATCAGAAATATTGAGTATATTTAGGCGCTTAGGCAGTTAAATCTTACCGAAATCCTCATTTAAAGATAGGACAACGCCCCAAGTACCTGGCCTCGACCCCGGCGGCAAAAAGCACAAATTGTTGCCTGTCTACAATTGAGACACTCAAATCGACTTAACTCAAAATATGGTCACATACACTAGGGCACCCCTTTTGCTTTGATTTCAATCATAGCAAAAAGGGGATTATATGCTTAAATGGACGTTAGTGGTTACGGCAATTGTATTTGCACAGCATAGCTTGGCTTCAAACGAGCATGACGCCTATTTTAAAGCTATGAGTGCCCAAGAAAACTTCACCATAGAGATGGATGCCGCCTCTGATGTGAGTGATATCATCAACAAAAGATATGCCGACAAATGTGAGAATTTTGCTGGAGATGGCGAAGTTAAAAAGTGGGGACTTATCGTTGAAAAGGAACTGGATAAGGACAGACAACGTGCCCTCTATGACGGCCCCAAGGATGTCAAAGTACTCTGCCCACCTTACACTAAATTAAGTGATGAGGATAAAAAAGGACTTTGGATCTTGATTGTCTCAGCTATGACTCACTATGAAAGCTCATGCATTTTTACTGAAAAAGCAAAAGGTCCAAACGGAATTGCAGCAGGCCTTCTTCAGTTGCATAGAGGCAAAGAGGCTAGATACTCAAACGGTTGCCGCAATGGGGACTCTGCAACTCCGGAAAGAAGCTTGATTTGCGGAATATCTATGATCAATGACCAAATCGAGCGCGGTGAGCCCCTGTTCAGTCCCCGCTCTTACTGGGAAGTTCTTCGCCCAAAAGGTCGCTCTCAGAAAACCAAAAGAATAATGTCAGTTATTGGTCAATACCCTGCTTGTCGAGTAAAGACTGAAGCTAAAATTAAGAAACGAAATTCAGCAGCACCAACTCAAATCGGCACTAACCTTACGAAGTGAGTTCCACGAACATCGCCCAGAACTTCGATTTTTAACTTGCCAGTACAAATCTTTTCCGCCGCTGCCATGACACTCCAGTCATGGGCAGGCAGATCACGTAAAAGCAAATAGGAAACCCCCGTTTTTTTAATGCTAGAAGCAATGCCTAACAAAAGATTTTTTAAATCAGAATCAATAAAAAAACGACACCGATTCTTAAATTCAGAGGGGGAAAGCTTCCCTTGCCAAGTAAAAAAGTATGGGGGATTTGAAAGAATTAAATCGTAGCTCTCAGCGAACTCTGGCGCTAATAAATCATTATAATTACGATTCAAAAAGCGCAATTCAGTCTCAACGACACCTAGTCTTTGAATATTTTCATTGAAATGTGGTCGGTACTCATTTTGAATTTCAAGAAAATCGAAGGAGGCCGGAGTACTTTGTTCCGCACCCCGACGATGAAAAAGAAAATCCATTCCGACAATCCCGGAGCCCGAGCAGATATCCAAAGCACAACTCCCCGTCAAATCAGTCTCCGAGAGATGCTCAAAGATTCGGCGCGAGAGGAATACGGAGTCATGAGAGAAATGATACTCCTCAGGTTGTGAATAATTAAAAGTGTAGTGCGGATTGATTGTCGACATAGCGGTAGCCTAGATTTCAATCTGTCTGCGAAGCCACTGCTCAAGCTCAGCAAGACCTGAGGCAAGGTCCATATACTTTGCGTTTGCAGCGCTAAAGACTTTGCGAATTGACTCCCCGGAATAGGCAAGCCCCTTCAGCCCTCCGGTCAAATCTTCAATAAGTTGAGGATATAAGCAATCTGTGAAAATCTGCAAATCTGTGATGCGGCCTTCATCGACTTTGAAATGAAAATCAAAAAAACCAAGACTTAGATATTCATCCATCTTTTGATTAAACTCGAGAGTCGAGCCATAGAGCCAATCCCATGAACATAAAGTGTCATACTGTCCTTTAAGTTCTGGAATCTTCGGTAGACTCGCAAGATCCAAAGAAACAATCTCGGCCTTTCCATCATGGAACTTTTCAAAAGACCAAATTATTGATTCAACAATTTTACTATGCTCAATGTGGCTAGCGACTTCCGTTAGGTTTGCCACTCGTGCACGCACGGATTCTTTGCCCTTTGCTTGCAGCTTCTTTAGGTTTGGAGTCAAATATTGCCCCAAGCGATTTAGATCCGTATGCAAAAGCAAAGTCCCATGGTGAAAGGCTCGATCTTTTTTTTCGCGATACGCACTTCCGCTGAACTTGCGTGGCCCATCTGGAAACGGGATCAAAAGATCGTTGCGACCAGAGGCCTCACCCTCAATACCGAACTGTCTTAAGGCTTGGAAAATAATTTGCACATTGTCTTCACGCTTATAGGCCTCTCGCGGAGAAAGGAACGTAAAATTAGTATTGCCGAGGTCTTGGAAAACCGCACCGCCACCGGTGGTTCTGCGGGCCAGATGAACACTTTCGCTTTTCATTTTCGCGAGATTGCACTCGGACCAAGGATTTTGATTACGCCCAATCACAACAGTTTCTTCATTACGCCATAAAAAAAGAACTTGTTGAGAAGGGTCCAGATTATGGAAGATCCACTCCTCTGTGGCCAAATTAAGATGAGGATTTAAACTATTCGATAGGAAAACCTTTAGCTTTTTCATGGCTTGAACCTATCATGACTACTGTAACTCTTCAAGGGCTCTCAGCCAAGGTGCCATTAGTCTCTCCAACTGATTTTGGCTAGCTTGTGGCAAAGTTGGCTTCAGCTCAATCAAAGCTCGCAAGGCATTTATCTTTTGCGGAAAGCTCAACCCAGAGCCATCGCTATTCACATAAAAATGCTCTTTGGAGTCAAAAGCATTCTTATTCATGGCAAAGTAAATTTCTTGGGCTGACCACAAGTAAACTTCCATATGCGTAATTTCCCAAGCAGAGATAAGGGCTCGGATTGCAAAGGCCTGGTCTTCGATTTGAAAGTTGTTATTATCGGACTTTTGCATTTTCAACAAACTAGAGGTCGACTGAACGAATGATTTCTCATTCACCATTTGACTTGAAATAAAATTCCCAAGCGCAATCGTTAAAAGTCTTAACTCTTCGCGGCCCTCTAAAAGAGTCGCCAGAGGCGTTACTCCGTAAATGTCTTTTTCTAATAAAATGGAGGATTGAGTGTGTTCAACGCCCTCGGTTGCTTTTAAAAACTCGCCTATTGCAAGTAAAAATTTAGCGACGTCTTGTACTTGCACAGTTGTCGCCCTTTGGCCTTCTTTGATATCCACCAAGCCAGCCATAATCGCCGTTTCATCGCCCCCGGATTGATATTGATCTGCCCAAATAATTTTCTCATTTAGTGTGATCAAAAACACAGGCGTTGATTTTTTTGTAATATTCTTCAGTAATACCGCTGCGTCTCCAATATTCAGTGCAAAAAGCATATCTTTCGGGAAAAGTGGTCTTTCTAAAGCGGGATTTTTAATCTCAGAGGTTAATTCCTGCGCTTTAATTTTACCTAAGCTGTCTTCAAAGCCCGTCCCCTTCCAATCGGCTGTAAAGTTAATCATTTGGCTAAGGCCACTCAACTGCTCCGCATATGCAGATGCTGAAAAGTTTTTCTCGTAAGGCTCTTCGGAGGCATGAAATGAGTCCAGCATTTTTATTTTGTCGGGAATGCGATACGAATAATTGGACTTGGTAAATGTCATCAAATCCAAAGGTGCCAATGTTTTTTCAATGGGCATCATCAGAGCATGAATCAACTTCTGATCGTCATCACGATAGCCACCAATGGCAATCAATTTATTAATTTGAGACAAAGCAGTGCTCATTTTAAATTCGTCGTGAAGCGGGCTGTTTTGCAAAAATAATGCATTTGCGTTCATTGAAGCCCCTGCTGTATTAGCCTTTAAATCCAAATTACTGCCTACGGCCTCAACCTGCATTTTATTTTTACTAGAGACTTGTATATTAATCGTAGGAACTTCAAATCCAGCGACTTTCCCATTTGTGCCGGGAAGTACCTTATCAGCCCAGCTGCCCAACAAGCCTTTCAGATATTCAGGATAATTTTTCTGAATAGATTGAAGTTCTTTATCTTTGTCCTCAAGGCCTCTATCAATTTGCGTAATAAATGTCGCCGGTAAAGTAACCAAGAAAGCTCGAGCGAAGCTTTCTATTTGCCCCTGCATGTACTGCAAAGTTTTCTCATTTAACATTACATGTAATTGCTCAATGCCGTACTCTTTGATTTTCGGAAAAATGAAAATCTTTTTTGCAATCCCATTAATAATTCCACCATTGCAGCCCGCTAGCCGTAGACAACTCAAATCTTTCGCATCCTGCTTTGATAGGAAATCATAAAGCGACTGGCTTTCATTTTTGAAATAGTCTACACGTTCTTGAACTGACAGAATCCCCCAGATATCAATAAGAACCGTCAGCCCGGCCTGAGCGTCCTTCAAATTATCTAAATCTTTAACAATCAGACGACCTTGGTTGATACTCGTCACTGTCTCAGGAGGAAGATCTACCTTGAACTCAGCAATTGCCGCCTCAACTAACGACAGACCTTGTGAAAACTGTTTTGCACCATATAGCTGGCTTATCAAGCCATGAACTTCAGTGAATAAACTTGATGTTTGCTTTTTAAGCTCGAGGCATAAGCCGTCAGAAATAGCCGGAGACAAACCCATGGCAATTATATTATCTAAAACCACTTGGGTAAAAGCCTCCGCCTTTTCAATAATCTGGTTCAAATTAGTGCCCGGCTCAGGCCACTTGTAACTCTCACCAAGTGCGGTGATCTTGCTCTTAAGCAAAGCCCGTGAGCGATCAAGATCCGCATGCACTTCATCCAATGCCTTTCTAACTTCAGCTTCGGTTTGAGTGCTCGCAAGAGTTGCAAACGGGCTCTTGGAAAAATCTATATAAGTGCTCGTCTTTGGCCGTTTATAGAAATTTTCGATCCAATAAAGACCTTTGTTCGCAAGCTCCTGGTTACCTGTTTTTCTACCAAGGATTATTAAATTCTCTGCCTGTTGGAAAAAATTTGCGGTTTGAACGGGCCCTTGCCAAGAAAGCTTCGCCTTATAAACATCTGCCTCTTTGAGGCTTCCACTGAGATCCGCATCTTTAGTGCGTGGACCAAAATCTAAAGTGGGTTGCAAGTACTGGCGATCTTGAGCCTTCGGCGCGCACGCGCTTTGAAGAGCAATATATAATATTAAAAATACCCTGGTGCAGTTTCGCATAAATTCCCTCTTAAAAAAACAACATCAAGTTCAGCTCTTGAACGAGCTGTCTTTCAACATTCACCCCGGCCACAACATCAGAGATTTCAAATGCCAGAATCGTAGGGATTAAGGCCGCCTTCTTAAAATAACTTTTTACACTGCTATAGGTGATTTCCATTTTTGCGCGCTGAGCACTTATCGCTGTCTTTTCTGATAAGAGATTGTAGTTAGAGCCTTTAGAACCTTGATAGCTATCTTTTTCCTTCTGAGATAATTCATAACCAGCACCTAAACTCCAGCTATCACTAAAATCATAAACGAGACTTCCCCCTAAGGCGGTGGTATTACCAATATTCCTTTTCAAATTCTCTTTAGTGGATTCATCCGGAAGTGTGTCATTTTCATTGCTCGGCACACGCACTGTCACATCATCTTGAATGTTTAGTAAGTACGCGAGGTATGGAATAACTGTAAAACCTTTGCTAAGCTTATGTGAGAACACCAAAGTATTATTTATCGAAGTCCTACCAAAGCTATTCAATGCCGCTAAATCATCTGGGTTGTATTTAGGCCCTGTTGGAAGTGCGAATTGAGTTTGATAAACCAAGGCCTGCTGTCCATCTTCAAAAAATCGATACATGCTGACTAACTGAATATCTCCCACAAAGGTCTCATCTCTACTTTCAAGAGACTTATAGCCTTTATCGCGAAGCGCCTGGTTAGTTGCTGTACCTAGGTTTGTGTTTAAAGCAGCATCCAGCTCAGCGTCGAGACCCGAAAACTGACGTCGATAGGCCTCAATGTTCGAGAACTGCGTGGAGAGATTAATTTTATTTGTATAATTCACAACTGGAACACCGAAACCTACTGTCCAGTTACTAGACACTCCGCGAGCATAGACCGGAGCATAATACTTTACCAAAGGCACCGTATCGACTTTCAAAACACCTAGATTTAATTGATCACCTAAGCCCTGAGAACCAAAACGATTTAAGGCAGTTATCAGTTTTTTTGCGTCGCTATTAAACTTTGCAAGAGTTGGGGCGTCAAAAACAACTGACTTATAGTCGCCAAGCTTCATCAGTGTCCCATTTTCAGTATAATGCTCATCAATTCCCTGAACATATCCCATTCGAATAGAGGGGCTATTGATGCCAGCAGGTAAAAGTGAGGTCGAAGTTAATGCCTGGGCGCAAAATGCACTCAGTAAAATTACGACTAAGCATAAAAAACCCTTGAGCTGCATTGAGGACCTTTCCAATGAGACAACAAGGAATTGCCTAGCGAAAAATATGCCACCGCGCTTGCCACTTGTGGTGGCAAACAGCCAATAAATGCCGCAGTAAGGTGTCGCGAATTATTCTATTTTTGATTTTTTTTCAATTTGGAAATTCAGGGCGATTTTAGTATATCAAAATCCTGTGATTGTCTCTGTCTGCAACGTAAAGTCGGCATCCATCAAATTGTAAAAAGTGAGGACTTGCCAACGTATTAGAGCCTGCAGCTCCGCCACGATTTGACGCAACGGAAATCATATCAACCTGACCCAAGGCAATGTCTGCCGCAATGTAGTTTGCGGTCGGCAAAGTATTCCATATCAAGACTCGATGATTACTACGGTCTGATATAAATAACTTTGTTCCACTATAAATGGCACCCACTGGGCTACTCATATGAGAGGCATCTGTTCCCAAACCACCGAGTATCACATCCGCTGCGGCCCCATTGGTTGTTGGAATTGTATTATAAATAAGTGCTCGATTATTACTGGAATCAACAATTATTAGTTTGCTTCCATCCGAAGCCACTCCAAGAGGGAAGTTCAACTGGCTTGTAGAGCTGCCACTCGTATTGCTAGTCATGTCCGGCTGGCCAATTACAACCACTGCTGATTGTCTAGAAACAACGCTGGATGTATCATAAATCAGAACCCGATTGTTTCCTGCATCCGCGGCAATATACTTTGTTCCCACATGAATAATGGACGTCGGATTTTTTAAAGTTCCGGCGCCAATGCCTCCATTATTAACTGTACTTGAAACAAAGTCTGGCTGACCCCACTGATAACTTGCACTCATCCCGTTAGCTAAACTTGCCAGGGGCCAAAAGGTAATTCGACTATTCGAAAATTCAGGTGTGATCAAATAAGTCGTATCGGCAAAAACATTTTGGGTTCCATTGAGCAATGCGGCAGTTGTTCCACCCGTACTAGTGGTAAAATTCGGCTGACCTATTACCACATCCGCAGTAACTCCATTGCTGGTTGGAATCGAATTGTAGACCAAAACCCTGTTATTATTGGCATCACCAGCATACAGCTTGCTGCCTGCAACCCACACTCCCACTGGCCTGTTGTAGCCAGCTGCACTCACTGCGCCTCCAGCGTTCGACGTAGATGCGGTAAAACTTGACTGACCAACAACAACACTGGCATTCATGCCAGTAGAAAAAGTTGTGGCGACCCCTGAACATGCAGACGGTGCAGGCGTAGGTGTAGGTGTTTGGGAAGCGGAAGACACCGCAGTCGAGCTCGGTGGGGCAGAACATCCAAATAAAAGTCCGCTAAAAAATAACAACAGTATATTGTATGTCAGATGTCTAAGCGTCTGTTTTTGATGTCTCATTTAAGTGCCCTCAATCCTATCGTAATTTATACGTTATGTATAATATCGGTTGGAATTTCACAGAACTTTAACAAAAAATTTAAATTCTTGATTTGAGACTTCTTATTTTGAGAAAGTTCTTTCAATACTAGGGACTAAAAAAAGGTCTGACTCTTTGCAAACCCTTAAGGTATTATCTATGCGTGAGCCAAAATATTACAGACATTTTTTCGAAACTACGCCCCGATGAGCGTGTGAGTCTTTTCAAGGACCTTGCAAATGTCCGAGGTGAAATCACTGTCAAAGGTGAAAGCCCGACCCTCTTTCGCTTCCTTGTTATGGCCACTTCAGGGGAGCAGCAGTTGCACTGTTCTGTGCCACTTGGCTTTCCACAGCCCCAAAAAGAAGTCGACGTCCTAGGAAGTTTTTTTCTCGGCGGCGAACGCTATTTCTTTAAAACCCCTGTCAGTATTGAGGGCGACCTTGTGATCCTTAGAATGGATACAGACCTTTTCCGACTTCAACGTCGCCAAAACTATCGCATTAAAATCCCCGAAAGTTATAAGGCAAGCCTGCTGATTTCTGTACACAATAAAATTCCCACCAAATTAAAAGGACAACTCCTTGATTTAAGCAGCGGCGGGTGCCGCATTGCTCTTGTCGCGAACGCACCTATTTTAGAATCAGGAGATCGCCTTGAGGGTCACATCACAATTGGAAATAGAGAGTCTCTGGAAATCGAAGCTACTGTGAACCATCACAAAATCGAAAACCGTGCTTCAGCGATCAAGCAAATATTTGGTATAGAATTTAAACCTCTGACCTCAATGCTCGAGGGTAAACTTTTTGCAATCACAATGGATCTACACCGTGAGTTCTTTTCGAGATTGAACACAAAAAACTAGTTCGCTTTTTTAACTTCCTCAATACGTTTGGTATACGCTCTAAGCTCTTGATTGAACTCATTGCTTTTTTCCCTTGCATAATCGTCAAAGTTTTTTCGTTTATCACGTATGTCGGACTCAAATTCATCGCGCTGATCTCGTTCATTTGAGTAAAATTCTTTCCTTTTGGCATCAAGATCGCTGTAAAACTCAGCGGTGGAGTCACGTGAAGATTTTTGTTTTTTGAAATCGACGCGCGCCTCCTCCTGCTCTTTTGTGAATGCCTCTTTGCGCTTCTTTTCCTCTTTCACATAAGTCTCACGGGCCCTGGTCATATCTTTTTGGAAAATCTCACGTTTCTTGCGTAGAATGGAATCAAACTTCTCGCGAATCTGAGCGGGGGCTTTCTTTTCATCACTGAAGAGTTGACTCATAAAAGCAAGCTCATCGTTTTCTTTTTTCTTTTCTTCCGGAATATTTTTGCGCAACTCATCAAACTGCTGCCGATCTGCGGTCAGGCTGTACTTTTCGTCCACTAATGGCGCATTCTCATTTAGAGACGAGGAGTTTTCATTTCTTTTAGTGGAATTTTGACAGCCTAGGGCAAAAATCATGCTTCCAATGTAAAACACTGTTAAATATTTTATTTTCTTCGACCAAAGTCCCATTAAAAACCTCCTAGAGCCAAAACCGACTCACATTGAGAATAATTGGACTTCAAAGAAAACACAATCTGTCGATAAGTATATATGCTGTACGGAAAAAGAATTTACGAGTCACAATCGCGCCGATCTAGTAAACGATCACGGAAGATAATTCTAAACAGAGCCTTTCAATACAAGTACACACTGTTTTTAATGACCTCTGTCATCGGTGGGGTCCTGCTTTTCTTCGCACCCGCATATTATTTTATCAATCAGAATTACACACTGTTTACGAAACTTGCCTATGATACTCAGCCCGCTCTTGTAACCCATCTTGAACGTGAAGTGATTTGGCTTGAAGTCTTTATGGTTCTTAGCCTGTGCCTTGTCGCAGGGATGACCCTACTTATTGGCCTTCGTATGACAAAAAATCTATTAGCGCCATTAATGCAAATGGAAAAACATATGAAAGAACTTATGTACGGTCACTGGCATATCCCCGACTATAAAATCGCCACCGATGACGACTTCCGCGACCTGGCACTGACCTATGATTATTTCTATCGTTCCTTAAAGGCCAATGCTGAAGCTGAATTGAAACTAATCGAGAGGTTTTCCATTGATCCGCAAAATCGGGAGGCCTATGCGGCTTGGAAAAATTTAATCATGATCAATAGATCCCGCCTTGGAATGCAAGAACTTCCCTTTGAAGAATTCAATGGAACAAAAACTAACGAGAACGACGTAGTGTCGATCGAAGCTGAGCGTCGACGTCGCGCTTCTTAATTGCCTCGCGCTTATCATGAGTCTTTTTGCCCTTCACCAGGGCAATCTCTAGTTTGGCGCGGCCTTTCTTGAAGTAAATCTTTAAGGGAACGCAGCTATAACCTTTTTCACGAAGCGCATCATAAATGCGGTCAAGCTCAATACGATTTAGCAGAAGTTTTCGCAGCCGCTCAGGTTCATGATTATTATAACTGCTAGCTTTATAAACACTGATATGAGCATTTTGCAAAAAAGCTTCGTCGCCGCGAAAAGCCACATAGGAGTCTTTCAACTGCACATTCTTCTCGCGAAGCGCTTTCACTTCGCTTCCAGTCAGCATCAATCCTGCCTCGAAGGTGTCGATGATCTCATAGTGGAATCTGGCTGTTTTATTTTCTTGGATGATTAAAATACTCATACTTCAAATCCAAATTTTTTATAAAGAGTTACAAACTGCTCAGGTGTCAGTTCTTCGGCACGGGCGGTCTCAGTAAAGCCCATCTCCGTAATCCAAACAACCAGCTGTTCTTCAGCTATTCCCTTTTGACTGCAAAGAGAAGAGATATTTTTCTTTAAAAGCTTACGACGCTGAGCAAAGGCCGCTTTGACAAAAGCAAGATATGACTTTGGGTTTTTTAGTGGACTTGGTTTGCGAGTGAAGCCCAAAACCCGTGATGCCACTCTTGGTGGTGGTAAAAAGTCCCGAGGACCGGCTTCGGCTACAGTTTCTGTTTTCCAAAAGGTTTGTGCCATGACCGTGAGAAACCCATAGTTCTCGGATTTGGCTTTTGCAGCTATTCTTTGCGCCACTTCTTTTTGGAACATTAATACCATATGATCAAGACCACCATTTTTATCCAAACAACTGTCCAAGCAGCGTTCAATCACAATGCTCGAAGAAATCTGATAGGGAAGATTACTGACTAGAATTTTTTTTCCAGGATTCAGGTAAAAATCTGTCCAATCAATCTGAAGCGCATCCCCCTCCACCACGCGCAATCCCTGATCTCTCCAGTACTGAGCTAGCGTGCGATCAAGTTCTATTACCAGAAAGTCACATTCCATTTTTCTAAGAAAATAAGTCAGGGCTCCAGGTCCCGGCCCCACTTCAATTAAAACTGCAGGATGAAAACCCTTAGATTTATTAATAATTTTTTCGATGACCAAATCACTGACCAAAAAATTTTGCCCAAGAGATCTTTTCGCAGCGATGCCAAGGGCCTCCTGCACTTCTCGAAGTCGCTCGCGAGCAGTACTCATGGTTTAGCCATTGTTTTTAAGTTAAAATCTTGAGGCAAACTCCGCGGAGAGGGACCGAGATCCAAATCAGAAGTCTCACCACGGTTCAGTCTTAAAACGCCGACGTAGCCGATCATCGCCGCATTATCCGTACAGTATCTCAGTGGTGGAATGACAAGTCTAAAGCTTTTCCGCTTTGCCCAGTCCTCGGCGCGGGCTCGCAATCGAGAATTTGCACTCACTCCGCCGGTTAAAATCACTCTCTTTGATTTAAATTGTTTTGCTGCTTTCTCAAGCTTCGTAATCAAGACATCCACGATGGCTTCTTGAAAGGACGCACAAAGATCGGGCAAATTTTTTTTCACCTCATCAGGCCCCATTTGCTCAAGCATTCTTTGTCCAGCAGATTTTAAACCCGAGAAACTCATATCAAAAGTATCTTCATGAATCATACTGCGTGGAAAGTCATAGACCTTGGGATTTCCATTCTGAGCTTCGCGATCAACGCGAATACCTCCAGGAAAACCAAGTCCTGCCATCTTAGCAAATTTATCAAACGCCTCCCCGGCTGCATCATCCTTAGTAGAACCAAGAACTTCGTAATTACCAATACCCTGAATATAATAAAGACTCGTATGCCCGCCACTAATGGCGAGGCCGACGTAGGGGTAATCAAAATCTTCTGGCGGAGAATACTGAGCATCTTTCAAGAAGGGCGCAAGCAGATGCCCCTCAAGATGGTTCACCCCAATAAATGGAATGTTGCGGGCTTGAGCAATGCTTTTTGCCGTCACAAGACCAACAATCAATGCCCCCACAAGGCCAGGACGGTTCGTGACAGCAATGGCCGGAATATCTGTCCAAGTCATCTGAGCTTTTTTCAAGGCCTCTTCGATAAGTGGAAGAAGTGCAATCGAGTGGTTACGACAGGCAATCTCCGGAACTATTCCTCCGTAGGGTGCATGCTCTAAGTCTTGACTTGCCGAAACAACTGAATGAACCCAACCTGTATGCTCAACGATTGCCACAGAGGTATCATCACAGCTCGTTTCAATGGCGAGGACTCGATCCATTTTTCGCTCTTTTATTTTTTAAGGCGTTTCAAACGAACTTTGGCTTTTTTCGCTTCATTGGAACTCGGATATTTAGAAACAAGTTCATCATAGAAAGTCCTGGCTTCGTCTTTCATACCTAGTTCCTGAAATGAAACTCCCATTTTGTATGTAGCCTCAGCAATCTTCTTTCCGTTAGGACTTTCATCGCGATACTTTTGGTAATTCAAAATTGCTTTTTTCCAGTCCTTTTGATCAAAGTACTCTTGAGCAAGCTCATAAGAGCCCTTCTTATTAGACTCAGCAGCTGCTTTTTTTTGTGCCGCAATTGCCGCTTTTTCCGTCTTAAGGGCGTTTAGTTCTGCGTTTAGCTGAAATACAGTTTTTTCAAGGCCACTCAGGCCTTCTTGAAGAAGAAGAATCTTTTTGCTGGCATCTGTAGACTGCTCGCTTGCATACTTTTTTACGGACTCAGCTTCTTGGGAGCCCTGGTCTTTTTTGTGCTCAAGTACTTCCAAACGGCCACGGAGATTTCTCATGTCATCCTCAATATCGGAAAATCGACTGGAAACATCTGCATTGGTTTTTTGTAACTTTGTCACTTCTTGTTGAATCACTTGTTTTTGTTCTGTCTCACGAACATCAGTGCGAGTTTTGAGGCAGCCCGTAAAGACCACACAAACACTCAGGAAAAAACTGCTTACAGTGAGCATCGATTTCATAAAACGTCTCCAGTTTTTTGCCGAATTAAACGTGCCGAGTTCTCAGCTTTTTCTGCGGCCAATCTTGCTTTAACAAATGCTTCACGTGCTTTCGCATAATCACGGTCTTTGTATAACAATCGACCTTGTCGATAAGCCTCATCGGCTTGGTGCCAATAGCCTGGCGAGTGGCGGGGAGCTTGAACTGCTCGAGCTGCATCAATGGCAGCCCGAGCTAAAGTATATTCTTCGACCGGTTTGGGGGCCGATTGACAACTCAAAGTGAGCATCATCAGCGTAATTGCAAAAACAATAAATCCCCTCACCCAATTATCCTTTTCCTATTGCTGAACAGGGAGGAAGTTGGCACGACGATTTTTAGCATTTGCTGATTCACTTTCGCCCGGTTCAACTGGTTTTTCTTTTCCATAGCTAATCACAGACAAACGAGCTGCTGGAACACCAAGACTTACGAGATAGGCTTTTACAGCGTTTGCGCGTCTTTCGCCAAGAGCTAAATTGTACTCAATAGTTCCACGAGCATCACAATGTCCTTCAATCTGAACTTTAAAAGACGTGTTCTTTTTAATCCAATCCGCGTCGCCCTGAAGAATTTTTTTATTCTCGGGACTAAGATTGGATTTATCATATTCAAAATGAACTGTCGCTAGCCCAGGAATTTTTCCACTGTCGCTGCCTGCAGTATCAAAATTCATAGCTGTTGAATCAATAGCACCATCAGCTGTTGGTGTTGCGATCTGTGTAGACTCCACATCTGATTTTGTTTGCTTGCCTTTGCAGCCAACAACCAATGCCAATGCAGCAAATATGAACGTCAATTTACGTAACATCGTTCTTCCTCCTTGAAAGTTTTTTAACCTTTAAAACTTTAAGGCATGACAGATTATTGTCAAACCATATCAAAGAGTTGATTCGATATTGATGTTGCGTTGCCATGCGGTGATACTAGTCTAATGAAAATGAAATTTCTGTTACTCTTTTGTGTCGTTGTCGTCACCTCAGCTCTTTTCCCCTCTCAAAGCATCTCTTTGGAAGCTCCTCCGGAGTGGCGCTTTAAGAAAATCTCCACAGCTCATTTTGACATTATTTATAATGCTGAGCAGCAAGAGCTCGGCGAGCTCTATGCTCTACAAATGGAAAGGGCCTTTGCCCTGCTCTCGTCAGTTTTCAGTGTTCAGCCCGCAAAGACACTTATCATTATCAATGACAAAACGGATGCAACAAATGGTTATGCAACTCGCATCCCCTATCCTCATATTATGACCTACCCAGTACTTCCTGGGCCTGAGGAGAGCTTAAGTGAAAGTGGTGATTGGTCTTTGGAGCTTCTTTCCCATGAGTATACTCACATTCTTAGCTTTGAACCGGCCAACGGCATTTTTAAAGCCCTGCGCGGAGTGATGGGAAGTATCGCCTCTCCAAACATCTTGCTACCTAACTGGTGGAAGGAAGGCTTGGCAGTTGAAACAGAAAGTCTGCTGGCCCCAAAAGGCGGACGTCTGAAATCTATGTATCAAGACTCTGTGATTCGAGCCATGGCAGATAATAAAAGCCTTTTTAACTATGATATCGCTCAGATCAACGAAAACATCCCCAGTTGGCCTGAGGGCATGAGAGCTTACCTGTTCGGCTCTATTTTCTGGAGCCAAGCCGTGCAGGACTACGGCCACGAAGTGATGAACAACCTAACCCTACGCCACTCCTCAAGAGTTCCTTATTTTATTGAAACCCCGGCTCGCGAGCTCTTAAATGACAATTATGAAGGTTTCTACGAAAAAGCGCTGACCGAGACCGATAAACTGGCTCAAGCACAAATTAAAACTTTGCGCTCAATACCCACAACAGCAATTCACAGTCTTCCCATAGATGCCAAATACGCATCCGCTCCTGCTATCAGCGATGACGGAAAATATCTAGCCCTCATCACAGTGGATTACAAAGCCGATCGCGTGATGAATATTTTCATTCGCGATCCAGATACGAAAATGATCACGAAAAAACTCAAGGTCGAGATCAAAAAAGAAGAGCCGCCGCTTGTGCCAAAAAATAATAATAAGGAGGACGGCCCGCCCTCAGGAAGTATTCAAAAAATTTCGTGGTTTCACAAGTCTTCGAAATTAATCTATGACCAGCTACGCTACGTCAATCGCATCGAACGATACTCAGACCTTCATACTTACGATATCGATACAGGAAAAAGCAAAAAGCTGACCACGGCTCTCCGCGCCCGCGAACCCTCAGTTTCACCAAACGACGACAAGGTGGTGTTTGTTAGGCTTGAGGGCGGGCGCACTCGTCTAGGCCTTTATGATATCGCCAGCGATAAGGCCGAAATACTCTATAGCCCGGAAATCCAAAAAAGAATCTCCTCACCAATTTTCTTAGATTCCGACACCATTATCTTCGCACTTCGAAATACTCAAGGGCAGGAGGGTCTTTGGACTTACTCCTTAAAAAATAAAAACATTGTCCCAGTATTAACTGCTTTTGAACAAGCGCGATTCCCGGTTTTAACTAAACGAGGACTGCTGTTCACAGCCTCAAACAATGGCGTTCATAATTTATACCTTGCTAGCGCTCATCTAAAAATTGCCAAACCAATTACTCACGTTCTGACTATGATCACCATGGCGGCACTGGACCCTGAATCTGAAAATCTATATGTGACATATATGTCTGCGGTGGGTCCCACGGTTGTCATGATCGCTAAGGACGATTGGCAAAAAACTCCTCAGGATTTGCCACACATCGATGGCCTTTTCGCTGATCGTTACAAAACTCTCTTAACCGCAGAGTCTCAGAACGCAATCTCCACGCCAAAGTTTGAAGTTACAGATTATAGTCCTTGGAGCTATCTGTGGCCGCGCTACTGGATTCCTTATCTTTGGACCTCGCCTGAAGGTGGACTGATCATTCAAGCTCAGACTTCAGGTTTTGATCCTTTAAAAAAACATAGCTATGACTTTTTAATAGACTGGAACACTTACCTTGGGACCTTTGACTGGTCCACGAGCTATTTGAATAACGTCACAAACCTTCCTGTCCAAGTCACGGGGGCTCAAACGCACTCTTATATTGTGACTCGGGATAATCTAATCAAAGATACTTTAGCACAAATTTCCGCGCTTCCAGATATCTGGAGTCTCAGCGACAAGCTCACTCTGAGCTTAGGCTGGCGTTTCCTTGAAAGAACATTAAACAGCATGGATACCACAAGGCGCACCGGGCCCTTTACCTCCTTGATCTATAAGAACATCACCGAGGGTGGAGATCAGTTTACTCCTCAGGAGGGGGGCGGCGCTTACTTGATTGCAACCGACTATATTGAAGGTGCTGGCCTCATGGCGCACTCTCAATTTCAAACAGGTGGCGTCTATTACTTCTCAAAATTTTTGCCAAAACTTCATGCGCTCATGATCCGAGGCAGTGTGCTCTATACTCCTGAAAAAATCCCGGCGATTTATGGGACTGAATCGGACTCCATGGATTTTGTCGGTCAGGACCTGGTGTCTAAATTTTTAGCTCGAGGCTATTCCACTGGGCAACTCATTGGTCGCAATATGTATAACGTCAATTTTGAATATCGCTTTCCAGTGAAAGACTTGTACGAAGGGAAGGGCACCTATGCCTTTTTCTTCCGTCGCCTTTATGCCGCACTTATTACGGATGGGATTTCAACCGATGGCTTCGCCTACAATTTAGCAAACCGAAGTTATGATGCAGTCACAGCCTCAGATATTTTCTGGAGCTACGGCATTGAAGCTCACCTTGAAAGCACGCTGGGCTATGAATTCCCGCTGAATTTCGTATTTGGTATCTATAAAGGCACTAATGAAAAATACGCCCCGAACAGCACCCTGGGCCTGGCGATCCAATTCAGCGGTTTTTAGCGCGCCACGTTTAAGCGAAGACCTTGACAAAAATCCAGGTCGTCGCAAACACTGAGAGTGTCGACATGCATCATTGATGTACGCATTCGCTGGGGGGCTTATGGAAAAAATCAGCTGGATTAAAGAACTTGTGAAAGCTGAACAACAAATGGAAGAGTCCGGACTTGTGGATATGAGCTTTGGTTTTGATCCAGAACGCGTCCTAGTCACGGAAAGTATCCAGTTCCTTTTAAACCTTAAAACAGAATTTGTTGATTCATCTTCTAATTTTAACGAGCTAAAGCCATCGGCATTAGGACGTATCAAAGTTTATGGGATAGCAAAGACCCATGCGGACTTCATGCTCTTCCGTAATGGCTTTAAAATGATCTTCGCCCTCAAAGCTCCTGGTCAAATTAGTGTGCGTTTTAATTTTATCGGAACGAATTACATTCCAACCCCCGGAGCCTTGGAGACCAATACTCCGGCGGCCAATGCAAATGTGATGGAAGAAAACCTTGTGGAAGCAAAGTGGGCGGCCTTCGAGGAACTTATTTGGACATTCCATGGTCAACCCTTGAAATTGGAGTACATGGTTCGCCATTATCTGTCCCTATTTATCCGCGAAAGTGCTAAATAGACCCTCTTAGCATATATCTGGACCTACTCTGGACTTACCAAGCCACGAAACAAGCTAGAGAATATAACTAAGATGATATTTAAACTCTTAGTTATATGTTTTATAGGCTTAGGTTTCTCTCAATCTTCCTACTCTGCTGAAACCTGCATTACTAACGCAGCCGAACTCGCGGCCAAGCAAGCCTCATTTCCGAAGTTCCTGCAACAATACCCTCCTGTGATGTTCACTAGAAACAGCTTTCCAGTCTCTGCACTTATTTTTCGTGTCATCGATGGAAAGATTTTAGGTGAAGCCGTTTACAAACTCATCTTCGGCGTGAAAAAAGACAACGGCTATGTCACTAAACTTTGTTATGACGGCACCGAGCTCACCGCCAATCTTGAAATCGGGACTGGCGATAATAAAGAACAAAAAGAATACAAGGTCAAAGTCATCAATGATCGCACCATAGAAGTAAAAGGTCTTACTTTCAAACAAACATCCCCCGCCGAATTCGCAAAAGTCTTAAATAAGCTCAGTGGCAACAAAAAGTCCACTGACGATGAAAACTCATCAGCGCCAACCACTGGCGCACAATAAGGAGTCAGAACATGATCCCGTTTCTAGTCTTACAGCTCCTCTCGTTTTCTTTTGCGGTCACAGCCCCTATTCAATCAAAAGAAGAAATCCAATACGTCAGTAAAACAGAAAACAAATTGCTCGATACTTTTAAAACAAATGCATTTATGGGAGTGATTGGCCGCCCCAATGAAAAAAACCAGGACCTGACCATGGTCGACCTCTATACCTTTAAAAAGATCGACAAAATTGTTATGGACGAAAAGCTCTGTAAATCACTTCTCAGCAATATCTACGGTGATTTGCACAAGATCACGCTAAAGATAACTAAGATCGAAGTTTATACTTCCCACACCGGGAAAACTTGCGAAGCACAAATTGAGGATCCAGACAAAGCAAGCAAGATACCTGAAAGACGAACCATCCTTGGCTTCTTGAATGCAAAACCCTATGGACTCGTTTTCCAGCTTTCAAAGAAGTCAGACGACTCTGTTCGGGAAAACACTCGCAAATTCTGGGACAGTCTCCGCTAATAGACTTAAGAACTTGTAGCCCTTGAAGAAACCGGTTTTTCTTTTAAAGCAAGAAAGCCAAAAACTAGCCAGTAAAAACGATCCGCCATTCCACCTAAAGACAAATGCCAGTGATAGATAATCAAAATTGGAATATGCACAAGTGCATAGATTCCAAAAATATGCATTGCTGCATTCTCAGTAAGCAAAGCCTTCACTGAAAGTCTTAGCAGTAATAATAAAAAAATCGACGTCCAAATAATAAATGGCCAACCGCCAACCACACCAGCGGAGACAAAAATATTATGTGGATCCTTAAAAGAATTATAACTGCTAACCACAAGATCTTCTTTGCCCGAAAATTTTGACAGCAGTCCCTGGCCAATCCATGGGCTGGTTCGAAAATACTCCCAACCACGTTCAACTTCTTCCATTCGACTAGCGACACCGTCTTGTGCTTCGCGATCAATGAGAGCTTTTTTCCCGGTGGCAATGTCACTGGCGTAGCCCACTATTTGCCCCCCAAATAAAACCACAATCGTCGTCATTAATAATGCTGCAGAATACTTACAGTAACGAAAGTGCCGACTTTGAACAGGAACACGAAGAACCCATAATACAAAAGCTATAGAAACTGCGGCCAAGGCCGAACGAGTCCCAGTAAGGACCAAAGCAAATATACTCAGAAAAATACCAAGCACATACCAAGTGCGGCGGAGTAAGTTCTTCTCTATCTGAACTCTACCAAGAGTGAAAATCACGCCAATAGAGGCACAAGTCACCATATAGGGAATATGCTTGAAAACGCCAATAAAGCGCCCTCCTTTGAAAGTGAGATCCGGCCTAACTAGCCAGAGCAACAAAGAGAGCACCACAAAGATCACTGACCACTTACTTAAGAAATGTATAACTGCGGTGGGTTTTAGCAATACCGGCAGAAAAATACCAAAAAGTATGATCAGCCAATAAGTCGAAATTAAGGCCGCCCAAACATAGAAACCCTTGTGATTCTCCAGAAAGAAATACTGTAACAAGGTTTCAATAAATAACATTGCCAGTAAAAATACTAAAAATGTTCGATAGAGTTTACTCAAGCCATCAAGCTTCTGCAGATGGTGCAGCATATAGAATCCAATGGGGAGCCCCAACAGAAAATTGAAAATAACGTTAAGATATGGGTGCAGTCCGTGCTGAAAAATCAGAATCGACATCTGCGATGGCAGTCCAATACATGCCAGCGACAGTTTAGAGCCAAAAACCAATAAAAGAAGCGCAAAAGCCCAGCTAGCCATCCCTGAAATCACTCTTTCTCGTGGCTGTACTTGCTAATTAACAAACCTGTTAAAGCAATACTCATAACCAGAGAAACCAAAGTGATTGCCTTAGCCGTCTCAGGGCTAACCATGGATTCCCGTGATGGCACATAGACCAAGTCATCATGATTCATCTTAAGGGCCTCGCCGCCCCCTTGCCTGATGAGCTCCTGAACATCAACCTCATAGGTCCCGCGGTGCTCATCCAAAACCTTGGAGTGGATTGACGACCACTTCTCTGGCTCTGTCTTACGAACCATCACTTCAGAAATGTCGCCGGAATTAGTGCTTCCGCCAGCAAGAGTCAGTATTTTTAAAAGATCAGTGCTACTTGGCACATAATAGATTCCCGGCTTCTGAACTGCGCCAAGCAGTTGGACTGAAATCAGTGACTCCTTTGGCGAGGATCTAAACATATACTCTGAAGCCTGTGCCGGCATTTTAATGTTACCGATTGAACCCAAGTCATCTGGCGTCGACGCCATGGAAATAGAACTCCAAAAGCTCACGTAAATCATAAATAATTTTACAAGTTTTTTTGTCACCAATCCCCCAGGCCAAAGCAGTGTATGAAGAGTTCCCACGTGCTTTACCATGGTTGAAATGATTAAAAGTCTTGAAAATGTGATTTTTTCGCTAAAACGAGAATAAGTCTTAATTTAAAAAAATAAGAAGTCTAAAACTCGACAAAGTGTGTGAACATTTTTAAATAAAAACCTTCAGGAAATTGCAAGATCGTTGGATGATCCGCAGCATGTCCGCCGCGTGTCAAATTGCGCGCCTGCCAGTGATTGCGTTGAATGGATTTACGAATCACCTCTTTAAACTCTTCCTCCTCCAAAAGACCCGAGCAAGAGCAGGACACAACAAATCTCTGTGGCTTAATCAACCGAAAGGCCTGGGTATTTAGTTTCAAGTAAGCATGTCGACCGGTTGGAATATCTTTCTTCGCCTTAATAAAGGCTGGGGGATCCGCAATGATGATATCAAAACTGTGGCCCTCAAATTTATCAAGCTCTTCAAGCACATTCATCTTGTGAACGGTGGCCCTCGCGCCTTCACGTTCCGAATTAAATTTTGCAAAATGCAGAGCCGGCGCTGAGACATCGACAAGACTGACTTCAACTTCAAATCCCAAAGACTTTAGTGCACGGGTAATTTGCGCCGCCCAGTGGCCAACATAACAACAGAGATCAAGAATTTTAATCGGTTTTAATTTCAATTCAGGATGAGCCTGTGCCCAGCTTTTAAAAAGTTGAACGGCAAGAAAGATATTTTGTGTTTGATCAAGAAAAAAACCGGTCTTCTGCCCTTCAACCAAATCGCACTGCATGCGAATTACACCATCATCACTAGCTGAGTTTAAAAGAATATCCACTTTCGACAGCTCTATACCATCAATGGGCTTAATTATTTTTGGTTCTTGCTCCTCAAGTCCTTCAAGTTTTCTTACACTCACATCATTACGTATAACCACTGCCGTATCGGCCCAGCCCAACTCGGTAAGACCCATTTTCCGTGCTTCTGCTGCTAGAAGTTTGAAAAAACCTTCCGTGTCTTGCAAAGCCCTGTCAAGACCTGCCGCCACCAGCTGTGCAACAAAGACTTGACCTTGTTTGCCATTTTGCTCAATGAGGTAGTAATCCAATACCATTCCAGGTAAAAAATCAGCTTCTCCGAAACTCATACGAAAGCTGCCACGAAATCCCGCGTTTTTTCGCACCTGCCAGGAGTGAAGAATTTTTTTACTCAAAAACAAAAATCCTAATGGCTCATGCTCTTCAGGATTAAAGCTCACAGCACGGAACGAAATTAAAGAGTGCGGATTGCCGTACCCACGAGCCAGAAATCCACCACGTGCGTCTTGTAGCTCTACAAATGCCCCAAGCCCAATGCCTTTAGGACTGCTGGCAAGCTCATTCGAGAAGACCCATGGATGACCTCCACGCACTCTTTTATCCGCCCCTTGACGAAGTTTCCAAACAACCATTACTCAACCTCATTTGTCATAACTATTAACTTCGCCATCTGAGCTCAGTTGCTTTCATAGGATTTATAAATGCGCGTTTTTCTTCAAGATGTTTTTCCCATTCAGCCTTCTGCGCATAGTACCACTTAGCTTGGGTGTCCGCATCTTTGATCAACATCAAACTTGGATCATACTTAAGTCCATCTTGCTGTTTTGAAACAGCATCCATATCTTGATACAAGAAGACCTT
This sequence comes from Bdellovibrionales bacterium, assembly GCA_031370005.1. GTDB lineage: Bacteria > Bdellovibrionota > Bdellovibrionia > Bdellovibrionales > Bdellovibrionaceae > JACMRP01. The sequence goes on along the minus strand of JANMPT010000050.1, from coordinate 5,208 downwards.
GGTGAACTTATGAATCACTGGCTTGATCAAGCTAAGCCATGGCAAATCCCAGTAAAGTATCTGGTGAATAAGAGTCTCTTTCTCGTGTATAGGAGTTAGCGCCGTATAGGAGTATAAATTTCGCTTTCCAACTTGCACGTGCTCTACACGTATACTGGGAAGGCTAAATGTAATTTCAGTGGTCGGAGCTCCGCCCAATATTTTATATGCCTTTGAATTCGAGGATGGCTGGTGTCGCGCCATTTGGAAACCATAATCCACCGGCACAAACATCTTACGTTTCTCGTGCATCGTTTTTTCACTGCGCCAAAACCAGCTCCTATGTATATAGGGCCCATGAGCTGGATCCATCAGGCCAATCACCGCATGATCGATATGACATGGAAATATGCACTTCTCGACAATATGCGGCTGCACATCCGCAGGAAGATTTTTCATATATGGAAGTTCTGGCGACATCGAAAGATCAAAGTTTTTGTCCCCCATGAAAACCCAGATCAAACCCTGCTGCTCACGTACATGGTAATGTCTGACCTTGATCTTTTCACAGTCTAAATCCTGCCCCTCACACAGTGAGGGAATTTCCGTACACGTACCTTCGCTATTGAATTTCCAACCGTGATAAGGACACTCGACCTTATCCTTCACCACCCGACCATAACTTAGTGGAATCCCTCGGTGAGGGCAAATATCACGAAGTCCTGAAACCTTATTTTGTGAATCGCGAAAAAAAACAATGGGCTCGCCCATAATCACTCGGGATTGCATTTTATTCACTTTTAATTCGCTGCTCGGGAGTGCCACATACCAGACATTACGTAAAAAACTTGATTGCATAAGAAATCCTCACGATTGACGAACTATTCCAGCTCGAAACTCTGCCAAAAACACGGTATTCTCTAAAAGGGATGTGATTGTCATAGGGCCCACGCCCCCCGGAACTGGGGTAATAGCTGCGGCAGTATCTGCTAGTTCTTCAAAGCGCACATCACCACAGAGTTGGCCCGCGCCTGCTCCGTGTATTCCAACATCAATGATAATTACACCATTTTTGAAATCTTCTTTACCAAGAAAACGTTTTTGCCCAGCCGCCACCACCACGAGGTCCGCCCGCGATGTATGTTCACGTAAATTGCGGGTCTTTGAATGACACAAAGTTACTGTCGCGTCGGCCTCAGTCAACAGCAATGCCATTGGCTTGCCAACGATTTGACTTCGACCGATAACAACCGCGTTCATACCATCAACTTTGATTTTATAGTGCTCAAGAATACTCATAATCCCCATAGGAGTGCAGGGCTTTACAAATGGCTTACCGGACATTAGGCAGCCAACATTTGCATAGGTCAGGCCGTCGGCGTCCTTTTCAAGCATAATATTTCTTAAAACCGGTTCAATGCTCAGATGCTTCGGCAAAGGCATTTGCACGAGAATTCCATCCACTCTAGGATCTAAGTTAAGTCTCTCAATCCACTGATTAAGCGTGTCCTGTCCAATACTTGCTGCCAGGGTGTGGACAGATGAGTTAATTCCTATTTTCTGACATGTCTGATGCTTATTTCTAACATAAACTTGGCTTGCTGGGTCCTCACCAACAAGAATAACTGAAAGATGCGGAGCCCTACCCACAGTTTTTTTGAATGTCTCAACCCTCAACTTTAGAGCGTCTCTACGGATTGCTGCGACATTTTTTCCATCCAAGAGGATCATCAACTACCACCTTCCGATGCTCAAATTTGTTATATTTCATCAAGAAATTCAATTATTTATGTATAAAAATACAAGAGGGCGCCTTGTGAGGTCCTAATCTTGACCCGAGGAGGGAGCTAGTTTATGTTACAAATTCCTGAAACCACGGAGGAATTTAAAATGGCAGAAAAAGTGAAGCTTTCTAAAGATGGAAGTTCTATCGATTTTGTTCAATCTGACAGCATGCCGACATCATTGAAAAAATTCCGCCAAAGTCCCGAAATTGAAGGTTTTTACCGTTTTGTTTTTGAAAATGATCTGCAAAAGGAGTCTTACGAGATTCTGGATCAAATCATTATAGTTCGCAAAGCTAAGAAGTCCATGGCGGCAAAAGAAGCCAAAGCTGCTGCCAAAGAACTCGATGCAAACTCAAAAAATATAAAAGTTAAGCCTAAGAAAAAATAAATTTTCGCAAATATTAAAATCCGAAAAGGCATCCGAGTGCTGGATCACTTTTCAATGCTCACTTCATAATCTCTCTCTAGTCGTGGACTCTGTTTTGCTATCACAGCTTGATGGAGGCAGACCATGATTAAAAATAAAAAAGGCCAAAGCCTTATCGAGTATCTGATTATTGTTGCTATCGTCGCCATCGGGACCATGTCCATCGTTCGTGTTGTTGGAAAAAATGTGTCAGTTCAATTTGCGAATATAGCCAAAGCCCTTGGCAGTGGCGACGACTCACAACTAAAGGCTGAAAAGCTAAATTCCAAAATGTATAGCAAGAAAGACCTTGGTAACTTTCTAGATGGTGCAATCTCCAGTGAAGCCAAAAAATAATCAAGGCCAGGCGTTAATTGAAAGTCTGGCTCTTTCAGCAACTCTGGCCGGAACACTTTTTGCCTTAGGATTATCAGTTTACTTTTGTTTAGTTCCTGTTGGAGTGAATTACTTGCTTCATGAGTTTTTAGTCTGCAAAGCCACTCAAGGTGAAAGCCACTGCAAGAGTGACTTTCAGCAAAGAGTCGGAGCTTTTTTACTGGCAGCCAAGTTAACGAGCTTTGAAAGTACCAAGTCTTTTAACAAACAAAAAGTTCGCATAACCCTAAGAATGCCAATGAATCGCGATCTCACCATGCAAAAGGAGCTTGAACTTTACAGATGAAATCACAAAATGGTTTTGCTATTATTTTGCTTATTTCTATTTTGCCATTGGTGCTGGCGGGAGGTTTGACTCTTTTTTTCGCTTTTGGATTTTTAAAAAGTGATCTGAGCACACTGAATGTCTGCCGAGCCAAACAATTAGAAATTCAAAATAAGGCCGGTAAGAATCTCAGCAATCTTATTAAGCTCAACCCCAAAGCTTTACGACTGAGGCTTGCCCAAGTTCGCGCCGAAAGAGCTTTGGTCGCAGCCATGGAAAGTGGCCTTCCACCAGCCATAGCCGCAGCAGAAGCTGCTTTGCTGAAAGTACAAATGCAAAGACAAACCCTGGACTTTAAGCAAAAGGCCTTGATTCAAACTGCCAATTCTTGGCTATCTTGGGGTGGAGTAGATCTTCAAAAAGAACTTACACGCGAATGGAGCCTTCATAATGCTCCGTTAAAATCATGGGTTCAAGTCTCTCTCCAATTGACCAAAGCGAAAGTCCCGAAATTGTCAGTGCAGGCAGACCTACCTGAAGTTGCTCCTGCCTATAAATTCATGCCGCAGTTTGAGGAAGCACAAACTTGGGATCAGGCTTGGAGACTTGAGTTTAAAACAATTTCTTGGGCACAAAAATTCTTAAATTTTAGCGGGAGGTTTCAGAGATCATGCATGACATCCCTTTATCCGGATTCAGATCCGGACTCAGAGCCAAACAGCGCGAGCATTTCAGACCAATGGATCGCGAAGCTCAAAAAGGACAAGTCCTCATTGAGGGGCTTATTTTAATGTTGTTCTTAGTGAGTGTTTTAGTCGTTTTTATGAATTTCACAAAAAAACAAAATGAGGTTTTTAAAAAATATGAACTTCCTGCAAAAATTAAATTTCAACATCGATAAAACGCTTTTATTTGCCTTTCTTGGGCTCGGCTGCGTGGTTCTCTTTATTAGTCTTTTGCCATCAAAAAAAAGTACTGATAACTCAAAAGATTCTACAACAGAAAATTTCGCCATCGACACGATGATTCCTGCCGGATATTTACTTATCCCGCTCGAGCTCAGCAATGCAGAATCTCTTGCTTCACTATCTGGGCAATTCTCAGTGGTGGATCTTTATGCCTCTAGCGAAAAAGGTAAAAGGGGATTTAAAGTAGCGGCATCCGTGAAGCTCTTACGTGCCCCCCTAAATCCTCAGCAATTCGCTGTGCTGGTTAAAGAAAAAGAGAGTTCAAAAATTACTAATACAGAGGGGCCTTTTTTTGCTGCCCTTAAAAACCCTCACGAGACCGCAAAGCCTCCAACCGAAAGAATCGAGAAAAGACCCCTCGTCATTCACTATGGAGAATAAATTTTATGCCGCAAAATCACTTTCGACAGTTCATAGTGTTTGCCACGGTCCTGATTGTTTCGGAGGTTGCAACTGCAGTCTTATTTCAGTCTTCCATGGCGGCTTCTGAGGAATTTCACAAATACGCTCTTCAAAACAACCAACAGACTTATACACAGTGGTTTCGTGACGTCATTCGAAATAGCACTGAGGAGGCACACCCGCAGGTTTTAGAATTCTCGCAGCAAGCCCTCAAAGAAGGACCAAGCAAACAAGTCCTAAGTGATTGGGATCTACTTCGTCACAGCATTGACCTTAACAAGCCTGATCGCGAAGTCTTCACTTTACTCGCTGAAAAACTTAGTCTGAAAAAAGAACTCTGTCGCTATATTCTTCTGGACACTGAACTTGCAAACATCTTGGAATCGCCGAGCATCCTACAAAATTGTCCACAAAGGGCCCAGCCACTTCCACAGCATCTTGATGAACAGCTTGAGCCTACTGATCTTCTTGTTGTAGATGGTAAAATTTTTACTAAAAGTCAGCTTCCACAAAAACTCGTCGAGGGAACTTATCATTGGGAAATTATTTCTAATCGCTATGAAGATCGTCATTTTGTGGGAACTGCGGCTGAATTCGTGAAGCAAAAATTTTACTTACAAGCTTGGGTGAGCGGAGATTGCAGGGACTATAAACTCAATTACAAAAACCTTACAGCCCCGCCGCAATTCGAAGTCTACTTCAGCAAAACATGCGTGAATCCCGGCATCCCTCCTGAAAAGACCTTTTCGAGTTGGGCTTCCGAACACAAACCCCTACTCTGGGGACTCGGGATACTTGCAGCGGGCCTAGCTGTCGCCCCGCTCAAAAATAAGACTCTAGTTGTTACGTCCCCTTAGTGATTATTCAGGCCTGACCGGCTTATTTGACATAGCATCACACCTCAAGATCCTCTCCGGATAAGGTATTCCACCGACAACCGTCGGGAGGGCCGCTGTCAGCGAGGCATTTCCGGGTCAGTGTCGATCGGATGGATCTGAGCAAAGC
>JANMPT010000047.1:0-28013 GCA_031370005.1 Bdellovibrionales bacterium | reverse complement strand
GCTTTGCTCAGATCCATCCGATCGACACTGACCCGGAAATGCCTCGCTGACAGCGGCCCTCCCGACGGTTGTCGGTGGAATACCTTATCCGGAGAGGATCTTGAGGTGTGATGCTATGTCAAATAAGCCGGTCAGGCCTGATTATTTAGGTCTTGATCTATTCCAGGTATGAAAGCTAAAAAAGCGTCAAAGTTTTAGCCAAAAAAACAGAGGAAGTGTAATTATTTTAACCTATTGCTTTTAGTATTTTTTAAAGGCTCCGCCAGGAGTATATTCCAGCTTAAACAAAAAACAGATAATAAATTAGGAGTAAATTAAAATGAAAGCTATATGGTTTACCGCAGTATTAAATTTAGTGTCGGCGACAAGCTTCGCCTCAAATTACCCCGCAGACTATTGCAATGCCTTTGTGAGGATTTGCAAGGATGGACCAGGCGTGGTCGCAAAAGTTTCTAGCGGCTGCAACTCTCAGAGTTATGTTATTGGCTACAAAAAACAAGGTGCCCTGGGCGCAAACTCCACTGTGGACGCAGTTGTAAGCTTTCGCTTCGGCGACAACAAATCCGTTGAGAGAAACTTTCGCATTGGTAGGGACTGGCATAATTTAGGCTTCATGACCTCAGGAACATATATATGGGATATCACTCCGAAAGTTGACATGGGACCACTGACAGCAATTTCAGTAGCTTTTTCAGATAGCCGCGGCACATGGGATTCTAAAGGTGGTGCAAATTACTATTATCCAGTTGGCGATTATAATTCGGCAAGTTGCTATTCTGTTAAGACGAATGAGGAATACCGATCTGATATTCCAAATGCGGCTTGGAATGTAATCAACGAGGCGATGAGTAACTAAGCCCTACTCATCATGGACCCGACTGCAGGCCCTGCATAGAGTGTATAATAATTAATAATATCGCTATATACAATGTATTACACAAAAACGATCAATCAAACTGACGATTTCATACTAAAATCGTCAGTTTGATTGATCGAATCATCAATATACCATATTCGGATCCTACCTTTGAGGAAAGCTCTCCTTAGTTTAAAAGAAATATTAACTTTTTAGCTACTCCATAACGAATACCGCAGATCCTAAGCTGCTTTTAAGACTTTTTCGGTGTCAAAGCCGAATTAGACTTGACCTTTTCGGCGTCAAAGCCGAAAAGGTATAGATGAATAGGTACCTCAAAAAAGCCATTCTCAAGGATCTTTTAAAGAAGATCGTGATTATCACCGGCCCCCGACAGGTGGGAAAAACAACCCTGTCAAAGTCTCTAACAAGCGACTTTGACTATTACAATTATGACAACCCTCAGGATCGTAAAAAAATTCATAATGATGACTTAACTTTCAATTCTCGAGCTCTCATTTTGGACGAGCTTCATAAAATGCGCCAATGGAAACGATGGCTTAAAGGGCATTTCGATACTAGGACCGCCAATCACCCCATTCTAGTGACCGGAAGTGCTCGCATTGATGCCTACAAAAAAGTTGGCGATTCTCTGGCCGGGCGTTACTTCCAATTTCGGCTGTTTCCCTTAGATGTGAAAGAACTGTCGCAAATTTCCAAAGCCGATCCCCAGAAGTCCCTGGATTCGCTGTTGGAACTCAGCGGCTTTCCAGAGCCTTACTTATCCGGTGATGTCCGTGAATACAAAAGGTGGCGAAGCTCGCATTTAGACGTTATTTTGCGTCAGGATCTGCTTGAAACTGAGGCCGTTAAAAATATTCGTTCGATCGAACTCTTAGTGGAACTAATGACTGAGCGGGTTGGCAGCTTCATCAGTTACAACTCCCTTCGCGAAGATCTCCGGACGGACGACAAAACAGTAAAAAGGTGGTTCGAGGCGCTTGAAAACTCTTATGTATTTTTTAAAATCACACCCTATTCAAAAAAAATTAATCGTGCCATCAGCAAAGCCCCAAAATACTATTTTTTCGACATTCCAAGAGTCAGCAACGACGGGGCCCGCTTTGAAAACTTAGTCGCCCTGTCCATCTACAAAGAAATTCTTTATCGTAAAGACGTTTTCGGCGAGGACTACTCCCTGCACTTCCTCAGAAACAAAAACCAAAACGAAGTGGATTTTTTGATCTGCCATGAAAAACGTCCCACCATGATGATTGAAGTCAAACTCTCTGCCAACAATCTCGATAATTCCTTTCATATTTTTGAAAAGGCAGTCGGAGCAATTCCCAAAATCATTATCGTAAAAAATTTGGACCGTAACTTCACCCAAAAAAATGGAGCCCGCGTCGTGAAAGCCAGCGAATGGCTCGAGAAGATCGATTTTTAACAAAACTTTTGTTAAATTATGGGTCCAATAACCAGCTAAAGGATTTTTTATGATTTTGGTCTTCGGAAAAAACGGTCAAGTGGCCACCGCTCTTCGCGAGATTCTTCCCCAGGCCACTTTTTTAGGCAGCGATATAGCTAACTTTTTAGATCAGGCCACCGTTTTAAAAGCCCTGAATCAGTACAATCCAACCATGGTCATCAATGCTGCCGCCTACACTCAAGTGGATAAGGCGGAGTCCGAAAAAGAATCCGCACTCACGATCAATGGTGCCACTCCAGGGGTTATTGCCCGCTGGTGTAAAAGCCACAATGCAGTCTTTATCCACTACTCTACTGATTATGTTTTTGACGGCTCGGGAGAAAAACCTTGGCTGGAAACGGATATTCCGAACCCTATCAATTACTATGGTTTTTCCAAGTGGCAGGGCGAAAAAGCCATCCAAGCCAGCGGTTGCAAGTATTATATTTTCAGAGTGTCTTGGGTTTACAGCCCCTGGGGGCAGAACTTCAAAAAGACCATTCTGCGTTTAGCCGAGGAGCGTGAGGAGTTAAATATCGTCAGCGACCAATGGGGAGCCCCCACCAAGGCCGAAGATATCGCGCAAGAAACCAAAAAAGTTATTAAAGACTTCCTAAGCGGAAAGCCTTTGGAGTTTGGCCTTTATCACTGGAAATTTAGCGATTACACAACTTGGCATCAATTCGCCCAAAGCATTGTCGAAGAGGCGAAAAAAGCGGGCGCGGTATTAAAAATCAAAAACATCCATGCGATTCCGACTGAGGCCTACCCGACTCCGGCGAAAAGACCAAAAAACTCCAGACTGGGAACGATTCGAAAATAAATTTCTATATCTTTTCAGAGCTCGAGGCCGCCGCTAGTTTAGGGCGCTCAAAAAGCTCTCTGCACTTATGATTTGAATATGGGGATGCTCCAAGGATCTGGGTTTTTCTTGTTTTTTTTCTCTCACAACTTGAAAACAAAATTGTGGCTTTAATAAATTGTAAAAGTAATTTAGAGCGGGCGATATTTTATTGCTGTTGGATTTTACCTCGACCATAAGCCATGGCTTTTTATTTTTGGTTACCAAAAAGTCGACCTCTCTCTTTTGCTTATCTCTAAGGTAAAATAGATCAAACTCACCCATTGCGGCATCCGTCCACAAATGGACATTTTTCAGAAGGTGCCCTGCGATCATATTCTCCCATTTTGCGCCGCCCGTGGAGCAAAATCCCCAGTCGTACAAAAACAACTTTGGCTCTTTTTTTAGGGAATACTTTATATTTTTTGAAAAAGGTTTGATTCTATAGCAATAGTACAAAGCCTCCAGAATTCCGATCCACCGAGTAATAGTATCGTGAGAACTCCCGATATCTTCGCGAAGAGACTCATAGGACAACTGCGATCCCGCTCTTTCTTGCAAGAGCAGGCTCAGCACATCTAGGGAATTTATTTCTTTTATGTTTTGAATGTCACGAGCATCCTCTCGAATCATTCGATCGCGATAAAGCCTTCGCCAGCGTCTTGCTTTTTCTTCACTTTGCCCCCAAAGTGGCTCAGGAAACCCGCCTAATAGCTCGAGCTGATCCAAATTTACAATCGAAGGCGAGGCATTCTCCAACCACTCAGTTTTTGGTGGAAGCTTTACTGTCGGCGACTCGCAGAGGGTGAATGGGTGAAGCCTATAAGGGAAGTATCTGCCCTGCAAACTGTCGCCGGATTTTCTATAATAATCGATTCTGGCACTGCCCGTGACAATAAACTGGTAGTCCTCACCATAGAGATCATAAAGACCTTTTAATTTATTCTTCCACGTTCTTTCTTTGTGGATTTCATCCAAAACTAAATATTTTGATTTGAGTCCGTCGAGAATGGACTTGGGTGATTTGGTCCAAACTTTTCGAAACTCATCATCGTCCCAAGTATAATACGAAGTTGAATCCGCCTCTAATTTTTCAAGAAGGGACCTGGCAAGTGTTGTTTTTCCGACTTGGCGAGGGCCGGAAATGAAGGCAATCTTTTTCACAGCCAGGGCATCATTTCTTATGAGATCTTCCAAGTAGCGTTTTTGCATATTACCATAGTAAACTATCATCGTAATTTGGTAAAACCATTTTACGATCCGTCGTAATTTGGTAAAATATTTGTTAAATATGCGAATTTATAGATGTTTTTTGCTGTCTTATTCTCTCATATTTATCTAAAATTCGGACAGAATGTTGAATTCACCGGAGCAACTCAAACGGCATAAATGTCATTTTTATTGTAAAACCTAGCCGGAGCTTAAAAACACGTAAAGTCGTACAGTCATATTCTAAAATTCCGCCCCACGACTGATCTGCACTAGCAAAAGCGTGGCTTGGCCAGATCAAGAGTTGGGACATCACACTCCAGGACCTTGCAATGGGAATTTCACAATATTTTCAGGTAGTTGTTCGCCTTTGGTCTGTGTGCAAATTGTCCTAAGGTCAGAGATATTTATTCCCAAAACTGTTTATTGTATGGTACAATACAACGTATGAAGCACGTCATAATTGAATTTGATAAATTCCTAAAAAGTCAGGGCTTAAAATTTGAGACCGTTATCATTGGCGGAGCGGCCCTGAACATAATGGATGTAAGTCATCGCAAAACAAAAGACGTAGACTGTCTCGATCCAGAAATTCCAACCGAGATTAAAACAGCTTCAGAGCACTTTGCCATCCAAAGATCTGATTTGAAGCTCGATAAAAATTGGCTGAATAATGGCCCCGTAAACTTAAAAACTGATTTACCCAAAGGTTGGCGACTAAGAACCCGTCTTTTGTATAAGGGCAAAGCAATTCATCTCGATGTTTTAGGCAGAGACGATTTACTTAAATCGAAGCTCTTTGCTTATTGTGATCGAACGACACCTGATTTTGAAGATCTTAAAATTTTAAAACCCACCAGTGAGGAACTTGATCTAGCAATCACCTGGGTTCAGGAAAGGGATTTGCATCCAAACTGGCCAACTCATGTTGAGAAAGCCTTCCAGGTCTTAAGGGGGGCTTTGGGTTATGACTAAGCTTACTCTGGATCAGAAGTTAGATTATATCGGAATTCAGATAGTAACTCCTAAGTACCGAAAGCCAAAGGAGTGGATTGATCTTGAGCGAACCTTGCATGAGGCGTCCTTAGAGATTCACCAAGACAGTAGGCTATTCTCGCTGCTTTGCAGTTGGGTTTCCATTCATGGAGATTATGTTATCATTGAAAAACTGATGAAATTACAAAAAAAGCAATACTCCCCGTGGTTGGTTGCAATTGCTATTTCCGCAGTAAACCTGGGGTTTCATAAGTGGAGACGGCTGATTAAAAAACAGAAAAAAGAATTCGCGCTTGTGGACCATGAATTGGCATTGAGCTCGATCTCGATGAAAGGGGCTGAGCCGACGTTTAAAAAATATGGATTTTTAATTCCTCAAGGCTCTTTGCGTATTCGAGCAATCGACGCTCTCGATGTTTCTAGACTCGCAAGGCAAAACTTCCAATATCGCAATCGACTGCTTTTCGGCTCTTCATGGCGGGCCGATATTATAACGGCTATTGAAAAAGGAATCCCCAACCCCTCTGAGATTGCAAAAACATTGGGTTGCTCTTATGAGCCCGCCCACAGGATATTTAGGGAGTATGCTTTGGTCGCCAGCGTTAAAGTGGCTTAAGCCAAATATGGAGTCGGCACGCACCTGCTGGAAAAAATATAATCACCAACTAAGTCGTATAGTTACATAGTCTCATTCAAAAAATCCCACCCAGCAACCGATCTGCGTTAGCAAAAAGCATGACAGACACTAATCGTGACCTGAATGCAGTAGCCAAGGTTATCCGAACATCATTTTTGGACGTTCGGATTTTGAAGTGTAAACCCGCTAAATCCTCTCTTGCCGGAATAGACACTGATACTAGTTTTGCACCAGCCTAAAAATATGGCAAAAACCCCCTTGAACAAACGTACCGAATACGATACAGTTCAAAAAGTACATTTTCATCCGATAGCAAAAGAAGCCATCAGCGGATTCCCTGATGATGTGAGATTCGAACTAGGGTATCTCATATATCGGCTACAAAAAGGAGACTCCCTTTCGATGCCACAATCCAGGCCCATGAGGTCGGTGGCCATGGGTGTTTTCGAGTTGCGGGTTCATAGTGAAAATGGCGTGTATCGAGCCTTTTATCTTACAAAAAACGAGCGTGGAATTCTGGTTTTCCATGCCTTTGAAAAAACGACTCAAAAAACGCCTGTTTACGAGATAAACAGGGGACGCAAGAGATTGAATGAGTTGCTGGAGGACTAAAAATGAAAAAGAACCCAGAAAAAAAAATGCGCTTTGTAGCCAAAAGCCCTCAGGAATTGGCCGAAATTCTTGGTCTTAATCCTTCCGTCGCTCTAGAGTGGGAAGTCCGCAGAAATGTTAGCTCTCAGATTGTGAACAACTTTAAGACTATGAAACTTAAAATTACGACCGTAGCCAAACGTGCCGCGACATCTCGCGCCCGAGTTACAAGAATTTTGAAGGGTGACACACAGGGAATTTCGCTCGACGCCTTACTGAGGGTTTTAGGGGCTACCGGGCAAAAGATTGAAATTAAATTTCTGCGAGCGGGATAAGCTTAATACCATACTGATAATACACCTTCTAGCCCCTGCAGAGTTTTGATTCCGAGATGAGGCGCGGCTAAACAGCTTTTTTCAAAATTTCATTAATAAGACTCTGATACGCGATGCCTTTTTTCTTTGCCTGATTTTTAATTTTTTCCAGAACGCCCTCATCAATGCGAATGGAGACCGCTTTTCTAGGACTCTCTCCTAGAACGGGGCGCCCTCGCCTCTTGAATTTGGAGAGCTCCTCATCACTTATCTCAGGAATATCAGAAAAGTTGATTTCGGAGTCTTTAACTTTCCGACTCATAGACTTTGCGCTCTTTCGTGCTAGCAACTCTGGCGCTGACAATAGGGTAGTAACTTTCTTTGCCATGACTTAGCCTCCTAAATGAAACTCCGTGCTTTTCAATGTTTTTAGCATTCTTGGCGTTATCCCATTGGATGAAAAAGCCCTCGTATTTATGTATATACATAATTCGCCTCAATGTAAATAAAAAAGGAGAAAAGAACAGCGACGACTCAGAATCCTATTTGCCTTCATGGAGCCCCCGTTAGCGCTTGCGTTAGAGGCTATTGCAAAGGCCATGTCACGCTCTATTCTGATCTAAACTTATTCTCGTCTGCAGCTGAACAAGATCCGGACTAAACCTCGGGCACAAACCTCGCCGATATCAATTCGTGACAAAACTTGACGATTTTTCTATATAAGATCACTCTAGAAAGACCTTTTTTATCCGGGAGTAGGTTTTGAATATTTTAGTCACAGGGGCGGCAGGATTTATTGGCAGTGCCTTTGCCCGAAAAGCGCTCAGCAACAAAGACAAAGTTGTGGTCTTAGATAAGCTCACCTACGCCGGTCACATCGAAAATATCGAAGAGCTGGTGGATAATAATACCTGCCACTTCGTTCAGGGCTGTATCACCGATCAGGGCTTGACCGAAAAACTCCTGAAAGAGCACCAAATTGATTATTTGGTGAACTTCGCAGCCGAGTCCCACGTGGATAACTCGATCCATTCCCCGGGCGAGTTCATTAAAACAAATATCCTTGGGACTTTTTCCCTGCTAGAAGCCGCTCGTAACTATTGGGCGACACTTACTGGCGCAAAAGAAAAAACTTTCCGATTCTTACATGTGTCCACGGACGAAGTTTATGGCTCCCTTGGCGACACCGGGAAGTTCAACGAAGAACTTCCCTACCGTCCAAATTCCCCGTACTCGGCAAGTAAAGCCGGCAGTGATCATCTCGTCAGGGCCTGGCACCATACTTACAAGCTACCAACGGTGACGACCAACTGTTCAAACAACTATGGCCCACGTCAATTCCCTGAAAAACTGATTCCCACGATGATCACAAATGCCCTGGGCGGCAAACATTTACCAGTTTACGGCAATGGCAAAAACATCCGCGATTGGATTCACGTTGAGGATCACGCCCACGGTGTTTACCTGGCCCTGACGAAGGGAACTCCGGGTGAAACCTATTGCTTTGGAGGCAACTCTGAGCGCACCAATCTTGATGTGGTCAAATCCATTTGCGCAATCTTGGACGAGGTTCGGCCCCGCGTGGATAAACAAAGCTATGGCCAGCAAATTAAATTTGTTGAAGATCGCAAGGGCCATGACTGGCGCTACGCAATTGACGATACTAAAGCGCAAAAAGAACTTGGCTTCACCCGAACCTACAACCAATTCGAGCAGGGTCTGCGCGCCACGGTTGAATGGTATCTTAGAAATACGGCTTGGGTTGAAAAAGTCAGAACGAAAAAAGATAAGGGGTCATGATGAAGGGTATCTTACTTGCGGGCGGTAATGGCACCCGACTTTTTCCCACTACCAAATCTGTTTCAAAGCAGCTTTTGCCGGTTTATGATAAGCCGACGATTTACTATCCACTCTCCACACTGATGCTTGCAGGAATTCGCGAGATTCTGATTATCAGCACGCCTAGGGACACACCACTAATTGCCGAGCTTTTGGGGGATGGCAATCAACTGGGAATGAAGCTAACCTATAAGGTGCAAGCCAAGCCCGAGGGCATTGCTCAGGCCTTCTTGCTGGCTGAAGAGTTCCTTCAGGGGTCTCCGACCTGTCTTGTTTTAGGAGACAATCTTTTTTATGGCCACGATATAACCGATCAACTGATGCAGGCTGCCGACCTTAAAAATGGAGCAACTGTCTTTGCCTATCACGTGCAGGACCCTGAAAGATATGGCGTGGTGGAGTTTGACTCTACCGGAAAGGCGCTCTCCATTGAAGAGAAACCAAAACAGCCGAAATCGCGTTGGGCGGTGACGGGTTTGTATTTCTATGATGGCAGCGTGGTGGAGCGAACAAAACAGCTAAAGCCCTCGCCTCGTGGGGAGCTTGAAATTACGGATCTAAACAGGAGTTATCTTAATGATCGCACGCTGCGGGTTGAAAAACTTGGCCGAGGCGTTGCTTGGCTGGATACCGGGACCCATGAGTCTTTGATTTCATCTTCTCAGTTTGTTCAAACGATTGAGGCCCGCCAAGGCTTGAAGATTGCTTGTATTGAAGAGATTGCTTATTTCAAGGGGTTTATTACCAAGAACCAGCTTGAGAAGGTCGTGGAGTCTTATCCGAACTCGAGCTACACGGAGTATTTGAAAAATCTTATTGCTGGAAAGTTGAATTAGGAGAGCTTTTGGAAATTCAGAAATTTGATATTGAGGGGCCGTTACTAATTAAGCTAAAGACCTTTCACGACAACCGAGGCTTCTTTGTTGAGAGATACAACGAAGCCAAATTTAAAGAGCTGGGCCTTCCGACAAATTTTGTTCAGGACAATTTTTCGCGCTCTTCTTATGGCGTGTTGCGTGGACTTCATTTTCAGTACAATCCTCCGCAAGGGAAGCTTGTATCTTGCACTCGGGGCGAGATCTTTGATGTGGCGGTCGATGTTCGCAAGGGGTCACCGACTTTTGGAAAACACGTTTCAGTCGCTCTTCATGGAGACAATCCCGAGCTGTTCTGGATTCCCGCCGGCTTTGCCCACGGTTTCTGCGTTACAAGTAAAGAGGGCGCGGATGTATTGTATAAGGTAGATAATATGTGGTCGGCGGCGGGGGAAGGATGTATATTATGGAGCGATGAGGTGCTTGGAGTCAAATGGCCAAACCCTGTCTTAAAAATAAGTGAAAAAGATAAAAACGGAGTTCCCTTTGGACAATGGAAAAACCACCTCAATATATAACATTTCATTGTTAAAACAAATCTTTTTTAAATTATATTCATTAATTATCAAGTTTGCACCGAAGCCGCTTTTGAAACTGGTCAGAAGTGTTTTATTTTTTCTAAGACATAACATAAAAGCTAGAACAGTTCAGTTTGGCCCGCTCCCCTCTCGACTTGAAAATGCTCAGGGAGCGGTACTTCTGTTTGGACATTCAAACTACTTAAAATCAACAGGTGGAACTGAAAGAATAATTATCTCCGAAGTTGAAGAGCTCCTCCTCCTTGGAAAAGATAATGTTTTTGTTTTCCCCAAAGTCGCTCCCAATCGAGTCGGTTTAAGAAAACCAAAACACTACGGCGTGATCTTAAACGGTTGTGAAATTTGTAAGGTTAAAGCAAACGAACTAAACTCATTTCTAACAAAGATGAATCCCTCCGAGGTGCGGGTTCATCATATACTGCAATGGCCAATCACTGACTTTATCGGTATATTTAAAAAGCTGAAAGCCAAGAACATCAAGACCATTGTCTACATCCATGACTTCTTATTCACCTGCCCAAAAGTAAATAAGTTTTGTCTGTCTGGAATTCCGGCCTGCAACACTTCGTTTTATCCTTATATAACTCGTTCATGGAAGAAACTCTTCACATATATATTAGACAACTCAGACGTAATAAGGGTTCCATCAGAGTTCATGAAAACTCAGTTGAACACCAAGTATTCCGAGAAAATAAAAGTACTCTCTCCATACAAAGATATTTCTACTGAAGCAAGATTGAAGAGAAAAATCGCCTACTTGGGCTATTCTTCCCCAATAAAAGGTTATGAAACTTGGTTGAGTCTTTCGAAAAACGCCTTAGTCACAAGACTATACGAACTCATACATATAGGCCAACGGACAAACAATTTAGAAAATGTCCCATCCATACCATATAGTTTTCATTTTGATCGGCATTGTGTTGCATCTAACTTATTAGCTCAAAACCATGTGAATTATGTTTTACTTTGGTCGCAGGTTCCCGAAAGCTTTTCATTTACATTTCACGAAGCAGTTCAAGCTAAAACATTTGTGATTACCACTGCTCTAAGCGGCAATATTGCATATGAAATAAAAAAGAACCCCGAACTCGGCATCGTCCTAGATGATGAATATGCCCTTATTCAATTTTTATTAAAAAATTAAGTAGAAGGATTTAAATTATGATATTTACCACATCTGTAAACCTCAACTACCTTCCAAAAGCCAGAACTCTCGCGCAGTCAATTAAGCTACACTATCCAAACTCATGCTTTATACTTTGCCTCGTCGAGCGCATCGAATTTGATATAAGTTCCTACCCGGAGTTTGACGGACTAGTTACCCCAAAGAATGTCTGGCCAAATGATCATGAAAAGATTTTATTTAAATATGATGTTGTTGAAGCCTGCACAGCAGTGAAAGGAGAGCTGTTTTGTCATCTTTTAGAAACTCAAATAAATGAGGATGTGTTCATCTATTTAGACCCAGACACTCAAGTTTTATCTCCTATGTCGGAGCTAATGCAGGCCTTGGAAACAAACGAAATCATCCTAACGCCTCATCTAACCGAGCCGGAAACAACCCTGCAGGCTATTTTAGATAACGAAATTTCGGTTGCCAAACACGGGGTTTTCAATCTAGGATTTCTTGGAATCAAAAGAGGAAAAAACTCGTCTCAGTTTTTAAGATGGTGGGCAGATCGACTGCGACTGTTTTCTTATGCAGACTATCAAAGTGGGCTCTTCACCGACCAGAAATGGGTGGACCAGGCTCCGGCTTTTTTTGATGTTTTTATTCTTAAACATCTGGGGTATAACGTCGCCCCATGGAATATTGCTAAAAGAAATATTGACGATAAAAATGGATCCTACGTCATTAACGGAGAGACTCCCCTACGTTTTTTTCATTTCTCAGGTTTAGACTCAGGCGCAAATATTATAATGCTAACAAAATATGCAAACAAAAGCAGTGCTGTTTTTAAGCTCCGCGAAAACTACTTGAATACTTTAGTTTCAAACGGCGAAACGAAAGGGAATCAAACAACTTGGTCCTATGAAGTTTCAAAAACAAATCTAAAGATCTTAAAAAAGGCGAGACGTAATTATCAAAAATACTTTCCAATCGATGATCCATACAACAACGCCTCCAGCCTTCGTCCGCTTATTTATTTTATAAAAAATAAGTTTAAAAACTTACTAAAGAACTTTTGGAGGAACTAAATGCTTAATTTTCTTAGAAAACTAAAGAAAAAAACACAGCCCTTACGCATCAACTATCAAAATTCCAAAAATGTTAAAGCTCTTTGGCATTTTGAGTTCACTATTGATAGCGAGGTTGGAGAAAATTCTAAGTTGATTTTGTACAAAGAAGGAAAGATTTTTTTCAAAGTAGATAGTTTTACACTTCTACATACAAATTTTTTAGCGATAAACACTCACTTCCTTACAAATGGAAATCATGAGTTTGAAGTCATGCTGCAGGTCGCCTCGAAAAAATTTCAAAATACTTTCCAATTAAATATAAATAATGACTCGGAACTTGCCCACAAACTGGCAGCTCACATGAAGCGCATGGAATGCGAAGCTGCTTTTCTTAATGAGGTTAACTCAACCTACTTCCCCCCAACAGAAGATGATCTTCTCCCTTGGTTCAACAAAAAAAATTATGACACTGCTTTCAACGATATTTTAAACAAATACAATCCAACCTCTAATGAACAAAAAGCACTGGCGGAATTCAGCCAAAATGGATTTACTATTATTAGAAGCGGTATAGACAGAAATCTTATCGATGCATGTAAAACTGAACTTGAGGACGCTGCAGAAAACCAGTACCAGGGCTATAAGGACGGAACTAGCCAACGCCTCGAACACTTACATAACAAGTATCCAAATATAAGAAAACTCTGGTTGGACAAAACTGTCATTAGATATCTGACAATGATCTTCGACTCTAAACCACTACCATGCCAAACTCTCGGTTATGTCTATGGAAGCCAACAAGATCTACACCAAGACACAATTCACCTAACACCATTTCCAGCAGGATATATGTGCGGTGTATGGATCCCATTAGAAGATGTAAGGCCTAACTCTGGAGAGCTGCTGGTGGTGCCGAAAAGTCACAAGCTTCAGAGGATTTTAAGAAAGGACGTGGGTTGCGCTACTGTCAGAAATGGTGACTGGTCTGAGTTTATTCAAAAAGTTGTCCCGATATATCCGCAACTTATTGCGGAAGCAAATTTAAACTCAGAGCCCTATATTGCAAAGGCTGGAGACATTCTCATATGGCACGAAAACCTAATCCACGGCGGCTCCCAAAGAAAAGATCTTTCCATAAGTAGAAAATCCATAGTAAGCCATTATTTTGCAGATGGAAGCCTTGCGTATTACGATTCTACTGGGTTACCAGGACACATGGCCACACAAGAGTAACTAGAAAGACAAGGACGTCGCCCTTACAAGGTGTAAGATTTATTGTTACATCCTAAAAAATGTATTAACGCAGCAAGGAACGAAGGCGCAATAATGATAACAAGATACCTAAATGGCACATGAGGATTTAAGTAAGAAAATACTAGATAAGTACCAAGTGAGTAAAAAGAGAGGAGAAGAACGACAGGATTTATTGACATGAAAATAAAAAAAATCGCTAACAGCACCGCGATTACTGTTAGCATATGAAAAATTTTATTAGTTCTAAAATACTTGTCCAACGTCTGCACCAGAGAAATAAAGGCGAGATTGGGCGTGAGTTTCTTCGCTCCAACCAAATACTGCGAATAGTATTTTGTAGCCTCAGGATAATTCTTAGCGCCCAACTGATCGTCGCCAAACTGAAATAGACCTGTCTCAAGCGCGTGAGTATCTGAAAGATACGTAAAGGGCGCCAACAACAGCCACTTAATCGTCATCATAGGCCCAACACGTC
The DNA here is from genome assembly GCA_031370005.1 of Bdellovibrionales bacterium. Lineage (GTDB taxonomy): Bacteria > Bdellovibrionota > Bdellovibrionia > Bdellovibrionales > Bdellovibrionaceae > JACMRP01. The sequence continues at coordinate 13,938 of JANMPT010000047.1, read as the reverse complement.
TAAATATCTGAACAGGAGAATCTGTCATATCTAACACGCTTCCACCAAAAGGTTTCAAGCCAAATATCAGCTCGCTACATTTTGACTCTTCAACAATCTCTTTTCCATCTGGAGTATCACAATTCGCGGCAAATAAAGTAACGTCACAACGAAGAGCGCATTGCATCGATGCAGATATTGCCAAGTTAGTGATGTAGCTTTTTCCAGACTCACCAGGATAAATATTTTCTAAAATCTTCGAGGCCGTTTGGATGCCAAACAACGAAAAAACAAACAGCAAGACGTATGTTAACGCTAGTGATCTACCAGGTAGCCATTTTTGACCATAAAGTGATCGTACATAGTACACTCCAGCCAATCCCAAAAAACAAATTGGCAATACGATCTCTGAGTACCTCGTATTGTAACTCCATACGCTCAACAGGAAGGCAAGGATACAAGACTGCCATTTTTTTATATACGTTGCGAACTTCACAAGAAAACAAAAAAGAGCCACATGAAGGATGTTTGTGGCTTCTGACCAAAAAGAATTGGAGACGTATATTAACGACGTGATTGTGAACCAAGAAACTACGAGAATAAGTGTCGAGATAGCCAGCTTAACTCTCATCGTTCTTTTGGATAAAAAAAATGCTCTCAACGGCTTAAGTCCGAAGCTTAAAAACAAGGCGAGACTAAGTGCATTCCACATCAAAACAAGTTCAATGTAATATTTTTTATTAAAAAGATCTGACAATTTAGAAAGTAAATATAGAATATTTCCAAATCCTAGAGGATGGGATGCTCCATATTTGGGATATAAACTAAGATGGAGATAGTCATAACTATCAAATGTATAAAAAGGGGGACTCAAATAATACAAGATAAAAAAAATAACAAAAAAAAGAAAAACTGGTCCCAACACTCCAAAGCTCAATCGCCGCACAGTAAGTCCTCGCTTCTAGTTTTAACGTAAAATCGATACTCCTGCTACGGGGGGAGTCTGTCAAATATAATGAAATTTGGAATACGAGAGCTCAAAGTATGAAATAAAATCGATTATATAGAGGCAATTGGAATAAAAAATACGAACACCCACGTCAACTCATGAACTTAACGCGCTTCGCGTTAAGTTGGTCTCTATGAAAACCGTTCCTAGTGATTAAACTCAGACCAGAGATGTCTATTGAAATTTCTCTATTTATGTTTAATATTATCTCTTACTTAGGCGGATTTAAATCCGCCTCTCACACTGAGAACAAAATGAAAAAAATTAGTATCGTAAGTCCCTGCTATAATGAAGAACTCAATGTGGAAATTCTTTATGAAAAAGTAAAAGAGCAATTCGCCACAAAGTTAAAAAACTACAGTTATGAACATATTTTTATAGATAACTTTTCCACTGATTGCACTCGAGATATTTTAAGACAGATTGCTGCAAAAGATCCCAATATCAAGCTCATTTTTAATACTCGTAATTTTGGTCATATTAGATCTCCATTTTACGCCTTACTACAGGCAACTGGTGACGCTGCTTTGCTGATGGTTTCCGACCTCCAAGACCCACCAGAACTCATTCCAGAATTTGTAGCAAAGTGGGAAAATGGCTTTAAAATCGTCGCTGGGGTAAAGACTCAATCTGAAGAGTCTTCCTTGTTCTTTTTCGTGCGAAAGATCTATTACAAAGTTCTCGATAATCTATCCGAAGTAGCAATGATTAGGAATTACACTGGCTTTGGCATTTACGATAAGATCATTATCGATCTTCTTAGGTCTCTGAACGACCCCTACCCATTTTTTAGAGGCCTCATTTGTGAATTTGGCTTTGAAAAGGCGATCATTGAATACAAGCAACCTCTCAGAAAAAGAGGTTTCACAAAGAATAACCTTTACACTCTCTATGATATTGGAATACTTGGGTTAACGAGTCACTCAAAAAAGCTTTTAAGAATGACCACGCTAACTGGATTTTTATTGGCAACTCTGAGTATGATCGCTACTATTTTCTACTTTATTTATAAAATTATATATTGGAACGATTTTAAAATTGGAGTGGCCCCATTGGTTCTAGGTCTCTTCTTTTTCTCGTCCGTACAGCTTATCTTCTTAGGCATTATTGGTGAATATATTGGCAATATCTACACCAAGATCATGGCCCGCCCGATAGTTATTGAGCGTGAACGAATAAATTTTTAGGTCTAACAGAAATTAGTTTTTGTCAGGTTTTTGAATACGCACAATGTAAGCCTGCGGGAAAATCACCAAACTTGAACACAACTATTGCGCATTCCAACAGACTAGTAATTTTGATAAATGCGTCAATAGAAATGCACTCTGCAAAGAGTTTTTATCACGCGACAAGCATTAAGGTCGCGATTAGTGTCTCAAAAAAAACTATAACTCTAGATAAGAATTTCTAGTGGCTTCATCCATAAATGGATACATGTCATGAAGTGGTTTTGACTTCATAGACCCATTTTCAAGCCTCACCGACGAAACCGTAGGAATAATTTCCTGGTTGGGTGGCGTGAATATTTCACAGATTATTGGGCCAGAAGCATCTAAAACCTGCTGAACAGTTTTGTCCAACTCATCAATATGATGTGTCCCAACGTAGGGGATCTCATATGCATAAGCAATTTTTTCAGTGCTTGGGATAAAAACGCCTGATTCCGAACTAGTTCCTGCAAAATGGCCTTTAAAAAAATTACTTTGTGTATTGCGAATGCAAACGTAACCATCATTGTTGACGATAAATATCTTCACATTCAAATTGTTCTTCCTAATAACAGCCAGTTCATGAATGTTTGTTTGAAAGGATCCGTCACCCGTAACACAGAGGACGCGCGACTTCGGACTTGCTGCAGCAGCCCCTGTAGAGGCAGGAACAGCAAAGCCCATTGCTCCCAGTGACCCAGAATTAATAACCCTTTGACCTTTTTTTACCTGATAAGCTTGTCCGACTACGTAAAAAGCAGATCCTGCGTCCGACACAACAATATCATTTTCTTGGCTGTGCTTACTCAACACTTCGATAAAATCGTAAAAATTTATTTTTTGCGCTTCTTTTTTATGGGGTTCTTTATAAACACTAAGCTCTTTTTTCCACTTTTGGCATTGGGAATGCCACTTTCCAGTTGGAAAAAACTTACATTCAGTTGCGATCTCTTTTTGTAGAATATCTAAGAACTCATCTATACTACACAAAATCTTTTCCTGAACGCCGACCTGTTCGCGCTTTAGCACCATTGCGTCGGGGTCTATCATTATTTTATAAGCATCTGGTGCAAATTGATCCAGTTCGTAGCCAGTAGTGGTCACATGTAGACTAGAACCTATTGTCAAAATAACATCGGCTGTTTGAACAGCAAAGTTTCCAGCACGATCACCTTTCATTCCGGGATGGCCGGTAAGAAGTGGGTGATCAAATTCAAGAACATCTGTGCCAAAACTAGTGGTCACTACGGGAATATTTAACTTGTTGACAATTTGTTGAAATTTTAGAGCCTGGCCAGAGGCGCGGATTCCATAGCCTGCGATGATTAGTGGGCGTTTTGCATTTTTAAGCCGAGAACAAATAATCGCCATTTGAGTCCTCTCAAATGGCGATTTTTGTCTGAATGAGTCCAGTTCGCCTGGATCAAATGCCCGAAGCTTTGTCGGGTCTACTGGCGCTCCTTGAATATCGATGGGTATATCTAAAAAAACTGAACCAGGCCTTCCATTCAAAGCTAGGTATATGGCCTTTTCTAGATGATATCTAATGTCTTCTGCGCGCGAAACAAAGGCTGCATACTTTGTCACGGATTTAACTGTAGGGATAATATCCACTTCAAAGGTGCCGAATTGGCGTAATCCAGCTAAACTCGAACCTTCTATCGTTTGAGATACTTTGCTTTGGCCAGTGATAAAAAGCACTGGCGATGAATCTTGGTACGCGCCTACGACCGCCGTTAAAGTATTTGTGCCACCTGGGCCACTAGTTGCAAAACATACGCCAAGGTGGCCCTTAATGCGCGCGTAGCCATCAGCAGCCATGCCGCTGGCTTGCTCATGGTGATTGCAAATATAACTAAGATTTTTGCGTCGACTAATAGCATCCAAGAGATGCATCATTCCACCACCTGATAATAGAAAAACCTTCTCTACTCCGATATTTTCCAAATGCTCCGCAACATAATCGGCGACTCTCATGATTTCCTCATAAAATTTTTGAAAATTGATTTTGGATCGACGAGAGACTTTCTCCAATTAGAAAAGAGTCCACCCCAAGAACAACAAACTTTGCTCCGAGACTTACATATCGCTGCATTTCCTCAGGAGTCTGTGCCATGACACCGGCGACTTTCTTTGCCTTACAAATTTTTGTGATACTTTTTTCTAAAAACGAGAGTAATTCCAGATTTTTCATATCACCAGGACAGCCGAGGGCTACGGACATATCATAAGCCCCAAGATAAATTATTTCGAGATTCTCAGTATCTAAGATGGCATCAAGGTTTTTCGCAGCGGATTTGTTTTCGACAATAATACTCGTAAATGCAAAATCATTGTGATTACGATTTTTTAAATCTGTTTTCCTAATACTATAGTTTGATCCACGAGTGAAGGGATTGAATCCGCGATTTCCCACTGGGTTATATTTTGTGAGTTTTACCGCATTCAACGTATCTTCAGAGTTTTGGACTTGGGGAAAGATAATTCCATGAGCACCTAAATCTAAAGCTTTTTGAGTGGCAACTGCATCTAGACCAGGAACTCTCACGAAAGGCGAGCATCCATTATTTTCAGAGCTTCGGATTGCGATGTCTAAAGTTCCAAAATCGTATACACCATGTTCCATATCAAAAATCTGAAAATCAAATTTTGAGAGTGATACGATTTCTGTCAAAACCGGAGAGGGAATAATACTCCAAATACCACAGACAGACTTTCCATGAGAGAGTTTCTCACGTACAAAGTTCGTCACAGCGTAGTCTCCCGCGAATTATTTTTACCGAGTAAATGCCATTGAATAGTTCGCTCAATAGTCTTTTTAAGTGGGACGGTCAACTTCAAGTTAAAAGTATTTTGAATTAAGCTTGTATCAGGCACCATACGACTTTTTTTCAGAGCAGCACCTGTTCCCGCATGATATAAAATATCTTTTTTAAGACCAAAATGATCTAGAACAAGGTGAGCGAGGTCTTTAATAGAAATCGTCTCTGGGCTTCCCAAGTTAAAACGGGAGCCGGTTTCACTATAAATTAGAGTTTTTAAGATCCAAAAAGCCATGTCACTTGCGTAAATAAAACTTCGCAGTGTTTCGCCATCACCTAATACTTTTAAAGAAACACCATGAATTGCATCGCTAATAAAATTATTAATAGCCCAGGGGCCGCTCAATGGTTGGTAAGGACCAGCTAGCGTAAATGGTCTTAGCGTCGTTATGGGCATCCGATATTGATGGCGGTAGGCAGCAGTTAAGGACTCAGAGTATCGTTTCGCATCGATATAGCTAGACGATACGGAAGACTCATTAGCAACGAAAAAGTCCGTTTCTTTAACATTCTCAGTTCGATTTACAAAGTTACCATAAACAAGAGAGGAACTTAAATTTAAGAACATTTTTAGATTTGAGAGGCGCTCTGCAGCCCGAAGTACGGATTCTGTTCCAATAGCAATACTACTCATTACATCCACCGGATTAGATATCTGATTACGGCTATCAGGTAAACCTGCAGCATGCACTATATGGGTAACGTCTTTAGGCAAGTCTAAAACATAACGAACATCCACGCGTTGATACTGAAACCACTTAGAATTGAATAAATGAGGGCTGTTATTCTTCGCTTTTTCAATATCACGATCTAAAACCAAGACAGTAGTATTGTAATTGTGGTTTTCATTTAGAAAGTAAATTATTTCGCAAAGCCACGTGCCAACAAAGCCCGATCCGCCGGTAATGCATACCGTACTATTTTTAAGAAGTTGAAGCTCATCTGGCTTTACTTTTGAAAACAGATCCATAAGGTCTTCTTCAATAAAATTAAAACTTTGAAGGCTCATACTTGAGCCCCATTTTTAGAGGCCAAGTCCTTTGCGACTTCCATTATAAAATCCTCTTGGCCGGCAATTATTTTTCTTCTTCCAAGTTCAAAAAATATGTCTCTTGGGTCTAAATTTAACTGCTTTGCAATTCTATCTACAGGCTTCATGAAGCCTGAGAATACACCGGAAAGACCACTAATGATGCTCAATGAATTAATAGTAGGAGGGGCTGGCATAAGCTCTTTCTCCGCAATGTCACAAGCGTCTAAGAGTTTGTAAAAATCAATTCCAGTCTTATATCCCATACGATGTATAACCGCGACTAACACTTCTAGTTGAGCATTTCCAGCTCCAGCTCCAAATCCGCGAGCGCATCCATCTAGCATTTCTGCTCCACACTCGATTGCCGCGACAGAGTTCGCAATAGCCATTCCAAGGTTGTTATGGGCATGAAAACCGACAGGGATCGTGAGGCCTTGTACGAGCTGCCGAACTCGTTCACGAACATTTTCTGGCAAATAATTACCCGCTGAGTCCATAAAAACAAATCCCTGGGCGCCGTAGGACTCCATTTTTCTAGCTTCTTCTAGAAGGGTTTCTTTCGAAACCATATGGGACATCATTAAAACACCATAAACAGTTTTATCTTGCTTACGAGCAAATTCGATATGTCTTTGAGTTAAGTCGGCCTCAGTACAATGAGCTGCAACGCGAATGACATCGACTCCTAAATCAATAGCCCTTTTGAGATCTTTTTCGATAGTTGCAAAGCCAGGAATCATATGGATTCCCAATTTTGATTTTTTCAGATTATCACGAGCAGTTTTTAACGTAACCTCGTCGGAACACGCAGATTCACCAAGCTGCAAAGAAGAGGCTCCAATACCATTTCCGTGGCCAACCTCTATGATAGGCACCCCTGCCTCATCCGCAGCTCTGCAGTACCTTCCAATTTGCTCGGCAGTTAACTGATGGCGAATTGCGTGATTTCCGTCTCTCAGCGTCGGGTCACTGACTAAAATGTTTTTCATATTATCTATGTCCTTGCATTTTTTCTGCATACTCTTCTGCCATTGCAATAGCAGCACAATTAATAATATCTAGATTTCCAGCATACTCGGGTAAAAAATCACCGAGTCCCTTAACTCTTACGGTTATAAAAATACGATCATTCTCAACAATCGGCCCCACGATAACTTCGTAGCCAGGAACGTATTTTTTTACGTGGGAGACTAATTCCATTAAAACTGGTTTTAAGGCCTCTAGGTCTGGAGTCTTAACTTTGGCCATAACTGTTGTTTGCATATTGATGCATGGAATTGCTGGATTTAGATTTAAAATGGCTTTTGTTCTTTTTGCTCCAGAGAATCGCTTGATACCTTCTTCAGTTGTATGAATATACTCATCTAGGTTCACGCGAGTTGCTGGTCCCGCACTTTTTGAGGCTATGGCTGAAACTACTTCAATATAGTCGATGTCCTTTTGAGTTTTACCGATTGCATAGGCGATAGGAATGGATGCTTGCCCCCCGCATGTCACCATATTCACGTTTCGTGAATCAAGGCTCTCTTTTAAATTCACTGCAGGAACACACATTTGCCCAATTTTCGCAGGAGTAAGGTCAATAGCAATTTTACCTAATTTATTCAAGACGGACGCGTGTTCGATGTGACTAGCTGCAGAGGTGGCGTCAAACACGATATCACAACAGTCAGGATTTTTTTTGATGTATTCGATACCCTCTGCAGAAACCGGAACATTCAAAGATTGCGCTTTTTGAATTCCCAAAGAGCCGAAGTTTCGGCCTAAAAAAATTCCACATATTAGTTTTTCTGATCTTAAAACTTTGATAAGTAAATCAGTGCCAATATTACCGCTGCCTAGTATTGCGACTTTTACTTTTTTCATGTCCGATGATTGTTAAATTTTAAAGCGCAATTCGTCAAGCTAAACCCTTGAATAGCCAAATTAATGTAAAGTACTGACTCTTGCACTTTGACGGCACCCCAATAGATCCCACTTTATATAAATTAATTTAGATGGAAAGCATACAAAGTCTGATAGGGGATCCCAAACAGACTGGGAAATTTGATAAGCGAGTCTGGCTGTGTCAAAATCAACCTGATGCGAGCCTATGGAGAAGTGATTTACTGAAGTATAATATATCAAAACCTCGATCGCCCATGCACAACTTGGCATTGAAACTTAAATACCCGTCACTCAAATTAATGAGGAGTCTCAGTTTCCTAATTTTTTTGTAAACTCTTCATAAATTTCAGCAGTCTGGCGGATAGCACTTTCAATATTTGTCCAGTTTTCTAATCCAAGTTGATTTTTGGCAAGCTCCACTGAGGGAATGTAGCGTTCTGCCGAAGCGCTTGTCGTAGGAAGCCGAGCTACATTAATTTTAATAGTCGGATCAATGACTGCTCCAACTACTTCAGCAACTTGTTTGATCGAATATGGGATATCAGATCCCACATTATAGGGCTGTTTATTTTTTCCATCTAACAGGATTTTTAAAAGCCATAATACTAAGTCATCACAATACATGTATGACCTAAAGGCAGCTCCATCTCCTTTAATATTAATGCTATTTCCAGCCACCGCATCTCGAATAAAATTTCCAATAGCATAAGTTCCATTAAAATCTAAGTGAGGTCCCACAAAGGCAAAGCACCTAGCTACCTTATGTTCAAAACCATACTTATCGCTATACAGATTTCCAAGAAGTTCTGCGACACGCTTACCTTCTCCATAGGCCGAGGTCTTTGAGTCCAACACTGGCGCACCGGAATAGGTTTCAGAAATATAGGGCATGTCTGGAGACTGGCGTCCATAAACAGCGCCAGAGCTCGCGAGAAGGACACTTTTGACTCCGGAAAAACGAGCAAAGTCCAGGGTGCGTCGGGTTCCGTTGACCACAATATCAAACATTTTTATGGGGGCTTCAATATTAAGAGTTGCACTGGCAGGAGTCGCGAAATGCAAAATGTGATCAATATCCGTATTTAAAAACTCAAAATCAATGATGTCCCCTTCTTGAAAATGAATCCATAACCCCTCACAAAGTTCTGGCCACTGTTCTTGAAAGTTTTTTTGACTTCGAGTGAGGATTGTCAGTTTCAAGTTCAATGCCTCTTCTTTATTAAACACACTCACAAGATCCAACAAAGATCTGCCAAAAAAGCCCGTGCCGCCGGTTACAAAAATGTGGCGATTCCTTAGACGCTCCCAGACATCTTGGCCCTTTTCCCAGATCATTTCCTGATTTTTAGTCAAAATTTACCCCTAAAAAGCCACAAAGCTCTTTTAATTTTTTACCATTAAAACTCCGCTTAGAAAACCATTTGTAAGTGTAATAAGATTTTTAAATGAGTTATTTAACTATCCTTCTAAAAGAGGCAAGTGGGAACTTTATCAACTTAAAAGTTACCATGCCAAATTTATAAGCACTTGAAGACTCAATCCGTCTTAGCTCTTGTTGCAAGTCAGCTATTTTCTTCTCGGATAAAATTCTAAGGTCTTCCAACTCTTGTATCTCTGACTCCAATTGAAGTGAATACGGTGATGTAAATTTCGTCCCGATAACATCTGCAGAGGCGGTTTGAGTGAGATGGTCGCACGAATACTGAGGTACATGAAGTAGCTGCAAGACGATGTCGTCAAGTGTAACAATTGCACCAGACAAAAGACTGCTAAGCTGATCAAACGTCGTTTCCGGGACCTCAACAGGAAGTAGCAATATACCCATTTCTCGCCCTTTTCCCAAAAAATTTGAGCTGTTTTTAAAAAAGTTATCTTCATTAAAGGCATTAAAAACATACCCAAATGCACGATACTCATATCTATCACAGAAGCTTAGAGCAAAAGCTGATTTATCTAAATTATTGCACTCTATGTATATTTTAGGTCGATCTCTAGCAATGAGATTATCTCCACCATTTAAAACGTCCTGCTCCATACCTTCAACATCTACCTTAATAAAACTTATTTTTGGCAAGGATAAGGAGTCTAGCGCCTTCAAATTAACAGTGTTATTGATTTTGCTAGCTACATATTCGTCACCTTCACGAATCGTAAGGCCGCCATAATTCATGTCTATATTGGTATCAATACTATGGGTTGTTAATACTCCATCTTTCTCCGCTAAACCTAAATTATAGGTTTTAACTACGTCGGGAGTATTATTGTGAACGTTTTTAACCAATATCGCATATATTTCGGGACGAGGTTCGAAACTAAAAACCTCACCAGATGGACCAACTAACTTTCCAAGCGCAACAGAGTGGGTGCCGATAAAAGCCCCCACATCAATCACGCAATCACCGGGCCGAACAAGTGTTTTAAAAAGACTCACTTCCCCCTCTGCCCATTCGCCGTACTCTCTCATTGATCTCGATATTACGGTGTCACTACCAATAACTTCGAATACACCATATCGACCCCTAACTTTGAACATATTTACCTTCCGCGACAACAACTGATATGTTTATCCCCCTCAGCCCAACAATTCCCTGCGCCAGTCGGCTTGATAAGACCTTCATTAGGATTGCATCGTGCACCCAATGATGCTGAACATGGTTATGACCAATCCCTTCCGCTGCAGCTACATTAAATAAATACTCGCCATCAACGAGCGTAGGCATCTCAAATTCGAACTTAACTAAGACAATTTGATTTTTAACTAACCTCATGTCTTGGTTTCTGAAGGCAGCATCTGTCCCTTCAGCAATGACGTATTGCCCAGTTCTATCTTTAAGCATAATACCAAATGCAGCGTGGTTTATGTCCTTATTGACTTTCACATGCATACAAAATTTAACTATTTTTCCAGCGCTTGTATGCATGATGGCTCGTCCATCTTCATCTTCGAAATAACAATTGAGAATTGCCATGCCACCAAGGCCAAATGATTCACTTTTTTGCCCAAAAGTAGAAAAACTACATTGTGCAATAGTTTGTTCTTTTTCTAAAACCTTTATCGCGATCCCGCTAGATGGCATATCTCGATTGGTCTTTTCGTCCGACTTCCATTTCTGCTCTTCATGCTTAGACGACTTATCATTATAAACATCCTCTAAAAATTTCTTACATACTTGTGAAGGATGTCCGTCCAGAACATAGTCTGTGCCCCTAGAAATTAAGATGGCCCGATCACAAAAACTAAGTACTGTCGGCATATCATGGGTAACAAATAAAATTGTCCCGCCCTTATCTCGAAAACTCTGCAAAAAACGAATACATTTTTGCTGAAAGACCACATCACCAACCGCAAGTGCCTCATCAACAATTATGATATCAGGATCAACATTGATCGCTACAGCAAAGGCCAAACGAACAAACATGCCACTTGAATACAATCGCACAGGCTGGTGAATGAATTCACCGATATCGGCAAACGAAACAATACTTGGCATCCGCTCTTTGATTTGATCAGCAGTAAAACCTAGCAAAGTACCATTTAAATAAATATTTTCTGTCCCGGTTAATTCTGGGTTGAATCCAGCGCCCAATTCCAATAGGGCCGTAACTTTGCCTTGCACTCGAACTGCACCAGAGGTCGGGCTTAATACTCCCGCTAAAATTTTTAATAGGGTTGATTTTCCACTTCCATTTCTTCCTATTATTCCGACCGCTTGTCCTTTAGAAATTTCAAAGCTAATAGAGCGAAGCGCTTTGTATTCTCTATGATATTTCTTTCTAAATAGATGAAGGACCTCCCTGAGGCGATCCGACGGTCTCAAATAGAGTTTATATGCTTTCGATAGGTCTTTAACACTAATTACAATTTCATTTTTCATATCTACAAGACATCCGCAAAGTGTGGTCTTAACTTCCGAAACACTAATATGCCAACCACACCAATACTCAACGTTAAAAACCAAAAATAAATAGTTTGAGAAGGGTTTTGCCAAAACCACTCCTTAGAAATCAGACTGTTTCTGTATCCGCTAACAATATAATTTACGGGATTTAAAAATGCTACAAAACGAAATTTAGACGGCAAATGATCTGGAGACCAGAAAATAGGAGTGATCCAAAAACCCAACTGAAGACCTATTGTGATTACCTGGCCCAAGTCACGATAGAAGACTACGATAGCACTTGTTAGCCATGAAAATGAAATTACTAAACTACAAAGACAAATCGCATAGTAACCAGTTTGGAGCCAATATAAGTCTGGACGAAATCCATAGGCCAAAAATAAAAGAAACATCACTATAGACAAAAATAAAAATGGGAAAATTGCTGCGATGATTTTTATAAACGGTAAAAACTCAATCTGAAAAACCACTTTTTTAACTAGAAATGATTTTTCAACTATCGAATTACTCGCCGATAAAATTGAATCGGAAAAAAAAGTCCAAGGAAACATTCCGGTTACTAACCAGAGTATAAATGGAACGCCATCTTTAGGACTTGTCCGAAACCCTTGCTGAAATGCGAACCACATAATTCCCAAATTTACCATTGGGATGATAAAAGCCCAAAGTACTCCAAGCAACGAACCAAGATAACGACTTCGGAAGTCGCTTTTTGCCAAACTCCAAACCATTTTTCTATACAAAAACAAAGATTTAACAAAGCTTACCATGGCAGATTAGACTATATAACTATCTGCGATCTTTCCAGGTTAATTAACTCCTGACGCCATATGCAATACAAACAAACCTACCGCCCCCGTCCCCGCGGCAAATCATACCGATCTGAAAAGATCTCTCGATAAACCCTAAACATATCCTTAATCGTCGCTGCAATATTCCGAAATGAAGTCGAAGCCCCCTTGCCGAACTCACGAGGAAAAGTCTGAATCCCCATCTCCCCAATACGATAGCCCTTCAAATCACTCTTAATCGTCAGCTCCGCGCCAATAAATGGAGAGTTCGTGCTCAGAACAAGCTCCTGGGCCAGAGTTTTTCGCATCGCCCTTAAGCCGGTGCTGATATCTCGGTAGCGGATTTTAAATAAAAAACGAAGAACGATATTATAAACATGAGAAATAAATTGCCGCTTTGAGGAGTACAACTTCTTGTACCTAAAAGTGATAATTAGATCGTAAAAATCTCGGATTTTATGAACTCGCAAAAACTCAAAGACATCGTACTCATCATCCCCATCGGTAAAATAAATCCATTCCCCATGAGCCTCGCCAAGACCGCGGCGAATGGCCGCGCCATAGCCTAAGTTGGTCTCATGGTGAATGACCCGAATCTTTGGATTGGCTTTTGCCAATTCGTCAGCAATCTCCCCTGACCTGTCCGGAGAGCCATCATCAATGATCAAGATCTCCCAGTTTTCCGTCAATTGGGACAAAACCTCAACCGATTTTTCCGTGACACTCGCGACAGTGCGCTCATCTTTATAAACCGGAAAAAAAAGAGTGATGTCTATCTTCTCAGCCATTTTATGCCCTTCTCTTAAAAACGAAGTCTTTTATAAATCGCCCAGGGAAGACTTGTTAAGATAAAAAGAATGACAAATCAAAAACTTGGGCGTTCAGATGCCCACACCCCTTAAGCTTGCTGCGTCAAAAATAAGTATATCGTGAGGGCCCGCGCGAGAACATTTCTCCGGGCGAAATAGCCAGTTATCTTTCTTGCTTCATTCGCCAAATAGGCCAGCCTGTCTAAAAGACCGTCCCACCTTTAAAGATCAACTGATCTTTAAAACTTGAATGGGCAAGACCGAATAAAAACCAAGAAAGACAATAGTCCCGCTCAATAACAACCTCGGGAACTTTCTTGCCCCCTTGTTTTTGCGTTTTATTTGATATTAAAGATATTATCTTTTGCTCAATCAATTATGTCCTCACCGCTGACAGCAACTCGTCTTCAGAAATATTCAGTCTTAGCTTCCACCGAGAGTAGTACTTCCCCTCATCAATCTGTGTTGGATCTAGAAGCTGATACGCATCAGTAAGTTTTC
>JANMPT010000055.1:0-2024 GCA_031370005.1 Bdellovibrionales bacterium | reverse complement strand
GAAAGCGCAGCGGACTTGATCGAACTCGATCCTGCGCAAGCTGCGCGTCCCGAATTTATCGAGTACTTCGCGGGACATAAAGTGTTACCCGGCGCGGAGCCGTTGGCGATGCTGTATGCCGGCCACCAGTTCGGCCATTTTGTACCGCAACTCGACGATGGGCGGGCGATTCTCTTGGGCGAGGTGGTGAATAGTCATGGCCAGCGTTGGGACCTGCATCTCAAAGGCGCGGGCGAAACACCGTTTTCGCGCAGCGGCGATGGACGCGCGGTGTTGCGCTCCAGCATCCGCGAATATCTGTGCTGCGAGGCGATGCATGGCTTGGGCATACCGACGACACGTGCCTTATGCATCGTCGGCAGCGATGTGGAAGTGTATCGGGAGCAGGTCGAAACCGGCGCAACCCTCGTGCGCATGGCGCCGTCGCATGTGCGCTTCGGCTCGTTCGAAGTGTTTTTTTATCGCGGTCAGCAGGCCGAGATAAAAATACTTGCCGATTATGTGATCGCGCAGCATTATCCCGAACTGGCCGAGTTAGCCGATAAATATCCGCGCTTCTTGCGCGAAGTGGTGGTGCGCACCGCGCGGTTGATGGCGAAGTGGCAGGCAGTGGGTTTTGCGCATGGCGTGATGAATACCGACAATATGTCTATTCTCGGTCTGACACTCGATTACGGCCCGTATGGTTTTCTCGATCAGTTCGATCCCGCTTATATTTGCAACCACTCTGACCACTCGGGGCGCTACGCCTTCGATCAGCAGCCGGAGATAGGTGCGTGGAATGTGACTTGCCTGGCGCAAGCTTTGTCGCCACTGATGAGCGTAGAACAAGCCAAAACGGCCTTGTCGGTTTATAACGATGCCTTCGGTACGCACTATATCGAGTTAATGAGCACGAAACTGGGCGTGGCGTATGCACCGGATGTCGTGCCTTTGATTACCGATCTGCTGGAAATCCTGCACCAGAACCACGTCGATTACACGATATTCTTCCGCCGCTTGAATCGATTCAAGCAAGCGGGGCAGAATGCGTCGATCCGCGATCTATTTTTGGATCGGGCCGCGTTCGATGCCTGGGCCACCTTATATCGCGCCCGCTTGCAGCAGGAGGGGAGCCTTGACGCCGAGCGCGCCACCCGGCTTGATCGCGTCAATCCCAAATATATT
Organism: Bdellovibrionales bacterium; assembly: GCA_031370005.1. Taxonomy (GTDB): domain Bacteria; phylum Bdellovibrionota; class Bdellovibrionia; order Bdellovibrionales; family Bdellovibrionaceae; genus JACMRP01. Next base: position 857 of record JANMPT010000055.1, on the reverse strand, counting down.
TTGCGCAATTACATGGCGCAGGTGGCAATTCAAAAAGCGGTGCAGGCGCGCGATTACACCGAGGTGAATCGCTTGCTTGCGTTGTTGCAAGCCCCGTTCGATGAGCACCCGGAAATGGAACGCTATGCTGGCTTTCCACCCGATTGGGCGTCCTCTATTGAAGTGAGCTGTTCATCCTAATTGAAACCCAGTAGAGTGGCGGCTCGAATGAAATGGCTCGTCATGGTGGTTCTCTCTTTATTTCTCGCCGCCTGCGCGACCTCTCCCAAGAGCACAGGTAAGGGCCCGGTTTCCCCCGAATTCAAGCTTTCCTCGTTTGCCAAAACCGAAGTCGATCAAATTACCGAACTGCATTTGCAGGCATCGCTCGAACACCTGCGCGTGTTGACGGAAAAATTTTACCGGCGTAACCCACACGAGTGGCAGAAGGGCGGCCAGCCAACGCGGGAGGCGGCGGTGGCCAGGATATTCGACGGCGATTTCCAACAAAATTTTCCCGAGCTGGACAACAAACGCGGCATTGATGCGCTCTATCTCGCGTTCCAAGAAAGTTATCACGGCGATCGGGTGCTGGCCTTAGCCTGGGGGCTGGCCACTATGACCTTGTCAGCCTATAACGAAAAAATCGACTTTTATGCCTGGGACGATCTCGATCCGCAAAAACTTTACAATGCGGCGCGTAACTATGAGATCGCGGCATGGAAGCTGGCTTCGAATCGCGATAGCCACGGACAGCTCTTTTTATTGGCGAATGAACTGCATGGCGAGACACGCAACCTCAGTTTTGAACGCGAGTTCGGCAAGCTGATCGCCGAGCACGACATGATGGCGAAAATCGTCGCGGGGCGCACTAACCG
>JANMPT010000121.1:0-1887 GCA_031370005.1 Bdellovibrionales bacterium | reverse complement strand
CTTAACGGCTCCGCCTGGCGTTGCATTTGATTTTGTTGCGCCTTTGGCGGTCACCGTTCTTGAAAAATTCCCTTTGATTCGTCTTGAGGTTCTTTCAAGCGTAAAACTTTTAAATCTTTCGCGTGGTGAATCTGATATGGCCTTAAGAACCCGCCCTTCTGACGAACCAGGAGTTGTTTGTCTTGATCACTTAATTATTCCGATGACCGTTTTTGTATCGAAAGAATATGCAAAGAAATTGAAGAAAAAACCAAAGCTAACTGATCTGGACTGGATAGGTTGGCCCAATTTGTCAGATCGACATTCTGCCACTCAGCAAATAAAAATGCAGACCTCTGCATTATCAACAGTGTTTACTTCTGATGACTACAATGTCCAAGTGGCTGCCTGTGTTGCTGGCGTCGGCGCAATGATATTGCCAAAAATTAAAAATCACTTTTTCGGAATGAAAAATCTAGTAGATCTTGAAATCCCCTTGGGCAAAGAAGGCAATTGGGAACTCTTTTTTGTTTGCCACAAGCGTTCCATTCATATTCCAAAATTTGAGGCAGTGAGCCGCATCGTAAAAGAAGAGTTCGCTAAAATACGTTTGATGGGGTTTTAAGAAATCAAAAGCGGGCACGTCTGTTTATGAAAGTGAATTTTCAAATCTTGTTTTACGATCAGCAAGGTAATGAATCTGGGGTCCCACTTGGGCTGACGCTCAAGTACCTTTTGAAGCTTCAATAAATTTGATCTGACAGCGAATATATTGAACCCTGTTAAGAATTTCTAAAAAGCACAGGCTACTGACTGTGCCGTAGTTTCGCGCATAAGGCTGGGCTTCAATCGAATATTAGGCGCCTAATAGGATTCCTTTTTAGGCCAACATGTGTCTATTCCATGCATAGTCATATTTAACGTATTATTGAATTCTTTAAGTTCATCTCAATTTGAAACGAAAATTTAGTCTTGGCATGGTTTGCAGCCATTAAAAATGAGGCTTGCTTTTTAAAATTGAAAAAGGTGTTAATTGTGAAAACTGTCATCTCTATAATTTTACTAGTCGCTACATTTGTGCGCGCCGATCAGACTGGATTAATATTTCCAACAATTGACACGCTTGATGAGCTTAGTAGGAGGTCTGATTCAGCACCTAAGAATTTTGAACTAACTACAAAGCAAGACATAGCAGAATTTTGTCAGATCAATGGATTAAGAGATTTGCAGGAGCAAGATGCTGCTGTTGTAAGATTCGTTAAAGAAGGAACCCATGGCAAAAGCTTTTCGGACACTTGGGAGACTGGTTTTGTTGCGACTGAAGAGGTTCGCACAGCAACATTTTTATCTTATTTTAATCATAAAATTGTTTTCAATGGCTTTTCAAATTTAAACGAAACAGACAAACTAGAATCTTTAAAAATAATATCAGACACAATAAATAAAAATTCAGGGGTTATCGGTGAAGATACCAAATTAAAATTTAATAGTTTTATTGATACACTACTTAAATCAGATCCCATGGTAAAAAACTATAGCGCTGGATTCTCACAGAGCGCAGCGCTTTGTGCAGACATAACGATTTTGAATTCAATTTCATGTGCCAAGGGAATGAAGGTCCTTCAGGAAACTTTAAAACCTGTCAGTATAGGAATTATGGTGCTTCCGTTATGGAAACAAATTATAAATGACCCACTTTACATAAAAGTTTTTAAAATTGTTTCAATTAAAATAGTCAATGATTTTCAGTTCTGGAAAAGCTTTGGTTCTCCATCAATGATATTAGGTGTTTGGTGCCCTGGGCCGGACTTGAACCGGCACGCCCCATTCCTGGAAGCTCAGGATTTTAAGTCCTGTGCGTCTACCAATTTCGCCACCAGGGCACTGATGTATTTGACAGAAAAATTA
>JANMPT010000071.1:0-1597 GCA_031370005.1 Bdellovibrionales bacterium | reverse complement strand
CGCTGAAATAGCGGAAACGTGCGCCTGAGAGGAGCGCGCTGGGCGGGGCGCTGGGCGGGGCGCGGGGCCGGGCGAGGTCAGCCGCGCGGGATCCCCGCGAGCGTCTCTCCGAAGATCTCGACTGCTTCGGCGATCTCGGCGGCGGTGACGTTGATCGGCGGGATCCAGCGCATGACTTCGTGCTGGCGACCGCAGGTCAGGACGAGCAATCCAGCGTCGGCGCAGGCGGCCATCAACTGGTCTGGCAGGGTGCCGTCCGGCTCGCCGGTGGCGCGATCGCGCGTGAACTCCACGCCGACCATCAGACCCAACCCCCGGATATCGCCGATCCGATCGTCCTCGGCCGCGATCCTGCCGAGCCCGGCGACCAGTTCCGTTCCGCGCACGACGGCGTTCTCGACGAGGCCTTCTTCGCGGAACGTCTCCAGCACGGCGAGACCGGCCGCGCAGGCGACCGGGTTGCCACCATAGGTCGTCCCGTGCGCGCCGCGGCCCCAGCGCTCCTGGAGGGCATGACTGGAGACGATGGCCGACAGGGGCAGGCCGTTGGCGATCGCCTTGGCGACGCAGACGACATCCGGCACGATCCCGGCGTGCTCGAACGCCCACATCTTCCCGGTCCGACCATAGCCGGACTGGACCTCGTCGGCGATGAGCAGGATCCCGTGCTGATGGCACAAGGCGCGGAGCTCGCGCAGGAATGACGCCGGCGCCGGGTTATAGCCACCCTCGCCCATGACCGGTTCGATGAGGATCGCGCCGACCATCGAGGGGTCGATGACGGACTCGAAGAGCGATCGCAGGACCGTCAGGTTCGCCGCCGAGGCCGCCTCCTCGTCGCCGTGGAACTCCGGATATGCGACCGGGTAGGGCGCGAAGTAGACACCCGGGAGGAGTGGCTCATAGCCGGTCCGGTAGTTGATGTTGGATGTGGTGACACTCGTCGCGCCCATCGTCCGTCCGTGGAAGCCGCCACGGAACGCGATGATCCCGGGGCGTCCGGTCACCCGGCGCGCAAGCTTCAGGGCACCGTCGATCGCCTCGGACCCCGAATTCAGGAACATCACCGTATCGAGCGGTGCCGGGAAGGTCGCCGCCAGCTCGACCGCCAGCCGCGAGATCGGCTCAGCGAAGCCGAGTGCGGAGACGGGCCCGACGAGACGATCGACCTGTTCGTGGATGGCCGCCGTGACGCGTGGGTGAGCGTGGCCCAGGGAGGTCACGGCGATCCCGTTCGCGAAGTCGAGATAGGCCTTCCCGTCCGTGTCGTACAGTCGATGCCCCACGCCATGACTCCACGATCGCTCGAAATAGCGGCCCAGGACCGGTGTCAGGTGGTCCTTGGACAGGACTGCGTAGTCGGCGGCGGTGTCGGCGGTCATGCTCGGTCGGGCTCCATCAGCGGGGTCCTTCGAGTATATGCGTGCGTGTCGGCTCGGTCAGCGAGACCGCGGCGGGACGAGCGGCCGCGAAAGCGAGCGGCCGCGCACGCGAGTGGCCGCGCACGCGTACGATGCCGGGCATGGTTGATTTCACGCTGACCGACGAGAACAAGCTTGTCCGAGAGGCCGCCCGGGCCTTCGCCGAAGCCGAGATC
>JANMPT010000051.1:0-32922 GCA_031370005.1 Bdellovibrionales bacterium | reverse complement strand
CCAATACCATGGCCGCCAATTTCTTTGACAGCGCTATACCCCTTGCGCGTGATAAACTTATGGGTCTCAAAGCCAATGTCCCCCGTATACCCCATCGGACGAATAGCCTCAATACCGATATCCCGAGCCTGTCGAGCTGTCTCCACCAGATCACGAACCTCTTCTGTCACATTCCCTAAAATATAAGTCTTTGATGTGTCGCCAAAAAAACCATCGATAAAGGCCGTCACATCCACATTCACAATATCCCCATCTTTCAGGGGTCTTTCATCAGGCACTCCGTGGCAAATCACCTGATTCACTGAGGTGCAAGAGTACTTCGGATAACCACCATAGCCCAAACATGCTGATTTCGCTCCACGAGTGAGCATATAATCGTTGGTGATTTCATCGACTTCGTTAGTAGTCATACCAATTTTGATGTACTTATCGAGATAAGTCAGCGTATCTGCAGCAATCCGGCAGGCTAATTTCATTTTTTTGATTTCTTCAAAAGATAGCGGCGTAATCCCCATGTGATATTTTATAGCATGACAAATATAAAAAGCCTAGGGGTTGAGCCTAGGCTTTTTATATTTTAAGAATGCACTGGTTCTAAAAACTATTTCAAATGCTTAGAAACAAGTTTAGTCATTTCAAACATAGAAACAGTGTTTTTGCCAAAAATCGGCTTCAACTTGTCATCAGCATTGATGTTTCTTCTGTTTTTAGCATCTTGAAGACCATTCTTCTTGATGTATGCCCAAAGCTTTTTAACAACTTCAGTGCGTGGAAGTGGAGAAGCTCCAACAACAGCAGCCAAAGTAGTGCTAGGCGTAAGAGGTCTCATAAAAGCTAGATTAGGCTTTCTTTTGCTAGCAGCTTTTTTCATTTTAGGAGCAGCTGTCTTTTTAGGAGCGGCTTTTTTAGTAGTCGCTTTCTTCGTTGCTGCTTTCTTCGGTGCGGCTTTTTTAGTCGCCTTTTTTGCTTTTGCCATTTTTGTATTCCTCCATTAATGGTTTGCTTTATTACTAACTCGAATGACCTCAGTGTAACCAACTCCTGGTGTTTGTCCAAAAAAAAATGCAGCATGCTTAAAGTTTTTTTCTTTTTTACTCTGAAAAGACGTTTCTCAGAGGGAAATTAGCAATTTTCCATGGAGAAAACACACTCAAAGGGCCTTTTTACCTATAAAAATAGCGGTTTTTCCTTCTGGAAATCGTAATAAGTAGGAGCTAGCGCACTTAATTGCACCCTGTAAGCCCTGTAATTGGCCTCTGAAAAAGGCTGGACTCGAGTGTTTTAGCTTATTAACCGAAAAGATTTGTATGAGAACAGAGGCAAGTTTCCAGCAAATTCTCGAGGATAAAATTAAAAATCAAAGTCCGTCTCAGAAACTGCAAAACCCCACTCAACAATACTTCAATCAAGATCCCGCCCACCTCGCCTATCTAATGGGCCATATTGGACAAAGCCACTTCCGCCCGAATCGGACTTATCCCTCAAGACCAAAGCCCTCAGCTCCTCCACACTCTTTAACTGAGGAGCAACAGTTGGCTATGGATTTTTTCACTCATCATGGCATTGCTCTTAGCCCTGCATTTACACGAGGCGAGCTTAAGAAAGCTTTCAGAACCCTTGCCCTAAGGCTTCATCCCGATATGAATAAAGGCGCGGTTAGCGCCTTTATTGAACTCAAAAATAACTATGAAACATTAAACGTACTGTTTTAGTTGATTGATCTAAAACGTACGCGCTTTGGAGCAGCATCAGCCCCTAGACGTTTTTTACGATCTTCTTCGTATTCTGAAAAATTCCCATTGAAGAAGTCCACCTTTGAGTCCCCCTCAAAAGCCATAATATGAGTACAAATCCGATCTAAGAACCAACGGTCATGGGAAATCACAATGGCGGAGCCACCAAATTCTAAGATCGCTTCCTCAAGGGCGCGCATGGTATTTACATCCAGATCATTGGTTGGCTCATCCAGCAAGAGCAGGTTGGCACCTTGCTGGAGGATCTTAGCCATATTCACACGGTTTCTTTCCCCACCCGAAAGTTGCCCGACCTTCTTTTGCTGATCTGATCCTGAGAAGTTGAACCATGAAACATAGGCCCTTGAAGACATCTCCCTCTGGCCGAGCTGAATCACCTCACTGCCCCCTGAAAGCTCTTCCCAGACGGTTTTTTCGCCGTTCAGGGTCTCTCGGTTTTGATCCACATAGGCCATTTTTACGGTCTCACCAACTTTGAAGCTACCGCTATCCGTTTTTTCTTGGCCCGTTATCATACGAAATAGCGTCGTCTTACCCACCCCGTTCGGCCCAATCACACCCACAATGGCCCCCCGGGGGATTGTGAAGCTGACATCGTCGAAGAGCAATTTTCCACCGTAAGCCTTAGTGATATTCTTTGCCTCCACTACAATGTCGCCCAAACGAGGTCCCGGTGGGATATAAATAGACATCTCCTGGAGCTTCTCCGCTGTTGGCTCCTTCAAGAGATTTTCGTAAGCGGAAATACGAGACTTCGCCTTAGACTGACGAGCTTTGGCACCCTGTCGAATCCACTCAAGTTCTTTTTGAAGAGTCTTATTTCTGCGGGCATTGTCTTTTTGTTCCTGAGCCATGCGATTGTCTTTTTGCTCAAGCCAAGAAGTATAATTCCCTTTCCAAGGAATGCCCTCCCCGCGATCAAGCTCTAGAATCCATCCTGCAACATTATCCAAAAAATAACGATCATGGGTGACCGCAATGACCGTACCTGGAAATTTTGCAAGGTATTGCTCAAGCCAAGCTACAGACTCTGCATCCAAATGATTCGTTGGCTCATCCAGAAGTAAAATATCTGGATCGCTCATCAAAAGACGACAAAGGGCCACGCGACGCTTTTCGCCACCTGAAAGCTGAGCTATTGGCAGATCACCATCTGGGCAACGAAGTGCATCCATGGCGACTTCGATCTTTTGATCGACCTCCCAGCCGCCGAGGGCCTCAAGCTTCTCCTGAATCACCCCTTGCTTCTCTATTAGTCTATTCATCTCATCGGGATCAAGATCTGGATCATTAAATTTTTCGCTGATCTCATTGAACTGCTTCATAAGGCTTGGCAACTCACCCATTCCTGAGAAAATATTTTCTTTTACCGTGAGTTTCGGATCAAGATGAGGTTCTTGCTCCAGATAGCCCACCCTCATTTGCTTTGCGGGAAAAGCTTCACCGAGAAAGTCTTTGTCTGTCCCCGCCATGATTTTTAGCAAGGAAGACTTTCCAGAGCCATTGAGTCCTAGAACGCCAATTTTTGCGCCATAGAAATAAGAGAGATAAATATTTTTCAGTACGAAACGATTGGGAGGGTAAACTTTAGAAACCCCCTTCATTGTATAGATGATATCTTGAGACATCTCTAAGCTCCTTTAGTATATTTAAAAATTGTCAAAGATCAGATCCACCCTGACACTTAGGGGACACCATCACAAAGCTATCTTTGATTTTAGCCCACTCTACCGGAGTCATCGTTCGCTGTGAAAGGGCGTGAAGGCCATTAACCATCAGGGGCTTCATCAGATCATTAACCATACGACTTCGATCAATACGAGACTTGCCCTCGAAGGCCACTGAAACCACCAGAAGCCGAAAATGTGTTTCAGAGTTCATAGGAACCGAATGCATGTGGCTTTCATTTTCAAGCTCGTAATACTTCGGATTGAAAGTCTTTTCGATATTTTCACGAAGTGCCGCCTCGATGGGTCCCATATTACTTCTTATTGAGTTTTGATTTTGCATACTCAAGACCCATTTTGGCCATGGTGAAAACTCCCTTTTCTTCGAGTTTTTTCTCTATTTCTTTGGCTTTACGCAAGCCCGCCGCCACAGTGATCTGCGCCAACGGATGACCCACAGGAACATTTTCGAAGTTACCGTCATTCACCCACTCTTCGGCCACACTCTCCGCAACCTCAAAGACTTTTGGAACCTTGGTCCGCACAGTCTCACTGTAGGGAAACTCAATATGAATTTTTTTCCGCTCTGGAGCTGTTGGCTCGGAAGGTGTTGACTCGGAAGACGCTGACTCAGCAATTGGAGTCTCCTCATGATGTGGGCGCCTGCGAACGTTTTTATTTTTTGGTTTGTAGTCTTTAATAGTTGGCATTGTTGGCCTCTTTATAGCATTTCTAAAACTTCACGAGTAATTAAATCATAATCTTCACGGGCATTGGACTTCGTCTGATAGATTGTCTTTCCTGTGCCAATGGTGTTTTTCACTTCCGTAGAAGTTCTTATATAGCTCTTCATTAGTAAATTCTCAAAGGAATCCATACATTTTTGTAAAAGCTCATGACTGGCCTTCTCGCGACCGTCAAATTTAGTGAAAAGAATCTTCTCCGTGAAATCAAGGTCAAAGTCCTTCTTAATTTCACCGAGTTCTTTAAGGTGTTTCTCCAGCCCCATATAAGAGAACCGATCGGGGTTCACTGGCAAAATCACAGTATCAGAGGCCACGGTCACGGCTGTATTGACTGCGCTCAGTGCCGGAGCGGTATCAATCAGAATAATGTCATAATTCTTCCGAATTTGTTCAAGGGGGTTTTTAACGGCCTGGGCCCAATTGCGATTTGAATTTAGAAGCACTCGATCCAATACAGAATTATTGAGATTCGATGGAATCAAATCAATCTTGTCTGTGAGCTTTAGGATGCAGTCTTGGATAGTGACTTTCTTCTCTACAATATCGAGCCACACTGATTTTTCTTCAGCCTCTTCAGGGCTCACACCTAGCGCAAAGGTCAGATTAGCTTGCTGGTCCATGTCGATAAAAAGAACCCGCGCATTGTAGTGTGCGGCGCCAAGACCGATATTTAAAGCTGAAGTTGTCTTTGCGACCCCGCCCTTCAGCATTTGCACCGAGATCACTTTGTGAGAACAGATTTTTTTAGCTCTTGCCAAGGGGTTCTCCTTGATTATCATTTTCAATCTTGAAGCAAACTTTGAAGCTAATCCCACCGCGAGGACGTCTTTAAGTCAAGGCAGTGTTTATTTACTTTGTGTTTTGTTCTCTAGACCCTTTAAAAAACTAGAGACAAGGTCTTCTCGCTCTTGTCCTGATACAGGACGAGCCCCGGCAGGATACTTCTTATAGAGTTTTTGCGCAATCTCGAGAAGAAATCTAGAGGGCGCCACAGGACGAATCACTCCATGACGTTTGCGCTGCTCACAACGAGATATTACGAGGTGTTTCTTTGCTCGAGTTACGCCCACATAAAACAATCTACGCTCTTCATCAATGTCAGAACCCAGTGTCCTATGCGGTAAGAGATCCTCTTCTAGCCCCGCCAAAATCACAACTGGAAACTCCAAGCCCTTGCTGGCGTGCAGGGTCATTAACTGCATTTTATTCTGGCTGCTGTCTTCCTCGTTCACATCATCCCGAAGCATCATTGCATCGATAAATGATTTAATACTCTCAATCTCATAGCTGCGACGTCCTAGGTATGCATCCAAAATGCGCCCCACGATTTCGACGACTTGCCATTTTTTTTCAGCAGCTACTGGGTCTCCGACTCCATTATAGATAAATTGACGATAACCAAGCTCTTGCATGATTTCAACGAAATGGGCGCCGGGACTCGAGCCCTCTTTGTAATCTAAAATCCGTGCGGGAAGCGTGTGACAAAAGTTCAATAATTGCTCAATGGACTCGCCAGTTTTCTCCGCGATTCCGGTCTTTCGCCATTGCTGGCAAGCATCCACAAAGTTAATTTTGTGCTCCAGTGAGTACTCCGAAAGCTTCTCAATTGTGCTGTCACCAACCCCCCGGGTTGGCACATTAATAATGCGGCGAAGCGAGACTTCGTTCGGGGCCAAGGCTTGTTTTAAGTAGGACATGACATCTTTGACTTCTTTGCGGTCAAAAATCGAAGTGCCACCTGTGATTGTATAAGGAATATTTGCGCGACGTAGGGAGCTCTCAATCAAGCCTCCTTGAGTGTTCGAACGATAAAGCACGGCAAAGTCCTTATAGGTATAACCTTGACGCATAAAGTGCTGAACTTCACTCACTACAAAATCACACTCGTCCTCTTCGCGCTCAAGAACGAAAACCTCAGGCAAATCTCCGGTTATAGATGCAATATCCGAACGCAGAACTTTGCCGTGACGATTTTTATTCTGAGCAATCGCCGCATTTGCCACGGCTAGAATCTCCTGACTTGAACGATAGTTGTGTTCGAGCTTAATCACTTCGCAACTTTTAAATTCCTTCGGAAAATTCAAAATATTTTTTACTTCTGCTCCACGCCAGCCATAGATGGACTGGTCGTCATCACCCACGACGGTGATATTGTGATGAGTCTTCACAATCTGGTGAATTAACTCCATTTGCAGCCGATTGGTATCTTGGAACTCATCTACCATCACTTGTGTAAAGGAGTTTTGAATTTTCTCCAGAGCCTCAGGGTGTTCTTTAAAGACTTCCAATGGTTTAATTAAAAGCCCCTCGAAATCCACCACTCCAAGAAGTTCTAATTTTTTTTTAAATTTGGGAGTAAGTACTTCGACCATCTCATGGTACTCATCAAAGGCTTCAGTCTTTGGAGCCATGCCTGTACGTCGCTCATTGATCATATTGAGAAGCTTATCTACATCATATTTGTCTTTGCCTGAATTCTTCAAATCCTTCATCAACTCTTTGATGATGGAATTGCAATCGCTCTGATCCACAATCCCAAAGTAAGGACTTAGACCCGCTTGCTTGTGAAAGCGGCGAAGTATTTGCAGGCCAAAGGAGTGAAAAGTTCCAGCCCAGAGGCCCTTTTGTATCTGGGACCCCACCTTTTTTGTCACGCGGTGTTTGAGTTCTTTAGCAGCTTTATTTGTAAAAGTCAGAACACAAATCTCATCCGCGTTCGCGATTTGGTCGGCGATTAGACGGCCTGTCCTTGAAACAAGAACAGTGGTTTTTCCAGAGCCAGCGCCAGCCAGAATAAGCAGTGGACCATAATCGTGATTAACGGCTTTGATCTGCTCAGGATTGAGACCCTTCGTCCATAAACTCATTACTGGCGGTTGTGTACGAGATTGCGAACTTCGTCAGAAAAAATAACTTCAATTTTTTCTTGCTGCACATCACGAACGACCCCAAGGCCAAACTTTGGATGCTCAATTTTTTGATTCATCGCAAATTTTTCTTTGATACTGTAGGAAGCGGGGCTTGCTTTCTCGTGGGTCGACAAAAGCAGTTCATACTCCGCAATATGCGAGGATCTGCGAGCTGTTTCAGACTTTGCGCCACGTGGGCGAGTCACTTTTGCTTTTCCAGCTACAGAGCTTGCTACCTTAGGCAAGGAGTAGGATTTTTGACTGCCGCAAACTTCACATTTAATTTTCGCAGTTTTCGAAGTCGTATGTGCCAACACTGTGTGGTAACGATCAGAATCGCATTTTTTGCAAAAAGTAAAAAATGATTTCGCGACTGGGGGCAGTTGGTTTACTGGCATCTTAGTATCCCTTTGGTTTATAGATGGTTAAAGATTCATCCAAATTCTTAGCAGCAATTTCCATAGCGTTAAGGTAGAAGGGACCTTCTTCCTTCTCGATTTTTTTTTGCAGATCAATCATGCTCTGCTCATTCTTCGGGTCAATTTTCGAATCACTTGGCTGATAGTTCTCAAGAAAGGCAAGGTCTTGTTCTTTCGAAAAAAACTGCTCCCAACAATTGGTATTTACTTGAGCGCGATAAGTAATTGTTTTAGCGTGAGAATGCACTGGAGCATAAGAGCCCACCACTTCAAGATGTCCAAAATGGCTGTGCAGCTTCAAGGCAGGGCTTCCCCACTGAGTCATGCCTGAGCACTGCTCCACATTGGCATACCAAAGGCCAAAGGCCTTGGAAAGGAAGCCTAATCCGTAAAATTGATGTTCTTTCGATAGCAATGAATTCATAGAACAAAGATTGTGGGCCACCCACTCCCCTTTGTGCATAGTTGGAATAATAATAAAAAGCGAAAGCGGAATCCAATCCATCTCGTCCAAAGATTTCGCAATTAAAGATCGAGCTTCAGGCAGATTACTTTTAAAAATCGGGGAACTCGTTGCCGGAAACTTGACTGGGTCTAAAATATCACGAACTTCCTTTTTGAGCGCAGAGGGCTTTGCTGCAAAACCAGCGACAAAGCCTGGCATCACAGCGCAATCATAAAATACCCAACGAGGCATGGCCATATTCGAAGGTCCGAAGGCTCGCTCTTCGATGGAGTAAATGCGATCGGCAAAATTGACTTCCGCAATGTCCAAGGGGTCTTTGTATATAGAACCTTGACTGAACCAGTCCAGTTTATGGCGAGTCCCCGGATGTGCAATTTGATTCTCGGGACGAACAAAAACATAAGGCCTGATGTCTTCAGACTCTATCCAATTCGCTTTTTTTAATAGCGGATTAAGTTTTGCCAATATATCTCCTACTTGCCGAGCGGATGAACCATATCCTGTGGTTTGACTAGCTTATCAAATTGTTCAGCAGAAAGGAGTCCTAACTTGACTGCTTCCTCCTTCAATGTAGTGCCATTTTTATGAGCTGTCTTTGCAATCTTGGCAGCATTGTCATAACCAATATGCGGATTTAGTGCTGTTACCAGCATCAACGAATTGTCCAAATGTCTTTTAATTTGCTGGCGATTGGCCTCGATACCCAATACACAATGGTCTGTAAATGACTCGCACGCGTCGGAAATTAGACGAATTGAATTCAGGACATTGAAAACAATCACAGGTTTAAAAACATTCAGCTCAAAGTGACCGTTAGAACCGCCGATGCTCACCGCCACGTTGTTTCCCATCACTTGAGCACAGACCATAGTCATAGCTTCTGACTGAGTTGGATTCACTTTCCCAGGCATGATGGAGGAGCCCGGCTCGTTCTCTGGAAGACTCAACTCACCAATCCCGCAGCGTGGTCCCGAGCCCAATAAGCGAATGTCATTTGCCACTTTCATCAAAGATACGGCTATCATGTTTAAGGACCCACTGACCTCAACTAAAGCATCATGGGCTGCTAAGGCCTCGAATTTATTTTCTGCCGTTACAAAAGGAATCTTCATTTCAGCAGCGATCACTTTCGCGGCCTCTACAGGGAATTGGATGTGAGTGTTCAAACCTGTTCCCACCGCAGTCCCACCCAAAGCCAACTGATGTAGATGCGGCAAAGTGTTTTTTACTCTTTGAATTGAGTATTTGAGTTGGGTTGCATAGCCCGAAAACTCCTGTCCCAAAGTCAAAGGAGTTGCATCCATCAAGTGAGTACGTCCGATTTTCACAATATCTTTAAATTCATCTTGTTTTTTTAAAAGTGCATGGTGAAGCTTTTCTAGCATTGGCAATAGGCGGCTGTATATTTGATCCGCAACCGCAATGTGCATCGCCGTAGGAAAAGTGTCATTGGACGACTGACCTTTATTCACGTCATCGTTGGGATGAATTTCTTTATTCGGAAGTGTAAGCCCCTGCATGTCCATCGCACGGTTGGCGATAACCTCATTGGCATTCATATTGGTTTGAGTGCCAGAGCCTGTTTGCCAAACTACAAGGGGAAAATGCTCATCGAGTTTTCCTGCAATCACTTCATCCGCAGCTTTGACAATGAACTCAGATTTCTTTGAATCTAATAGACCCAGTTTGGTATTCGCCAAAGCAGCACACTTTTTAAGAACGCCCAAAGCTTTGATCATTTCACGGGGAAACTTATCGCCGCCGATTTTGAAATTCTCACGAGAACGTTGAGTTTGAGCTCCCCAGAATTTGTCAGAGGGAACTTTAACTTCTCCCATAGTGTCTTTTTCAATTCTGAAATCCATTATTGTTTCCTTACTACTTGGCCAACACTGGCTTGATCTGTTGGATAAATCATTAGTTCTTGAATGTTTACATGAGGCGGCCTTTGTACGCACCACAGAATTGTCTCTGCAATGTCTTTGGGACTGAGAGGAGCCATCCCCTCATAAACTTTGTCAGCTTTTTCTTTATCCTCAAGCCTGACCAAGGAAAATTCACTATTCACCATACCCGGCTCTATATTGGTAATACGGATATTGCTACCAGCAAGATCCATGCGAAGCCCCTCAGAGATCGCACGTACCGCAAACTTAGTTGCACAATAGACCGCGCCCCCTGGGTAAACTAAACGACCTGCCACGGAGCCGATATTCACGATATGCCCTGATTTATTTTTCACCATATAAGGCAAAACCGCGCGAGTTAAATAAAGAAGGCCTTTGATATTGGTATCAATCATCACATCCCAGTCAGAAATCTGAGCATCTTGAATTTTTTCAGTGCCTTTTGCAAGACCTGCATTATTCACAAGCAATACAAGCTTTTCTAAGGAAGCTCCCTCTGATTGAACAAAATCATCAATTTCGGACTTTTTAGTTATATCTAGCTGAAGAGTTTTGAATTCCTGAATCCTCTCATGATGAAAAGATTTTTTCACTAAGCGGTCTCTGAGCTCTTTGAGTCTATCACCTCTGCGGCCAATCAAAATTAAAGAATAACCTGCATGAGCAAGCTCTTCGGCCGTGGCCCAGCCAATACCCGCAGATGCCCCTGTAATGATTGCCCATTTCGTATGCATTTGTGATCTTTCCTGTGATCTTTACTTAGAGAAGTGAACTTACAGTTTTTTCTACTTGAAATCACCATCGCGAATCAATATAACGCATAATATCCTTTGAGAGGGGCACTATGAACTACTGGTTGATGAAATCTGAGCCCGCCTCCTACTCCATTGAGCAACTCAGTAAAGATAAAACCACTTGGTGGGAAGGCGTTCGCAACTATCAGGCCCGCAATTTTATGATGAAGGACATGAAAGAGGGCGATCTTGTTTTATTTTATCACTCTAACGCTGAGCCTTCAGGCGTTGCCGGGATCGCAAAAATCTCTCATGCCGCCCAACCCGACAAAACCCAATTCGACAAAAAATCAGAATACTATGATGAGAGGGCAACAAAGGAAAAGCCACAGTGGTTCTGCGTTCAAGTCGAATATGTAGAAAAATTTAAGCATGTAGTTTCCTTAGCAGATCTTCGCGGACAAAGCTCCTTGGCAAATATGCTAGTTCTTAAAAAAGGCAGTCGTTTATCGGTACAACCAGTTGAAAAAAAGCACTTCGACATCGTTAAAAAGCTCGCTAAACAACTCGGAGGCCTGTAATTGTCATCTCAAGTACGTTTACTTTTAGCCCCCATGGAAGGCGTTGTTGACTGGGTCCTACGGGACACCCTTTCGCAAATTGGTGGCATCGACCAATTTGTGACGGAGTTTTTGCGCGTCACAGACAAGCTTCACCCAGAATCCGTGATTTATCGCAATTGCCCTGAGTTAAAAACGACTTCGCGCACTCGCAACGGCACTCCCGTATTTATGCAACTTCTTGGGGGCCAGGCAGAGCCTTTAGCAATGAATGCCCTTCGCGCCGCAAAACTTGGAGCATTGGGTATTGATCTCAATTTTGGTTGCCCAGCAAAAACTGTGAACCGACACGACGGCGGAGCCACCTTACTCAAGTCCTGCGATCGCCTGTACTCTATTGTCAAAACAGTGCGAAAGGCAGTTCCTGCACACATTCCCGTGACAGCGAAAATTCGCTTGGGCTTTGAAGATCCGTCCGCATGTATCGAAAATGCAAAGGCAATTGAAGAGGCCGGAGCCACTTGGCTCACTGTCCATTGCCGCACCAAAACAGACGGCTATAGACCACCTGCATATTGGGAGTGGATTCCACGAATGCGTGAAACCACAAAAATTCCGATTATTGCTAACGGCGAAATCTGGAATGTTGCGGATTTTCATCGCTGCCGTGAAATCACCGCTTGCAATGACTTTATGATTGGCCGTGGCGCTCTCAGTAACCCTTTTATCTTTAAGCAAATCCACGAAAGTCTTTTGACGAACACCGCCACCGAAATCTGCTGGCAAAACACCAAGAGCCTGTTGCCGGGTTTTTTTGAGGCCAGCACTCTTCATATTAATGAGTATTTCGCCATTAGCCGCACCAAACAGTGGCTAAGGGCACTATCGTTAGCGAATCCTGAAGCCAAAGTGATCTTTGACCAAATCAAAGTCCTACGAAAACCTCTGGATTTTCGCACTCAACTAGAATATTTTTGCTCCTAATTCAGTACTTTTGAATACCCAAGATTAAGGTGATTTATGAAAAATCAAACAGCAAAAGTCGTAATCTACACCAAGGATCCTTGCCCATACTGCGTTCGTGCGATTAACTTTTTCGACCAACATGGAATCAAATACGAAGAAATAGATTTGACAGACAAGCCGGATGAAATTGATCGTCTAAAAAATGAAACCGGATGGAGAACCGTACCTATGATCATGATCAATGGATCTTTGATCGGCGGCTACACTGATATGAAATCTCTTCATGAAGATGGCAAGCTTGAAGCTCTTTTACTGGCGTAAGTCAGTGCGAGCGCACATCTCAATCGGAGTTTGAAAAAACTCCTTCACCGAAATCTGTAAATCCTGCAGGTTTCTTGCCTTGGCGCAGACCCCAACTAGGGACTGACCAAAATCCAACCAAGCCTCAGTGGTTCTCACATGAAAACGAATCTTGCGCATGGCTAAGTCTTCGGAAAAATACTGGCCACTATGCTCTATCAATGACAATAAGGCTCTGCCATACTCCGCTCCCTCCTCAAGTGATCCCTGAGGAGCTCGCTGACCTTCACGACCTGCAGGTGCAGGAAAACCCAATATCTCGCCGAATTGCCACATCATCCAAGGACGAGCAGCCAGCGCACGACCGGCCATCGCCATATCACAACCAGTTTCCCGAAGCATTCTTAGTGCGTCTTCTGCCGTTTGTACGTCTCCATTGCCAATGAGAGGAATATCAACAGCCTCTCGGAGCTTTGTAATCTGCGACCAATCGGCGACGCCACGGCGTTTTTGTTCCGCAGTTCTCGGATGAAGACAAACCCAACTTGCTCCAGCGTCTTTAAGCCCCTGTACAAAATTATGCAGATAACTGAAATCATTCTCAGCACGAAGCTTCACGGACACAGGCACTGTAGAATTTTTGACAGTCATCTCAACAATTTGGGCGGCATAATCAGGATCACCCATCAGCGATACGCCATAATTATGCTTAAGCGCTTTTTTCACCGGGCAACCCATATTAATATCAATGCCCTCAGCTCCCCACTCATATATTAATTTTTTAACACTCTCACTGATAGGCTTCTCTTCATTCCCGAGAATCTGTGGCACCAGTTCGGTCTCATGAGTCGCCCGCATGGTCTCGGGAGTCATGTTAAAATCCTCGTTAGGAAGCCGTCGGGAATTCAACATTTCAGTGGGCCAAATCGTCTTCGCCCCGTGGGGCATGTATTCACGCACCGTTAATCGCAAAGCAACATGACTCAAGCCCACCATCGGCGCCAAGCAAAGCGGAAAATTAACTTCTTGATTAAGAATAGGCTTTAATAGCCCTGGGGCGTCTCGCATCGCAATTAAATACTCTTGATCCGCCCTCCAGACAAGGAGTTCCGACCCCAACCCGTCCCCGGACCCCTTTTTGCGAGTCCTCCGCCCTCACTTGAGTTCTGTTTTTGCTCCCTGCCTTGATATTGAAAAAGGCCACAAAGACCAATGGCGTAATACGCAACTCAATGGCGTATTACGCCATTGCATTTAATAAGTACTAATGACGGAAAACTTATGACTGAGATCTACCGAGACATTGCCTGGAAACTTATAAATCTGCGCCAAGGAGAAGGTCTTACCCAAAAGCAACTGGGTCAAAAAGTCGGACTCTCTCAATATCAAATGAGCAGGCTTGAACGAGGGCACGGCGAAATTACGTTTGAAAACCTGAATATCCTCGCTAAACACTATGAAATTCCATTGGCGGAGCTATTCCGCAAAACCGAGAAGATGGACATAGAAATAAAAAAGCGCATTGAGTATTTGGAAAAATCTCAAAATAATTTTACAATTAAAAATTATGCAAAAGCATTTAGTGGCTCAGCAAAAATTCGGTCAATAGACGTTCATTCAAAATCAATCAGAAAAATGAAAATAGAAATAAATTTTTGCTATGAGATTTATGTCCTAGACGGAAGTCTCACAGTGAGAACCCATGATGACTCCATTGAGATCACCAAAACGCAAATGCTCTCAATCAAAGGGAGCGGCACATTGAAGCTGGTGAATATTCACTCTAAAGGTGCCACAATTCTGACGATTGCCTACTGAGTTTTATTTGGAGAGGCGGTTCTTTACTAGTTCATCGACGACGCTTGGATCTGCCAAAGTTGAGATATCTCCCAGTTGATCCGGATGATTCTCGGCGATCTTTCTTAAAACTCGGCGAAGGATTTTTCCAGAGCGAGTTTTTGGCAATCCAGATGAAGCCCATTGAATCAAATCCAGCGATGCGATGGCACCGATTTCTTTCCGAACCCATTGGGTTAATTCTTTTTTAATTTCTTCGCTTCCCTCAAGACCATTTCTTAGAGTGACAAAGGCATAAATGCCCGTGCCTTTAATATCATGGGGATATCCCACAACAGCTGCTTCTGAGACTCCCGCATGACCGACCAAGGCACTCTCAATTTCTGCCGTCCCTATGCGGTGACCTGAAACATTTAAAACATCATCTACACGGCCAGTAATCCAATAATAACCATCTTCATCGCGGCGACAGCCATCCCCGGTAAAATAATAACCTTTATAACTAGAAAAATATGTGTGCTCAAAACGCTCGTGATTTTTATAAACCGTGCGCATTTGCCCTGGCCACGAGTCTTCTATGGCCAAAATTCCTTCGCAAGCTCCTTCAAGGCGCTGCCCTTCGGGAGTCAAGATCACTGGCTTAATACCAAAAAACGGCAAGGTTGCCGACCCTGGCTTTAACTCCATGGCTCCTGGTATGGGAGAAATTAAAATTCCGCCGGTCTCAGTCTGCCACCAAGTGTCTACAATAGGGCAACGTTCATCACCTACTACTTTGTGATACCAATACCATGCCTCAGGATTGATGGGCTCCCCTACAGTTCCGAGAATGCGCAAAGACTTCCTTGAGCATTTTTTCACGGGTTCATCACCCTCTCTCATCAAGGAACGAATTGCCGTTGGCGCGGTATAAAATATTGTGACTTTGTGTTTATCCACCACTTCCCAAAAACGCGAGAAACTTGGGTAATGAGGCACGCCTTCAAACATCAATGTCGTGGCACCGTTTACTAATGGGCCATAAATTAAATAACTATGCCCGGTCACCCAGCCAACGTCTGCTGTGCACCAGTAAATATCGTTTTCCTTGAGATCAAAAACATATTCGTGAGTCACTCCGACATACAGCAAATAACCACCCGTGGTGTGAAGAACGGCCTTCGGTTTACCCGTGGAGCCAGAGGTGTATAGAAGAAAAAGGGGATCTTCCGCACTCATTTTTTCTGCTTCACAATTGGCATCTACCAGAGAAAGTTCCTCGTGATACCAAATATCCCGCCCGTTTTTAAAATTAACAGTATTACCAGAGTGTTTAACTACCAAAACTTTGCGGACTTTTGGTGTCCGCATTAGTGCCTGATCGACGTTATATTTAAGTGGGATAGTTTTTCCACCGCGATAGCCTTCATCAGCAGTAATCACAAAATCAGAATCGCAGTCGATAATTCTATCTGCAATAGAGTCCGGTGCAAAGCCCCCAAAAATCACGGAATGGATGGCACCTATACGAGTGCAGGCCAGCATTGCGTAGGCGGCCTCAAGAATCATTGGCATGTAGATCGTAACGCGGTCGCCACGTTTTACGCCATTGCGTTTGAGAATGTTTGCAAACTTGCAAACGTTCTCATGGAGTTCTTTATAGGTCACTTTTTTTGAGGGTATATGAGGGTCATCAGATTCCCATATAAGAGCTATCTTATGACCCCTCGTTGCCAAATGGCGATCAATACAGTTGTAGGAAACATTCAACTCCCCGCCATCAAACCACTTAATTGAAACTGGGCTTTTAAAGGAAGTATTTTTGACTTTACTCCACTTTTTAAACCAGTGAAGCCTTTCGGCTTGCTTACCCCAAAAGGCTTCTGGATCGCGGACAGAGTCTTCGTACATTTTTTTGTATTCATCGAAATTCATAGCTACAAGACTTAATTGACGTCTTTGTAGTCTGCGTCGATAACGTCTTCGTTCCCTTTCGTAGCACCCTCTGATTCTTTAGGGCCACCAGAAGAGGCTTCGCCACTGGTTGCTCCACCACCAGCCTCACCACCTTGTTTTTTGTATAATTCAGAAGAAAGCTTATGAGTCACTGCTTGTAGCTTATCAAAACTTGCCTTGAGTTCGGTAGCTGGAGCGGACTTGTTTTCAAGAACTTTCTTAGCTTCGGCAACAGCCTCATTTGCAGATTTCACCTCGGACTCAGGAATTTGTGCACCAGAGTCTTTAATTACTTTTTCTGTTTGATAAATCAGATTATCCAAGTTGTTGTGAGCTTGAACTGCTTCTGCTTTTTGTTTATCGGAATCAGCTTGCAGTTCAGCCTCGCGAACCGCTTTTTTAACTTCTTCCTCAGTCAAGCCGGATTGAGCTGTGATCTTGATCTGATGGTGTTTCCCAGAAGACAAGTCTTTTGCTGACACACTCAAAATACCATTGGCATCAATATCAAAAATCACCTCAACCTGAGGCACCCCGCGAGGTGCTGCTGGAATTCCCGTCAACTCAAATCGGCCAAGAGTTTTATTATCTGTGGACATTTTGCGCTCTCCTTGAAGAACGTGGATGTCTACTGCGGGCTGATTGTCAGCGGCAGTTGAAAACACCTGCGTTTTCTTCGTAGGAATTGCAGTATTCCTTTCGATCAAAGTGGTCATCACTCCACCCAAAGTCTCAATACCTAAGCTGAGCGGGGTTACATCCAAAAGAAGAACATCCTTTACCTCACCCGCAAGTACACCACCTTGAACCGCTGCACCAACAGCTACAACTTCGTCCGGGTTCACAGTACGATTCGGTTCTTTACCAAAGAAGTCCTTCACTGCTTTTTGGATCGCAGGAATACGTGTCGAGCCACCCACAAGAACGATTTCATCGATCTCAGATGACTTCATTCCAGCATCTTCCAAAGCCTTGCGGCAAGGCTCCATAGAACGCTTTACTAAGGCCTCTGTCATCTGATCAAACTTTGCACGAGACAACCTTGTTTGAAGATGCTTCGGACCTGATTGATCTGCAGTGATAAATGGCAAGTTGATCTCTGTATCTTGTGCAGAGGAGAGCTCAATTTTTGCTTTCTCCGCTGCCTCTTTCAAACGCTGCAAGGCCATTTTGTCATTTTTGAGATCAATAGCCTGATCTTTTTTGAACTCAGCGATAAGCCACTCAAGGATCACGGTGTCAAAGTTATCTCCACCCAGATGAGTGTCTCCATTTGTTGAGCGGACCTCGACAACACCGTCGCCTACTTCCAGGATGGAAATATCGAATGTGCCTCCACCGAAGTCATAAATAACGATTTTTTCATCTTTCTTTCTATCAAGACCATAAGCAAGAGCTGCGGCTGTTGGCTCATTGATAATACGCTTAACCTCAAGGCCCGCGATCCGACCGGCATCTTTCGTCGCCTGTCTCTGGGAATCGTTGAAGTATGCTGGAACCGTAATCACAGCCTCGGTCACCGGTTCACCCAAATAGTCCTCAGCAACTTTTTTAAGTTTCGCTAGAACCGCTGCTCCGATTTCCTCTGGAGAAACTGTTTTACTGTTCAATAGTTTGAACGCACAGTCATTGCCTTTTGCAACCACAGTGTAAGGAACTAGCTTAATTTCCTCTGTTACTTCTTCGAATCTTCGTCCGATAAAACGTTTTGCAGAGTAAATTGTATTTTCAGGGTTGGTCACGGCCTGGCGTTTGGCAATCTGCCCCACTAAACGCTCCCCATCTTTGGTGAAAGCCACAACCGAAGGAGTCGTACGTGCACCCTCTTCGTTAACTAAAACTTTCGGCTCACCACCCTCCATAATAGCCACACAAGAGTTGGTTGTTCCTAAGTCAATACCGATTATTTTTCCCATTGTTTACTCCTTATAGTCAGAACATGTGTCGGCTTTACAAGCCGTCAAGGTGTCAGAGGACATTTTCAGCTATTTTTTTCGACTAAAAATACCGCCGCCATCCTCTTTCACTTCAATCTTTTTCAATTTTGCCAAATCACGTAGGAGTTTCTCCTCCTCTTTCGAGATTTTTTCTGGAAATTCGACCTCTAAAGTGCAATAGAGATCACCGCGACGTTGGCCGCGTAATGAAGGAAGGCCATGACCAGCCAACTTCAGGGTCTTGCCATTCGACGTACATTTAGGGATATCCAGTGTGGCTGGTCCACTGAGTGTCTCAGTTTCGAGCTCAGCACCCAAAAGCAACTGCAAGTAAGACACGGAAATTGTATTATGAAGGTCATCCCCTTCGCGCTCAAAACGTGGATTATCCTTAACACGTATTTCAACATAAAGGTCCCCAGCGGGGCCTCCGTTGTAGCCACCCTCACCCTCATTACCAATACGTAATCTAGTGCCCGTATCAACTCCTGGGGGAATATTAATACGAATTTTACGATGCTCTAATACACGGCCCTTTCCCTTACATGACTTGCAGGGGTTTTTGACAGTAGCGCCTTCACCATGGCAAGTGGGGCAGGTCGAAGCCACACTAAAAAAGCCTTGAGATCGCACCACTTGTCCCGAGCCATGGCAAGTGGGACAGGTCACGGGAGTAGAACCTTTTTCAGCTCCGCTGCCTTTACATTCATTGCAGGATTTATCAGTGTCGAATTCAATATCTTTCTCAAGACCGTGCAAAACTTCTTTTAGCGAAATCTCCGTGAGGTAGCGGAGATCCGCCCCACGGCGCGACTCATGACGGGAGCGACGGGTCCTCTGCTGACTACCGCCACCGAAGAAGTCACCGAAGATATCGCCAAAGTTTGCGAAAATATCATTCACATCCTGGTGACCGCGACCACCGGAGAAGGCCGCATGACCAAAACGATCATACTGCGCACGCTTTTGGGCATCACTTAGGATCTCATAGGCGCCAGCGGCTTCTTTAAATTTCTCTTCAGCCTCGGAATTGCCTGGATTCTTATCAGGATGAAATTGAATTGCTAATTTACGGTAAGCCTTTTTGATAGCATCCGCATCGGCATCACGGGGAATGCCCAAAATCTCATAATAATCTCTTTGACTCGACATACCATTCCCTAATCCGCAAACCCTCAAGAGTCAAGACAGCGAAGGTACGCCCTACCTTTTTCGGATGCGAAGCGTTGGGTCGGGTTATCAGCGAAATGCCATGACGCATCCGAAAAAGGTAGGGCGTACCTTATTTTTTGAGTTTTTCTTGGAGGCGTTTGATGATTGTTGGGTCGACTTCGGTTTTGATCATTTCTAGAAGGATGGCGTCCGCGGAGACTCGCTCATTGGATTCGTTATAAAGACCTCCTGCCAAGGAATAAACCCAAGAAGGTGCGCCATTTCTTCCTGCGCGAACAAATAGGTCAGCAGCTCTTTTTTTATCTTTTACCTCATAGAGGTAGTGATAAGCTGCGCGATAAAGAATGGGCCAATCATTCGGGAATTGCGCTACTCCCTTGTCAAAAATACGGGCGGCTCCGTCAACATCGGAAACCATCACACTCAATGCAATAGCCCCTGTGGCGTAAGGCATTCGAAACTTTGGAGACAAGTCGGTAATTGCATTCAACATGCGATAAAGCCAACCCTTACCCACACAAAGATTTTTAGCAATTTCTTGATCACAGTAATCAAAATCCTGAATGGCGCGAATCCATAAAACGTCCGCGGTTACATCCCTGTGGCCAAAAGTGAAATGCTCAATCCCAACCGGGGGAGCCAGAAGATCCCGAGGCTTTTCCAAAAGACCTTTGCTCGCATATATCTGCGAAAATATGACTAATAGAAAAGAAAAAAACCCAAGCAAAGTAAAGCTTGGGTTTTTTTGTAAATAAACTGACTCAGTCATACTAGCCTAGGGAATGCCGCTCGCAGTATTTACTAGAATTTTGTTGTTGGTTATTGTCCAAAAATCTCCGGCAGGAACACCTTCGTGAATAATTGCAGTAGCTCCTGCAAGAAAGGTATTTGACGTAGTAGTATTTGCGGCCGGTAAAGCTGGCGGTGGCACATTGGTAGCACCATTTAAAGTTGAACATGCATTGACAACGGCTCCAGCAGCTCCGCAATAGGTTATCGTGCTCCTATCAGGAAGTAAACCAATTGGCATAGTATAACCGTTAGCAATAGTGGCAACAAAACCCGCCGCGCCAAAACCAACATTATATCTAAGGTTTCCCTCTGGAGAATAACCAAGAGCAGCAAATCTCTCATCAAAAGCCGTATACTCAGCAAAGAACGCCTTCTCTGCCGTGTACAAAGACGATAGCTGGGTCTTTGCCTCAGATTGGCGAGCTTTTGCCATGTACTTGCCGATTGATGGGATGGCGAGCGACGCCAAGATACCGATGATGGCAACGACCACCATCAATTCTACAAGCGAGAAACCCGCTTGATTTTTATTCGATCGTACGTCCAACATTATAAACCTCCAAAATGGTTTGTTTTTTATCTTTAACACTTATCAAATTTCTTATTAACGCTAAATGCGCATCACTTTAAGATGGTGCCAAATTGCGCTTTTAAAATCAAGACTGCTTCTCAAAACAAGACATACACTCTACAATAAAGTGATAGATTTGTTAAGCCTGGTCTAAACGAACACGCTGGACTTTAGCCCGCAAGCCTAACAAGTATAACAGAGACGAATAGAGGCGAACTCATGATGAGTAAAATAAACGGAAATGGATCGAACAATAACAACCCACCTAATAATACACCAAAGAACTTTCCTTTTGTGACAACTGAGGGCGAGTCCTCGGTTCAAACTATTCCTCGAATAGAAACACCAAAAATGTATAAGGTGATTTTACTGAATGACGATTATACTCCTATGGAATTCGTTGTGCTGGTACTTCACCGCTTTTTCGGTAAGACTGAGAGTGAGGCTACGAAGATCATGCTCGATGTTCATAAGAAGGGCGCAGGAGTAGCGGGTGTGTTTACTCTTGAGGTGGCAGAAATGAAAGTTATGCAAGTGAATCAGTATGCACAAATGAATGAGCACCCGCTGAAAAGCACGCTTGAAGAAGAATAACCTGAGGAATCGCTTACGGAGGAGAAATTTATGATGACACGTGAATTAGAACGCCGACTTTCAGTGGCCACAGAAATGGCCAAGCAAGCAAATCACGAATTCGTCACTCTCGAACACATCCTGCTGGCGCTGACAGAGTCACCGCCTATGGTGGAGATTCTTCAATCCTGTGGGGCCAATGTACAAAAGCTTAAGTTAGATCTTAAAGATTATTTAAAAAAAACTGTTCCCCGTATCACCCAAGAGCAATTGGACTCTTATGGCGGCTTTGAAAGCTGGACTCCGGAGTTTACACTTGCCTGCCATCGCTTGATCCAAAGAGCCGCCATTCAAGTCAAAAGCTCGGGCCGCAATCAAATCAATGAGGGCAGCTTGCTTGTAGCATTTTTCTATGAACAAGATTCCCACGCTGTATTCGCACTTTCAGAGCAAGGCTTAAGCCAATTTGATGTGATTAATTACCTTTCTCATGGCATTGCCAAAGATGTCAGTGGCACTGCGGATGAAGACGCAGCTTCTCCTGCGACACAGCAAATGGCTATTGATGGGCAACCCATGGATGAAAACAAAAACTCACCCCTTGAAAGCTTCTGCACCAATTTGAACGAGAAGACCAAGGCCGGCAAGATTGATCCTCTTGTAGGACGAGAGGATGTGATTGAGCGTTGTGTCCAGATTCTTTCCCGCAGAACAAAAAACAATCCCCTGCTTATTGGCGAGCCGGGCGTCGGCAAAACGGCCATTGCTGAAGGCTTGGCTACAAAAATAGTTCATGGCGAGGTTCCCGAAAAATTAAAAAATGCAGTGATCTATTCTTTGGATATCGGAACTCTACTAGCCGGAACGAAATTCCGCGGCGACTTCGAAGGCCGTCTCAAAGCCGTGATCAAAGAAATTGAAAAACGTCCAAATGCGATTCTTTTTATAGATGAGATTCATAATATCGTTGGCGCAGGAGCAACAAGTGGCGGCTCTTTGGATGCCTCTAATTTGTTAAAGCCCGCCCTTGCAAGTGGCGACATCAGCTGCATAGGTTCAACCACTCACAGCGAGTATCGCCAGTATTTTGAAAAAGATCGCGCCCTCAATCGCCGGTTCCAACGTGTCGACGTCACAGAGCCCACGCCTGCGGACTGCGTGGAAATTTTAAAAGGCCTGCGCAAATCCTATGAGGAGTTTCACAACGTCAAGTATACTGATGAGGCCCTGAAGGCCGCTGTGGATCTTTCAATTAAACATATTCACGGAAAACTCTTGCCAGATAAAGCAATCGACGTGATGGATGAAACCGGCGCTTACTTCCGCCTTCGCCAAATAGGACAGAACAAGGACAAAGAGCTAGACAAACTCGTTATCGACATTCCCGCCATTGAGGAAGTAATTGCGAAGATGACTGGCCTGCCAATTGCTAATATTTCTTCAAATGAAAAAATGCAATTGCGCGATCTAGATAAAAAACTTAAAGCGCTGATTTATGGCCAAGATGAAGCCATTGATCGCTTGGTGACAAGCATTAAACTAGCCCGCAGTGGACTGGCACGTCCCAACAAACCCATTGGCAGTTATTTATTCACAGGCCCCACTGGCGTTGGCAAAACGGAAGTCTGTAAACAGCTAGCCCATATTTTGGGAGTCCACTTCCATCGCTTTGATATGAGTGAATATATGGAAAAGCACGCCGTGGCTCGCTTGATCGGAGCCCCTCCAGGATATGTTGGTTATGAAGACGGCGGATTGCTGACTGAAGCCGTCAACAAACACCCTTATGCGGTCTTACTCCTGGATGAGCTTGAAAAAGCCCATCCAGATATCACAAATGCCCTTTTGCAAGTGATGGATGCCGGACGCCTGACAGATTCCCATGGACGAGTGGCCGACTTTAAAAACGTTATTTTTGTCATGACAAGCAATGCGGGAGCCATGGAGGTCGCGCGAGGCTCTATCGGTATCATTGATGAAAATCGCAGTTCACATAGCATGGAAGCTATTAAAAAAGCCTTCTCACCTGAGTTCATCAATCGTTTGGACGCAGTGGTTAGTTTTAAAGATTTACCAGAGGACATTATCCTTAAAGTTGCAACTAAGTTTGTTGATGAGTTGAAGATGACTTTAGCTGAGAAAAAAGTTGATTTCCAGGTATCTCAAGAAGTTTTGAAATGGCTCATGAAAAAAGGCTATGACAAGGTCTATGGAGCCCGGCCATTAGCGCGCACAGTGGATGAACACTTAAAAAAACCCCTGGTAGACGAGTTGTTATTTGGTCGCCTGGTTGATGGAGGACGCGTGAGCGTAGAGGTCGATGCCTCGGCGCTGAAGTTCCAGTTTAGCACCACCCAGAGCAGCAATGGCTCAAAAAAACCAAAAGAGACCGTCACGACTTGACAAGTTTTCAGAAAATGCCAGATTGGATAGAGAACGGGCTCAGGTTATTTATAGGGAGATTTGAACATGCAATTTTTTAAACGTTTCGGTTATTTTATTCTTACGAATGTTCTTGTGATGGTGACCATCGGTATTGCTTGGTCGATCATCAGCCATTTTCTAAACCTTGCCGGTTATAACCAATACCTGCCGACTTTAATGGCATTTTGTTTGGTTTGGGGTATGGGTGGCGCTTTCATATCTTTGCTTATGTCAAAATTCGCCGCTAAACATTTTTACGGAGTCAAAATAATCGATCCAAACACAAACCAGCCAGAACTTCGTCAGTTGCTTGAAAAAGTTCACGAGCTTGCTCGTCGCGCCCAGTTGCCGAAGCTACCTGAGGTTGGCATCTATGAATCAGATGATGTAAATGCTTTTGCTACGGGGCCAAGTAAAAAAAATTCTCTGGTCGCTGTTTCGTCTGGCTTGCTGCGAAGAATGAGTGAAAAAGAAATCGAAGGAGTTCTTGGCCATGAAGTTTCCCATATTGCCAATGGCGATATGGTCACTATGACTTTAATTCAAGGTGTGGTGAATGCCTTTGCGATGTTCTTCTCTCGCCTGCTGGCCAATGTTATTGCTAGCAATGTGGATGAGAAATATCGTGGCATAGTACGTTTTTTATGTGTGATTATCGGTGATATCGCATTTACTTTATTGGGCTCCATTGCCGTGAATTTCTACTCTCGCAAACGCGAGTTCCGTGCCGATGCGGGTAGCTCCAGGATTTCCTCCTCTGGAAACATGATCGCAGCTCTTCAACGCTTGCAGAGCCTTCACGAGGCTCCGCCATCTAGCAATGATAGCATGGCCACCTTGAAAATTTCAGGACGTGAGAGAAAAGGCAGCATTGCCGATTTATTTATGACCCACCCAGCCCTCGCAGATCGAATCAAGGCACTCGAAAGAGGCCGTGTGGCCTAATGAATTTTACTATTGCCGCCATAGTATTTGCCAATTTATTTTTGGGTTGTGCCACGACGTCCATAAAAGATATCCGCGCCACCCCGTCGTCACAAGCTCCGAGCTATGATTTCATCCTTCAAAATCGTGATCATAATTTAAAAGAACTCGATGCTTTGACTGCGCTAACTGAAAATCAAACTTGGTGGAAAAGATACCGCCAAGGACTTTTAAGCCTAGAGAAAAATCCTGACTTCGCCTGCATACAATTCACAGCACTGGCAAAGGAACCGCACTTCCCACTGAAGGACATTGCCCTGCTTCGTGCCCACCAAAGCTGCGTGGATACCGCGAGTCTTCCAAGCCTGAATCCCGAACTCTATCGCACGACCTATAAGTGGAGCCAAGATGTCTTAGCGGATGTTCTGCTAAAGAGCGCCCGCAAAACAGAGGACAAAAAGGACGACCTCGAGGCTCTCAAGGAGATGGCGCGCCAAGAAACTATTGCAAAGAAAAAAGAACAATACCTTCTTGAAGCATTAAAAATTGCCGAAGATCTAAAGTCTGAAAGTGAAATTGAAGCCGTGCAAGGTCAGCTCTTTCGCTCTTCGCCTCGCTTAAAGCCGCATCTGACTTTCAAAGAACTTCCGACGGCGGCCATGGACTTTCGTCAACGCCGAGAGTTTGAAAAGGCATTGATTCTATATAAAAAAATCCTAAAAAATTCCAACGCCACGGCAGAAGATAAGTTTCTCGCCCTAAAAAATATCCGTATGACCTACAAGGTGGCGCAAAATAAAAATGCTTATATTGATGCCACAGCTCAGTTGGTGAATTCGTGTAAAGCAAACTATAAAAAAAATAAAAAAGACCCTCAAAATATCAGACATCTTCATGAAAGTTATGTGCTGCTCGCGCGCACCCTATGGACAGAAGACCGCCTGAATCTTGCTCTTAAATACCTAACAGAGGCCCAAAGACAGCTTAAGAGCATTCACTCCCTGGATGAGATCTATTTTGTTCTGGGTCGCATGGCTGAAGAAAAAGGAAATCTTGCCAAAGCTGCAACCTACTATGAGGCCAGTCTCAAGGAGCCCCTTTCGAGCTCTAGCATTCGTGAACGCGTTTTATGGTTGCACCCTTGGGTTCTTTATAAAATGAAACGCTATGAGGAAGCCGCTGCTAAACTTCAAGAGTTCTCGCAAAATGCCAAAGATGCTTCTGACAGAATGCGCAGCCTTTTCTGGCAGGCCCGCGCCCTTAAAAATTTGAACAAGCCAGAAGAGGCAAAAACTCTTCTACAACAAATTATCAAAGATGATCGAATCGGTTACTACGGCGTGATCGCCGTTCGTGAGCTTGGCCAAAACTTTACTCCCATGAAAAGCAATGAAAAGGATTTTACTTATTCCCTATTCAATCTCAAGGAAATGAGCCAAATTTCTACTCTTCAAACCGAGTGGTTAATGGCAGTAGGAGAAAACTCTTTCTCTGAGAGAATCATCGATCAGCTTTCACAAGATCTGCGCCAAAAAGGTCGCAAGGATGAAGACACCTGGTTAATTGTTTTAACCAGCTACGCCAGAGCCAATCTGTATCTTCCACTCTTTGCCGCCTTCAATACTTTACCACCGGAAGTAAAAGACAAAATGGTGCAGAGTCATCCCGAGCTTTTATTTCCACGTAACTACAAGGATCTGATTGTTCAAGCCGCCCAAGCAGAGCAAATCCCTGCGGAGCTTGGGTTCTCGATCATTCGCCAAGAGTCCGCATTTAATCCTCGGGCGCGAAGCCCCGTAGATGCTTTTGGGTTGATGCAGCTTCTGCCTAGCATTGCCAAAGAGCTCAGTCGTAATTCCGGAGTTCCTTATAATGACGCCGAAGACTTGTACGATCCCGAAATCAACGTGGCCCTTGGGACTAAGGAACTTAGAAACTTAGTCACCCGATATGATCAACAATATATTTTAGCGGTTGCCGCATATAACGCTAGTGCCGGGGCCATTCGTGGCTGGATGAAAACCCGCTATCGTGATGACGCTCTGGAGTTCATTGAAGAAATTCCCTACGATGAAACTAGAGCCTACGTTAAGCTCGTTATGCGTAACTATGTATTTTATAAAAGGCTCAATCAAAGGGAAGGCCCTGTTGCCTTTCCTGAAGAGTGGCTAAAACTTGTAAAGTAAATTGAAGCCCTATTTGCAATACGGGGGATCAAGAAGCGGAGCCCTCATCGCATCTTCAATGAGTCCATTGATGTCATCTTTTACCTTGAAATGATCCCAATCTGTGCACTTGATTTTAGTCGCAAGTTTTTGCGAGAGCATGATTGAACTATTTGGATTTGCCATATCGTAAAAGCGACTCCAAGTCTTCTCGTCTGCCCTAGTTAGTCGTTTAAACACTGCTTGAGCAAACTTGGACTCTTCGCCTTTTCGCGTAACATATATAATCTGGTTACAGCCATAAGCCTTCAGAACAATCACTGGGTGTAAATCACTCCAGCCGCCGGCTGAAAGTTGACTGCGAGAAAGGGCGACAATGCGAGACAGCCCTGGCTCTGCCGGGGATGTGGAAAGAATCCGAAGCCAAGGGGCTTGACCAAGGGACAAAAACTTCTGTGACTTTGCATCCCTCTTGTATTCAGCTACGAAATTTAATGTGTTTTGAATATTGTCGAGATCCGTTTGAAAACCCCAATAACCAAAGCGAAGTTCATTAAAGTTAATGCTGAAATCTCCGAACTGAGTATCCGTAGTGGTTTGATAGTCAGCCGCCAAGCGCGCGAATTGCTTCACTGCGGACCCGGTGAGAACAGAGGTGCTTGCAAAAGACGGGATATGGCTTCCAATGAGCTCATGAATGCGACTTTTACCAGAGGCCTTGGCTTTGTGATACATGAGAACGGCGCTGCCAAGAAGCTGCCGGCATGCAGGCCGTTGCTGGTTGAGCTCTCTCCAAGACATATCCTTAGAACCAGGAGTACAGAGATTTAAAAAATCTCGCAGCCTTTGTCCGATTTGATTTCCCGTGGCAGATTCGTTGTTATAGTTCGCATAGAAATTGCCCATTTCGCCCAAAATGAGACTGAGTCTTGTGAAATTAATAAGCCCCGGTCTAACAAAAAGGGTTTTGTCAGTTTGAGCGTCAAACTTCCCAAAGTTTTTAAGCGCATAACTGATTTGGCCTGTGCGATAATTTAAAACATTTTGAATTGAATCATCATCTTTCCGAGCAAGACCAATAGTTCTTTTGACGTAGAGAACGAACTCAGGATTAATGATATCCCTAAGATCTTCCGAAGCCATCAAAACCTGCAATGAATCCATATGTTTTAGCAGCAAAGCCCTATTTGCAGGATGAGCCAAGGCTTCATCAAGTTTCGGGGCGGAATTAATAATGGATTGAAAGGCTCCCCTATCCGCTAGCAGCGCCTGAATGGCCTTGCCCTCGGAAGTTTGAGACATGGCTTCAAAATAGCCTTGGAAAGATTTAATAAGAAGAGCTCTTTCGCTGTTGTTCACAGGAATGGGATTTAAAGAAAGACTCTCAAGTAAAAACATGGTGATGCTTGCAGAACTGCCGCCGGCCATTGCTGAAGGCAAGCCCTGTTCTTCAACAAGGCTCGACATTGCACCCCAATGCGCGGGCATCAATTCGCCATTTCCACGAATGGCTGCACAGTAGTTAGCAAAAGCTTCGGAACCACTGATGGTCATAATCGTCGCCGTAATAATAGTAAATAAAGTGGAATATTTCACCTAGCACCTCGTTGTGTTTTCAAAGATGAGAAGCAAGGCGCACGCCAAGCTTTTTAAGCCTATACCAAGTCTGCTTTGACGTGGCCAGGTGCGCTTGGGCAGATTGCCGTAACTTGTTCCTACTGTAATTTAATTGGACAATATTCAAAATAAAGCTCGAAGGGATGTTGAGGAAAAATATAATCAAGAGAAAGTCTGGCAACAGCTTTTAACGGCCATCTCACCTTAAAGCACCTTGGCTGACAAAAAAAAGGCTTGGTTATTTAATCCAAGCCTTTTTTTAATTGAATTTTATAAATTATTTGCGGCAGAAAACTTTGGTATCTCGCGTTTGGCCATCGCCTGTTAATCTTAAACGAGCCACTGTTTTGCCAGTCTGACTGTCCAAAAAGCTCTTATCAATCGTTACTCTTCCCGTTTGAAAAAACGGGTCAAATTCTGCTTTACAATAATCACCGGCAGTTGGTTTAAATCTCAAAAAACCTTTTAGTGTCGTTGGATTATATTCAGAATCTAACTTCATATCGCATGACTGCGTTTTGTCATACGCCGTTACTTGATCACTTCCGTTATATTGAAAATATAAATTTTGCCCCATAACTTTACATGTAAAGCGAGTTTGGCTAGCAAAAGAGCCAATTGATATCAACGTGACGAACGCTAAAACGAAAAACTGTTTCATAAAATTTCTTTCCTTTGTTTAATCATTAAGTTTGTGCGGGCATATTAAACTATTTCGGGATGAAAAGCTCGGCAATGTTAACTTTCGCAATTTTTTGCTTATTTTTTGTTAATTTTACATGCCAGCCATTCGCAGTTCCAAATGAACAAACTCTCGACAAAAAAATGAATATTTTAGAAGTTCATTTTTTTGTCATCATTCTCTACAGGCTACCCTATCAAGATGATTCACTTTTAAGGAGAATTTGTGGAATCCAAAATGCTTTGGGATGATAAACCTTAAGGAGTCCCACACAATGAACTCAAAAAAAATATTGCTCTCGATTATGACACTCGCCCTATGGACTATCGGCTGCCAAAAGATGACAACTGGTGCTGATGGCATATTAGACTCTACTAGCAACGGCCTTGCGACTAGCTGTAAAACTGCTACAGCTCCTATTAACCCTTCTCTTCTGCAAATTGAGGGTGCGCCCGTTGCTCAAAAAGGTGCCTCTGTAACCTATCAATTAAACACCGACCTTAGCTGTTCACCCACTCAAAAAGTTAGCTGGAGGACAATTGGCGATAGCAATAGCCAGTCTGTAAAAACCGGTACGGCTATTAAATCTAGTTTCCAAAAGACCGGCGAATACGTTGTTGTTGCCCAAATTGAAAAAAACACTCTTGCTAGTTCTAGCATAAGTCTTAAAACCGTGGTCGTTTCAGATCAACCAGTAATTTCTGGCCCTGCTCTTGCTATGGTTGGGACTCCCGTATCCTATAGTTTAGCGATTCCTACAGGTTTAACTATTGAATCCGCGACTTGGAACTTTGGCGACTCTTCAATTCTTGAAAATAACATCAATACAATCAATCACACCTTTAGTCGTCCCGGCACTTATCAAATCTCTGCCACCGTGGTTGACTCGAACCGTACACAAATTACTCTTGTGCGCCAAGTAAATGTCTTAATGATTCAAGATGGCCTCGAGTGCGTATCAGATCTAACAATCTCAGGTGCCTCGGAAGCAATTGTTGATACTCCTGTTTCATTATCTTTATATATTCCTTCTTGCTTAACTTCAAAAATTTCAGCAGTACAGTGGGGATTTGGAGACGGTGCCACCTCCGGCGGTCAAAGCGTCCAACATACTTACCAAACCGCTGCTGACTACCAAATTTCTGTACAAATCTTTGTGGGAGCTTCAACGACTCCATGGGTGACTTTGACCCATGATCTGAGCGTAGGTTTGCCACTACCGGAGCCAAGCCCCTCCCCAAGCCCGGAGCCAACTCCGACAAATCCAAAGGCTTGTTCTATATATGGAGAAAAACGCTCTAGCCAAAGTGAGATTTACTCTGAGGCCGTTGCTTGTGGTATTGATGGAACTAAAAACATGTCTTACCGCGACACCACAGTAGAGGAATGCAAGCTTGTTGGTGAGGGCTTAGAATGGGTTGAGATCTCTAAGTCGAAGGAACTTAAAAATGAGGGCTTGTGCCAAGACCAATCCTGTAAATTATCAGACGGCTCCATAATCACAAACGGAACATCTAAGGCCAACATCATAACAGGCGAGGCCAGTGTTGCCTTGACCTGCGCTTACGGAGAGCAAGGCTATTTCAGTATCTTTAATCAGGTCTCTGATCAAGAATGTAAAAATGGTCAAATTATCACTTCAAACACCCACCAGGGTGATATAAAAACTCTTGGCCTGTGTCCTACTTACTCGAATGTTCCTACAGAAAACTGGACGACTTGTTCTGCTGACTGCGGCGGCAAACAATCGCGTATCTATCATTGCAAAGACAACAAAGGTGCAGAAGCGCCAGCTGAGCGTTGTGCCGTAAACTTCCAGACGGAGGAGCGCGCCTGCGACGGCAATCCTGCCGCCGTTCGCCGACAAGAACAGTCAGTCGTGCAAGAGGAAGCAAATAGCTCTGAAAAATGCCCTTCAAACCAAATCGGCGTCATTTCTAGTACTCGTGATAAAATTACCACTACGACTTTTGTTTGTACTGATCATAGTGTTCAGCAAGAAAAACAAGAGGTGGCCTATGGCGCTTGGGCAACTGAAAAATACTGCCGTGACTATGTTGCTCATCGCTGCTCCCATGACAGCTTAAGCAACTCAGAGGCACTTGGTCGCTTTAAGTGGATGGCAAAGTGTCAGGATCAAATTCCTGTTGTAAAAGAATTCTTGGGGAAATTTATTGATATCGGTGTAAAAATTGGCGGCGGAAATGTTGAGATCGACAACACCCGAGGCAGACTACTTTACCCAACCTTCTTAAATCGTGAAACGAAACCTGAAAAAGCATGGATTGCACCGAAATCGGCCTCTGCAGACTGTACAGTTCCATCAACTGTCTATATCGCTGCGGTCTGCGTATCCTCCTGCGCAACGCCAGAGCAACAAATCCTGGCCGATGAAAATATAAAAGGAAGTTCAAAATATGTCACCTTCATCGAAGCTTTGACCAAAAAATATAGTTACGTAGCAACTTTAAAAACCAACTCATCCCTGAATAGTCGTAGCATCGAAAAAACAGCAGTAGATCAATGGGTGACCGAACTTCTTGATGGCGACCATGACATTATTGTGTTCAAAATGAAATCAGGTCGCCAACTTAAGCTAACCCCTAACCATCCGCTATTGGCCTCCGACGGACTTATGAAGCAAGCAAGCGACTTTCATGTCGGTGATGCCTTAGTTGTTTTGGGTGGTGAGTTTGACCCAATCATTTCTTTAAATCACATTAACCACTACGGTAAAGTTTATAACCTTTTCGTGAAATCTTCAGAGATTAAGAAAAATATCGTTGTCACAAATGGTTACTTAAATGGAACAGCCTTCTTCCAAAATCAAGGTGCAGATAATTTAAACCGACGGCTCTTTAAAAATAAAATGACTCAAGGGGTATTCTCTAAATGAGAACTGTAAAAGTTGCCTTTGGGCTTGGCGCCGTCTTTATACTCGGAGGAGTCCTGTTCTTCAGGACTCCATCAGTAATTTTAACAACTTCTAAAAAAGTGACAAAGCAGCTTCCAATCTTTACATCGCAAAAAAATGAAGAGATCACCCTTCCACCGCCAGTAATAAGGCTCGAGCCGCAAACGCAAAACGAAGTTTCAACCATTGAATTAAAACCATTTGAAAACAAAAAAGAACTCAATGACTATAGTCTTCTTAGAAAAAAGATTTTTCTAACTGACAAAGAAAAACTACAAAAGCAGAATTTTTTGAAAAACGAGCCATTCATTACGCGACTCAAAGATCTTTTCAAAGCTCCGAGTATATATAGTAACTCAGAGGACCAACAAAATGCTGCTGTTGATTTTCTTTTGGATGCGCTAAACAGTGAAAATAGTACAGCCGCTGCCGAAGTTTTGAGATCAATTATTCAAGATCCTAGCACTGAAAATGAAAACCTTAGCATGGCCGACCGTGAAACCCTTGCGGGAGTTAAGGCCGAAGTGCTTTACAAATGGACGGCTCAGGAGCCTCTAAAGGCAAGCGAGATACAGCAGTGGCTTCCCGGCCCAGTCAGTCAAAAAATTTGGAAAAATGTTTTAGCCCAACAAGAAATGAATCAGGCAGAATCTGAACTTAGCAAATAGTTAGAAACTGCCCCAGATGATTGTACCCAAAGCCCCTGGAAGGGGGCTTTTTTAATTCCGAAGCCCCAAAAGATCCTTTTCATTTAATAGAATTCTGAACTCTCCTGCGGGCTAACCACGATGCTCATCAAGAAAACCTCACTACGGCGCGCAGGAGAACCCCTATGGAATATAACTCAGGGCTTGGCTCGCTCCTTGATTGTTGTAAAAACAATAAAGCTCAAGGTGCTTCTGCAAATTCTCCTTAAGCTTGGTCGTACACCAAGACCGACGCGTTAGCCGCCGAATATCAGCTCGTAGCTTTGCACAGCGTTGATTAAGC
>JANMPT010000010.1:0-8886 GCA_031370005.1 Bdellovibrionales bacterium | reverse complement strand
TTCTAAGACCGCGGAAGCCACGAGCAAACCAAAACTCTAGGAACATCGAACGCGGAACATTGATAACTAAATATTAATTTATCACAGCCCAAAAAACCCGCAAGCGAAATTACTATCGCATATTATTGAATTGTAATGGCACAGAAAAACTCCCAGACCGGACCAAAGTGATGGTCTCTTGCAGTTCATCAATGCTTTTTGCGGTTACTCGAACCTTATCATCCATAATCTGTGGCTGAACTTTTAGTTTAGAGTCTTTAATCAGTTTTACGATGTCCTTTGCCACTTCTTTTTCGATACCTTGTACAATCGCAATCTTCTGTCGGAGCAATTTGCCGCCAGCAGGCTCCGGTTTCTCAAATTTAAAGGCCTTAATATCCACACCACGTCGGTGAAGCTTTGACTGCAGAACTCCGCCTATGGCTTCAATTTTATAGTCATCTTCAGCAAGCAAAATTATTTCTTTTTTGTCCCACTGAATTTCGGCCTGACTTCCCTTGAAGTCATAACGACTTTCCACCTCTTTACGAGCTTGGTTGACCGCATTGTCTACTTCCTGGGTATTTATCTCTGATACAATATCAAAAGAAGCCATAGGTTTTAAATCCTCTCTTAGTGATGGTGCCCATGGCCGGCTGCGCCGTGTGCGTGGCCATGCTGAAGCTCCTCCTCAGTTGCCTCCCGTGTTGATACCATTTCAATATCAAAAACCAAATCAAGGCCGGCCAATGGATGATTGCCGTCAAGGGTAACCACATTTTCACTGATGCTTGCCACCCGCACGACTTTTGTCTGCTCACCCAGATTCAGCTGCAAATAGGCTCCCATTTCGATTTTCAAATGAGCCAACTCCTCCTTGGGAACTTCCATATTCATTTTTGGATCGGTTTCGCCGTAAGAATCTTTTGCACTGAGTTTCACAATTTTTTTATCCCCCGCTTTCATGGCAATAACTTCCTCCTCGAGCTTGGGAATAATTTGA
The DNA here is from genome assembly GCA_031370005.1 of Bdellovibrionales bacterium. GTDB lineage: Bacteria > Bdellovibrionota > Bdellovibrionia > Bdellovibrionales > Bdellovibrionaceae > JACMRP01. The sequence continues at coordinate 7,904 of JANMPT010000010.1, read as the reverse complement.
CCCATGCCCTCTAGAAAGGCTAAGGGCTCTCCGGCATCTGAAGCGTCGAGGGTTTGGCCATCGGCTCCTTTTAAGACATAGTTAAATGCAAAAACTCGACGTTTCATATTGGATCTCCTTTAATTTAACAGGGAGCTATCGCGAAATAGGCCTAAATTCAAGGGATTATGGTCCAGGCACTTGAAAAAACAACCCTAAATCCTCTATAATTTAAGAAGGGTCCCTTGGGAGGGGTATGCATCGTTTATCCTCGCTCCGGTCTTTGCTTCTTAATTCAAGCTACGAGCCAATGCGGATCGTCAGCTGGCAGAAGGCCTTGATTTTGTGGTTCCAGGATAAGGTTGAAATTCTGGAATACCACGCTATATTTGCACGGTCAGCAAGGACCAGTTACCAGATGCCCAGCGTCCTAAGGCTTAAGAGTTATGTTAGGCCACGGTCCGCAGGAGCCGTTCGATTTTGCCGCGAAAATGTATATATTCGCGACAATTACACCTGCCAATATTGCGGCTATCGTCTCACGCCTAAAAACCTTACTCTTGATCATGTTGTGCCTGCCTCAAAAAATGGAAAGAAAATTTGGACAAATGTTGTTTCTGCTTGTCGTCAATGCAATCAGCGCAAAGCCAATCGCACTCCGCAAACCGCAAATATGCCTTTAATAACAGAGCCAAAAATGCCGGCATGGTTACCGATTCGTGAATTAGAAATTCAAATGGAGACTGAAAAGACACCGGCTAGTTGGTTAGAGTATTTACGGTTTAAGGCAGGATGAAATTACATCATTATGTTTCAAAAATTCCGACGGAACAGACGTTCTCTTTACGCCAAAAAGTGCTTAAACCCTTTCTTCATGCCGATGATTGCATAAACCCGAACGATGATTCACCGACAAGCTTTCATTTAGGCCTTTTCTACGAGCAGAATCTCGTTGGCGTTTGCTCCTTTTTGAATGAGCCTCACAAAGACTTCAGCGCTGGCAACCCATACCGTTTGCGTGGCATGGCAGTGGATACCAATTATGGAGGCCAGGGCTTTGGCCAAATTCTACTTCAGCACGGTTTAATTCTATTACGCGGAAAATATTGCGATCTCTTGTGGTGCAATGCTCGACAAAGAGCCTTTCCTTTTTATGAAAAAATGGGTTTTCAATACCACGGCCCTCTATTCGAAATGGATCGAATTGGATCTCATAAAGTCATGTACAAGTATTTGATTCCTCGATAGATTCTATCTATTGAGGAATTATGCCAAACAAAGAGCAGACAACTAGTAAATTAGACTCCAAAACAAAAAAAGAACTCGTCAAATGGCTTACCTTGATTGTTAGTGAAACCAATGGGATTTCACTTAAAGATACTCTGAATCTTTTAATTTCTTCCGAACTAAATGCTGAAAGCCAAAAAGGTTTGGCATTAGCGACTGAGTTCCGCGAATTAATCGACCGATTTGTAACAAACAAGGTAACCATCAATATACTTTTGGCTCACCCAATTTCTGAATGCCTTTTTGAGCTCTTTAAGAACTTCCCGATTAAATACAATGAAGAGCATATTCACTTAACTGGCTCGATCACTGCTGAATTTATTTATCCGCGCCTTAAAAAACTACTCGAAGGTCCGCACAAAGCTGTCTATGAACAAAAGATCAAAGAAGTATATGGCGAAAATTCTTTGCCAATTACATCAATTGACGACGTTGATAAATTAATTCGCTTGGAAGAGACTGAGGGATTTCTTACTTATTTGAAAATCCTTTATCTTCCAAAGTTAGTTCTGATCAATAAGGCAGTTCACGCCGAGGCCGCCTACGATATGGCGAACGAGCTATATACTAAGTTCAATGTGGGCCGCATTCGCCTTAAATTTACCCTCGATCGAGCCACATCAAGCTCTTCGGAACAAATTCCTGGGATTGATGAAGTGACACCTGAAGATGTTGTTTTAGGACTTTATGAGGGCTATAAAAAATTCCAGAGTGAGCACCCAGATTTTGATTTCGTGCTCTCCCCATCTTTCAGAAAAGAAGCCAACTTCTTTGATGCAACAAAATACAAATCTCGTAAAGAGCACTTTATGGGCCAAATCAACGAGCTCATCCGTATGACTGACAAATATCCTTTTTTGCAAAAACACATGACGGATGTGGATACGGTGGGCGATGAGAGAGAGCTTTATCGCAAAGAACATTTTTACGAAATGCAAACTGGCTTTCGCAAATTACAATATCGAGGGTTTCAAATTAGATCGCACCACGGCGAGACCTGGCATACTCTAAAAAAAGGCATCCAGGCCGTGGATAATGCTATGAATATATGGCACATCGACACTCTTGAGCACGGCATCAGCCTTGGAATTAATCCCAATGTTTATTTCCATTGCTTATACCAAGAAGTATCTCATAAAAATAAAAAAGGTATTGGCATTACTTCTAAAGACCCACATTACCGCGAACTTTCCGAATTAGACTGGGGTAATTATAAACCTGTACTGGATAAACTTCTTAAAGGTGAGGCTCTCAGTGAGCAAGACAATACCGAATTTTTAAAAGCAAAGTTCCACACGGCGCGCGAGGTTGAGCACTATCAACATGATGTTTTAAACCGCATGATTCAAAAAGAGATCTCGCTGATTTCGCTGCCTTCCTCCAATAATAAACTCACGGGTAAGTTCGATGACTACAAAGATCATCCTTTTTCCTGGTGGGAAAAGAAAAACGTGCAACTAGGCGTTGGAACGGACAATTACATCACGCTGAACACAAACTTCATTCAGGAGCTTTTAATTTTACTTTACACAGATCCAAGTGATCTAAAAATCACAAAGCTTCTGATGGTGGCGACGAAAGAAAATCGCCGGCCATACATCAGCCATCTGCTTTGGAAAATGCGAAAGAAAATTTTAAACAACTAAAGGGACAACTCATGGTCGAGAAAAAGACCCCGCTTTTAAAGGAAATCTTCAGCAAGAAGATGCTTATCATTTTTTTACTAGGATTTTCTAGCGGACTTCCTCTGCTTTTAACAGGTGGAACACTCAAAACCTGGTTGGCACGGGAGCAAGTTGACATCAGCACTATTGGTTATTTCAGTTGGGTAGGTCTTGCCTACTCGCTAAAGTTTGTGTGGGCTCCGCTGATTGATCGTTTTACTTTATTTAGCCTTGGTCGCCGCCGTAGTTGGATGCTGACCACTCAGGTTTTACTCGTTTGTTCCATCGCGGGTATTGGGATGTTTGATCCAAAGACTTCGCTTATGGGCTTGGCTGCACTTGCTGTGCTTACATCCTTCTTCAGCGCCACTCAAGACATCGTGATTGATGCCTATCGCCGAGAGATACTACAAGACGAAGAGTTGGGTTTTGGATCTTCGATAAACATGTATGGCTACCGAATTGCGATGCTGTTTTCAGGTGGCTTAGCAATTGGACTTGTTGGCTCTAAAGTCTGGAACATAAGCTGGAGTGAATTATACTATATGATGGCGGCCCTCATGGGCGTGGGTATTCTGGCAACCCTTTGGGCACCGGAGCCTAAAGTTGCTGCGGGCGTGCCGAAGACCTTAATGGCCGCAGTCGTAGACCCATTCCGTGAGTTCTTGCAGCGTGATGGCGCTTACATTATTTTGCTTTTCGTTTTTCTTTTTAAGCTCGGTGACGCGCTCTCCGGCGCAATGCTGAATCCCTATTACGTGCAAATGGGTTTCAGCAACGCGGACATTGGCTTAATCGCAAAATCCTTTGGATTAGCCTCTTCCCTTGTTGGACTTTTTATCGGTAGCACGCTCATGTACTATATCGGAATTTTTCGCTCGCTTTGGATCTTTGGGATTCTCCAGGCTCTTTCGACTAGTGCCTTTGCCTTGCTGACCTTCACGGGTCCCCAGAATTGGGCCCTCGCTTTGACTGTTTGCTTCGAGGATGTCACTTCGGGAATGGGTACGGCGGCATTTATTGCCTTTATTTCAGCAGTGACAAATAAGCGCTACACCGCCACTCAGTACGCAATTCTTTCAAGTATTGCGACGCTAGGAAGAAACTTTTTCTCCGGATTTTCTGGCGATATGGTCAAGGGCCTCGGCTGGGCCAACTTTTACTATACCTGCGCCCTCATTGCGATTCCTGGCATTTTAATGTTATTCTTTATGCGCAAATATCAGCAACCACAAGAATCAAAAAGTTAATCCTTGGTTTCAAGCTTACATGAATAGCCCGGGGACAAAAAGCTGTCGTCATCTGACTCCAAGGTTGTACCCATGCTGAGCGGATTATGATAAATCCCCATCAGGCCGCGCAAGCACTGATTCAGATCTTTAAGATCACTATAGATATAGTCACCATTATGCTGGCGGTATGACATAAATAAATAAGTCGGCTCTTGATAATTATTAAGCTTACGAGAAAACTTTCCAACACTATCCACCTGCACACCATAACTGAGGCTACTCTCGGAGTGCAGGCCAAAGAACTGAATGCTATTGGCTTGCTTGCTGTGGGTGGAGATTTCCTTTAGCCAATAGTTCACGTATTCGATATCAATATCTTTTTGGTGAAGCTCTTGAGCCATTTTTTCAAGCCAACTTTCCAGCAAATATCCCCCTTGATAGTTTCGCTCAAAGGCAACCTCGGGATTGAGCTTTAAAATCGTTTGGCGATCCGCTAAAAAAACTAAAAACTCGGTATTAAATTGAAAGCGATCGATTTTAGCTTTTATTGAAGCTTGCCTTAAAACCAAATCAATTTCTTCGCCAGGTGGCCAATCAATAAAAGTAGTCACCAAGTTTTTACCTAAAAATTCAGAGCTGCTCTCTAGGCAAGGCAGCGAGGTTTCAGGTGTTATTTTGTCATGAATCTCACGTTTGACGTAAGTGATATTCAAATAACTAAGCCCATCAATATCTTTTGTAATTTCCGCTTTTGCCCGATCCCCGCGTTTAAAATTCACAATATGGAATTTTTCGTAATACTCAGGATTTTTATCTATGACCTCAAGTACGTTTAAAAAAACCAGATTCCAATTCGGAGCTTCGACTTTACGGCAGCGATCCACCTGACGAACCGGTACATCTTTAAAAACACTTTCATTCACTTCAAATAAAACCCCATTCACAGCCGCAGACTTGAGGGAGTTTACAATTTTACTATTGTATTTTGGCTTAAATGAGGCCGGAAGCCGCATTGCTGTTGATGCACATCCAAGGGCAAAATAAATCGAAATTACGCCAAGAATTTGGGCAAAAAAGCGCATGAAGCCTCCGTCTCCCAGTATACAGACTGGAGGCTGCTTCTTTCACCTTTAGCGATTTTTTCAGGAGATTGGTCCACAGACCTGAGCCCTGTTATGGGATAAAACTCAGCCCCGCTCAAATTTTCATCGATTTTTGAGAATTCCGATCTTTACCCGGGCCTAGACCTCATGCTACTCATAACGACATAAATTATTCCGCATACGGAGGGTTGGCCGAGTGGCTGAAGGCGCTCGCTTGGAAAGCGAGTTTACGCCAAAAGCGTAACGCGAGTTCGAATCTCGCATCCTCCGCCATTCTACACCTAAGTAAAATGAAATTTCGGACCGCTCACAGATGACTCAAGTTTCAAACTCCTAACTCCGTAAAAACTTTAGAGAAAATTACAATAATTGCAAGACAGAGTTCAAGACGATTTTCGGTTCGCGTTTCACCATCATCACACGATAACACCCAAAATCACCCGAGTTTTGCTATTTCTGTGCTACTTTGGTGCTACGGAAAAAAGTGAGAATTCAGAATTTTGGAAAGCTGGAAACCTCCAACTAAGCTCTCGCAATCGCAGTGTTTCGTAGTTTCCAAGTTGGATGTCTGGAAAATATCAACCAAAGCAGACAAGAAACATGCAACCAGTTACCAAAAATAAAAATGAAAGTGTCGCAAAAGTATTAAAGCGTTTGCGCGAAAACGCACGCCTGACGACACGTCAAGCGGCGTCCATTGTGGGCGTAACCCGCACAACGATTGGCCATTTTGAAAACGGCAAACGCGCAGTCGAAGGCTTTCGGGTGGAGCACTTATGCGAGCTTAAAACTTATCTCGACCAAACATACGCCAAGGTGAGAAAACTGATAAAATTAGCGGTTCCATGCAATAACCAAGAGGGAATTATACTTTCACCGTCTCTTCGATAATTTACGTAACCTAAAATTAACCCCATTCCAAAACTTGTGATGAAAGCTGCCCCTTGAATTAAGGAAATCCACTCACCAGTTACCATCCAAAAAATCGCGAGATGCATGAGCCAAAATATCAAGGCTTGAACAAAGTTCCCCTTCAAGAAGCCTATCACCTTGAACAATCGCTTCGCGATCAAACCGCGAAAAAGAAGTTCTTCAGCAGCACTTGCTTGCACAAAGCAGTAAATCAATGCCTTGATAACTGCGCTAAAATCAAATCCGTTCTTTAAGATCTTGCCGTAGGGTGAACTGTCGCTCATTAACATCTGTCTAAAGTTCTCACTTAGACGATATTCCAATACCAAACTCACAACAGCGAATACCACTGATGCGAGCCAGATTATCCAAAATTTTCGATCAAGTTGTTGTCGAGCCGACCAGATGCCGATAAATTTAAAAAATGATTGGCCAGCAAGGCGTCTGCGAAAAAATAACCAAATAATTCCATATATTAGAAAACCGATTCCTAAAACTACGCCGACTTGACTGAAAGCTGATATAAGTTGCTCGCTCATTTGCATATCAAGATCGAATTTACATCAGAAGTTCTTAGATTGTCACCGGCAATTAAATATGGATTTGTTGGCCGTTTAATAGGACGGCCTATGGCCTAAATAAATGCTAAGTGTTCCCGGTCGTCTTTCAAATCAGACTAGACCTTTATCTCGAAATGAGACACTTAATTTGTGGTCTATACCGTTAGTTGGGATTAAGATAAGTTGCCCCAAATTTTAAAATGGGGTAACTTATTAAAAATGAAGAAACTCTCTTTACAACTTAAATCAAAGCCGTTTACTTTGCAGCAAGCTGTAGAAGCTGGTCTGAATTTTTATAACTTAAAAAAATTGGTTTCTGACGGTCAAGTAGAGCAGTTTGCGCGAGGTATATACAGAGTTGCGGCGATAGACCTTACCGAAGAAGATCAATTTAAGGTGGCGACATTAAGAATGGGAAGTCCATCTGCAATTTGCCTTATCTCGGCATTATCTTTTTACCATCTGACCGATACGATTCCGAAAAAAACCTGGCTGATGGCTCCTCATTCAAAAAAAACATCTCATCGGGACATTAAATTGATACGAGTGCGCAATCCTAATTGGGTTATTGGAGTTGAAAAACACAATGGCTATTGGATTACAAGTATCGAGCGTACACTGGTCGAGAGTCTTTCAAACCGCGCGCGTATTGGAACACAAATCGGGATTGAAGCACTTCGTAAAGCCATTAAAGAAAAAAAAACCACTCTTTCAAAAATTGTTGAAACAGCAACAAAGTTAGGTCTTGAGCATAGAATACTTCCTTACATTGAGGCTTTGTCGTGAGTCGATCCGAACAAGCAAAAAAAGTAATGAATTCGCTTAAAGATATTCTGCAGAAATCAAAAAATGAAGATCTCAACAACTTACGAATGGTGATTGCGTTGGAAAGAGCTGTTGCAAGAATTGAGAAACATCCCAAACTTTCAAGACATCTTGTTTTTAAAGGTGGATTTGTACTTCTAAAAACTATTGAGACCACACGTTTCACTCGTGACATTGATGCCTTGGCCTTGGAGATCTCAATTACGCAAGTTCCGAAATTAATTGAGCAAGCATTATCCATGGATTTAGAGGATGGACTGTGGTTCGGTGATCTCAAGGCAGAAGAACTTCATGACCAAGGATCTTACGGCGGCTATCGTTTCAGTTGTGCATTTCAGATAG
>JANMPT010000008.1:0-1773 GCA_031370005.1 Bdellovibrionales bacterium | reverse complement strand
GTCTAATAATACAACGATTTAGAGCTAATGTTGCAAATGAGCCGCGCGCCGTCGTAACCCAGCAGCGCGTCGATTCCCTTTGCGGGTTAGGCTCCACCTTACTTCGCGCGCGATATTAGGTGCTGGACTTGGACGAAGGTCAGTGTTTTCGGCTCATAATTGGGCATGAGTAGGGTCTTGCCGTCAGGTGTCAAGGTTAGATCGACGGGCCCTCCGCCCGACGGGATACTGCCGATAATTGCTCCTTGACCACCCGCCGCAGCCGAGGTGTCAACCACCATCACAATCTCACTATCCGAACTAGGGGGTTTTCCGGAGAATCGGAGCGCATTCGCGACAGCAAGTTTGCGTCCGCCAGCAAGTACCGCCAAGCCAACCGGACCGGTGTGCGTTTTAATCGACGCTACGAGTGCATTCGCCGCATCGCTAACAAGCTTTTTGGTATCGAACACAAGCAGCAGGTCATCGCTACGAGCAGCAACATACGCACGATCACTCTTCGGGGATAGGACTAACCTCACCGGATGACAACCCGCTGCGACAGTCGCGACAACCGAATGCGCCGGATCAACGGCCGCTCGTGCAGCATCGATCACCTGAACCGCGCCACGAGGAGCAGTCAGGGGGGCCGTGGGTGGCGCGGACGCTCCTCGGCAGGCAATGGGCCAGTGCCAATCGTCGTGCGCGATCTGAGTTGTTGCATACAGCCAGCGTTGATCTGACGATATGGCAATCGAAACTGGGCCGTAACCCGTCGGAATGTTTCCCAAAATATGAAACGTTCGGAAACCAGAACGCCGGACATCGGCTAGATCGAGCACGGTGATGCCTTCTGTGTCGTGGTTACTCACAAACAGCAGGCGATCGTTTTGCGTGACCAACATATGGAAGTAGCCGGGGGCTTTGCCGTCACTCTGCATCACGCCGAGAAGAAAGTCCGAAGCTCCTGACGTCAACCGTCCAACATCGTAGAAACTGAGGCGATCCCCTGTAGCCGCGATAAGGACACGGTCATCGTGGGTCAGCGCAAGTCCGGACACGCGTGGGCCTGATACGGTTCGCACAAGGGCGGCTCCACTTCCATTTCGCTTCAGTACTGCTACTCCAGCGCCAGTGGAATCCGGCCCGGGAGCCATCGACACGAAAACCCAACAGCCATCGCGCGTAGCGATTGCGTGGAACGCGCGGCCCGGGAGTGAAACTCTTGTGATGGGTTGTTTAGATTCGGCACGGCACCGCGCGGCAACGACCGCGTTGCCCGCTGCGCGTGAGAAGGTGGCCGAATCCACCTTGTCTTTCGTACTATCCACTTTTTCGCCAAAAACTCGCGCTCCGGTACCGCCAGTTGTCTCGAACTTGGCGCCATGGCCAAGGAGTAATAGCAACAGCACCGCGATAGCCACACATTGAGTTCGCGTCATAATATTTCACCTACGTTTGGAATATCCGAGGAAGCCACCGAACTACTTATTAACACCGATGACCGTTGATGATATACCCGAATCCCGTAGGTTATCAAGGGAAAACCAACTGGGGAATTTTTACCTCGACAATTGTTGCGGCGGAAGCGTAGATCGAAAAAGGCTTCACTATTAGGTTCCAGTGTTCAAAACAGTTCGGAACGCCATTTTTGCGAGCTTCCATGTGCGGTCCCAGTTGATCTTGCCGCCTTCGTCGCGGCCCATAAGTTTATTGACGAACATCTTGCGAAAATCGTTACCCTCGCGGCGAAGCATAAATTCCTTGGCGTACGGCTTGGCCGTTTCGAAGAAG
>JANMPT010000088.1:0-1830 GCA_031370005.1 Bdellovibrionales bacterium | reverse complement strand
ATGCAGGCGGTGATGGACAACGTTATTCCGTACACGCACGACCGCAAGCAGTTCGGCCAGAGCATCGGCGAATTCCAGCTCATCCAGGGCAAGGTGGCCGACATGTACACCGTGCTGCAGGCCGGCCGCGCCTTTTGCTACACCGTGGGCAAGAACCTCGACAAGCTCGCGAAATTGTCAGGCGGGGAGCATGTGCGCACGATACGCAAGGACTGCGCCAGCGTCATCCTGTGGTGCGCCGAGAAGGCCACCTGGATGGCCGGCGAAGGCATCCAGCTCTTCGGCGGCAACGGCTACATCAACGAGTACCCGCTCGGGCGACTGTGGTGCGATGCCAAGCTGTACGAGATCGGCGCGGGCACGAGCGAGATCCGCCGCATGCTGATCGGCCGCGAGCTGTTCGCAGAGACGATGTAGGCTCTTCCGCACATGCCCGACACCCTCACCGACCTGCTCTCCAACAACCGCCGCTGGGCCGCGGCCACCGAACAGCGCGAACCCGGTTTCTTCACCCGCCTGGCGCAGCAGCAAAGCCCCAGATACATGTGGATCGGCTGCGCCGACAGCCGTGTGCCGGCCAACGAGATCACGGGCCTGGACCCGGGTGAGGTCTTCGTGCACCGCAACGTCGCCAACGTGGTGGTGCATTCGGACCTGAACGCGCTGTCCACCATCCAGTTTGCGGTGGAGCATCTGAAGGTCAAGCACATCATCGTCGTCGGCCACTACGGTTGCGCCGGTGTGCGTGCCGCCATGCGCGGCATCCGCATCGGCCTGGCTGACAACTGGCTGCGCCATGTGCAGGACGTGCGGCTGCGCCACCGCAAGCGGCTGGACCATCTGCCGCCTGAAGAGCAGGAAGACATCCTGTGCGAGATGAACGTCATCGAACAGGTTGGCAATGTGGCACTGTCCACCGTGCTGCAGGACGCGTGGGCGCGCGGGCAGGAGGTGTCGGTGCACGGCTGGGTGTACGGTTTGAAAGACGGCTTGTTGAAGAACCTGAAGGTCACGATGGACCGGCCCGATGCGGTGGTGGATGTCTTTGCCACCGCACTCAAGCGTTATCCCCGTGCCAACACCGACACGGGCGGCAAGACTGCGGTGGATGACGACACCCTCGACGACGCCGACACCCGTTTCGGCCCCGGCACCCTCTAGCCCACCGCAGACGATGTTCCCGCACCGCCTCACCGACAAGAGTGCCTTCGACATCGCGCAGGCGCTGATCGACGGCTTCAACCGCCACTACCGCCTGTTCCGTGAAACCACGGCCAACGCCAAGCAGCGCTTCGAGTCCGCCGACTGGCACGGCCAGCAGTTGGCGCAGGCGCAGCGCATCGAGTTCTACGACCAGCGTGTGAACGAAGCGGTGGACCGGCTGCGCACCGACTTCAACATCGAAGCGCTGTCGATGGACACCTGGCAGCAGGCCAAACTGCACTACATCGGCCTGCTGACTGATCACCATCAACCCGAACTGGCCGAGACTTTCTTCAACAGCGTCACCGCCAAGCTGCTGCACCGCAGTTACTTCAAGAACGACTTCATCTTCGTGCGGCCCGCCGTCAGCACCGAATACATCGAAAGCGACGAACCCGCGTCGCGCCCCACCTACCGCGCCTACTACCCAACCAAGGACAGGCTGCACGAAACCTGGAAGCGTGTTGTCACCAACTTTCAGCTTGATCCGGCCTTTGCCGACCTCGACCGCGATGTGGACCGCGTGGTGCAGGCCATGCTGGCTGAGCTGGGTGGTTTCAGGCCGCGCGCCAACTTCCAGATTCAGGTGCTGGCCAGTTTGTTCTACCGCAACAAGGGCGCCTACCT
>JANMPT010000085.1:0-5202 GCA_031370005.1 Bdellovibrionales bacterium | reverse complement strand
TCTGAATGTAGTAGCGCTTCTCCACCAGGACATAGGGCAGCGAAAGGCAAAGCTCCTTGCCAATCATCTTCGCCTTACCAGCGACGGGAAGGCGGTTCGGATCCCAAGAGAGCTTGGTCCCCTTGGCCAGTTTCCTGACCTCCGCCAACACCTTCTCGGCAATCTCCTCCGGGCCAGTGTATCCACCAGCCCAGCCCATACCCTGCTCTTCAGAAAACGGCAGCGAACGCGGTGCAGTAGATCCCATAATTAGAGGGTCCCCACTGCGTCAGAGATGCCCGAAACGTCGATGTTCACATAGTGCAGAATCAAGTTCGCAACGCCAGCCGTAACACCAGTAGAGAGAGTTACACGCCACACATCGCCAGCCGCGTCAGCCGCAGCAAACGTGTAAGGCGCAACGTTGGTCGATGTCGCCGTACCAGCCGAAAACGGGTAGTACGCATTACCAGGAGCAACAAGCAAACCAGCCGCAGCCGGGCCGCCAGTCGCAGCGCCACCCGTCGCAGCCGACACGAACGTGTTAGCACCAAGCAACGCAAGCGGAGCCTTCTGCAACTGGAAGATGGGAGCGACGACCGTGAAAGTCGTCGTGCAAGCCACGTTCACGCCAAGCGGACGCCACACCTCGCCAGTGCTGACCCACTCCGAGAGCTTGAAGCCCTGAATGACGCCAACAACGTTGTTCACAGGGGCCGAAACGCCGAGCGAGTTCGCCGCCGTGGTGATCGTCAACGCATTGGCGATCTGAATAGCTTTAGTAGACCCAAGCTGACGGGATTTCCAAGACATTTTATTCCTTTGTTCCTTTAGCCTACAGCGCCATCGGAAATTGTGTACAACTCGTCACAGACTGGAAACGTGCACTTGGTGTTCCTCTGAGTCGGTATTGAATGCCCACACCTGGCTAAACCCCAACACCGCATAGGACGACTCGCCGCGATCGCGTCCGTATCCCTGCGGGATCTTGTACCGGATGTGCGGAGCGACGGCCACGCCCTCGACGATGTTGTCCGCGCCGAAGTAGATGCCTTCCGCCAGACCCGCGCTGTTCGTGCCAGCGGGCGAAGCCAGGGCGTTGTTCTCTTCGACGAACTTGCAGCCGGCGTACTCGCCGACCTCGGAATCGACCAGCTTCTGCGGGGCCGAATAGACGCCGTAGTTGATGAACTCGGTCGAATCCTTGATGCCACGCATGTGGTCGGGATGGCAGATAGCGAAGTACTTACCCATCGCAATCGGCGGCACCGCGTTAGTCCGCATGTAGTCCGTAACATCCTTGACGTGGGAAACGGTCATCGGGGAGCCGGCGACGGCGGGCGCAGTGCCAGCAGTCGAGAAGGCACCCGTGGTGGCAGTGGCCGGCGTGTAGAACACGCGACCCGCGTTGTATGCCGCAAACGCCACCTTGTCCAGACCCTCGATCTGATCCTGACGCAGGACAAGCGCAACGCTGTTGCCAATCGGGAACTGCGAGAAAATCTCCAGCTTCTCGGTCCACTCGATGGCGTTCGCGTACTCGGTCGCAATGACCGAGCCCTGCACGAACGGGAACGAGGTCACCGGAATGTCGTCAAGCTCGCCAACACCCGAAGTGTTGAGCGGCGTGACTACGCGGCCAGCCTTGTCGAAAAGAATACGGTCAGCGCGGTGGCGACCGTAAGACGGCAGGCCCAACGCCATCTGATGAAAGTATGTAGTTTTTGTTGCTCTTTGACGCAATTCCGAATCAAGTGACGCGGTTGCGCTGAAACCGCCGAGCGCATTCGACCCCCAAGCTTGCATAACCTATTCTCCAGTAAGGACTTATTCGGGGAAGTAACGCGAACCCGCGTTTCCCGCTACCACTTTTAAAATGCCGAATTTGTGCGCACAAATACCGCCGTTGCGCCATCTGCCGCTGTTGCAGTTGTGACAGAGAATCGTGTAGTCGTTGGGAAACCCGGCAGCGCGGATAACCCGGTAGAGCTTGTCAGCTCCCCCGATCTCCTTGCGATGCTTCGTCCCGTCCCCATTAACGTGATCAATCGTCAGGAACGTCTGTTCGGTTTCTCCGCAACAGGTACATGCGTTTCCGTATGCGGCGTAGACCTGCTCGCGGAGCGTTTTCCACGTTTTCCTGCTGCTCGCGTTAACGGCGGCACGCCCTGGGCCCTTAGCCCAAACGTCGCGGCGCTTTAGTGCGCACGGCTTACACGTGTCGTACGTCTGACCCTCTCGACCGCTACGCTTGTAGGTGTAGTGATCGTTGGAGCCGCATTTCTTACACGTATACATTACTACTAGTATAACTTAGATCAGTTAGAGTTGATCTGGCCGGAGATCTCCGCCATCTCGCTATTGATGCCACGATCCATAAGGGGCTTGTTCTTTGCGTTGACGTACTCGTTGTTCAGCGCCCCGATCTCTTCGGGGTTATTCACGTCGTACATTTCCCGGATCTTGCCGGTTTTCATCTTGTAGACTTTTTCGAGAAAGGAGGGCTGCGGAATCTTACCTGCTTCGGGCGCAGGGGACATATCGGGTCTTGCCGCACCCTCTACGTAGGGAACTCGCTGGGGATCTTTCCTTCCGAACATACCGTCGTAAGCGTCCGCAGCCCTCATAGCCAACTGCGCTGGGGAAAGGTTGATGCCCTGTGCTTCAGCCTCGAACTTGGCCTTCGTCATCGCGGCTGCGAAGTTGGAGGCGTTGCTCGGGTTGTTGAGTTCCGGGCGCTGCGACATGACCGTGTGGAGGGCGAACTCCGCCCGCATAGCTTCGCGCTCTTGCGCGTTTTCCCTGCGACCCTGGGCGTAGGCGGCTTCTGCAGCGGCCCGCGCTCGGGTGTCGATGGCTTCTGAAAGTGTCCGCTTCTTGTCTTCTGCGGACATGACGATATCTTCTGCAGCGTACCGGTCGAGGGGGTCCGGACGAGCGGGACGAGGGGCCTGCTGTGGGGCCTGCCGTGCATAGTTCTCGGCGGCAGCGGCTCGCTGCTCGGCAGCGGAGGCCCGCTGGTTTGCCTGGATCAATGCGATCTGTTCTGGGGTGAACTGAGGCGGAGCCTGCGGCTCCGGGGCAGCCGGCGGTGCCGGCGTTTCGGCGGGTTTATCGGCGGGCATTCATGAACCTCGTTCTGCTTTTCAGGGCTTCCTCCTGCTTACCGGCTTCCATGTCAAACTCTACGCAGATGTGCTTCCAGAGGCCATAGGCTCCTGCGGCACGCATTGCTTCGTCTGATGTCTTTGCCTTCTCGATCCCTGTCCCAACCGAGTCTTCGATGCCCAAGAAGAGCGTCTCGACCCAGTTTGGGCAATCCACGGGAAACTTCAAGCCTTGGCCTTCTTCCCCTTTGACGGGGAGTCGGGCCACTGCTTCTGCCTCGGCGGAAGCTCGCGGAACGGGTGAGTGTCGAACTCGTCCTTAACCTCGAACTCTTTGTTAAGCAGTTCAGACTTGCCTAGGGATGGGTAGTTAGTGACCGGAGCAATGACGTAGAAGCCGCGCTTCTCCCACGGACGGTCCTCTGTATCGGGACACGCATCCGCGAAGGTCTTGTTGCCGCTGGTTACGTCCTTGGCCATTAGGAACCGGTTTCGGAGCTGACCGTCTCGGGCTGCTCGTCGTAGGACTTGAGCGAGGTGCCCTGGTTCACTTCGCTAAACGTGAAGTCGGCAGTGATACCGACATCGGAATTCATCTGCGCGGGCTTCTGTGACGGAAACGCGACAATCGAGTACCCAAGCATTCCGACCCCATCGCCCGAGGCATTAGACTCGGGACGGGAACCTGCGCCTGGCGAAGCGTTACCATCGGGCTGTGCTTTGATAAGGGCCATGTACAAAATCTCCTGTTATATATAGATCCTATATATTAGTATACATTATCTTCGCCATCTTCAAGATGGACTTCCGGCGTTCTATGCTTCTGCGTCAATAGCCCCCAGTTGCTCCCCACGTCCAGCGTTGTCTGCCCATCGGGCACCGCGTAGCGCACCTTAGTAATCCAGCCTACTAGCGGCTGGGTTCCTTCGGCCCCGTTGGTTCGGAAGATGAGAGGGGGGGCGCAGGCGGCGAATCCGAGTTCGTCCCGATGTCTAACAAGCTCAGTGGCAAGCCAGAGGTAGTGGTTGTGAGCTGTCGGAGCCGCTCCAATGCCCGTAGATTTCTCAATCCTTGCCGCAGTCGGTATTGGAACGTCGGATCTAATCGAAATGGCACGGGTGTACTCCGGGTGAAAGACCCGAGCATCCAGGCTCTGGTCGATCTGGATTCCCCACGGGATGTAGCGCTCGAAGGCGGCAGTCTCGATGGGGTCGATCAGGGACAGCACCTTGCGATAGCGCAGCATGGCCGGCCCGGAGGCTGGTGTGTCCTCCAGCCCTTCCAGGCGCGGTGGCGGGGCCTTGTCCAGACCCAACGATTTTAAAATTTCTTGCTTGTCCAAACTGTGCTATGCTCCGTCCGTGATGGATGTAACCGTGGGCTTCCCAGGGCGGCTGACATTGGAAGCATCTGGCCCGGCACTTAACGGCTGATGAGGCGAAAGCCGAAACGCTGAAAAGCGTACCGTGGAGCCACCCCTGCCGGGGAATAACTGGTGGCCTAGGCCGCCCACTATTAGATCCATCACCTCTGCTCCTGAGACTTACCGCCTGCGGTCTCTTGCTTTGCCGCGCCTCTTGCGTCTGCCGCGCCGGCCTGCTGGTTGTTGTTGGCGTTCTGGCCCGGCTGTCCAGTAGCGCCTCCGCCCATGAGCGGCCCCATGATCTGTCCGATTTGCGCCTGCTGCATCGCCTGTAAAACCGCGTCTGCGTAAGGCAGGACCATGTTAGGGGACAGATCAAAGTTCTTGAGCCACGTCCGGAGTTCCTCCGGCTTATCCATGAGCATGTTGAGCATCGGATCGTTGCCAATCATCTGCTTGAAGTTCGCCAAGCGACTGATGCGGTCCTGGCGCGTGATGGCCAGGCTTACGCCCGTCACTCTGAACTCCGCGTCCAGAAACATGTACTGCCAGCGTAGTTCGGGCGGCATCTGCTTCAGGCCCATGATTACCTGCTGCTGCTCGGTGCCGAACTGGCGCAGGAGGTTGTCGTCCGAGTATTCGTTCTCGAACTGCACCATCAAGTAGTAGATCATCTTGATGAGCGGGGAGAGGGCTGTCTCCTCGATGTGGGTTGCGGAGTCATTGAAGACCTGCTGGGTGGCCTGGGCGCGG
>JANMPT010000016.1:0-45846 GCA_031370005.1 Bdellovibrionales bacterium | reverse complement strand
TCTTTTGCTCAATCAATTATGTCCTCACCGCTGACAGCAACTCGTCTTCAGAAATATTCAGTCTTAGCTTCCACCGAGAGTAGTACTTCCCCTCATCAATCTGTGTTGGATCTAGAAGCTGATACGCATCAGTAAGTTTTCCCTGCAATCGCTCGATGATTTGACTCGGGTTTATCTTATAGACTTCAAGCAAGTACCCAAGCCGACGATAGACGATACCACTATCAATTCTCTCTGCATACTCAAGAAGTCTTTCTAGGTTTATTTCATTTCTCTTCATCCAAAGCCCTTTCGCAACCTCCGGAATCCCACCGCAATACTCAGGGATCTTTAACCCATCGATAATAGTTCGCTCCAAGTCACTGACGAAGACAAGCTCAGTTTTATCGATCCAATACTTTTTAAATCCAAAAAAATCACCCTTCTTGCAAGTGACAAAATGAAACTCTGTCCCTTGAACCGAGATCTTCTCTTTGATCTGCTTTGCGGTGGTAACATAAACGTCCATATGGGGCTGAGTTACCATCTGGTACAACTCAAAGGCCGAGGCATGAGAAATATAATATTGGGGCTCTTTAACCTTCTGTTTGCGCCTAACAATTTCTCTAGCCACGACATAGGGGTTTCCCATGAACTCCATTGTGCGACCGAGCTCAAATGGCACAATCGTGTAGAGACCTGGAATGAGGCGATTCAAAATTCCTTTTTTCACCAAGGGACTTAAAAATTTTTGAAGACCTTTATCCTCTAACCCCAAAATCTGAGCGGCGTCATCATTGGTAAAAATAGTTCTCCCCTGGTCATAAAGGGAAAGGATGAAGTTAGCGGACTTTGGCCCCAAGCTCTTCGTTAAATTAGTATTTATATCCATAAATACCCCTTTTAATATATTAAATATATATATAGAATATAACTAAAATTATTATTTATATCTAATTATACCCTATTTTATCGGATTTTTTAGATATAATTTATAATTATTTTACATTTTAATTTATCCTGTACTTTTAGGCACTTACAGACTTGTTCCCAGTTTTAAGATCAGATCGTGGGGAATTTTATCGAAGAAACTCTTGAGGTCTATCGGGTGGTCCCGAGAATAAAAGCCTTGATTCTGAGCACGAAGTAAAAAATTTAGGAATTGACTATTCCGTTTTACCTGAAATAATGGAATTATGAATTCCATAAATTTTATTGGCCGATCATTTAAATACCCGAAAAACAATAGCTTTTTCCTCTTAGGCCCACGAGGCACAGGAAAATCCTCCTTCATTCGTACAACTTTTGAGAAGTGCCTTTACATTAATCTGCTTGAAGATCAGACCTATCAGTCTCTGCTGGCAAATCCGAGCCGTTTGGAACTGCTGATTCCATCAAAACATAGAGACTGGGTGGTTATTGATGAGATTCAAAAAATTCCGGCATTACTAGATGAAGTTCATCGCCTCATTGAAGAGAAAAAAATTCGCTTCGTATTAACGGGATCTAGCGCCAGAAAGCTTAAAAGAGCGGGAGCCAATCTCTTAGCTGGTCGGGCACACTCTCAACACTCCTATCCGCTGACGGCCCTGGAGCTAGGGGATAGGTTTGACATCAAGCGGGCCCTCAAATCAGGAATGCTACCTAAAGCGTATTTGGAGGATGAGTACAAAGATTTTCTAGCATCCTATGTTGCAACCTATCTCAAAGAGGAAGTTCAGCAAGAGGGATTGGTGAGAAACGTTGGTACTTTTGCACGTTTCTTAGAAGCTGCCAGTTTTTCCCAAGGGCAAATATTGAATTATTCCAATGTCAGCGCCGATTGTTCGGTGGAGCGAAAGACTGTCACCAATTTTTTTCAAATTTTAGAAGACCTCATGTTGGCCCATACTCTGGATGTCTTTTCTTTGAGGGCAAAACGGGAATTGATTAAACACAAAAAGTTTTACTTCTTTGATGCCGGGGTCTTTCAGCAAATCCGCCCTCGTGGCCCTCTTGATTCAGATTCAGAGATTTTAGGAGCGGCTGTGGAAACGCTGGTTCTTCAGGAGCTGCTAGCGCGAAATGAATATCAAGAGTGGGAATACAAAGTTAATTTTTGGCATACGAAAAACCATATTGAAGTCGACTTCATCTTATACGGCCAGCGAGGACTTCATGCTATCGAAGTAAAATCTGGCTCACGCTTGCGAGATTCAGACTTTGAAGGGCTTTTAGAATTCAAAAAGGATTACCCTAAAGCAAACTTGATGATGCTTTATGGGGGAGCCGAAACAAAAATCTTCAAAGATGTCCAAGTTATCCCCATCGAGAAATTTTTAACAACAGCCGATAAATGGGTATAATCATCGAACAAAGCCTGATGTTCCTTGTGGTGCACTCCAATTGGACAATTAAGACGCCTTTTTTACCGTGATCTTCAGACCCATGGTCTTTAGAACTGCGGTAAGAGTCCCCAGGGTTGGATTTCCAGATCTCCCCAAAGCTTTATGAATCGTCGAGGGGGCCATGTTGGCTTTTTTGGCTATTTGTTCAGGGGACAAGCCCAAAGATTCAGACACTACCCGAATCGCCTCAGCAATAGCCTCTGGCATATCGGAGTTCTGCTCAAAGGAAGCATTAAGATATTCAATCGCCTCCACTGGATCTCTCTTGAAGCGTTCTTTTTTAAGCTCGGACCAAGTTTTCAATTTTCTAGAATTTACTTTTTTTGCTGCCATAACGACCTCGGTAATCTTTCAAATACTCTTTCGCTCTTTTTATATCATCTGACTGTGAGGATTTGTCTCCCCCCGAAATTAAAAGTACAACTTGCCTTCCAATTTCAGCGAAATAAACCCGGTAACCAGGCCCAACTTTGAGCTTTAATTCAGCCATTCCATCTTTAAGCGACTTAACGTGCCCCCGATTGCCATGGGCAAGCCGATCAATCCTGGCGTCAACTCTTCCTCTGACGGACTTATCTAGTAAATTCAACCATTCATTAAATGGTTGCTCTCCCGCCAGGGTTTCATAAACGATGACCTCGATGGGCTGATCCAGCACCTCCATTATAGTGGAGGCGCTGTTGTTTTGCAACTTCTTTTGTTTATTCTTCATATAAGCCTTTATCCATCAGCAAGAAGCATGACTTCCAGGATTAAGGCTGGAGCTTAGTAGGCGTCCGCGCATGTTCAATAATCGGATAAAATTTATTTTCCAGAGCCAAGAAAACAGGGCGCTATTTTGAAGATTAGAATTACGATCCGGAAACGCATTGTGAATCGTTTCGCCGTCACTGAGTGTCACGACTCTCAGATACCTACCCCTGAAGAATCCAACTCATTTTCAAATAAGCACATATCAACGCTCCTAGATGTCTTCTCCGCCCGATTCATCGTAAGCGCTGTCATGATCTGGATGTAGCGAAATAAAACGCATGTATCTTCCGTCACGACAAACGCGGGCTCGGAATCTCTTAGAAATTCTAATAGAGGCAATCGTTTTACATGACTTGGTAACTTGCCCATCAATAGGCTCCCAGTTCAACCCACGCTTTTGAGACTTCGACGGGGTCTTATAAACCTGATCCCAGGTCATCTTTTTAATTTTGTCGATACTGCCTTCTACCTGGTTGAGTTCATCCGCTTCAAGATTACCAAGGTCTTTTATCAGGCGCGGCCACTCCAAATCACACTCAACCAATTCGTGCTGTGTAGAGACGGCTTGACGCTTCTTCTTTAACTGTTTCTGACCCGTCTCACGATTCACGATCTACTTTTTCTTTCTCAATGAAGCAAATAATGCTTTTGTATTAGTGGCCTTAGCGGGCTTCTTGCCTTCCCACTCGTTAAAAGCCTCAAGAGATGCCTTTGCTTCTTTGGTGAAGAAGGCCTTTTGAGAGTCCGGTACAAACGTCCCCGCAGAGATTCTAATCTCATTATTACCGACCTGTTCAACAATGATCTGTCGACCAGCCCATGACTTCCCAATGCTAATCTGGCCATTTGCGGGAACCATTAAAAGCTTTGCTTGTTTGAGACCCATAGAAACCTCCACTTTTTAATAATATAGGAAAATATGATTTTACGCAATTCCTATCAGCACTTTTCGCGAGCCACTTGAGAGTGAGCTAATAAACATAATTTATCCTATAAAAACAAATACTTAATAGAGATATCGCGCTGGATACTTATACAATCGGGCCATTTTATGACCCAATAAAGGAGGCTAATTGGGCCTAAATATATTTGGCAAAGTAAAGATTGGCCAAAGTTACATTACTCTTTATTCCTCGTCATATGTCGGAATCTTGTTTCCGGGATAAACGCTTTTATTGAGTTCTTTGTTGTCGATGATGTGAACCAAATAGATTATCAGATCCAGAGCCAGTACATTTAAAGAAAATTCTGTACCGTCCATCACCGAAAACCCAGGATTGATCTCCTGTTGTAGGGTGAGCTGCTGCAGTTGTTGGATTCTGTTCGATGAACTGAAGTACTTTGTCATGTTGATCAAGAAATTCGAAAACATTATCAATGGATTCAGCCGACTCAAGGATGTAGTCCTCTACACGTTCTAAATTTTTGTTGTAGTTGTCTGAAAATATAAACTTGTCCACGATGAGCTATTTCTTTTTTGTTAAGCGATTCAGGCGAGAGCGATCACCGATTTTATATTCATTAGTTTTGCCGGAAACAACTTCTGACATCCCAAAGAGACGCCGTTGCAAAGACAATAGCTCCTGCTGCATTTCCTGATAAGCCATTTCATTAAGTAAGATAAACGAATCGCCAGCCCTGCGCTGGATACGAATTGGTTCTTTGGTAGCTAAATCAAGCCACCCTAGCGAGAGCAAACCGCTGGCCGAGAAACATCTAGAGTCTGGCTTAACTCTTTCAGAATTAGAACCCCCAATTAGTTAAGCGGCAATTAATTAAACAGTTTCGCAATGTTGCGTCGTTTTAACTCAATATCACTTGCCAGTTACTTTGATATTGACCATTTCGATCAAAACGGTTAATATAATTAAACTGAGGTGTTATCATGGGCGCTAAAGCCAAAAAAAACGCAGATGGATCATTCGACGCGACCGCCGCAAAGACACTCTTCGGCGAACTCCTTGATAACGCACAATCAAAGCCAGTGAAGATCATAAAGAACGGGCGCCCTGTTGCCGTGGTGATCTCTACTGAAGAGTACGAGCGTCTGGAGTCGATGGAAGATGCTATGTGGGCGCGACAGGCTGATGAGGCTGCGAGCGAGGGCTTCTTAGGACAAGAGGAAAGCGAAAAGCGCCTGGCGAAGTGGATGAATGCTAAAGATTGAGATTTCTAAGCGCGCAGACAAGTTCATCGACACCTTACCGGCAAAACAGAAGCGCCAAATCACCTCTAAGATTCTTGAACTGCGCACCAATCCAGAGCCGCAGGACTCCATTCGTCTAAAAGGCTTCGAACAATATCGACGAACGAGCGTCGGCGAATATCGCGTCATCTACTACGTGCGCGACAACATTCTTTTAATCATCGTTTTAGTCGGACGTCGCAATGACGGTGATGCCTACAAGCAACTCAAACGTCTCTAAGCGGCAACTTTTTTGCCAATTCTTTTTCGCTGACTTCTAATTCCTAATCACACTTCAGCCCGAAAAATCGCTTCAGGGGCTAGAAGGCCATGAACTTTTTAGGTACATTAACCAACTCCTAAAAACGAAGTCTTTTATAAATCGCCCAGGGCAGTTTTGTTAAGACAAAAAGTATGATACCCCAGAATCTGGGAAAAACCCGAAGGCCATAGTCCCGATCCTTCATCTTGAATAGGAATTTTGCCACAGCCTCAGGCTTGGAAATTGGAAACAACAAAGTCTTCCCCCGAGTAAATCCAGACTCCATGTAACCCAATCGCACGACTTGAATCTTAGTAAAAATATTTGCCTGAAAACAATAATGTCGCAAAGATATGGCATAGTTTTCGAGGGCCTTTTTAGCAGCGGAATAGGAACTGTTCTGACTTCGTGGAGCCACTGCCGCAATACTTGAAACTACCAGAATCGACCGACAGGCGGTCTTGGCTCTAAGGGAGAGAATGGCATTCATAAAAAGACCTATCGCCTCAAAGTTCAGGCGCAAGGACATACTGAAGGCAGCTTCTGATGGCACCTTTTCGTCCCCCGAAAAGCTTCCGCCAGCAACCAAAAAGGCATATTCGATGCTCCCTAAGTCCTCAGCAACCTTTGCAATGATGTTCTCAATATTAAGTCCTGAGTCCAACAAATCTATTGCATAAATAAAAACCTGGCTACCGTGCTGTGTTTGCAAAGACGACTGCATCGCTTGAAGATCCTTTTGATCGCGGGATATCAAAGCTAGCCCATAGCCCTTTGATGCCAACAAGGTAGCCAGTGCCCGCCCCAAACCTGATGAACCGCCTAAGATCAAAGCTGTTGGCGGCTTCATAAACCAAGCCTTACTCGAAGAGCCGAGTTGATGGCCCTGGATGAATCAAACTCTTGAATGTCTTTTACAAATAAACTGTGGCCTTCGTAAGTAGCCGCAATGACCTCTTTCGAGAGACGACTGTCCTTTGCGATATTCGGCAGACACTGATGATCCATACAAATCTGATCGATCTTTTGGAATAAAACCAAAGCTTTTGGTGAATTCGGAACGTTCAAGGCCAAGCAAATTCCATCAGTCAAAAAGTTGATATAACTTTGTTGACCACGAAATATTTTTAATGAGCCCAGGGAAACCGGCTGACCAAACTCGGCAATGGCACGAGATAACTTTTCCATAACTGGCTTTAATTCTGAAGTTGGAATAATAATTTGAGACTCTAATAAGCCCTCTTTACCAAACAAACGATGGTATATTTCCTTGCCATGAATAGGAAATGCTCCCGCTAGAAGCCCTAAGCGTTGGGATCTAGGGGCTAGAGCCTCCTTTAGTGCATAGACCCGACTGATTTGATTTTTCAGCACCAACGCAAAGAATTGCTCAGTCCAACCTTTTCTTGGTGGGGCAGACAAAACACTGAACTCAGAAAGATCCTCAGTTGCCTCTGCCTCTAGCTTTTCACAGTAAACATAACCTGCTCCAAATTTTTCATTTTTTTTATTCAGATCATTCCAAGAATAGACCTGATGATAGCGGTCTTTTTCATTCAACATCAGCTCAACGCACTCAAAGATGTTCGCACATGGACGCGCCGTTTTAACCAGGGACTTTCCCTCTAAGGGCACGCACTGAATAGACACGGAGAGAATATGCCCAGTCAAGCCAAAGCCCCCGGCAGTGAGCTTAAAATCTAGAGATCCGGGAATGCAATTTATTTTCCCATATTTTGGATGAAACAATTCCATTTCTAAAACGGAGTCAGCAAAAAGCCCACTATGAAATTGACTTTTCCCATGCACATTGGCTGCCACACAGCCGCCAATAGTGATCGAGGGATGTCCCGGGATTGTCGGAAGCCACCATCCTCTGTGGGAGAGAAATCTCAAGAGCTCACCCACTGAAAGACCGCTCTCCACCTTGACCACGCCTGTAACAGAGTTGAATTCAAGAATCCGGTTGAACTGCAAACTCACAATCGAACGAACCCCTTCGCCCGCACTCGCCAAAGGGTAACTAACTCCGGCCCCTCGAGAAATAAAAGACTTCTGCGTCATGGCCGTGTAAAGATCACGATACTTCTCTGTGGTATAGAGTTCCCCTTGAACAGAAAAAGTGGCGTCAAAAGAGTGAATAATTTGATTTTCAGACATTAATTGGAATAATAACTTAAAAGCCCACCAAGGTCCATGTAGATGAATGAAAAAAACAGCACTTATACATCCGCTTACACCCAGACTCGATACAGTTTAGATTCAAAAAGAAGCCTAGTTTGGAAGGTGTTTGCGCCTTACTTGCAAAAAAAGTTTCAGATCCAGGGCCATGTCTTAGACGTCGGCTGTGGCTTTGGCGACTTTATCAATCATATTCAAACAAACCGAAAATCCGCCCTAGATGCCAACTCCGAAATGAAAACATTCTTAGATCCAAGCGTGGATTTTAAAGCTGGTCTCACTTCGGATCTAAAGAGCTCTTTTAAGGCCCATGACTTTGACTGGATTTTTTCCAGCAACTTGCTAGAACATCTGACCCGGGATCAAGTGACTGAGTTTTTTTTGGACTGTAAAAACCTATTAAAGCCCGGCGGCTCACTCCTGATATTTATGCCGAACTATCGTTTTTGTAGTAAGGAGTATTTCGATGACTACACTCATATTACTCCCATTTCCGACCGCTCGATTTCTGATTGGCTTTCGTCCTGTGGTTACCAAGTGAAATTCGTGCACCCAAGATTTATGCCCTTTTCAGTGAAGGATTCAAGGCTGCCGATCACCTCTTGGCTGGTGAAGTTATGGCTGCTATCCCCTTTTAAACCTGGGAAGCAAATGCTCATTCACGCGACCACTCCGAACCTATAAGTGCCCCATGTCGTGGGTCATTTTATCTAGTTTTGACCCATGTCGTGGGTCATTTTCGTTGCGTTCTCCATCAATATGGCTTAGTGTTTAAATTAGAGGTCGCAATTGATAGAAATTCAAAGACAATTAAAACCAATGCTTTTGGACCACATCTCTAAAAAACATAAAAGCCTGTTACTTCTTGGCCCTCGGCAAACTGGAAAAAGTTTTCTATTGAAAAGCTTAAAACCGAACATCCTCATCAATCTTGCGAAAGAGTCGGAATACCAAGAGCATTTAAAGTATCCAGATTTGCTTGAAAAAATTGTCATGCCACTCACTGAAGACAAAGGTGGCATTGTCTTTATTGATGAAATACAACGAATTCCTGCAATGATGAATACGATTCAGTCTCTCATCGACGATCATAAAAATATCGTTTTTTTACTATCAGGATCGTCACCCCGAAAACTAAGAAAGAAAGAGATCAATTTGCTGCCTGGTCGTATTTTTTCGCATCAACTATTTCCGTTATCATTTTGGGAACTGCAGAAGAATTTTGACCTACAGAAGTGTCTGACAAGAGGAGCTCTGCCAGAAATTTATTTTGCTTCCTATGGACCCGAGCTTTTAGGCGAGTACATCGATGGGTACCTGCGGGAAGAAATTATCGCCGAAGCACTGGTCAGAAACGTCGCTAGTTTTAGTCGCTTCATCGATTTAGCAGCAGTAGGTTCCTGGCAAGAGCTAAACTATTCACAATGGGCCTCGGATTCTGAGATACCCAAGGAAACAATTCGCCGCTTTATGGACATTTTATCAGATACTTTATTGATCCATCGAATCCCCGGCTTCACTCAAATTAATAGTTCTCGAAAGGCGATTCAAAAGGAAAAATTTTTATTCTTCGATATCGGAGTTAGAAATGGGATTCTTGGCATTCAAAACAATAAGTTCACCGCAGATCAACTCGGCCATCTTTTCGAGCAATGGATCGCCCTTCAAATCATAACTCTAAACTCCTATAAAAAGAAAAAGTGGAAATTGTATTACTATCGAGATGATAAAAAAACAGAGATCGACATCATCATTGAAACCGATTCAAAAATTATGGCCATTGAAGTCAAATGGGCGGATAAATACAAATCTTCATGGAAAACCTCATTGCAGACATTCGTAGAACAAAAACCAAACAAACCAGTTGAGCTCATTATAGTGTACCGAGGCCAACGCCGATTAAAAGATGACTCTGTCTCTATTACTCCCTATGAACTGTTTCTGAAGGAACTAGACGCTGATTAAAAGCCCCCCTTAGTCCCGCCACAGCAGGCCGTCTTTGAGGCCACGAAGAACCGCCCGTAGTTTTACTGCCTTATCGCTCTCGAACAAAATCAACTTCGCCAGATCCTTCAGTGCCGAGCGCAGATCCATCCAAAACCAAGCCCCACTAAATATTCCATAGCGTTTATAAAGAACGATCCGATTTCGCATCATATGGTAACGGCGAAAGGCCGAGTAATCTTGCAGAAAAAATGACTTTCCTAAAACTGTTTTAACCTGAGCCTCGCCGAATTTATGAAGCAATACCGCAGAATTGATCTTTAAACAAAAACCGCCTTTTTTTGCGACTCGCAAACAATAGTCGTGATCAACATGGTCAATAAAAAGTCTTCCGTCGTAAAGGCCCACCTCTTCGATCAGCTTTTTTGAAAGCAAACTTCCCGATGTAATCAGAAGCGGAACTGGCTCAATATTTTCATTATTCAAGGCCGCCATTTTTCTCTCAAAATCTTCATGGTGAGGCCCCACAAGCACTGTCTGATCTTTTCCCGTATAAGCCTTTAAAGTTTCAAGCAGCACTTCCACCATACCTGGCTTAGGAAAGCTGTCCTGGTCCATTAAAAGAAAATACTCAAAACCTTGCTCAAGCCCCCAGCGGATGCCTTGGTTAAAGCCTTCAGCCACGCCCTTGTTTTCATCATTAAAGATCAGGGCCACCTTCGTTTGATCTAATGTCGCAAGTATTATTTTTGACTGCTCCGAAGACTCATTGTCAACTACGACAACTCGTGAAACCTGCAATAAAAGAGCCTCGATATTTTGAACTATCGAGGCTTCGGGGCGATAGCTTAGAACGACGGCCAAAGTAGAGGACATGAACTAACTCGCTTTTTCAGTAAGGTTCCCGTTTCGGCGAGAAAAGGCCAAAAGTCCCACAGCCAGCATCACCCAAGTTCTAAAAAACATCGGATGCGCTGAAACAAAGCCAAATCCTTTTACAAATAATGCCATCGGTTTATCTAAATAAGAAAGCTTCAGTTTTTGATCTTTGCAATTTTTGTTGTGAACGCGTTCCAAAGAGCCCAGAAAATCTTCTCGTAAACCCCATCTTTCATTAAAAGCTCGACGAGCTTTAGAAACCAGTTCCCCCAATTTGACATTGCGACGAAGGCTTGAAACTCCCACTAAATTTCCACCATGTTGACGGTATAAAACCAAAGGTTCTTTTAAGCCTAAGACCTTGCCGTGAACACAGGCATGCATCGCCACCCACATATCATGGTGGTACATTTCCTTTTGAGCCCTCAGTGGACAAAATGGCAAGGCCGTACGCAGGATTTCTTGGCGAAACATAGTCGTGCAGCCGGTTATTAAATTCCTGAATAACAATAAATCTGTACTAGCTTCAAGAACGTCACGACCTTCGAGTTGCCAACAGGATATTGCAAAAACCCTGTTCTTTTCATCAATCAGAGATTGATCTGTATGCACCAAAGCCACTGTCGGGTCCTTGAAGGCCTCCAACTGACGCTCCAGTTTTGTTGAAATCCAAATATCATCTTGATCGCAATAACAAATGAAACTGGCCTCCTTCGGCAATAAGGTCAAGGCCCGCTCAAAAGTTTTAAAACTTCCAAGATTGCTGCTATTGCGATGAATCTCAAAACGTGGATCCTTGCCAATCACATCCAAAATGACCTGATAGCTTCCATCACTGGAAAAATCATCGACGACCACACACTTCCAGTTTTTATAGGTCTGGTTTTTCAAAGACGAAATCTGACCTAAAAAATAAGAAAGGCTGGGGTTATAGGTGGCCATCGCAATTCCAATTAGTGGCATACTCATAATTTTGTTTTCCTCATTTATACTACTCAATTAAATAAACCTTTTGTTTTAAGAGTTTAAAATAAACCTGTCGGCCAAAAAATATTCGTTTCAGCGAATTTGTCATAAACAGGGTTCGTCTTCTCAAAATAAACAATGGGGTTAAAGTCCCCGCTGCAATCAACATCCCAAAAAATATCAACTTTGAAGGCAGCAGGCGCTCATTGCAGTCCTTTAATAAACTCTGTAGCTCTCGATAAAGCTCTCGCGCTCTTTTTTTACTCATCGACGAGGTTTTTAATAAACTCACCCAAATCTCTCTTTTAATTCTGGAATTGGCTATAAACTCGCGAATGACACTTGAATCTATATGAGCTTTCTCTGCTTCGATCAACGGTCTTAAGAGGGAGTCCAAACTTCCAACAAAAAGCTCGATGTTTTTACTCGCTGATTTTAGCAGGTTTCCTGAATGAACTCGATAGATACTTGAGTATTCGTCAACAACACCCACTTGGCCCTTCAAGCAAAGATTCAAAAAAAGTTCTGAATCACAGGAGAGGTTATTGGGATTCAAAAAAGCACCGGCCTCTGCCGAACGCTTTCTGTCAAAAAGCACATTGCAAAGGGCAAAGTCCTGAGGGCGAATGGTGCCTCGCCGCGAAAAGATAAAAAGCCCATTTTCAATACGCTGAAATGGGAGCTTGAGTTTTGTAATCGTATTTAAGGCCTCATCAAAAATGTAACTATTTGAATAAACAATAGCCACATCCTTTGAGGACTTTATAATTTCAACCGCCTGAGAAATGAACTTCGGATTGGTCAAAATATCATCATCTGATAAAAGAAGAAACCAGTCCCCAGTGGCGTATTCAAAGACAGCTTTATGCCAATTCCTGACCATGCCGATATTTTCAGAATTGCGAAAGTACTTAACCCTCGGGTCTTTTGAAAAATAGCTTCCGACGTCGGCCGTATAGTCCGACGAAGCATTGTCCGAAATGACCACCTCAAGATCGCTATAGTCTTGGCGAAGGACGCTTTCAATGGCCTCCACTAAGAAACTTGCCCTATTAAATGTCGGTACAATTACACTAACGCGCACCGAGGCTCCTACGTCTAATAATCCATAAGGCTGATAAGGTGAACAAAGTGAGGCTCACAAGCTGAAATCCCGCCGTGGTAAATGTTAACTCTAAAACATTTTCAATACTGCGAATTCGGCTCCAACTGAAAAATAAAAAAATAAAAATTAAATTAACACTGAAAAGAATCAAACTGCTCCGCGTTGCAAGGATAACTCCCACGGACAGAGTTTCAACGCCCATAATCAGATACCAAAACACAATCCCTAAATAAACTAAGCGAATCTCATCAATAGTGCTGGCCGAAAAACTCTTGGCCACAATCGATAAGGCAATTGGAGTCAGCAAATACACAATCAAAGCCATGGCAAAGAAGAGGCTTAAGAAGGTTTTTAAAAAATGACTGACATTGCTTCGCATCTCAGCCTTATTCCAGCTTGAAACCGCAGTCGCACAACGCGAGTGATAGATCATAACCTGGGGGCCGGCAGTAATGGCAAAGACTCCGTCGGCCAGGCGTTTGGCATACTGAAAAATTGAAATAGAGCCCGTCGGCATCCTTGATAGAATACTGCTGATCAAGGCCTGCACTAAAAAATTATGAACCGCATTGGCTCCCTTTACTGTGGAGCTATGAAAGACCAAGCCTTTTATCTTGAGCCACTCCGAACGGTGGGGTGCTATGAAGAAGCTTCTGTGTTGGATGATAAAGCCGCAAAGAAAAATCAAAAAGACTGAAAGAGCCAAACTTCCAAAATCTTCAAGACTGTTAATTCCAAGCATTAGGGTCAAAACCAAACAAACCAAGAGGACAAAGGAATTCACTGCGGACAGAAGATAAGCCCGGCCAAATTTCTCATCCAGAGCCCACTTGGCTCTGAGAACATGCAAGGCGGGACTCATCACCAGTTGCGGCGAAAGACAGAATAATAAATATCTGGCCAATGTCTTGGCCTCCGCAGAAAAGCCCGTGGCTACCATCATTAGAAAATATTTTGAGAGTACCATGAACAAAACAGCAAAGAGTGCTCCACTCAATAAGGACCAAGTAAAGGCGAGTTTAAAAAACTGCTCAGCGGCCTCTTGGCTTTTTTTTCTTTCATCCGCATAAAAATAAAGTACTTGTTCAACACCCACTAACGACAATTGGGCAAGAAGTGAAATTGATGAGGTGGCGAGCAGTAGTATGTCAGAGTCCCTCGTGGCCGCATACTTATACCAAATCAAGGCCGTCACAGAAAGTCCACAGCCCACATTAACAAGTGAGATCAGACTATAAATCCAGGATTTTTTTTGAAAGAAAAAAAACTTTTTCAGCATCAAAGCCTCTCCACGTGAGAGCACTCTTGAAAGAGTTTATATAAATACACCTGCCAGCACTCAAGAGAGTATCGGTTTTTAAAGCGTTCTCGCCCCCGGCGGCCCATATCGGCTCTCAGGGGGGCTTCAAGCAAAAGCTTCTCAAGGGCCTGAGACCAACTCATTTTTTCTGAAACCAAATAACCGCTTTGGCCATTGTCCACGATTTCAACATTCGCCCCCACGGAATCTGCGACTATGGGCTTTCCGCAGGCCATGTATTGAATCAGCTTAAAACCACACTTGCCGCGCTCCCAAGGGGAATCCAACAGCGGCATAATCCCAATATCAAAGGACTGAACAAGCGGAACCTCCTGGCTCTCACTCCAAGGGATCGACTCAACGGGAACATCACTCCATTGGACGGAAGCCCCCACCACGCGAAACTTAAATGAATATTTTTGACTGAGCTCCGAAAAAATTGGTCTCAACTTTTCCAGGTAAATTGCCGTAGACATCGAGCCAATCCAGCCAATTACAGGAACTGGATTTTGAGTCTCTTTCGGAGTAAAGACTTTTTCAGAGACCACCGTGGGAATTTCAAAAACTTTTTTGGCACCGGCCGTCCGCGCTCTCTGGGCCAGATACCCGTTCCCGGCGACGACAATCTCGGCTGAAGCCATGACTTCATCACATTTTGCGCCGAGGAGCTTACGAACAAAGGCCCAAGGATGAGTATCATACTGATGAAAAATCGCATCATCATAGTCAACAACATAAGGCGTCTTTAGGCGCTGCAAAAACCAAGCTTCAATAAACCACGGAATCCAAGGGAAAAGCTCCTTTTCAATCCACAGGACATCAAATCCCTTCGCAAATAAAAGAATTTGAACACGATGGGTATATGCTTTAAGCACACTCCATAAACGATTTTTTTCAGAATACAAGCGCTCCAAATATTCATCGTCAAAAAGAGCTTCAGAAGTTAATTCCGCACCCTGAGCCTGAAGACTCGGAAAATACTGAAACATTCTATAGCGGCTAGAGGCGCCTTTTCGAGAGTACTTACTTAAAACTAAAATTTTCACTAAGTCCTCTTCAAGTTTATTTAAATGGATTTACGAAGTTTTTCAGAGTCGGGAACTCAAGATCCCGCTCTGAGAGAATGACCTGCTCCTGCGGCCACTGAAAGCCAAAGGAATTCCATAAAATTCCTTTATCTGAATCTTTGTGATGATTGGTTTCAACAATATAACAAATGATGCTATTGTCTTCATAAGAATAAAACCCGTGGGCGCAGCCCTTAGGAATAAATAAAGTCATTTCATTCAAAGCAGTGAGCTCTGTACCCATGGCTTTGCCATAGCTTGACGAGCTTTTGCGTAAATCCAAGACCACGTCCAAAACCCGCCCAGCGACGCAGCTGACGATCTTGGCATGATCATGGGGAGGGCTCTGAAAGTGCATCCCTCGGATAACGTTTTTATGAGAATTCGAAAAAAAAACTTCCGCCACGGGAATCTCAAGCCCCAAAGACATAAAAATTTCGCTTGAATATATTTTTGAAAAAGATCCGCGCTTATCTTTAAAAAGTGAACTTTTAAAAACAAAACAGCCTTCAATTTCAGTTTTCTGAAACATCTCACCCATGACGACAGGCCTCAATACCTTGAGCCAAGGAGACTTTTGCAGTCCAACCCGGAAGCTGAGGGTCTAATCTTTCAGGTCCCATGACCTCTCTTTTACGGTAGGGTTTGGTGCCAAAGTCCACCCATATTTTTTTACCAAGCACTTGCTCACAAAGTCGCACGCTTTCACGAAGGCTCAATTCCTCAGTAGAGGTGACGGTGTAGCTTACAAATCTTTTGGCTTCTTGATCTAAAATTAATCTTTGAGCCGCCACCTCGAAAGCCTCGACGACGTCACCGATAAAGGTCCACGCGATCACTTGCTGCCCTTCGGACAGTTGAAGTTTTTTCTCCGTGCCGGCAATGCTTAAAAGCTTTGGTAATAATTTTTTTCGCGGATCCTTAGGTCCATAAGTGTCCGCTAGCATCAAGTTGATAACTTTCATTTGATTGGCCGAGCTGTAAAATCTTAAAATACTTTCAAATGCGGTTTTGGTAGCAGCATATAAGCATGAGGGTACATCTTTTTGTCCTTCATAATACTGCCAAAGAGTTCCCGTATTTATGAAATTCAAGATATTATGCCGAACCATGGACTCAAGGACTTGAGTTCCAAATGTAATATTACTTTGAATTAAATCAGGAATGTCTTCTGTCTGGTGCTCGGCCTTAAACAGCGTGGCCAAGTGAATGACCACATCTGGCTTAAAGCTCTGCATTTTTTCGTCCATGTCTTTGCTGCTGTCTTTGCGACCAATAGTCCCAAGCTGCCATCCGCGATCCTGCAGATAAGTCTTGAGGTTTTGGCCAACAAAGCCGGTGGCTCCGGTCAGCAAAGCACGCATTATTTAGCTCTCGCAAAGTTCGTAATAGTTTGCGCCATATAGTCCAAGGCCCCAGACTTCATCCCTGGGTAAACGCCCACCCAAAATGTATTTGTCATAACGCGATCTGTTTCTTTAAGCTCGCTAATGACTCTGTAGCCCGAGGAGGACCCACGGAGAGGATCAAACATAGGCTGGCGGATCATATTGCCGGCAAAGAGCATCCTTGTTTGAATCTTCTTGTCTTCCAAATGACGAACAATTTCATCTCGTGAAAAGCCTGCATTGTCCCGCACCGTTAATAAAAAACCGAACCAACTTGGGTCCGAATTGGGAGTTGGATTTGGCAGTACAAAGTAATCAGACAAGCCCGATAAAGACTCACGAAGAAATTTAAAGTTTTTTCTTCTTTTTTCGCTGAAGCCTTCGAGCTTATCCAATTGGGCTAAACCAATCGAGGCCTGCATCTCAGTCACTTTAAGGTTATAACCAAAGTGGCTGTATACATATTTGTGATCATAGCCTTTGGGTAACTCACCAAGTGTCCAACCAAAACGTTTTTTGCAGGTATTGTCTTTCCCCGAAGGACACCAGCAATCCCGTCCCCAATCTCTAAAGGACTCGGCTGCTCTCTTCAGTAAGGGATTTGAAGTGTATACAGCACCACCCTCGCCCATGGTCAAATGATGAGGCGGATAAAAGCTGCTGGTGGCAATGTCACCAAAAGATCCTGTATACTGAGCCTTATAACGAGAGCCCAGAGCATCACAGTTATCTTCAATCAACCAAAGATTATATTTTTTGCAAAACGCACCCACAGCTTCAAGATTAAAAGGATTCCCAAGAGTGTGAGCAATCATCACAGCCTTGGTTTTTTCACTGCGAGCGGCTTCTAAATAGGAAACATCGATATTGTAAGTTCCATCCTCCACACAGATATCAACAAAAACTGGAACCGCTCCATATTGAATAATTGGATTGACCGTTGTGGGAAATCCTGCGGCCACAGTGATCACCTCATCGCCTTTTTTGATTTGACGCTCTTTTAACAATGGAGACGTCAATGCACTAAATGCCACAAGATTGGCCGAAGACCCTGAGTTCACAAGCAGCGAATACTTAACGCCAATGATCTCTGCAAAACGTTTTTCGAAGCTATCACAATACCGACCGGAGGTTAACCAAAAGTCGAGCATGGAGTCAGCTAGATTGACCATCTCTTTTTCGTCGTAAACTCGGCCCCCATAATTAATTTGAGAGGTGCCAGGAACAAAATCGAGGTTCTGCTTTGGCGCATGAAACTTATGATAATAATCAGCAACGAGATTTTTAATGTGCTCACGCGCTTCATTTTCATTACTTGGCAACATGGTTTAGTTCCTTAGAGTATTCATCAATCTGTTTATTACATAAAGCAAAAGCTGTGGCTTCTTTGTTGAAAAAGTGGCGATACCAATCAACGGTTATTTGTGTCGTCTTCTGAATATTTAAAAGCGAGTGCCAACCAAGATAGTGCTTTGCTTTTGAACTATCCAATTTTAAATAAAATGCCTCATGGGGATGTTGGCCTTTATCGATCTCCCATTTCCCACCGGGCCAATGTGCAGAGAGCAGGGCAACGAGTTCGCCCACTGTCACCGCATTGTCGGCATAGGGGCCAAAATTCCACGCAGAGGCAAAAGGACCTGTCGGTTCCACAAATAACTTCTGTCCCAAAGCAAGATAGCCACCGAGCGGTTCTAAGACGTGCTGCCATGGGCGAATGGCTTTTGGATTTCTAAGTTTCAGGATCTCTGATTTTTGAAACGCGTTCATAACGTCAGGAACGATACGATCCAGGGCCCAGTCTCCGCCACCAATAACATTACCCGCTCGGACTGTGGCTACCCCAGGGCTTCCAGGCTTTGAAAAAAAAGATTTTCGCATCGCCGTTGTGACAATTTCCGCACAAGCTTTACTGCTTGAGTAAGGATCATGGCCCCCGAGCACATCATTTTCACGATAAGACCAGGCCCACTCTGCGTTTTCATAAACTTTATCGGTGGTAATAACCACGATTGATTTTAAATTTTTCAAATGCCTCGCGGCCTCTAAAAGATTCGCAGTGCCCATAATATTTGTTTGAAATGTTTCAAGGGGGTGATCATAGGAATAGCGAACCAAGGGCTGAGCTGCCATATGGAAAATGACCTCAGGATTTGCCGCCTGCATCGTGGCATTTAGCAATTCAAAATTACAAATGTCGCCAATAACGGATTTGATATCCAGTTCATTTTCGATCTCGCCAAAAAGACTTGGCTGCGTATCGGGACTTAAAGCAAAGCCTGTAACCTTTGCACCAAGCCTTTTAAGCCACAAAGCCATCCAGCTGCCCTTAAAACCGGTATGTCCTGTTAGAAAAACCCGCTTGCCCCGCCAGAACTCAGCACTGACTACCAAATTTTCCATGGGGCCTTTCCAGCACTCCAAAGTTCTTCGAGATGCTTCTTATCCCTTAAGGTATCCATGGGCTGCCAAAAGCCCTCATGAACGAAGGCTTGCATTTGGCCGTCGGCTGCAAGTTTTTCCATCGGTTCTTTTTCCCAAATGGTGGAGTCTTCTTTGATGTATTCAATGACTTTACTGTTGAGAACAAAAAAACCGCCATTAATAACGCCTCCGTCACCTTTTGGTTTTTCCATAAAGCTTTCAACTTTATTACCATTCATTTTCAAGGCACCATAACGCCCAGGAGGTTGAACGGCTGTGATCGTTGAAAGTTTCCCGTGGGATTTATGAAATTCAATGGATGCTCTGATATTTACGTCACTAACACCATCGCCATAGGTAAAACAAAAGTCCTCGTTGCCAATATATCGCGCAACACGCTTCAAACGCCCGCCCGTCATAGTATCTTCACCAGTATCAACAACTGTGACCTTCCAAGGCTCTGCGCTATTTTGATGGATTTCCATTTTATTATTTTTAACATCGAAAGTAATGTCAGAGTTGTGAATAAAGTAATTCGCAAAATATTCTTTGATGACATAGGCTTTGTAACCGCAACAAATAACAAATTCGTTAACGTCATGTGCGGCATACATTTTCATGATATGCCATAAAATAGGCTTTCCGCCGATTTCAATCATCGGTTTTGGCTTCAAAACACTCTCTTCGCTAATTCGTGTCCCCAAGCCACCGGCAAGAAGTACAGCCTTCATAGATCCCCCTAAAATTACATCTAGCACAAAGCCGGATTATTATCTTTAATTGACGCAAAAGCTATCTCAAACTAAAGCTTAACACTATGAAAATCATCCTTGCAGTAAACACTTTGGGCTCATTTATTTCTCATCGACGCGGCCTGTACTTGAAGCTCAGAGAGAGTCATGATGTTCAGGTGATTTTACCCGACTCTGAGGACCCTACAGCCGCGCTGAAAGAAATCCCAAGCCCAAGTCTTTTGGGCATTCCCATGACTCGAAAAGGCATCAATCCGCTTGCTGAGCTTCGCGCCATTGTTGCATACTACCGACTATATTCTGAAAACAAACCAGATTTGGTCCACCATTTTACAATTAAACCTGTCATTTACGGTAGCTTAGCAGCAAGACTTGCTGGCGTACCAAAAATCGTGAACTCCATTACAGGACTTGGATTCGTTTTCACCTCAAATTCGTTAAAAGCCAAAGTCTTGGGTGTTTTGGTCAAGAATTTGTATCGTTTTTGTTTTGCAAGCTCAAGGGTACGAGTTATTTTTCAGAATGAAGACGATAGAAGTTTTTTTATCAGGCATCATATCATTCGGCAGGATCGCTGTTTTCTTGTCCAAGGTTCAGGCGTTGATATTTACAAATTTACTCCGTCCACCGTTCATAATAGCATACCGAAAATCCTTCTGGCCTCTCGATTGCTGATAGAAAAAGGCATTTTCGAATTCATGGATGCCATACAAATTCTTAAACAAAAAGATCTTAAGTTCGAAGCCGTCATTGCCGGAGATATTGATCCCGGAAATCCTGGATCTATTTCCGAGTCACAAATCAACGAGTGGAAACACTCTAATATTGCGAACTTTTTGGGATTTCAAAAAGAGATGGTTTCAATTCTTAAGTCTGCCGACATTGCCTGCCTGCCGTCTTATCGAGAGGGTTTGCCCATGGCCCTACTTGAGGCAATGGCTGCGGGAAAACCCATTGTCACAAGCAATGCACCCGGATGTCGGGCAACAGTTAAAGAAGGATCCAATGGATTTTTAGTGCCTATAAAAAATGCGCAAGCCTTAGCTGATGCGCTTGAAAAACTTATTTCAAACTCAGAGCTTTGCAAGAAAATGGGGCAAGAGTCACGTAAGATGGCCGTAGAACTGTTCTCCACCGAAAAAATAACTGCCGAGATCATGAAAGTTTATGGAGCCTTCATAAAGCAGCGCCACTTGCCAACGTCTGAGGCCACTCGTTGATAGATGTAGCGTCCATGAAGGCGCCCCTCTTGACCGAACCAAAATTCAAATTCTTCTGGGATCACATGATAGCCACCCCAATTTTCAGGGCATGGAATTTCTTGCCCTTCATAGGCTTTTTCGTATTCAGCCAGCCGCTTTTGAAAATATTCCGCACCGGGGATTTCTTGACTTTGATTTGAAGCCCAAGCGCCGAGTT
The DNA here is from genome assembly GCA_031370005.1 of Bdellovibrionales bacterium. Classification (GTDB taxonomy): domain Bacteria; phylum Bdellovibrionota; class Bdellovibrionia; order Bdellovibrionales; family Bdellovibrionaceae; genus JACMRP01. The sequence continues at coordinate 24,855 of JANMPT010000016.1, read as the reverse complement.
GACTGAGGCGATTGCGAGTTGCAAAATAGGCCGCGCTCTCGTCCCGAGTCAGTTTCGAAGCTTTGCCAGCAATACGCATCTGATACCACTCTTTTGGATAATAGAAATTCACGCAAACCTGATTGTTTTGCTCAATATTCTTAGCCTTGGTAGAGTCGTAATTGCAGTAAAAAGAAAGACCTCCGCGAACAAGTCCTTTGAAATAAACAATTCGAACGGAGGGCTTAAGATCAGTTCCTACAGTCGCAAGAGCCATAGCATTGTGCTCAGGCTCCCCGCGATTTTTAGCCTCCTCAAGGAAGTTTGAGAAGTGCAAAAAAGGATCTAAACTAAAGTCAAATATCATTACTTTTTCTTTGATTTTGGCTTAACTTCAGCTTTAGTGCCTTCGGCTTTATGAGCGTCTGAACCAGGCTTAACAATATCCAATAATTCAACTTCAAAAATCAAAACTGAGTTTGCAGGAATCCCAGGACGAGCAGTGGCTCCATAAGCAAGTTCAGGCGGAATGAAAAGCTTGTACTTAGAGCCAACTTTCATCAATTGAAGAGCTTCTGACCAACCAGGAATGACTCCCTGAACTGGGAATTCAGCAGGCTGACCCCGGTCATAAGAAGAATCAAACTGTGTTCCATCAATTAAGGTCCCTTTGTAGTGAGCCTTTACAGTATCAGTTTTAGTAGGTATTTTGCCTTCGCCTTCTTTTTCAACTTTGTATTGCAAACCAGAAGCTGTTACCTTTACGCCTTCGGCAGTTTTATTTTTCTCAAGAAAGTCAGTGCCTTTTTTCTTATTCTCAACAGAGGCCTCTTGTTGCTTTTTCATTACGGACTCTTGGAGAGTCTTCATTGCCTGCTGAATTTCGTCCTTAGTCATTTTGCTATCGCCTTTGATCGCATCCTTCATGGCCATTGCCATAATCTCAGAATCAATATCGATGTCTTGCTGTTTCATATTGCCACCAATTTGTTGGCCAATAGCATAGCTAGCTTTTTTTTGATCAGTATCCAATTTTTTTGTACAGCCTACAGCGATAAAAAGGACCGCAGAGGCACCCGCAATAATCAACTTTTTCATTTATTCTCCTGTTGTTCTATTTCTAAGTTCTTGTTCTATTTCTAAGCATTATTGTTAAGTTTTTAATCTTAAATATTCTATATCTTTAAACAGAATTCATTTTTTTCAAAGACTTAACATCCCGCGCGAAGATTTCTGAAGTTCGACAAGAACTTCCAAAAAGCTGCCTCGAAAAAGAATTTTAGGCTGTCGAACCGCCAAACTCTTCGCATAGAGAGGATCATAATAGAAACTCAAGAGCTTTGCGATCCATGCCTTATTAGACTCTAAGCCCCGCCCCTCCAAGTAGGCCTGTTCAGAAAATGCTAAATCTTGCAGCACTTCCTGAGTTCTAGCACCACCGAGCTTCCGTGAAATTGTCTGGGCCGCATGGCGATAACCCCCAAAAACCCTCAGCGCCTCAGGCTCTGAGCCCTTCGCAATTGCAGTGTCTACCACATAATCTTGATAGATATTCTCTACTCTTTGCTCGAAAGCCTCATCCACATGAATCACAGGCGAAACCCGCATTCTTGAGAAAAAGTTCTCAGGCAAGGTACAGCGCCCGATCATCCGGCTTTCGTCTTCAAGCAGCAGCATCAAGTTCTGCGGAAATCTCGCTTGAAGCTTCAATAAACCCACAGCCAAGCGATTTTCAAAGTCAATTTGCGAAGGCTGAGGAATCTGCCAGGCACCAAAGGCCGATCCTCGATGATGAGCAAGACCCTCAAGATCCAAACATGGATAGAATTCAGAGGCTTTTTTAAGAATCTGCGTCTTTGCACTCCCAGTAGGCCCTGTTAGTAACATAAATTCTGAGTTTTGCGAAAACCGTTCGATTTCATCCATTAAAAAATGACGGGCTTTTTTGTAGCCACCAACAATCAAAGGGATCTCAACTCCTTGATCTTTTAACCAGCTTTGAGTGATTTGCGAGCGCAGCCCCCCTCGGAAACAGTAAATCGCCGTCTGCGAATTTTTTTTGGTCTGCGCCATCCAGGCATGAACTCGGGCCTCTTTCACCTCACCGGAGACCAACTCATAACCTAAGGCCTCGGCCTTTTCCCGCCCTAAGGTTTTATAAGCTGTTCCCACACGAGCCCGCTCTTCATCATTCATAATGGGGCGGTTTATAGCTCCAGGAAGTGAGCCCTGAGCGAATTCTGCCGGCGCCCTGACGTCAATCAAAGGGCTCTCCTTAAGAAACAAATCACGGAGTTCAATCTCTTGAATATTACTCAAAAATCACCACAGCATCAGCCGCCGATACCAAAGGGGGCAGAACTTCGCCGATAATGGCGCTTTTCACAAAACTTCCTTGAAGTTGACATAGAATTTGCGCCGCCTTGGTTTTTTTGACGGAAAGTAGCAGGCCACCGCTAGTTTGCGGATCATGGACCAAAAGCTTTTGGAGGTCTGATAAAATTCTCAGATCCACAGCTCCTTCAGTATAAAGGGCATTGCTTCCATGCGCTTTGGTTAAAAAACCTTTTTCTAAAAACTCAAGACTTCGGGCGAATTTTGGCAGAGCCGAAAAATTCATTCTCAAGCGAACTTGGCTGGCTTTTGCAAGTTGCATACTATGTCCTGACAGACCAAAACCAGTAATATCCGTAGCAGCATGAATGGCTGCGAGCGAATCTTCAGATAAGAAATCGATGATATTATTTAACATGCTCATGCTGTCAGTGGCCTCAAGGATATCATCCTCACTGACTTCTTGACGTTTCAGAGCTGCCGTCATCGCCCCAGTCCCGAGAGCCTTTGTAAGAATTAAAATATCACCCGCTTGCGCCCTGGTATTGGACCACATTTTCTCGGGGTGAACAAAACCTGTCACTGAAAGACCAAACTTTAAAGTTTCATCATCAATAGAGTGACCACCTACAAAATTTGCTTGGGCTTCAGCAATTACATCGCTCGCCCCTTGCATCACATCCACAATTACTGAACTTGGAAGCGTTGCTATGGGAAAGGCCAAAATACCCATGGCAGTCTTAGGCCGCCCTCCCATGGCGTATACATCGCTCAAAGAATTTGCTGCTGCAATTCGACCAAAGAGCTTTGGAGTATCGACAATCGGAGTGAAAAAGTCCAAAGTTTGCACCAAAGCAATCTCTTCACTGACTTTGTAGATAGCGGCGTCATCAAACAAGCCTCCATCCACAAGCAAGGCAGAATGAGCCTGGGGAAATTTCACCTGAGAAAGGATTTTACGAAGTTCGGATGCCGCCACTTTCGCGGCACACCCGCCCTTTTGGACGGTTTGAGTAAGGGCCATGCGTTCTGAGCTCATAATGGCGTATTCTAGCCACTCACATATTGCACTGCAATTTAAATCTGGCAGAATAGAGCTGTTACCCAAGATGCGGAGGACCCATGAAGATATCTATTATAATTTTTGCCCTGTCGTTGTGCTTACCACAGGCTTCCCTTGCTCAAAAAAGTAAACTCAATACCAACCTCTACGAAAAGCAAGAAAGCGAAAACTCAATCAGTGGAAAGGTTAAGACTGTTCGTGAAATTCAAGAGGAGACAGAGGTCTTTATCGAAACCAAGGGAAATAGCGGACCCTATGTCCTTCCCCAAGGCCTTAAAAACCGAGCAAAGATACTTAAATCCCTCCAAAAAAGCCAAAAACCAGGGGGCCCAGCTGTGACTATCAGCATTGATGATCAGCAGCGTATAAAATCCGTTGAAGAATCTGAAAGTTCCGCTAAATCTCATCCCGAGTGGCAGTTTTAAGTTTCTAGGGGTTCCAACCAATCGGAAGTTAACATGCGTATTCTTGTTGTTGAAGATCAGGTGAAAATGGCAAATTTTCTCAAAAAGGGCCTCAACGAGGTCGGATATGCCGTTGATATTGCCGAAAGTGGAACTTCTGCAGAGTCCTTCATGGCTCAAGGCGAATACGATCTTGTAATTTTAGATGTTATGCTGCCAGATCAAAATGGCATTGATACTGCCCGCAACCTGCGCCGTGACGGCTACGAAGGGCCGATCTTGATGCTTACAGCTCTTTCAACGACCAAAGATAAAATCATGGGTTTAGATGCAGGAGCAGATGACTATTTAACAAAACCATACTCCTTTGATGAACTCTTGGCTCGAGTTCGCGCGCTCTTTCGTCGCAAGTCCTCCGCAGCCACGAGCGGCAGCAACTCGCTTCTGCAGTATTCTGATTTAGTACTCGATCTTTTGCACCGCAAAGTTCGCAGATCTGGCCAGGAACTCAGCCTCACAACGAAGGAATTTTCTTTGCTGGAGTATCTTTTGCGAAATGCCGAGCGCCCTTTAGGGCGAGTTTCTATTGCCGAACATGTTTGGGATATTCATTTTGATTCTGAAAGTAATGTAATTGATGTATATATCAACATGCTACGTAAAAAAATAGATGCGCCTTTTAGTAAAAAACTCATCCACACGGTGGTAGGCGTTGGCTACGTTCTCAAAGAAAATCTTTAAACCATTTCGAAAAATCAGCATTCGCCTGCGCTTGACCTTGATTTTTGTCGTCATTTTCGGAGCATCGACAGTTATCTTTAATACGTTCCTATTTCTATTCATGATCCAAACTTTGCAACAGGATTTTGACGATGCTCTTTTTAACTACGCCGTTGATGTTTCCCAATCAATTGAGATCGGAGTCAAAGGGGATTTAAACTTTCCGCCCCTCCGACTGGATACGGGAAAGGTCCTCCCATTTCCGCTCGGCACTGCCTTGATTCAAGTCGTCCATACCTCAGGCACAGTCCTTGCCCGAGTGGGGGACTTTGGTGACTTTAATCCTCCATTTAAAAAAGACCTCGAGCGACTTTCAAAAGGCGAGGAAGCCACCTACCGCACAATCTCTAATATCAGTAAAATTCCCTCAGCCGAGGCCGATACTTATCGCCTGATCAGCTTTCCATTGGACAACTCCACCCATCCTCAAGTTATTTTGCAAATCGCAGTTCCGCTCACCTTGTTGGAGACCCAGATCAGCAATCGCCTGACTCTTTTGCAGATTGGCATCCCTCTAGTGCTTCTTTTTGCGACCCTAGGCGGACTTTTTTTCTCTTCAAGGGCGCTTGCTCCAGTGAAGCATATGATCCAAATAGCCCAAGGGATCGATGCCAGCGAGCTTGATCAAAGAGTTCCCGTACCTGAAGCCAATGATGAGATTAAAAAACTATCGCTTACTTTGAATGAGATGTTGGAGCGCATCCATCAAGCATTTCAGAGCCAAGAGCGCTTCGTCGCCGATGCGTCTCATCAGTTGCTAACGCCTCTAGCGATCATGAAAGGCGAGCTTGAAGTTCTGCAAAAGCAAGACTTCAACAAGGAAGAATTTGAAGGCTTCCTAAAAAGCACACTCCAAGAAATTGATAGCCTTGCAAAAATCGTCAAGGACATGCTGCTATTAGCTCGAGTGGACTCAGGACAAGGCGGACTAAATTTACAGGAAATTTATCTAGATGAATTAGTTTTTGAAGCCATTGGCCGAGTTGAGAAAATTGCAAACAGTAAAAATATCCGCATCAAATTTGATATCCTGGACGAAGCCGAGGGCCGTAAAGCAGTCCGTGGCGATTACGACCTTTTACTGAATCTATTGGTAAACGTGATTGAAAACAGCATTAAGTACTCACCCCTAAATGAAATGATCATGATAAGCTTGAAATGGAGCCGGGATACCAGCGAGATTCTTGTTGCTGATAACGGGCCTGGCATTTCTGCAGATCAATTGCCACTTATTTTTGAAAGATTTAGCCGAGGAGCCGAGGTTGAGCACAAGACTAAAGGCTTTGGCTTGGGCTTGGCAATTGCTCAAAAGATAGCCATACTTCATCAAGCCAAGCTATATGCTGAAAAAAACTTAGAAAACGGCGCCCGATTTCATTTTGAGATTAAGAATAATTAATCTCTCTTTAATCTTAGTTTTATGTCCCTTTGATATTCTAGTGATGTTTTCAGGAACTAAGTTCTGAAGTACATAACAAACAATAACAAACAAATAGACCACTTGGAGGCTCTATGAAAATCGTATCTATCGTTATCGCTCTTGCTTTTGCTGGTGTTGTTGCTCACGCTGAAGAACATTCAGCTCCTGCTGATCACTCAGCTCCTGCTGTTTCAGCTACTGCTACTCCAGCTCCAGAAGCTAAAAAAGAAGAAGGCAAAAAGCACGCTAAGAAAAAAGGCCACAAAAAAGGTGCTGCTGAAGCTCCTGCAACTAAATAATTTTAGTTACGCTGGCTAATAGCTAAAAAAGGGAGCTCTTTGGAGTTCCCTTTTTTTTATTCACAAATACTAATGTGGTAATAACCATAGACAAGTAGCTGCAACAATTGTCGGAATAATTGCGGCAGCAAAAAGCTTCAAGGGGTTGACGTTCCCACCTGGAAACTTATGATTCAAAATACTAAAGCCCGCCGGATTTGGCGCATTTGCAATCACCGTCAATCCGCCACCCGCAATAGCTCCTGCCACCAAGGCATAACGAGATGCCTCTGAGAGAGTTGGCACCTGTGAGCCTAAGTATGTCAATGCGGCATTATCAGTGATGGCCGTTAACAATGTCGCACCTTTAAAAAGCGTCACATTGGACATTGATGACAGTAAAGGCTCTAGCCACCACTTTTGAAATGGTCCGAAGACAATAATTCCCCCCAAGAAAAAAGCAACAAGCAGGCTCTCCCGCAAACGCAGTCGGTCTTGGTAATGCTTCGTTGCATTCGTAAGACCCAAGAAAAACAAGAAAACTCCCATGAAGACACTTTGATAGTGAGCCATCAGAATAATCATCAGCAAAAAAGCCAAATGCAAAATACTCACGCCAAAAGGGATTTGCGCCCCGCGGGTTTCTTGCTTTTTATTGGCTTCCAAAAGGCTATAACAAAATTGCTGAATATCTTTGCGGAAATATAAAACTAGGAAAAAGGCATTGATCACGGTTATGAGAATACTTTTTAAGCCAAAATGCTGAAAAACAAAATTAAAATCCCAACCCCAACGTGTCGCAACCATTAAAATCGGCGGAGCTGCATAGGGGGTTAATGCTCCTCCGACAGAGACGTTGACAAAAAGAACGGCCATTAAAAAATAAGCCAAACGCTCTGGGGGACTATGAAACATGGACGCCAGTAAAAGTGCCGTCAAGGTCATCGCTGCGGGTTCAGTGATGAAGCCACCACTCAGTGGACCTAAAGTCAGAACCACAAAAATATCAGTAATTTTTTCTGGAGTTTTAAAAATTTTCCTTAATAAAATACTGATAAACTGAATTCCACTGCCAGCCACTGCAAGCACTGGACGTGTGGACGTAATTACCATGATGCAAAAAACAAAAAGAGGCTCCTTAAAACTTAACCTCTCTTGATAATTTACAGCGACCTGACCACCATCTATAATTGTCATTAATATCAAAAAAACTGCCGCCCAGACCCCAAAGACAATTTCAATTTCTGACATCAAATGTAAAAAACCGCCCCACAAGGAATCTTTGGAAAAGTTATGAGACCAATTCAATATTTTTTGAACCAAAAAAGTATGTAAAATGGCGATAGCAAAAATCACCGTACCAAGGATTTCCATAGTAGAAGGGCTCATTACTGAGCCGCTCTACACAATGTCATACTCTCGAGAATACTCTGTCTTTGCTGACTCAGCTCCTGGGAAGTCATAACTAGAAGTGACATGTCACAATGATTTTGCTTCACCAAATGCGAAATAGCTTGAGCTTCTGAAGGAGTCATTGCCAAATTCCAGATCATTTTAATCTTCAACCAAATCGTCAGGTAATCACAAGAGTATGCTGCATTTGAAGGCATGAAGCCCTCGGGGGTTTTATCGCCTTTTCTCATATTGTCAGGCCCATTAACAGCCAAAAGGTGAAACTCATTGGACATAAAATTTGCATACAAGCAGCGCTTTTTAAAATCCCACTTCCAAGCGCCGCTCATATAGGAATTTTTCAAAGGAACCACGTGATCAATTTGAATATCACTGGCCTGAGTATACTGGCGATTCGAATATGGGTCATGCCATTGCCCAGCAGTCACAGTGCAGCCGCTTGCATTAAAACTCACAGGAGTATCAGAAGATCGAATCAAAACCCGGGCACGCGTATTGTAACAATTTTTCTCCTTGGGATCCCGCACCCAAGTGCCATACTGAGTCTTGCGCTCATAGGAAATTGCCGGGTCCACAAGCTCTTCATTGTGATGATTCCAACTCATTAAATTGAGATCAAAAGTTTTCTTCGCAGACTCTTCAAGTACCTGTGAAAAGGTGCTTATCGGGCTTAACGAAACATCGGAGATCTTGGAACTTAGATTATCCTGAACAGTGTAGTAATCAGGAGATGACGCTAATGTTGAAAATGAAATAAAAAAAATCAAGTAGGCAAATACAAGCTGTGTAATTCTCTGCCGCACCATTGAAACTCCAATTCCTTTTAGAGCTGTAACTTCCTGCTAACCTAAACCCATTTAAGACGACGGACTCTTGTCTAGGCAAGTTTTTATTTGTTAGGATTTGCTTAGGTCTAGGATGATTATGTTACACATCCCTACTACCCACTGAGAATTTTCTTTGTTAGCATGCATTCATGACTTATCCAAAGCGCAAAATTCTGACAGCGAGCCTGCTTGGTTTTTCTTTAATTATCCTCGCGGCTCTTACATTAGATCAAAATCTGTCTCTTTATTTTAAGCGACCCGAGCTCGGTGCAATTTGGCTAATGGCACGCGCCATTACTAATGTTGGACTGGGCGAACACTACTTCTTAGCTGCTGTTTTATTGTATATATTTGCACGCTGGGTACGCCCCAAGTACTCTCGACTTCGCGAATGGTCTCGAGATTTCTTTTTTGCTTTAACAATCTCAGGAATTTTTCTTCTTGTTGTAAAGTTTTGCGTGGGACGACAGCGTCCACACATTAGCCCGGATTTCAATCCCTTTGTTTTTCATCCCTTTACCCTTAATTGGGACTTCCAGTCATTTGCCTCTGGCCATGCTCAAGTTATGTTTACAGTAGCCACAATGCTTTCACTTGCAATGCCGAAGGCAAAATGGTTCTTTTTTATAGTCGCCGCTTTTTTTGGATTCACCCGAGTGATCATTCATGATCACTTTTTAAGCGATGTCATTGGCGGGGCCACTATTGGCTATATTGGCACCTTAACCGCACTTTATTGGGTTCGCCTGTGGCAAACCCGGAGAGCTTAATGTTTAAAAAAACACGCGCAGTGATTACAAAGTGGAGCTTAGCTCCCCATTCAAGACGCAATCTTGACACTTTACTAAGTAGCCCACCTTTACCGAGTGCTTTATTACGCAAGAGGCTTGAGTGGCTGACAGATCTTATTCAGTGGATTCGCATCAAGGGCGTAGTCAAAACTGAGTTAAATTTCCAAACCGGACATCCTCAGGCTTTACGCGCCAAATATTTATTGCAAATGCTAGAGCGCAATCCATCGTGGAAAAAAAACGTTGCTGCGACTTTAAGATCCATTATCCATGATACAAGTGCCCTTGATTTATTTGTGAATACTGGAGTACACAATCAACAAGGTTTTAGTGCTGAGCTAATTGATCGCTTACATTATAAATTTTTACCCCGCGCTCTAGAATATGTAAATCTTGCTTCTTTCTTTGGCCAGACTTTCCGCAAAGAGAACGATTATTTGTGGATTGAGCAAATGGATAAAAAGACTTTTCAGGATCTCTTGGCACTATTTTCCTATGAAGAGGATGATCATGCTCAGTGGAATAGCCTTATTGAGGACGCCAAGGATGCCATTTTACTTTTAAGCACTCAGGTTCATGGTGCAGGACTCTCCACCCCCATTCGAAATCGCTTAAGTGGAAGGCACTTTAAAGACCTGCCATTCTTTGAGCTGCCTCTTCTTGCAAAAAAAATGGTGGACACTACAGACACCGATCAGCGTTTGGTATTAGCAGAGCAACTTAAAAAGCTTGTTGATCACTGTCAGTTGGCAATTTCTGAAGTTTATACTCATCTGAGTGAATATGGCGTCAGTATTAATATTGTATTCTTGCTCGACCGTATGGAGGGTCAACTTCGTCGGATTCGCAATCTGATAGAATTGCTTCTTAGCCATGAAAAAAACCCAGAGGCCGTTTCTCAATTTATTTCAACACTCATGATGGAAAATATTCGCTTTCATGAAATTGGCGCGCTGTTTGCTGATAACTTAGCTTTGATCTCTAAAAAAATTGTTGATCGCAGTGCCGAGACCGGCGAGCACTACATCACGCGCAATCGCTCTGAGTATCTCCATATTCTGAAAAAAGCTATTGGCGGCGGCATTATCACTGCATTTACGACACTAATAAAATTTCTTATTTATCGCGTTGATGCCTCAATCTTTTTCACGGGCCTCTTAGCCTCCTTGAATTATTCTGTCAGTTTCGTAGCCATTCAGCTTTTCGGTTTTACACTCGCAACCAAACAGCCAGCGATGACTGCCCCGGCCCTTGCCGCAAAAATGCATAAAGTAAATGACAAGGACTCATTAGAAAAACTGGTCGACGAAATTATACATTTAATGCGTTCTCAGTTTATTGCAGTGCTTGGTAATATTTATGCCGTAATTCCCACAATGATATTGTTGTCTTTTGGTTGGTTTATGCTTTTTCATAGCCCGCTCATTGATCCTGCCAAAGCTCACCATACCCTACACTCTTTTTCCATTTTGGGCGGCATGGCCCCCTACGCTGCCTTCACTGGAATTTTCTTATGGCTTTCAAGTGTGATCGCAGGCTGGATGGATAACTGGTTTGCCTACCACCGTCTGAATTCCGCTATTTCACAAAATCGCCGCATGATTTTTGTTTTTGGAGAATCTGGATCAAAAAAAATCGCCCTCTTCTTTAGAAAAAATATCTCCGGCTTTAGCGGAAATATTTCTTTGGCGTTCTTCTTAGGCCTTATTCCTGCCGCAGGCATCTTCTTGGGTCTACCCATCGATATCCGTCATGTGACTCTGTCCTCAGGGGCTTTAGCGGCTTCAGTTGTCAGTCTTGGTCTGGATTCTTTATCCACTTGGGAATTTTGGCTTGCGGCTATTGGCATTGTGGCCTGCGGCTTCTTAAATGTGATAGTGGCTTTTAGTATGTCAATGTTTGTTGCCATTCGCGCCCGCAGAATCCAACTGCCGCAGCAAAAACAAATTTATGCAGCTGTCATGGCACACATCAAACGACAACCCTTAAGCTTATTTTATCCGAAAAACAAAATAGCCCATAGAAGAAATCATCCCTAGATTTTCTTTATCCGAAGACCTTCTATGTCTATGCTCTCAATGTCAGTTAATTTTAAAACCTTCTAAGAAAAAGCTCTTGATCCCCGCGAAGACTGGTGGATTCTTGGGCTTGAGTGGATCTTGGCTTAATAATACAAACGAAAAAGAGAGGCGCCAAAGCCCTCTCTTTCGTTTGTATTTGTATTTCTGATCTACTTAGTAACCGTAGTACATGCCCGGAGTCGATACGCGTCCACCAATATAAAAACCAGCTCCGATACCAGCGCCTGTGGCATAAGGATAGCCGTAGGTATAACCGCCACCATTGCCATAATATGCATTTCTATTTTGGTAGTAGTACGCATTGTAGTATCCACCATTTCCATTGCCATAATAACCGTTGTTATTGCCATTGGCATAAGCTTGAACACATTGGTTATTATACATTCCAAAGTTCACTGGACAGGTGCTCTGAGCCAAACAACCATATTGAGTGTATACTTGGCCAACAGCACATGAACCATTCGTATTCGCAGTTGTCGCCGGAATACATTGATTATTGTACATTCCAAAGTTTACTGGGCAGCTGCTCTGAGCCAAGCAACCATATTGAGTGTATACCTGGCCAACGGCACAGTTATTCGACTGAGGCACTACTGCCACGGCTGGGGTCGCACCACCACCACCACTGTCTTTAGCGCACGCGCTAAGTATGAGTACTCCAGCTATAACTAAAGATTTCAACACGCTTTTCATAAATCCTCCACGTTCAATATTTAAACACACCCGATTCAATGCACTGCCTGTGCCACGGTTAATTTATGTAAAAATGAACTGGGGACAATTTGCATGACAAAAACATAGACAGAGTGTCCTAAAAAGTTACTCTAAAGTGGATAAAGTCTTCTAGGACTAAGTATAGTCAGAGCCTATTATCTGTGTTTTTTTGAATTATGCTCCGCTTAACTAGTGTTTTAATCATCTGCTCGTCTCAGCTGCCTTTTCTTGTTTTAGCCAAAAACACCTGGAATCTTACAACAGATGCGAAAATTGAATCGGTCTATTGGCCTAAGGCTTCTGGCGAAGACACCAATAACAGCCTCAATCGACTGGAGCTGATTCCAACACTCTCGGGAAGGCTCTCTGACTCCTATCGTTTTTATTTCAAACCAAATTTTTTATGGGATCCTCAAAACAAATCCAAGGAGGAACAGGTCTTTTTTGATGCAAGCGAGGTGAACCTTAAATACAAAAAAGATACAACCAGTGTGCAGGTGGGCAACAATATCCTTAATTGGGGCGTCACCGATGGTTATAACCCCTTAGATGTTGTGAATATGCGCCAGTACTATGACCCACTTCACTCGGTAAAACTCGGAGCCCTGTCTATGCTCCTTTCTCACAATTCTGAAACAAGCGAGCAGGAGTTTGTTTATATACCTAAGAATCAAAGTTCAATTCTGCCAGGGACACATAGTCGTTGGCTTCCACGACAAATCTATATTCCACGCTCTATCGATAACAATGTGGTTCTGCTTCTCCCAGAGAACTTAAATTACACTTATGAAAGCCGTGAAAATATAAACAACGCCCCCGACAACAACATTGGCCTAAGGTTGCAATGGCATCTCGGGTCTGTAGATCTCAGCCTCAACGGCTTTGAAGGGGTTGCAAGCTTCCCCCTCATACAACCCAAAGTCACCGGCACAGTAGTTCAAATTTCTCCTAAGGTCATTTTTCGGACAGATCCCAATATTGTTCTTGGCACCAAAAACTATCGATATAAAGTAGCTGGATTTTCCTGGGTAAGTTCACAGATGAATTTTCTTCTTAAGTTTGCCACGAGTTATTCCCAAAGCATGGGGGATGATCCACTTTTGCCCGGATGGACCCATGAAAACGTAGTGGGGCTTGAGAAAAACTTCAAGCTTGGAGCGGAGGGTCTGCTTGTGGGAATTCTTCAGTACTCGTACATCAACTCCGAGAAAGAAAATAATTCGAACCTCTCGGTGGCAGAAATATTTCGCAATACTTGGATGGCCGGCGGTCGTTTCAGTTGGGGGGACCGATGGGCCCTGAGCACTTTCGCACTCTATGATTCACTTCGTTACAGCAATTTTCAACAATACTCCGTTACACGGCGAATATATGACGCTTGGACTCTGCAGCTAAGTGCAGAGCTTATCTCGGGCAATAAAGATACTCCGCTCGGTGTTTACAATGACAATGACAACTATCGAATATCCTTAAGCCATAGTTTTTAAACTACTTCAGGTAAAAAACTAAATCCGTTGTTTGAGTGGACTTCTGAACCTTTTCAAGTTGCAGAAATATCTTATCAGTCAATGGGATCCTAGGCAGGGAGTAGAGAGTTGCGAATCCTTCCATCGCCTTTTCAAGACGTGTATTAATTTTGTTGCGAGCAAAAGCCTGAGATGGGTGGTATCTCTCGATATATAAAGGCTCCCACTGTTCTTGCAAATCAAAAGATACCGCTGAAAACTTAGCCAAAACATTTCCCTGCTTAACAGACAACTGCACCTGACTTGAAAACGGCGCTCTAAAATTCATAAATGGAATATATCTGCCATTCTTAGGGGCATACATTTCAGCCCGCAATGACGCCCTCACTTGATAATTTAAATTTTCCCCAGCGACTTCAATATTTTTTTGCGAATACGTATCAAATAAAAACTCAGCGGATTTTGGAAAACTCATCAACTCGCACCAAATAAAAAATTGACTAAATCTCGACTGCATCAGAGAAGAAAATCCTGGAAGTTGACTTGAGTACACTCTTTGCAACCAGGAGTTTGCACCAAAGGCCTGCTTTGCCATTATCAATACAAATTCTTCTGGGATGCGAAGCCTAGCGTTCGTCGAGGAGTCGTCTTTAGAACTTTGTTTTGAAAGTTTTAAATAGATATTATCGCTGCCCTTAAACTTCATAAACTCAGCGCGAATGATTCCTCTTACTACTAGAGCTTTTTTTTCAGTTGCTGCAAATTCTCTGATTCGCATAGAGACTTTAATATCAGGTCGCGTGCTCGTCAAATTTCGGGATTGAGCCAGGTCGATAGAATATTTATTCACGTAGTCCTGTACATTTTGTCGTAAAATATCTTTTTGCTGATCGACAATAGAAGAATCCCCGGTGAGCTTTAAAACCTCGGCTTTAATTATGTCATCAAAACCTTGGGCGCCAGTGCATTTCATATCACCAAGGCTCCAAGCATCTGGAGTCCATGAGAGACTCACATCATTCACATGGGCCCGAACTAAACTGCCCTCAAAGGAGGGACTGAGCTTCATGGCAAAAGAGCCTTTGCCAGTATCCATGTGAAGTCGAATGCCCTCACAACGAGCCTGAATACGAAAACGACCAATGACTCCCCCGACTTCTTTTTCAATATATTGGTCAATCGTTACAGCCTGAATGTTTAACTCTGCCTGAAGATCTTTTGATTCAAGAGTGATGCTTTCGGCCCCTTGGCTCTGACCTGGATTTTTTAGTTTCGTTTTCAAATCCAATAGCAAACCAGATAAGTGAACTTTTACATCTGGCGCATCATAAACCTGATCCGGGATATGCCAGCTCATCTTAAGCTCATTTTTTTGTAAAGCTTGCCACTCTTGCTCAATAAGATTTTGTTGGAAAGCTTGTGGAAGTATCATTTCAAATTCTGTTTCAAGGTTTGAACTGGCAGAAGCAACAGGAACGCCCAATAAATAAATAAAAGCTATTAATAAAATTATAAAACGATTGATGTGCATCTTGTCCCTCGCGTGAAGCTGTAATAGCATCATTAGACTGCACCCATGTTAATCCTTTTTTAATTTTTTGCAAAGGAACCTCAGTGACCAATTCCGTTGTGAGTTCATCATTGGTTAAGGATGCACTTCCAGATTTTGTCAAAAGAGCTTGTATAGCAATATTGATTTTGATTAGCGTATTGACAGTTTTGAGCGCCTTTTGCTTTTCGAAATTACAAACTCAGTATTCTTTGAGTCAATTTCTACCCAAACAAAACTCACTTCTGGCACTGGATGCAAAAACAAAAAAAACTTTTCAAATATCTGACTTGCAGCCATTTATTGCCACCTTACAAATTTTTGGCGACAAACAAAGCTGGTTGGAAGCGGAAAAAATTCAAGCACTCAAACAAACAACTGAGGATCTAAGTAAAATTGCTGGGGTCAAAAACTCTTTAAGCCTTGCAACGGTAGAAGGTGCTATTAGCTCCAGAGAGGGTCTTAGCATAGGTCCCTTGCTTAAAAGCATTCCAACGGGGAAGTGGCAGGAACAAGTTCTTAAGAATAGTATACTCACCCCAGCTTTGATCTCTAGAGACGCTAAAACCGTCTCTGTGATTATCAACATTAATGAAATTTCAGCAGCGGACCTACAAGGTCTGAAATCCCACATCGAAACTACCGTACAAAGGGATCTGCCCTTTGCTAAAGTAGAAATCGGCGGCTCCCCGGCAGTGCAGTCCGATATCAGTACACTTCTCCAAAGTGAGATCCGTAATTTCGTGGGGCTTGGATTTTTGGCTTGCCTCATCGTACTATCGATTGTTTTTAGCAATATTACTCCGGTACTTATTTCCTTTATCATTACCGTAGTCGCAAATCTTATGATCTTGGCTGCTATGGCAGTTTTTGGCTATACCTTCACTGTGCTTTCTACCATGATTCCTATTCTGGCAACTGTTACGGTCATGTCTTTATGCATTCACTCGATGCTTCGTCTGGTGGAAGAAGACAGGCTGGAATCTTCAACTAGCCACTACAAATTAATTCTTAAAACCATGAAATCCTTGCTAAGTGCGAACTTCTTAGCAGCTCTAACTCCGATGATTGGATTTCTGAGTCTTGCCACCACCAAAGTGCCAATAATCAGAGACTTTGGCTTTACTGTCGCTATGGCAATTTTTATTTGCTGGATTGTTACCAATATTCTTTTAGTTCCGCTTTTAATTCTTTTGCCAAAACCGCGAGCTCGTAAATGGGCCTGGGCAAAGGCCCGCTGGAGTTTATACTTCTTCCATAAAAGTGGTGCAGTGGCCTTTCTTATCATCGCAGTTTCCGTGGCTCTAGCCATAAAAGGCCAAACACTTTCTTGGACCGCAAGACTTTTTGATGATTTACCAACTAATCATCAGGTGCGAAACTCCACAGAGCTGATTGATCATAAGCTTGGAGGAATGATTCCTATTGATATAGAACTACGTGGCACTAAAGACATATGGAGCGACCCACAGCTGCTGAGTCAACTGGATAAGCTTATTCATCACTATCGCAGTTATCCGGGTGTAGGCAGCGTTGTAGGTCTTTCTGATTTAATTGCAGCCTCAAGCCTCACCCGCAATCGCTTGCCAACAAGCAGGGCCGCAACAGCGGAGATTATATTTTTGCATTCGCTTTCCGACCAAAGCCCGCTTAAAAACTATCTAAGTACAGACTCTTCTAAAACCCGCATAGCAATTCGAACGAGAGATCTTCCATCTGATGAAGTCTTTTTGCTAATTGAAAAGCTTAAAAGCAAGGCCCAGAAGTTTTTTCCAGAGTTTAAAGTTAATGCCACTGGAATGGGCTCTACTATTCACACGCTTAACAATCAGCTTTCAAAAGAACTCATCTATGGATTCTGGCAGTCAATGTTTGCTATCTTCGTGATTTTAATTTTTGTATTTCGCTCCGTACGATGGTCGATACTTGCTTGCATTCCGAACCTTGTTCCTCCGGCAGTCCTCTTAGGATTTCTTGCCATTTCACAAACTCCAATAAAACCAAGTATTGCGATTATTTTTTCGATCGCCTTGGGACTGGCATTTAACAATACCGTTTACTTTCTCGAAAGGTTAAGAAGCATACAAAAAAATAGCCCTATCAATCGCTTAAATGTGGAAAAAGCCCTTTGGCTTGAGGGCAACCCCTGTCTCATATCAAGTTTAACTTTACTTGCAGGATTATCGGTATTTCTTATCTCATATTTCGCAATGAACAGAACTTTTGGGTTTTATATGGTCTTAACCATGTTAGCAGGACTTATCGGGGATTTGATTCTTCTTCCAACACTCCTAAAAAGCTGTCCTTGGCTGCTTTCAACACCGAAAATGAATAAAACAGGAAAGGAGAAACTTGTGCTTGGTCTTTCAATGTTTGGATTTTTATTTATACTCTTGGGGCCACAAAGCTTCTCACGCGCAAACCTCGCTCCGATTGATATTTCCAAGATCACTCAAGAAATTGCTAGCCGCATGAGCGCAAAAGATGAGGAATTCGATGCCTCGATGAAAATTATCGAGGCAGATGAGAGTTTTAAAGTGCGTGGTATGAAGATTCTGCGACTCAGCCCTTCCAAGAAAGAACACTATGTGCTGGTACATATGGAAAGTCCGAAAGATCTTAAGGGAACCTCATTGCTGGCAACGTACAGAAACGGCAAAGAGGAAAAATGGCTTTACCTTCCTTCGAGCAAACAAATTCGCCGACTGGCACCCTCTTCGCACGAATCAAACTCTATCTTAGGCTCAGAACTGAATACTGAAGATTTCAACATCAATGTAGATAGCAGTATTAAAAACGTTCTCAAAAAAGAAATAAAAATTGAAAATCAAAAATATTTTGTGGTCGAAAGTGACGTAAATCAAACATCAGCAAATTATTCAAAGATTATTAGCTATATTTCGGCCAATGAGTATCTGCCCAGCAAGACGGAATGCTATGATAAACAGGGTAAGTTATTAAAAGTCATCGACTTCAGTGACTATATAAAAGTTGGCACTGGGAAATGGCGCGCAAGAAAAATAATGATCCACAATATGCAAAATAATCGCGCCACTGAAATTTCTCTATCTAAAATTAAAGTTGATCAAAATCTAAAAACTTCCGACTTTACACCTGAGGCACTGCGCGACGAGTGAGCTGTCTACTATTCTTGAACATTTATTCTATTGAGCGTTTTTAAGTGCTGAATCGATTACAATTTCGCGTTCAATACGATAAAAGAGCGCCTTTTCCTCAAGGCCATCTGATGCCAAGCTATCTGCTTCTGAGAAGAAATCACGCAGTCTTTCAATTTTCTTCTCTATAGTGACTCGAGTAGACTCCCTGCCTTCAGTTTTTCCCTTTGCAAAATTAAAAACTAATTTATAGCGAATACCCGCTGATGGTGGCTTAGAAACCTCTGGAGGCAAAAAACCATCCACTCCTTTGATGTATTCTGTTTCTAAATAACCAGTGTCTTGATTTTCAACTGCAATAGGATACCTAATCGAAGTATGAGCCGCTTTCCATACGCTGTCATAAGGGGCGAAGAAAACTTTTTGATGAATGGATTGCTTTAGAATAGCATTTTCCGGGTCTGGCTGCCTGTCGAAAAGACTGCAACCAGACTCGATAAAGACAAAACATATAAGAATAAAGCTAGAAATCCAAAGAAGAATGCGTGACATGGGTAGCATTATTAATCATTGCGGGTCCGAGATCAACTTGAGAAACAGTGAGGCTGCCAATCAAGTTAATTTCCCAATGCTTTTTTCCAGTCAGGTGATTGCCCTCTGGCCATTTTGGCAAATTAATTACTTCCAGCCAGTTGGGAGCATACATCTCCCAATAGCTGCTATTGACCTTCACTTTTTGTGCTCCCTGTAGAACCTGCTGAACCTGTGAAATCACGGCATAGGTCGCAACAGCATTCACGCCAGCAATTGGTAGCATTTTTGGCACAAGCATGTCGCCATTGCTCGCCAGGCTAGGATCTGCCAGAATTGGCAAGAATTCAGGAGAGGCCCCCGTGCCGGCCGGAACCAAAACAGCGCTTAAACGGTCTGCTCCTGGGTCATTGGACTCCATATCCTTGGTTTTTTTAAGAATTGAAAACACGGAACCATTTGCATCCAACATGCTGATTCCTAGTTTTTGTCTAGATTTAAGGGCCTTTACGTCGGTCGGAATCATGTACTCGGCCATATGAGCCATACCCACGACCATCAAAGTTTCATCCCCGCTAATTGCAGGAGCCGTGACCATCACTTTGTTTTTGAAGTCTAAGTCTTTCACTGAAAGATCCACTTGCGAGCTGGCAGCTGTCAGATTGAGATCTTTGACTCCTCCACCAGAGATAGTGAAATCATTTACAATCTCATAGAAAGGAGCTCTGTTGCGGAGCTTATCAACAACTTCTTTGAATGGAAAACGACCGCGGGCCGCAAAAACTTTTTGAACTCCGCCATCTGAAAAATAAACGCGATAGCCGGGTTTGCTAACAGTCACTGGCAAAATATAAGACTCTTTTTGCTTTGGAAAAGTAATATTGCTCGGAATATCAGCATCTTGACCCAAAATAGTGATCCTGTCATATTGAGGGCTAATCACAGAATCAATATTGAAGCTCAAGAAGTCATTGCGAGTCATTGCTGGTATTACGAGGCCAAAATCAATATAGCCATCATGATCAGCGATATTATGGCCTGTGGTCACGCCCTTCACTTCATACTGAGTCGTGCCAATATTGCTTTTTTTACGCAAGCGATAAATGTGATCGCCAGGAGTTTGAGCATAATAAGTAGCTCTAACATAACCTGGGGCTTCAATAGTCACAGGCTGAGCATCCATCCAAGCTGTGGGAAGATCGATGCGACCTAAGATATCGGCCACCAAATAGTTATTAGTGAATGGAGTATTGAGCTCAGTCCCAATTAGAATTTTTGCCCCGGCCAGCGGTTGAAGATCCTCACCTACAACATTCAAACCTGTGACATTCGTTGTCTCCGCAAAGCCACCTAATTTATCATTGTTTAGCGTGGTTGATTTATCCGGAGTACAGCCGACGAGACCAATGGATACCAGTGCTGCTGCGAGCACAATACCTCTGAGTTGAGTTCGAAGATTCATAAACATAATGAGGGATCCCCTTTCAGTTATGGACAAGCTTCAAATTCCAATTGCATTTTAGATAGGGTGCCCTAGTCAATACGAAAGGCTAGAATGCTAGCTTTTTGTGTTTGACATAAGCGTCACAGATCGCTAAAAAAGTTTCACTCAAAAGAAATGGAACACAAGCAACCGCGCAACGCGCCGTTTCCTTGAGGCCGTGGTGGGGTAGCTCAGCTGGTTAGAGCAACGGAATCATAATCCGTAGGTCGGCGGTTCAAGTCCGCCTCTCACTACCAAATTTTCAATTATTTCGAATAGTTAGGTCATTTTAGGTAGGCGGTATAAAAACCGAGCTAACTGACCTTCATTTTTTTAGTGTGCGCGATTACATCGTTAGACCAAGCCGCCAATTTAGGATCAGAAATCTCAAGGCGTCCGCGCGCTGATTTGTCAGTCATCAGCTTCTTAACATATGCTTAAAGTTCCATGAAATGATGGCGTCGGCCCGGCTTACTTCAACCTGCAATGTTCCGATGCCCAGATTATGAAAATCAGACTCAATTTCCAAGCAACTGACAAGCCAAGGCGTTTTTTATCTCACCTTGGCTTTTTTTCTAGAGATTTTGAAACAAAACTAACGATGGGCGGGCCAAAACTGCATGCAAGCTATTCGAAACTCATCTATTCTTTTTCCGCAAATTTTTCCCGCTTGCCTTTTATCGAAGTAATTTACCATTTCCATCAAACTCAACCACTTCATCTGCATTTTTGATAACGGTTGCACCGTTAACATCAATAAATGTTGCTTGTCTTCCAAGAGTACCTTTTTTTACCTGCCCGTTGTCGAAAAAGAAAAATTCTGGGAACTGATGTTGAGGCGAATAGTTCCACTCTACTGCGAAGTCTCGTGGCCCCTGAGGGGTCAGCATAGTGACAGGAAAAGGTTTTCCACGTGGATTGTATATCACCGCACAGTATTGAATCTTTCCATTGTTATAAAACCTGATTTCATCAGAGCATCTTACAAATTTATATCCAGTCGGCGGTGAAATTACACCAGAAAGTTCGACATAGCCGTGCAGCTCATAGGGCGAACCGTCCTCGCGAACGGCGTCATTTTGTCGTGAAAGTTTGATTGAGACCGAGTCGGGAGAAAATGAAAAAGAATCCATTTCATTTACGGGAAGTTGGACACCCGCTACTAAAAGGTTAACCCCAGTTATATACCCATACTTATACTTATAGAATGTTCTGTTTCCGCTGGTGGTTAAAACATAGTCCATTTTCCCGCGCGTCGATAGACTAATAGCCTGCTGCTTTAAAGTAAATTCTCCATTTGCCATAGACAAACTAAGAACCACCCCTGCGCCGTTGATTTGTATTTCGGTAGAAACAGAAACCAAAGAATACTGAATTCCGTCCAGCTCCAAGTCCCCCTGAGTCACCCTCAAGGTGTTCACGCTTTTGTTGGGGTTAAGCACAAGTGTTTCTTTTGGAGCTAAATTAAAAAATTGTCCTGGTTTTTGATTTGCCAAATGTGCCTTACCCGTCTGAACGGTCATAGAGTTGTATTCGCCATTTGGGTAAAAGAATATGGGTGTTTGCGGTAGGGTCTGCAGGCTCAGCCATGGCGTTGTAACGGCAACAGAGGTCTTCGTACTCAAATAATTTATAATCTGACTCTCATAAAATGAGATCGCACCATAGAGATTTGTATAAGTAATTCCATTTTGCTGGATACTACCGTCACGAACATGATCTATCTCTTTAATGTCGCCATTAGACGCAAAGAAGGTCACACCTGATCCCGATTCGACAGATAAAGAAGCGCTCCTTTTTGGCAAACTTACAATCTGCGGCTGAGCCAGATGGATCGCGTCAAGCCGGCCGTTGTCAAAGAATTTCGTGTTTCCACTGAGAAAGTATGTATTTTGATTCTGAGACCACTGGCCCAAAACCACGGCTGCCGACTTCACATTTCCATTAGAAAAAAATGAAATCTGTGAATTTCCAGCAACATTGAGCCAATTTGAACTCACTTGTAATCGACTGTCCCGGTAAACGTAAAGCGATTCCGGCAAGACATTAGGATTGAACTGATCTTCAAGGCTTTCACTGAAGTTCAAGCCACCACCAGAAGTTGGCACAAACAATGCGGCCTCAACTCCTCGGACTGTGGCAGTCCCAAATGGCAACCGATATAGGAGATGAATATAATCATTGAGAGCTATTTTATCAAAACGATTGGACAATACTAATGAATTAAAATAACGAGCCGATATCGAGTTTTGATGGCCAAACTCAATGGCTTCCCGATAGACAATTTCATGCAATACGAGCGCCGCCTGATTATCCGTACTCATAAGATCCCAGAGGTCTTTATTGACAACGTAGTAAGCATCTCCTGGAAATTGTGGTGGCTTCTGAATGGCTACCTGCTCAATCGTGCACTGTGATGGAAGTATCACTTGCTGCGAGTCTGGGATGTCAATGAGCTTAATACCCGGAATAAAGGAAGCTTCACTTAAAAAAGTATTTAATCTGTCTTGATAGTGGGCTGCCCTAAAGTGATCGATTTTTTCCAGACGAGTCAGTGCGATGTCTAATTTGTCTCTCCAACTAAGCTGAGGTCCACCCAGTTCGGCAGTAATGCCTCTCATGGTTCTGGCTTCATAAAGATCTAAAGTTTCAACTTCCGGCTTAGTGCCGCTCCTACAGACAATTCCATCTCCACCATTACCTACCGACCCGCCGGCAAAGGCCCAAAGAGGGACTCCTGCACAAATAACTGCGGAGAGCAACATGCTTAGATATCTTTTCATTTTTTGTACTCCTTGTGATTTTCCTTAACCGTGAGTGGAAAAAGTTGTATTTGTATTTGAAATACCCGATCGCCCGTATCTTCCTCGAGAAGGCGCTCAAAATTCTGCCTGAATTCGCGAATTAACTCTTTAGCCATGCCTATATTTTTTGAACTCATAACTAAAGTAGTAGATGTTATTTCCCGCTCTTCTACGGGAGTTTCTCGAACCGCGATTTTGGCATGTTCCAACATTTGTTCATGATAACGCTTTATAGCTTCGGAGGAAATGTCCGTAGTCGTGTCTATTCGTCCTTCGGCCAAATAAAGTTTGCCGTTTTTTTCACGAGCCAAAAGACCGACGTCCAACAGAACTTGAATGGCTTGCCTAATATCTCGTGGAGTCACCCTATAAAGAAATCGACTAGAGATCCATTCAGGATCTTCTTTAAAAGTCTTGGTTCGACAGAGTTCTCTCAGAGCGAGGTAGTACCAGTGAGAGATAGTCATAAAGCTCTTGTTGTCCATAATTCGAATGGAAGAGTCAGAATACTCTTTACCCATTTTTTCAATAAGCAGAACACTTAGTTTGGGATCTCTATTGATTTTTTCAAGCTGAATGAGGTCACGAAAATAACGCGCCTGTTTGTCAGAGAACTCAAAATATTTGATCAGACGCTCGGTTATTTCTTCACCGGGCTCACGCTGGCCTTGAACTATTTTAGTTATCGAGGACGTGGATTTAAGCCCTAGTACGCGCGCCCAGGCTCCATAGGACCATTGCTTGCGCTTATGCTTCATATCTTGTGCATAAGCTACTAAGTAGGTTCGGTAGTCCGTAAATTGATAGAGGTTCACTGCCATCTTCATAAGGTTTGTGTAGCAATGGCGTTGGCGAGATACAAGGTGAATGTTGGCAGATTCTCTAAAAATCCTTGGCATTGCTGCCAACATTCAGAAAAATCGAAATGACCCGAGGCACCCGATTAGAGTTAGAGAGCACCTCAAATTCTTAAGCTCCAAATCCCGCCAGAAGAGCGAGCAATTTAGATGGCATGTTTTTTCTTGCTGTTCCTCGTCTCGGGTCGGGCACGAATAATAAATTTCTTTGCTTTTTTCTCAATGGATTCAAGCTCCCTGGATTTTTTAAACTCTCCGTTTGGATACAAAAACACGGTTGGGTGAAGCCCGAAGGTCACGGCAAAGACTTCGGCATAATGTTGGGTCATTTCAATTTTCCTATTTTCGATGGCGCTCAGGTGTGACTCCCGAATTCCCGTCACCTCTTCAGCCTCCTTTAAAGTCATGCCCAAACCCTTGCGGAAAGTTCGCACAGTTTCATTGGGCGTGGCCTCGGTGGCCCCAAGCTCCTGAAGAAGTTTTTTGAATGATGACATAATTGCCCTCACTTTCGATAGTTATGAGTTATAGGATTCGATCTCGTCTACCCACTTCGCCAGAGCTTGCAGATCATCTTTGGTTAAGGTTCCGTTGGAGAGCTGATTTTTAATCTCTGCCTTTATATGAGATTCATAGTCAACTTTCCATGTCATCCTAAACTCCTGTTGTTAAATGCAACTTACATAAATATGTAAGTCAAGCGCCTAGAATTTCACAAAGGATTTCATGGGCTTAGGAGGATGCTCCGTCAGCATCCTCCTAAATTTTCCATAGCTAAGTTGATGCTGCTAGCCCCAATCGCCAACTGAGCCATTTCCAAGGTCGCAGACTTCAATTGGCCCGTAGCCGCGAGACTCAATGCCACTGCAAACATCCATTTAATAAACGAATCCATCCGAACCCCCTATTTGGCTCTGTGGGACTTCAGCCTGTGCAAGCGATCCCGCACCGTTGTCTGGCCCGCG
>JANMPT010000061.1:0-30779 GCA_031370005.1 Bdellovibrionales bacterium | reverse complement strand
TCCTGCCGTATTTGGCTTTGGTTTCTTTCATCTTGTGGTAGTCAAAAAAGCTGGCTTGTTTGGTCATAAATTTGGGGCAGTATAGTTTAAGAGCTAAAACATGACAATTAGTTTCTGTTATAAATAATGAATTTTATTGGGTATTCGCGCAGACTTCGCAGGCTGAGCGGGATATTTAATTTAAACAGGGTTTAGAGCTTAACGAGGCGTTTTTTTGAGATTTTTAAGTTACAGCGCGTAGACCTCTGGCGCGCTGAGGGCTCAATATAAGGCTTGTCGGCTATTTTGGGAGTGTAGCGAGAGGGGTAAGGCTGTTACAAAACCGACTTATTCTAGAAAGGTCTCAAAGATCTAAGACATTCCCTCCTTAGAGCACTCTACTGCTTTTAGGCGCAGATGAAATCGTAAAAGTATGCCACTGGCGATAAAAATGAAGGCTAACAACGAGGTAAAGATCACAGCCCATACCGCAACAACAGGAGGGGATTGAGTAATTTCATTAGAATTGTGGACAAAGAGATATCCGGAAAGTCCGAGGATAACGCACCCAATGGACATTTGGAAGTAAGAATATATTTTCAAGGGAGCTCTCTTTCACAAAATGAAACGCCCTATTTCAGCATCGACTTCAAAGTTGTGCCCATATCAGCCGGGCTTCTTGAGATTTTACAGCCAGCAGCCTCTAGGGCGGCGAACTTGGCCTCTGCGGTTCCTTTGCCGCCGCTGATGATTGCGCCAGCATGACCCATGCGTTTTCCTGCAGGCGCGGCGGCTCCGGCAATAAAGGCCGTTACTGGTTTTTTGAAATATTTTTTGATGTATTCTGCGGCTTCTTCTTCGGCGGTTCCGCCGATCTCACCGATCATGATCACGGC
Source organism: Bdellovibrionales bacterium (assembly GCA_031370005.1). Taxonomy (GTDB): domain Bacteria; phylum Bdellovibrionota; class Bdellovibrionia; order Bdellovibrionales; family Bdellovibrionaceae; genus JACMRP01. The sequence continues at coordinate 29,904 of JANMPT010000061.1, read as the reverse complement.
ATCTGTGTCTGGATCTTCATTGAATAATTTCAAGACGTCGATGAAATTTGTTCCATTCACGGGATCGCCGCCAATACCGACAGCCGTAGACTGGCCAAGGCCCAAGGCCGTCAATTGCCCAACGGCTTCGTAGGTCAAAGTTCCGGAGCGAGAAAGAACGCCGATGCGACCGGGTTTGTGGATAGAACCAGGCATGATGCCGATTTTGCACGCGCCAGGAGTAATAACACCCGGACAATTTGGACCAATTAGGCGAGTGCGCTTGCCCTGCATGAATTTTTTTACTTTAACCATGTCAAGGACGGGAATGCCCTCAGTAATACAGATTACAAGATCCAAATCTGCGTCTACAGCTTCCATGATTGAGTCCGCAGCAAATGGCGGCGGAACAAAAATAACGGATGCATTGCATCCGGTGGCCGCCTTGGCCTCTTTTACGGTGTTGAATACAGGAAGCCCAATGTGGGTTGTTCCGCCCTTACCTGGAGTTACTCCTCCGACCATTTTTGTTCCATAGGCCACAGCTTGTTCAGAGTGAAAAGTCCCTTGTGTCCCAGTGAAACCTTGGCAAATAACTTTTGTGTTTTTATCAATTAAAATTGCCATGTCGATTATCCTTTTACAGCAGCAACTATTTTTTTTGCCGCATCGGTTAGATTATCTGCAGGAGTAATATTCAAGCCACTTTCGCGCAACATTTTTTTGCCGAGCTCTACATTTGTTCCCTCAAGGCGGACAACGAGGGGAACCTTTAGGCCTAACTCTTTCGAGGCCGAGATCACACCGTCGGCAATGATGTCACATTTCATGATGCCGCCGAAAATATTGACTAAGATGCCTTTTACATTTGGATCTTTAAGAATGATTTTAAAAGCCGCTGTTACTTTCTCTTTGTTGGCTCCACCGCCAACATCCAAGAAGTTTGCAGGCTCTGCCCCATGAAGCTTAATGATATCTAAAGTTGCCATCGCCAGACCTGCGCCGTTTACTAAGCAGCCAATGTTGCCATTGAGTTTGATGAAAGCCAGATCATACTTGGAGGCTTCGATTTCAGAAGGCTCTTCTTCATTTAAATCGCGCATCTCGACGATATCTTCGTGTCTGTACAAGGCATTTGAATCGAAATTCATCTTTGCATCTAAACACAGAACGTCGCCTTCCTTGGTGATTACAAGTGGGTTGATTTCGGCAATAGAGCAGTCAGTAGTTACAAAGGCATTGTATAGACCAAGAAAGAATTTTACGGCTTTATTGACGTATTCTGGTGGCATGCCGATTTGGAAGGCCAATTCCCTAGCTTGGAAAGGAGCCAAACCAATCGTTGGGTCAATGTCGACTTTTTTAATCGCAGTGGGATTGTGTTCAGCGACCTCTTCGATATCCATACCGCCCTCTGATGAGGCCATCATCGCGGCTCTTCCCGTAGCCCGGTCAATTAAGCAAGCGACATAGTATTCTTTGACGATATTACAGCCTTGTTCGATGAAAACCTTTTGCACAACCTTACCTTCGGGGCCGGTCTGATGGGTTATCAAGGTCATGCCGATCATTTTTTTCGTAAGGGCACCAACTTCATCTAGGCTTTTTGCAAGCTTAACGCCGCCGCCTTTGCCGCGGCCGCCAGCGTGGATTTGAGCTTTTACAACCCACAGAGCCCCATCCATCTCTTTGGCTGCTGCGATCGCCTCCTCAGGAGAGTGAGCAACTCTGCCTTTTAAGGTTGCGACGCCGAATTTTCTCAAAATTTCTTTGGCTTGATACTCATGGATATTCATTTACGAGTGCCTTTCAATTAATTACGCGACAGTTTATTGTATGTTTTTGAGCGCGGAGACAAGAGTGCGAACGGCTTCGACAGATTTATCAAACTCTGTTTTTTCATCCGCATTCATTTTAATATCGACGATGCCTTCCATTCCCTTGCCACCAAGACGAGCCAGAACGCCGACCATTAATTTGTCAGAAACGCCAAACTCGCCATTGAGCTCAACGGCCACAGGAAGAACGCGTTTTTGATCTTTCAAGACAGCCTCTGCCATTTCAACTGCACCACGAGACGGAGCATAGAATGCAGAGCCTGTTTTTAAGTGGCCACCAATTTCAGCGCCAGCAGTTTTGGTTCGGGCAACAATCGCTGCGATTTTGTCAGCAGGCATCAAGTCCATTAGCGGAACTCCACTAACAGAGGCTAGCCTAACCATTGGAACCATCGCGTCTCCGTGATTGCCCAGAACAATAGCGGTCACGTCTTTTATAGAAACATGAAGTTCTTCGGCGATGAAAGCGCGAAAACGTGCGGAGTCTAAGCATCCGCCCATGCCCACGATGCGCTCACGAGGGAAACCGAGCATTTGTTTTGCGTAAACCGCCATGACATCCATTGGATTACAAACGACAATTACAAATGAATTTGGAGCATATTTTTTAACTCCGACACATACGTCTTTAACGATTTTCGCGTTGATGCCAACAAGCTCATCGCGACTCATTCCGGGTTTGCGAGGCATACCAGCCGTGATGATGACAACATCAGCATCAGCGATATCTTCATATTTGCTGGTTCCAGTGACGCGAGAATCAAAGAGCTCCATAGAGGCAGATTGGCTCAAGTCTAGTGCTTTACCAATAGCCGTCCCCTCGTTGATATCGAGAATAACAATATCGCCCAATTCCTTTTGCGCAGCCCAATGAGCCGTTGTTGAGCCTACAAATCCAGCGCCAATAACAGCGATTTTATTTCTTTTATGAGCCATGATGTCTCCTTAGATTTAAGAATGAGTGTCTGATTAAAAATTAGATTGCTTTCAGAGGTTTATTCAATCTTAAATCGAGTATTCAGACAAGTCCGAGTGAGGTGAGTCATCGCATTTATGTCTTTGAAACTACAAGGGATTGAAGTCGGCTTCGATTCGCAGGTCGTATTAAAAAACATATCAATAGAAATTCCAGCAGGTGAAGTTTTCGTCTTAATGGGCCCAAGTGGCCAAGGAAAAACGACACTTTTGAAAACCATGGCCGGATTGATAACTCCTCGAAAAGGTAAGGTTTTTATCAATCAGCAAGATTGGTCAACGCTTGGCGGCAACGAGCGTCTTAAGACCCTTAAAAAACTTGGAATGCTTTTTCAAAAAAATGCACTGTTTGACTCACTCACCTGCGGCGAAAATATTGGATTTCCTCTAAGAGAGGCGACAGATCTTGCCTCCGATGAAATCCAAACGAAGGTCGATGTTTTTCTTGAGGCCGTGGGAATTGCTCATGCAAAATTTCTTTATCCTGACGAAATTAGTGGCGGTATGCAAAAACGTCTCGGGATAGCTAGAGCATTAGCTCTTAATCCCGAGATTATTTTTTATGATGATCCCACTGCGGGCTTGGACCCCATTACCTCACGAAAGATTATCGAGCTAATTTTAGATTTGCAGAAAAAAAATAATTCGACAGTTGTTGCAATTACGAATGATGTAAATCGCGCTTATCAGCTTGCAAATCGCATAGCTCTAGTGATGGATCAGGAACTGATCATTACAGGAACGCCAGCAGAAACAAAAAATCATTCCAATCCGAGTGTTCAACAGTTTATACGAGGCTCTCTTACTGGGCCGCTAACAGAAGCCTAGTGCTTGCTGCAGATCCACGCTTGCAAATAAAGAGAAGTTCTAACTATGATGTTGCAATGATCCAATTTAAGAATCTTATTAAACGGTTCGGAGGCCGAGCTGTTCTAAATGGCTTAAATCTTGATATCCGAGAGGGCGAGATTCTATTTATTTTGGGCATGTCTGGAACAGGCAAATCAGTGCTTTTGAAAAACATCGTGGGACTTTTACGTCCTGATGAGGGCGAGATTTGGATTGACGGCGAAGAAGTTAGCAAACTCAGTGAAGAGAAGTACCTGCCAATTCGTAAAAAATGCGGAATGGTTTTTCAGCACCCAGCGCTTTTTGATTCTCTAACAGTTTATGAGAATGTGGCTTTTGGACTGCGCCGTCATTATCAACTAGAGGAGGGTGTAATTGCTGAGAAAGTAAAAAAAGCCCTGAATCTCGTTCATTTGAGCGGTATTGAAGATAAGATGCCGGCGAAAATTTCTTATGGGATGCAAAAACGCGTCAGTCTTGCAAGAACAGTAGCGCTAGAGCCAAAGATTTTGCTTTTTGATGAGCCCACGACGGGCTTAGATCCCATTACCACCAATGCTGTAAATCAGCTTATTTTTGATCTTTCACGCAGTCTTAAAACCACTTCTCTTGTCGTTAGTCACGACATGCACTGTGCATTGAGCATTGCTGACCGTATTGTGGTGTTGGATAAAGGTGAAATTGTCACGATTGGCACACCTGAGGAGCTGAAAAAGTCTCAGGTTCCTCTGGTGAGGGACTTTTTGGCTGAGGCTTTGTTATGATAGTGATGGTTCGGGGTTTGATTGAAGTTGCAGATGAAGTTGGAAAAAGCCTTATTTTTTTCACCGAGATCATGGTGACGATGATCTCTAGACCAACGCGGTTGCAATTGATTTTAAAGCAGGTTTGGTATGTGACCACTGAAAGTCTTGTCATCACGGCGGTGGCTGGCTTTTTTGTTGGTGCCATCATGACCGTTCAATTTACGCTCCAAATGAAAGAGTTTGGCGCTTTAGGTTTTTTGGGAGGATTAGCAACGAGTGCAACCTTTCGCGAAGTAGGACCCTTGCTGATTGCCTTTATGCTCAGTGGAAAAATCGGGGCCTTTACCTCTGCAGAGCTGGGAACAATGCGTGTGACTGAGCAGATAGATGCAATTCGCTGCCTAGGGGCAAATCCAATTCAGGAAATCATCGTACCGCGTTTTTTAGGGATTGTTATATCGAGTTTTTTTCTATTATTTTTAGGCCTTTTTATGTCTATTATAGGCGGGATGTTCCTGGGCTTTTTTTTCGCAGGAGTGAATCCTGAAGAATATATGCGCCATGTTCCCACAATTATTACGATTCCTTCAATTGTCGGGAGCCTTGTAAAATGTTTTGTTTTCGGCTTAGTTCTTGCCACGATTTGCACTCAAAAAGGCTATTTTGCGACGGGAGGAGCAAAGGGTGTCGGACGTGCTGTGGTTTTAACTTCTGTTGTCACGATGATTGCGATTGTGGTGACAGATTGGCTGACAAGCTTTATTGGTGAAATTATTCTTCATATAGTCAGAGGGTTTTAGATGAAGGAACGAGCAAGACGGTTTCGTTGGAAGGAAACTTTCGAACAGCTGTATTTTGTAGGAAACGGCAGTCTTGTAATCATTGTTTTCTGCGTGAGCTTTGCTGCCATGGTAACGATTCTTGAGTCTTCATTTCATATGAAGATCGTCATTCAAAATGATTCGATGGTTCCCGGTTTTGCAGCCATGTTAATCTTACGAGAACTTGCGGCCGTTGTTACGGCCCTTCTGCTGACCTCGAGAGTCGGAGCGGGGATCGCTGCGGAAGTAGGAACCATGAAGATCACAGAGCAAATTGATGCACTTAAAATGCTGGGCATATATCCGGTTAATTATTTGCTGATGCCTCGTCTAGTCGCGTGTATTTTGGGCGCAGTGTTTCTAACGGTTATTGCGAATATGACTTGTATTTTCAGCGCGATGGCTGTGAGCAGTTCTTACCTCGGCTATACACCGGCGATGTTTATTACTGGAATGAAACGCTTTGTTCAGTTTAAAGATCTAATTTTCGCGATCATTAAGGCAGCATGCTTTGGAGCAGTAATTCCATTGATTAGCTGCTATTTCGGATTTCGTTGTGAAGAAGGAGCAGAGGGTGTGGGGCGAGCAACGACAAACAGTGTTGTCGCAGGATCGATGGCAGTTATTATAATTGATTTTCTTTTGTCTTATGCGTTCAGTTATCTATACTAAGAAAGATTTAAGACGAATTCTTAAATTATTACGGAGTGTTTTATGAAGATTGAAACCAAGGTGGGTCTGCTTGCGCTTGCTGCGATTATTTTGATCGTCACCTTTGCGTATATGATGGGTCTAGTCGCGCCATTTTCAAATACCTATGATCTTAACGTTATGTACAACTACGCAGGAGGTATTGAAGAGGGCTCTCCGGTTCGTGTAATGGGTATCAAAGTCGGAAAGGTCAAAAAAATTAACTTTGAGCCGGGATATAAAAGTCCCAATGGTGAAGAGGTTAAATTGCGTATTCAAATTACAGTGGATAAAAAGGCATGGCCGACTCTTCGTAAAGACTCTAAGTTTTTTATTAATTTAGCAGGAGTCATCGGAGAGAAGTTTCTCGAGATTTCCCCTGGAAGCACCGACTCTGGTAATCTTAGCTCCGGAGACTACATCCGTGGCGAGGACCCTCCACGAATTGATCAATTAATTTCTCAAAGCTATGGCCTTGCAGGGAAAATCATAGAGCTGGTTGAAAAAAATGAGGGCTCTGTTACAAGTGTGATCACCCAAATAGACCGTTTGATTACGAATTTTAATAAAACCTTGTCGCTCCTAGACAAAACGTCGAAAAACAAAGACATGGCAAGACTACTTGATAATGCCATCAAGATAAGCGATGACATGGCCTACTTAACAGGTGAGTTGCGAACCAAAAAGTCATTGGATACTTTTGATTTGATTCACAAGCTGTTATTCCGTTTAGAGCCGGTGGATGGTCCGGCTCTAAGGAAGTTCTTTCAAGAAGAGGGTCTGAGGGCCCGCGTTTTATAGGGAGGATTTATGCATAAATTAGCACAACGTCTTTTTATTTTGGCTGTTTTTATGTTGCCACTGGCATCTTATGCTGATGATTTCAGCACAACCGTCACGAATGTCTTTAAAGTTGATGAAAACAACAACTATCAAGACAATCTTGCCCTCCGGGAAGCTCGCAAAGTGGGTCTGGGCCTGGCCCTCGGGGGCTCTTTAGGCTCTTATGGTCTTAACTTTGAAATTAATTTCGAAGACATGGATGGGGCACTAGCAGGAGTTGGTGGAGGCCCTGGCTATAGTTCCGTAAATATTTTGTGGAAGCATAGTTTTTTGGGCGATAGGATCGCACCATACACAACCCTGGGTTATGCGCGTTGGTATAATTCAAGTGGTATAGGAAATTACCAAAAAGCCGACGTTTTAGAACAGGTTTTAAACGCGGATCAAAAGTCCTCTGGTCAATTTGCGACAGACTTTATATCTGGATCCATCGGTCTTCAATATACCGAATTAACAGGCAATCTTGCCGGCACATCTTTTTTTGCAGAAATCGTCTTGTTGGACGAGGTTCATCGCGGAATGGTGGTTCCTACGGGCTCCGTAGGCGCGGCTTACTATTTCTAAGTCATTAAAGAATAAAAAAACCCGCATTTTACAATGCGGGTTTTAAAGTACTGAGTCAGTACCAAGGAAACTATTTCTTAGAAGCTTTTTTAGTAGCTTTCTTCTTAGTAGCTTTCTTTGTAGTTTTTTTAGCTGCTTTTTTAGTAGCTTTCTTTTTTGCCATTTGCTCCTCCTAGGATGCAATCGTTGTTGTTGTTAACGCTTCAATTTACTTCTTAATCTAAGTCTTCACAATTCGACTTACGCCGTCAATAAAAAAATTCAAGGGCACTCTTTTTGCGAGGACTAATGGTGAGGAGGTCATGTTCATGAATGTTTCGATCCTGATTACGAGCCTCGGATTCATCTTCGCACATCGGATTCTTGCCTCTTCTTTGCAAAATGTTGGCCTTACGAATCTTCATGCGCGGATTTTTCTCATTTTGGCATGTCTTATGATCTTTTTCTTTATCATGTGGAGCCTTCACCCGATGCTTTTGTGGCTTTTTTTTGGCTCGATGTTTATTTTATTGAAGTTTTTGCCGCATTTTTTTTATGTATATCAAGAAAAACTGATTCAATCACAAACATTGAGGATGTTAGACCATCTCATTCTCGGCGTTCAATCAGGGCAAACTCTGCGATCGTCTTTGGTGACATTGTCGCACCAAGAATCAAGCCTACTAAGGGTTTCATTGGAAAATCTAGTTCACGCAATTGTATTTGAGAACTCTTCTGCGAGCCTGAAATCAGCGTCGCTTAGAAATCTTTTTGACGAATTGAGCCGGATTGAGAAATCACAATCAAAATGCGCAGATCAGCTGAGGTCCTTGCGAAAAAATCTCAAAATCATGGAAGACTTTCGACGTAGGTCGGGACAGGTGAGTCTGCAAATTCGTCTGCAAGCAGTCATTTCGGCGGCTCTTTATGTCGGATTGTTGTTTTTTATGATCACTCAATTTGGATTTTATCAACATAAGGGGCTGATTATAAGCTCTGGGGCTTTGTTTTTCAGCGGCATGGTGACAGTTTTTGTCATCGGCAAAAGGTTTCAATGGAATACATAGCGCCCTCTTTGCAACTCATCTCATATGTAAAGCGAAGCATTGAGGTCGGCAGTTCTGTAAGAAGTGGGATTCGCTCATTTGTTCGAGAGGACCGGTCTCGCTTTGCTAGGGATGTCACAAAATGGATCACATTGTTTGATCAGGGCCTAGAAGCAACAGAAATTCTCCAAAAACAAAGATCTCAGTACCGTCGCAGTCTTTTAGACCTACTGGAGCGTGGCTTGAGGGGTGAGAGTATTTATGTTTTTCTTTGCCAGCTGGAACAAGAAACCATCGAAGCATGCCATGACGAAATCAGTCGCAAGTTGTCAAAGCTGCCGTTTTTCCTGCTAGGCCCCCTGCTTCTGATGCAGTTTCCAGCATTTTTGCTGCTTCTTTTTGGCCCTCTTCTGCAAAATTTTTTTCACTCTTTGGGGGGCGGGTGATACAGTGAGCTGCTGGAGGATCGGATGGCAAGTGTTAGCACTAAGCAAGAAAATTTAGAGAAACTGGTCGAGGAGTTATTGAGGGCTCAGCCAAACGAGCAAATGGTCAAAAAACTTTCTTTGAAACTCGGAATCTCTTATTCAGCAGATCCATTGATTCTAATGAATACTGTTTTACAGTCCATGAATAATGTTTATCTTACTGAACAAAGAAGAAAAAACTTAGAAAGCCAAGTACCCTAATGTCTAAATATTATAAGAACATCCTCGAAACCATTGGGCACACGCCCATTGTTGAACTTAAAAATACATTTCCACACTCGAAACATAATTTTTTCGCAAAAGTGGAATATTTCAATCCTGGCGGCAGCATTAAAGATCGTGTTGCGGTAGCCATGATCGAAGATGCTGAAAAACGGGGTGATTTGAAGCCTGGAGGCACAATCGTGGAGGCCACCTCAGGAAATACCGGCGTTGGATTGGCTCTCGTTGGCGCCGTTAAGGGTTATAAGTGTATATTTATAATGCCAGAAAAAATGAGCGAAGAAAAAAGAGCTATATTGCGTGCTTATGGCGCGCGCGTGGTGATCACACCAGCAGGAGTGGGGCCCGATCATCCAATGAGTCACTATTCCGTTGCTAAAAAGATTGCAGAAATGACCCCCGGGGCTTTCTTGGTTAACCAGTTTCACAATCCGGACAATCCAAAACGTCATTATGAGACAACAGGTCCTGAAATTTGGGAACAAATGGGTGGAAAAGTAGATGTTTTAGTTGGCGGCGCTGGAACTGGCGGCACTCTTTCTGGTTGCGCGAAGTTTTTAAAAGAAAAAAATTCTCAGATCAAAGTTATTTGCGCAGATCCGATTGGCAGTATTCTCTATGATCTCTACTACTATAAGAAGGTCGTGGACCCGCCGGGCTCATATTCCGTAGAGGGGGTCGGAGAAGACATGCTCCCCGACAACGTGCATTTGAATATATACGATGGTTTTGTTAAAGTTTCTGACCAAGAGGCTTTTGATCTGACTCGCGAGTTGGTAGCTAAGGAAGGCCTTTTGGTAGGCCCCTCAAGTGGATTGGCTCTTGTTGGCGCTTGGAAAATGGCGGAGAACTTGGAAAAACCATCTAATATAGTTGTGATTTTTCCAGACAGCGGCAGAGCGTATCTTAGCAAGGCTTTCAACGATCAATGGATGGTTGATAACGGTTTGCTTAAGGAAGAAGACACGAAAAACACGTTTAATCGCGTGATTCTAGCAGAACAAGCTCTCCAGGAGCTTCAGAAAAAATAAGGACGTCATTTATGAAAAAAGATATGAAGCATCTTGGCTTTGCTACACGAGCAATTCATGCCGGACAACAGCCAGACCCAACGACCGGCGCAATTATGACGCCTATTTATATGACGTCAACTTATGTGCAAGAGTCGCCAGGAGTGCATAAAGGCTGGGAGTATAGCCGAACCCATAACCCCACGCGAAAAGCCTATGAAGATTGCTTAGCAAATCTTGAAGGGGGAAAGTACGGCTTTGCCTTTGCTTCAGGATGCGCTGCTACAACGACAATCATGCATATGCTTCAAAATGGCGATCACGTCATTGCAGGCGATGATATGTACGGGGGGACCTTCCGTCTTTTTAATAAAGTTTTGAAAAACAATGGCATTGATTTCAGTTATGTGGACCTTACGAACCCACAGAACTTCACTAAAGCCTTGAGGCCAAATACAAAACTAGTTTGGCTGGAGACGCCGACCAACCCAACGTTGAAGCTTATTGATATTAAAAAGATAGCGAAGGCGGCAGGCGAAAAAGGAATCATCACCGTTGTCGATAATACTTTTATGAGCCCGTACTTTCAAAAACCGCTATTGCTGGGTGCGGACATCGTAGTTCACTCAGCCACAAAATATATTGGTGGACATAGTGACGTGGTTGGCGGTGTTGCTGTAACTCATCGTGATGATCTCGCTGAGAAGCTGGCCTTCTTGAGTAATTCAATGGGGGGAATTCAAGGGGCAATGGACTCCTTCATGTGTCTAAGAAGTTTAAAGACGCTGCCTCTTCGTATGAAAGCACATGAGGCCAATGCAATTGCAATTGCTGATTTTTTGGAATCTCATTCAAAAGTAGAAAAGGTAATATATCCAGGTTTGAAATCTCATCCACAGCATGGTTTGGCGAAAGAACAGATGACGGGAATGGGAGGCATGATTACTTTTTATATGAAGGGCGGACTTGGCGCTGCGCGGACTTTTCTTGAAAGTGTTCAAATTTTCGCATTAGCGGAGAGCTTAGGGGGAGTTGAATCCCTGGTTGAGCATCCGGCAATTATGACGCATGCGTCCGTTCCAATTGAGAGTCGCAAAGCATTGGGCATCGATGATTCTTTAATACGTCTTTCCGTTGGAGTCGAAGATCTCGAAGATCTTTTGGGCGATTTAAAGTCAGCTTTTGATAAGGTGAACGGTTGACACTAAGCCCTCTGGGAAGGTAACTAATGGGCCTTCCTGAGGTCAGTGGCTCGGTAGCTCAGTCGGTAGAGCAGAGGATTGAAAATCCTTGTGTCGGCGGTTCAATTCCGTCCCGAGCCACCATTTGTCAATGGTCCAAACCGGACGCATAGGACTGCCCCCGTTATTGATGTAGACCCCTAGCGAGCACGTCAAAAACAGCCAAATCTATTAAATACGATCTGGTGACGCAAATTTTATATCAAATGAAGAAATAATTGATCTAGACTTGATTTATCAGTTGATTTGTACGAATAATTGTACTATTAGTTGTACAACTTCACTGGAGGTGATATTATGTTCAGAGAAACTGTCGTAGCCTCGAAACTGAGGGAAAAGATGGCCCACTTCTTCGATCTGGTAACCGGCGATTCTGTGATTCAGATTCTTCATCGGGGCGGCGAAGTGAAAGTCTTGATGACTCAAGAGCATTACCTAAACCTTTTATCACGTCTTTCTTTATATGAAAGAAAAGAAGGTCCTGTCGTTGAGTCCAAGTCAGTCGATCAGCTTGCTGAGATGGTTTTATCTCGTGTAAAAGAATTCGAGCATGAAAAGGAACTCATCGATGGCAACCGTCAGGTGGCGAAAGTCGGCCGAAGATAATCATATCGCTTGGGCTACAAATATATACACAACACTAGGACACCAATCTACGTTGTCCTATCTCAAAGACATTGATGATGTTCGAAAGCGCTTAGAGCTTTTCCCATCGTCAGGTTCGGCAACACAGAGTTCAAATGTTTTCCTGCGCAAGGTAGCCTCAAAACTTGGATACACAATTATTTATGAAATTGATGATCTTCAAAATCCGCAAAATGTGCTTATTATATCCATTGGAAAAGGCACCTAAGATTTAAAGTCAGCCGTCGCAGCTCTTGTAGATTGTTGTAGTGCCCACCATTTATCTAAAAAAACGCTATTTCTGACCTTCCCAGTAATCCATGCTTTCTGATTTTTTACCGACATACATATATGATTCGGATTGCCCGTCGGAACTTTGGAATTCGCCAAGTATACCAAACTTTCCAGAATCAGGATATTCCGCAATTTCTGGCGAAATTTTTGTACTAACAGCAAGGTACCTGAGCGCCTCACTCCCGGTATTTATTATTTGATGTGCTGACGCCGCGCTGCCGGGTGGGCACGCTATAATATCACCTTTTCGAATGGAAAAGGTCTCTGTTCCAATGCGAACCTCGGCATGTCCTTGAAGGATAAAGAACATTTCTTCGTTCACACGATGGTTATGAAAAGGGAAAGCTCTTTTTCCGGGAGGCACCTCTGTAATATTGTAGCCTAGCTTCTGCGCACCTAGAATGCTGCCAATAGGCCCCATTTTTCCGTCAAAAATTTCGGCAGCTGCGCCTTTAGCGGCAAAAGCAGGTGGTCGCGGGTACAGTGTCACGTCTTCGATGTTTATTATTGGTTTTTTCATTGAAATTACCTCCAAAGACAGGCTTAAACTGTAAAGAAAATTAATCAAGCTGCAGTGCTTTAATGATATCATTGCTGATTTATGTATTGGTTACTTTTTACTCTACATCCAGATAGGCCTGTAAGTATTTTTCGGGTAAGCGTTGTCGTAGTTCCGAATTTTCAAACTGCTCGCGGGCAACATCTTGCCGAAATTTAATGAAGATGCCCGAGAGACTGTCTAACATTCTTGTAAAATCTGATTTGAAGAAAAAAAACTTTTCAGACATCGGAGCACTTGAAAAAACAAGTCGAGTAACATCGTTTTGGCGTTTTACATTTTGATGATTTGGCGAAAGCTTGTCGACCAATGGCAGATCGCTTTGAAAAGGAACGAACTGAGCTGCCTGATAGACACCCTGGGGCAGATCTCCATATTCCGCGGCAATCAAAATATCCTTAAAAGATTCAGCTACGGCATGTCTAGGCAACAGAACAGTCGGATCATTTTTTGTAGCAAGAAGATTTAAGTTGCCATCAGCACGCGTAAGCCAAACGTCGCCGCGTGAGTTTTGTACTCGCAAGCCGTCCTCTTTTCGAGTGCGAAGATTGAGGCTTTCAAAGTTATGTAAAAACATTGCCAGCAAATCGCCGCGTGAGGATTTTAATGCTCCAGGGAGTTCTCTTTTTGACCAGTCTTTAATTTGAATGCGTGGAACGCGGATATGGCCAGAAGCAAAGGCATCTGTTAAATAGTGATCCGCGTAGCCATTGTATATCAGCGCCTTGTTAAGTAATTGGTGACTAAGAATAGGGTTTGATGTTTTTACATCATAAGAGTTCTTTGCCATTTGCAAGGCTTGGCCATGAAATTCGACATAGGCGACCATATTATTCCAACCAAAATGGCTGTAGTTTTGTGAGACAACCTCGAGATAGCCTGGTACGCCGAAGACTCCTGTGGCGTTGCAACTCGGATATTCTGTTTCCACTTTTCGCTGTAAGGCATGGTGGCTTTTTTGCATGTAAGCGCATCTAATAACTCTGACGATACGAGATTTATTGTCAGCAAAAAACTCACTAGGATTATTATAATAATCTGCGGAGGTTAAAATTTCGCCATATTGAAATGAGAATTTTTTATCGGCGCGAATAATTCGTTTATTTGGGCATTTTTCTGCACTTATTCCTAAAGATGCGCAAGCAAGCAGAGAGCCTTCAATTCCCAGCTCTAGGTGTTCACCTTCAGACCACTTAGTCTCGACCCGCGACCAAGTTATAGAAGCGGATAGGAATACCATCAGGGAAATACTAAGTTGCTTGAGCACAAGAAGTCTCCAAGTGTTGCCCTATCTAGATCGGAACACTGAAGCGAGACTTAATGGCTTTCGTTTAACCAGAGAGATTCTGGATTAAGGTCTGTTACTCATTGATTGAATGAAATCATTGGCGAGAGGCTCTGTTTTTGTAGTCTGGGCAAAATATATTTACCGCTAAGCACGTCATTGGTTGGGTTATACAAATTCATCATTACATAAAAGTTTTCTCGAGCAACAGGCAGCCAATTTCGGGTGTGTCCGATTGGCTCGTTGGCGGAAATATAAATATCAATAGAGCCATCGGGGTTCAATGCAAGATTTTTTGAGTAACTGCCGAGGGCATAACGTTTCAGACCATTTTTCATCAGAGTTCTTCCGTTCGCACTGTAGGCAACCACAGACCAGAATGCTCCAACCGGCGGCATTTTATCTTTAGCGAAGCGAAGCAGATAGGTAGAGTTGCCTTTGAGGCGCACATTGTTGCCATCCACATAAGCAACCGGGTGAATTGACTCATCCGCAATGTTTTCACCAAAGTAAATCTTAGAAAGGGCAGCTCGCGAAGCGTCGGCATTGTCATTGGGTGTGCTGCCAATGACATAACTCCAACTATTGCGAGTCTTAATAAGATCATTTTTTATTATTCGATTCATTTCAATTTCACCGGAAGCGACAGCACGTTCATAAGCCTCGCGAATTTCCCGGGTATCGGCCGCGCTAGAGGTGTGAAGTCCTTGACCGATATCGACAGCCCGGAATCGTCTCATCAGTGCAGATTTTAAATTCGAGGGTTCATTTTCGCGAAGTGCGACGCCGAGCTCATCATAAAAACGAACTCCCGCATTTGCTATTTTTCGTGGATCGTAGCCAGGACTTATTTTTGCGGTTAAACGGGGTGTTTTTTGCATGCGCTCTCTACCCAAGTAAACATTGTAGGGGCGCAGCGCATATTTACGGATTAAACTATAAGCCCGCTTAGCTTGTGAAGCAGAGTCGGCAGAAATATAGCCGACGACCCAAACAAAATTCGTGGACGAGCGGATATGCTCAAAGCCAGCGGGAGTGGTGCCGATATAGTGTGGGCCTGTGATAAAAAATTTACCGGCGGCTTCGCCACGAGTACGAGAGGAAATGATAGCAATATTGTTCGTAAATGCGTCTATAAACTGTAGACTGTAAAAACGGTCTTTTATTTTCGGCGTTTGCAGCACCATCGGTTGACTGCGCAAATCTAAGAAAGCAGAGGAATAGAGAATATCTGGCAGAGGGTTTGACAGTCCAGTTTCCTTAAAGGTTGGCAGACGGCTTGCGTGAAAGAATTTATTCAAAGGAGCATGGCCAAAGCCTGGCGTTGTGGTCATCAGTTTTCTTGTTCTCTCAAAGCGCACAAGTGGATAACCCCAGAGATAGGCCTCCTTAGCGATCTCCTCAGTTCTTACGATCTTTTTCACATCTAGGGCAGGTACGGTTTGCGGAGCCGAAGCTGAAAGGACAAAACTTGGAAGAATTAAAACAAATGTAAAACCTAATAACAAGTGTTTCACAGGAACCTCCAAAGGTTGAGCAATTAGGCTAGCACAGGAGAGGCCTTTTATTTTTGCTGAAATTTGGAAGAGGTTGTGAAGAATTCATTACCCACAAGAGGGAGTACTCTTGGACTGGCAGCGTAAAGCTTTTTGAAAGGCTGGTTGAGAAAGAAAAATATTTTCTATTCTATTTTGCAAGTTTGGATGAGTGTGTGCCCAATCATGTTTTATTTTTTGAGTATTGCCGCAAGCAATGCTCAAAAAAAGCAGCTGGGATTCAAAAGCTTGTTTTTCCGCAACTTCCGGATTTTTCTCAGAGGTAAGTTTATTCGCCAAAACTTTTGAAGCCACCCAGTCTGCAAAAACCTCATTGAGTTGTGTCTGCGGATACTTGTCGAAACAAGGCACATAGTTCTGCATTTTTTGAATAACATGACCAAGTTCGTGGGCCAGAATCTGCTGCAAGGTCAGATCCGGAAAGTTCACTATTGATGGACAAACAAACACGCGATGCATAGCAGGAATGTAAATTGCGTTAGGTCTATCGCAGGCTGCGGGGAATATTTTTTTGATTGCAGGCTCATCAAAGCTTCCAAGAGTAACTGAGGTGATTGCCTTGACCATCTTTGCAAATTCTGCGGCCGGTATTGAACGCTTCTTTTGAGCTAGAAGCTTTAAAACAGAGGCTTGGTTTTCTGTGAAAATTTGCTGTATATTGGTGCCCTTTGAATTTTCATGTCTAGAAATTAAGAAAAGATTATCCTCAACCTTAAGCTGATTGCAAAGCAGCTGCATAGAGCAAGTAGGGAGTAATGATTCGGCGAATATATTTGTCCCCAAAAAAAGACAAAAAAACAATATAGCGAAAGAACTCTTCATGATTCTATTCTAGAGTTGAAGGCCGTCCTGCAAAAAGACAAATTCCCGATTTCGAAGTCTAGTTTTTGCTGATAAAACTAAGTTGGCGCCCCGATTTTTCTTTATCACGTCGATAAGAGTGAAATCGCCGGTCAACAAATGTATCTATGTGTAGATTGTGAAGACTATCATATGTCACATCACAGTTTTGAAGTTGTGTTCTCAACACTTGATTCAAGTCGACAAGCGCTTTTTCAGAGCTAATATTACAATGGTAGATGCTTTCGGCGTCATGAGCACCAAAATCAACACTGGAAAGTATTTCATCGCGAACGACATTTTCGACTTCGAAACTTGCCATTTGAATGTGGGGCCCGATGATCACCTGAACAGTTTTCACGTCTGTGCCTAGAGCTTTTAACTGCGCAAATGTTTTTGGAACAATTTTATTCGCAAGCCCGCGCCAACCGGCGTGGATGGCAACTACGTATTCATTTTTTGGATCATAAAGAAGAAGGGGAATGCAATCCGCAGTAGAAATACAGAGGGCCGTTTTTGGCAGCTCTGAAAAGTGTGCGTCGGCCTCTACTTGGTAATCTAGGGCTGGATTTATTGAGTGAACGACTGTGTCTCCGTGTGTCTGTTTTAAACGAATAAATGTAAGGTCTAAAAATGAATTTTTAAGATTAAGAATTTGAGATTTTTCGCCACCTAAAAGTGCTGTAAACTTGGCAGTCTCAAGTAGAAATCCTAAATTGGTCTCGGTAATTTTCATTCTAAACCCCACTGTTCTAGAAGCAGTTTAATGTCTGCAGGCCAGTCTTGAGAAAAAAAGAGATTTTCATTTGTGACTGGATGAGCAAAGCCGAGTTCGGCGGCGTGTAAAAGGAAGCGGTTTAGGTTCGTGAGGTCCGCTTGCAGCTTTTTAGCAGCAATGGTTTTGATCTTTTTATGAGCCCCATAAAGGTCGTCGCCGGCAATGGGAGTTCCCTTTTCGGCAAGATGAACGCGGATTTGATGAGTTCGGCCGGTTTCAAGTTTCAATTTACAGAGGCTTAGACCTGAAGAGCTTTTAAGAACCTCATAGTGAGTCACTGCCCATTTTCCAATCGTGGGCACGGGCTCTTGGTCCACTTGAATTTTTTTATTTAACCCAAGAACCGAGGCGTATCTTTTGCGATCAGAAGGGTGTCTTGCAAGATATGATTTGCTTTGCCCCTTCGCGGGCTTTGGCAGCCCTATGGTAACAGCATAGTATATACGATGAATGCTTCGGTCTTTAAACTGTTGAGCGAGGTTTTCATGAGCACTATCATTCTTAGCCACCACTAAGATGCCACTTGTTTCTTTGTCTAATCGATGAACAATTCCCGGTCGTTGTTCGCCAAACTTCATGGAAAGATCTTTGGTGTGATAAATAAGTGCATTCACAAGCGTGTCCTGAGCATGCCCAGCGGCTGGGTGAACCACCAGGCCGGAAGGTTTATTGAGCACTATTAGGTGTTTATCTTCATAAAGAATATCTAATGGAAATTCGTAAGCCACGAGATCTGCGGACCCCGGCTCGGGAAGTCGAATTTCAATATGATCTCCTAGCTTTAAAACTGCAGAGGATTTCATATTTTGGCTGTTTACTGTGACCAGACCCTTTTCGATCAAATGGGAGGCGCGCGAACGAGTCCCGATCTCGGGTCGGAGAGCGAGCGCTTTATCAAGTCTTTGTCCCAGCATTTCTTCGGTGCAATCAAAGGAGAGAATCATTTTTGATTAGGGTTTTCTTTCAGTACGCTCATATAGGAATCCGCAACTTTCTTTTCATCAAGCCCCAGTAGCTTAGCCATTTGAATAACATAGCCGCGAATAAAAACCGGAGCCGGCAAGTTCGGTAGATCCATTTTTTCGATTGCATTAACGTAGTGGATATTAATTTTTGTGGTATCGCACATCTTACGGACAGTGACATTTTTATAGTCGCGTACTTGTTTGAGAAAATCTCCAGTCCATTTTCCGCAGGAAGCGATTTTCATTTCGAAATCGGGGTCCTTTTTGAACTCTAGTTTTTTTTGTTCTAGATGCGGTGTTGGGAAAGCCTGCTTGCTTGCATTAAGAATTGCTTCATAGGATAAGTCTGCTGTTTGAACACTGCCGCTTAATAATCTTTGATCATAAATATTTCGTAGAGTTTTGTTTCCTAATACAGAGTAGGCTTCCTCAATGAGAACTAAGAGTGCGCGGGCTTCTTGCTCTGAAAAAATAGTGTATATTGCAGGGTTATCGCCGGAATATGTAGTCTTGATGCGCTCGTAAGCCGTCGTCAGCTCCTGTTGAGTTGCGCTCGTGCTTAGTTCTAAAACATCATAATAATTATTTTTCGACTCAATGCTCATCCGTAATAAGATACTACGGCTCGAAGCTCCTTCGGATCAATAAGTTGTTTGCAGGCGGCTAAAAATTGACCAGCAAGAGGCGTGAATGGTTGAGCAATTAAAACGGGTTCACGATTACGAACCGACTGCCACACGGCGTTATCGTAATCAATGGCACCTAAGAAATCGACTTTTATATCATAGTATTTATAGCAAACACTTTTCATTGAATGACCGAGTTCAGAGTTTGCCGGGCTTCGACAGGAGTTTACAATCAGGTGGAGAGGTTTGGCCATTAAGGTTTCAAAATAGTCGGGCTCAATTCCAGAGCTTTGCTTTAAATATTTTCGGAAAGAAAATTTATTTTCCCCCAAGCTATTTCGATTTTGTTGCAAGGTGCGTATCATGCGATCGTAGGCTTCCGGAATACTATGCTCTTTCAATGAATGGCACACGAAGGATTCAATAAAGCGGTAGGTTTTTTCGATGCTTGTTGGTTCCGGAGTAGTAAGAAGAATTTTTTCATCGGCCGCGTTCATAAGCTCGAGATGACTTTCAAGGGCCCCGGCTCCAAGATCAACAAGGACAAAGTCTGAATTCAGTTTTCTCAGCTCAGGAACGAGCTGACGAATTTGCCCAATAGAAATATCAGTAATGGCCCACGTGTCCCAGAATCCCTGAATATAAGAAATACGAGGGACTTCAGTGGGCGCAACGATCTCAGAAAGTTTTTTTGAACCTTCGAAAAAATGCCGGATGCTATTTGTGGAGGGGGAAATTCCAAAAGTGGTATGGATGTTTGCTCCGCTTAAATCCAAATCGACGATAGTCACGGAGTGACCCATTTTACTGAGGCAGATAGCAAGGCTCGAGGTTACGAAAGTTTTTCCGACACCGCCCTTTCCTGAGGCAACAACCCAAATTTGATTATGCTTTTCTTGGGTAGGGTGCTTTATTGCAATCACATCCTGTGACTTATGTTCCATGGACTAACTCCAAAATTATTTTAGAGGGGAAATTATTATTCCTCTTCTGTTCTCTTCGGCTTCGGAGGCGCGGATATAAAGGGGCACGAAAGAATTCCATTCGATGGTCTTGTTTTCCTGAATACGTTTTTCTGCAAGAAGCCCGAGGGCTTCTGCTTGCGGATAGTTAGAAAATTGATCATCGCGGTGAAGATATCTCTTCAAATTATCTGAAAGATACTCGTGGTAAGTTTCAAAGCCATCACCGACCACTAAAACGTCCTGGGTGATGAGTGCCTCTAGTTTTTGAACGGGCACGGCGATCGGCCCCTGGAGGTATACGGGCTCTGAGCCTTTTGTAAGATCGAAGAGCCCAAAGTAAACCATGTTTTTATACGCATTGATAATAGACAGTACGGGAAGTTTGGACTCTACAGAAGCCGCAAGTAAAACCAAAGAGTCGATTGCGACCAAGGGTTTATTATAGACATAAGAAAAGCTTTTGCCTGCGCTTGCTGCAACGCGAATTCCGGTAAAACTTCCAGGGCCCTGCCCAACGGCAAAGGCGTCTATATCTGTAAGCTTGAGATTAGTTTTTTCTAAACAATTTTGAACAAATTTGTTTAGAACTTCGCTATGAGACTTCTGCCGTAAAGAGCACTCCGCAGCAATAACTTGCCCATTCTTAATCAGCGCCACTCCGCCGAGTTGGGTGCTGGTTTCCATTGCGAGTATGATCATAAATTAACTACATTCCAAATAAACGAGAGAAGTCATTGAAAAGAGCAAAGACCATTAAACTCATTAGAAGAACAAGACCAACCTGCTGTGCAATCTCCATTTTCTTCATACTGATTGGCGCGCCCTTTAAGGCTTCAATGGTGTAGAACAGAAGATGACCACCATCAAGAACTGGAATTGGCAAAAGATTCAAGATGAACAGATTAACCGAAATTAAGCCCATCATTCTTAAGAAAGGGCTCATGCCAATTTTGAAGGTTTCACTTGCGGCCTGACCAATTGAAATGATTCCGCCAATATTTTTCGGAGAAACTTTTCCTTGGAAAAGGCGAACAAAGCTCATCACAGTCATTACAGAGACATCCCATGTTCTTTGTGCACCAATTTTAAGGGCCACAGCCGGGTTGTTGGTGCTAAGCTTTACAATCTCAGGCATCGCATAATTGATAAAAGGTGCTACGCCAATAGTATAGCGCTTATCCTCTGTTCCGCCGGATGTCATTTGCGAAATCATCTGCGGGATGATCGTCATTTTTAAGAGCTCAGTCCCACGAAGGACCTGTACTTTAACACCATCTTTGCCGTCATAAGATTTGACAGAAGAAATAACGTCGTCCCACTTTTCGATTTTAGTGTCATTAATTTGAATGATGCGATCCCCAGACATAAGGCCAGCGGCTTTTGCGGGGGCGCCGTCAAGAATTGTTCCTAAATATAAATCCGCACTTTCTAGTTTCAAAGTATTGAAGCTGTATTTAGGAAGCCCAATGGGAGCTAAAGTTATGCTCATGGTTTCCGCAGTTGGAGCCTCTGCAGAGGGCCCTCTTTCAACATCAATTTGAAGAGCCTGTTTGGGGCTTTGTTTCTCCAATGTTGGCTCAAGATCTCTCCAGAAGAGAACTTTTTCACCATTAATCGCGGTCACCCTATCGCCAGTTTTAAGACCCAAAGTCGCTAGGGGGGAGTCTTTCTTAACACCAATCAATGCCGCCTTTGACAGAGGGGAAAGGCCGTCAATTTCTCCTACAGTTGGAGCCATGCTTAAAACATTTGGATTTGGTTTGCTAACGATATCCACTTTTAGTGTGCTTGATTTTGTGCCTCTTTCGATATCAATCATCGCTTGGGTATTATGCATATCTACAAGCTTAGTTTCGAACTCATCCCATGTTTTAACTGGGGCGCCATTGACAGAAGTAATTTTATCTCCGGCTCTAAAGCCCGCAGCATAAGCTTTTGAGTCGGTCATAACATCGCCGACACGTGCTGCGCGATAGTCCTCACCGATAAAAGCAACAACGAAGAAAATAAAAATTGCAAAGAAGAAATTCATCAGTGGGCCGGCAAGAACAATGGAAATTCTTTGCCATACATTTTTGTGGGTGAAGGAGTGCTTTTTATCTTCTTCCGCGATTTCAGCACCCGGCTGGTCACCAAACATTTTAACATAGCCGCCTAGGGGGATAATCGACACGCAATAGTTTGTATCGCCTTTTTTGTATTGGAAAATCTTTTTTCCAAACCCAAGGCTGAAAACTTCTACGCGCACTCCACAGAGGCGGGCAATAATAAAATGCCCAAATTCATGAATAAAAATCAAAATGCCCAATAGGATGACAAAAGGAACGAACGAAGAAAAGGCTTTGTGAAAAAATAAGAGTATAATTTCCATATAGATTTATTTTACTTAGGAGACGCCGTATCGGCCAGGAAATTTACTCGTTGATATGGCGAATTAGGCGTGGTCCTAGACGTCAGACCTGTGTGTTTAAATCTGCGACTCAAAAAGAGATGCCACAATCATTATAATGGGACTGGCAAACAACACTCCGTCGAGTCGATCTAAAACACCGCCATGTCCCGGCATTAAATTACCGGAGTCTTTAACGTCAACAACCCGCTTAATGAGAGACTCAAAAAAATCACCGAATTGAGCGGCAAAACCCGCGCAAAGTGCTGTTACTAAAAGAGTCTTGAGTTGAATTTGTGGAAGAAACAGTGAACACGCATAACCAGCAATCAGTGAGCCAATAAGGCCACCAATAGACCCCTCCCAGGTTTTTTTTGGTGAAATACGAGGGTTGATTTTGTGCTTTCCTACCAAAACGCCAACAAGATATGCGCCAATATCACCACCAAAAACCACGGCTAAAAGAGTAAAAAACCAAAACAAACCATGATTTAGATCCAGAAGACGATATGCATATGAAGGAAGTAGACCAACATAAACAAAGCCTAATACGGAGGTTGCTTGATAGCGAACTAAATTACCTAGGTCATTAAAAGCCCCATGTGCCAAAATACTGAGAATTAAGAAAACAACTGTCAGTAATGAAAAGGCCACCACAGCAAAAGCGGCATAATTAGCAGCCAAGTGAAAAATAAGCAGAAGCACCAAATAGAAAAGAATTTTATGGAACTTTCCACTTTCCTTTGGCAGCAGGATTCGGGTTAGCTCATAGCCGCCGACAAAAACTGCTAAATAACAAACAAGCCTAAGGCCAGGGATTTGCAAAAAATAATAAATTGCAACAAGGATTGCCAAAGCAATGACTGCAGAGAATGTTCTAATGAGAAATGTTTTCGTCATTGATTTCAATAGCTCCGAATCTTCTTTGTCTGCTTTGATAATCCTGAAGTGCCTTGTCAAGGTCCGCTTCCGTAAAATCTGGCCATAGCGTAGAGGTAAAGTAAAATTCGCTATAGGCGGCTTGCCACATTAAAAAGTTAGAAAGACGAAGCTCGCCGCTTGTGCGAATGATTAAATCTGGATCAGGCGTCGGGTAAGTGCTTAGCGCCGCATTGATGACAGACTCATCAACACTCGAGGGCTCAAGTTCACCAGCGGCAACTTTTGCAAGGATGGTACGGACTGCATTCGCTATTTCCTGACGAGAGCCGTAGCTAATTGCAAATATGAGATTCAGGCCTGTGCACTTTGCAGTTGCTAGCATCGCGCTCGTGATGGCGGCTCGAACGTCATCTGGTACTTTTGAGATATCACCGATGACAGAAAAGCGGATATTTTCTTTTACCAAGTTTTCACGCTCTTTTTTTAGGTAGCGCCGGAGCAAGTTCATCAAAAAGACGACTTCGGCCTGCGGGCGCAGCCAGTTTTCCGTGCTGAAAGCATAAAGCGTAAGATTTTTGATTCCTTTGCGGGAACAGGATGTGATCATTTTTTTGGCAATACGTGTACCTTTGATATGACCGAAAACACGTGGCTTATTGCGAATATGGGCCCAACGTCCATTTCCGTCCATAATAATTGCAATGTGATTTGGTAAAGCCATTAGGTCTCCCGGAATATAAGCTCGAGGGCGAAGCTTATATGGTCATGATACTCTTTTCTTTTTCTTCCGTGATCTGATCGACTTTTTTAATATGGTCATCAGTTATTTTTTGAATTTCTGTTTCAGATTTTTTAGCCTCATCTTCGCTGGCAAGCTTATCTTTTAAAGCTTTTTTTACGACTTCGTTGGCATCACGGCGAATAAGGCGAATGGCAACACGAGAGTCCTCAGCAACTTTTTTAACTTGCTTCGCAAGGTCTTTACGACGCTCTTCTGTGAGATCAGGTACTTTCATTCGAATCACTTTGCCATCATTCATTGGCGCCATCCCAAGATCACTTTTTACAAGAGCACTCTCGATGTCTTTTAGAATCGAAGATTCCCAGGGCGAAATAAGGAAAGACTTAGCATCAGGGCAAGAAACTGAGGCAACCTGAGATAGTGGCGTAAGGCTTCCGTAGTAAATTACTTTGACTCCATCAAGCATAGATACCTGGGCTTTGCCCGTACGGATTTTTTTAAGATCCTCGACTAATGCTTTAGTTGCCTTCTCCATTTTTTCTTGAGTGTTTTTCTTTAAATCTGCAAGCATGACTATTTCCTCTTTAGTGTACGAGAGTGCCGATGGTTTCACCCATAACAGCCCTCAGGACGTTTCCACGTTTAGTAAGATCAAATGTAATGATTGGGAGCTTGTTATCCATGCAAAGGCTAATTGCTGTTGAGTCCATCACATTAAGACCACGGTTAAGGACATCAATATAACTGATTTTTTCAAACTTTTTTGCATCCGCGAATTTTTTTGGATCTTTGTCATAGATACCATCAACTTTTGTCGCCTTCATGATGATCTCAGCACTAATTTCCATAGCACGTAAAGAGGCCGCCGTGTCCGTTGTGAAAAATGGATTTCCAGTGCCTGCCCCAAAAATCACGATGCGCCCTTTTTCGAGGTGCCGAATGGCTTTACGACGAATGTAGGGCTCTGCGATTTCGGCCATTTCAATAGCTGTTTGTACTCGAGTAGGAATATTTTCCTTTTCAAGGGCATCCTGAAGAGCAAGAGCATTGATGCACGTTGCAAGCATTCCCATATAATCAGCACTTGCGCGATCCATGCCCTCGGCAGACGCGGCCACGCCGCGATAGATATTGCCACCGCCAATAACAATTCCAATTTCGACCCCGGCATTGAAGGCTTCGGCCACGTCCTGGGCAATTTGCTTAATAACAGCAGTGTTGATGCCTTGGCTTTGACTGCCCGCCAAGGCCTCGCCACTTAGTTTTAGCAAAACTCTTTTATAGGCAGGGGATGTCAAACTAGTGACCCTTCATTTGCTCTGCAACCTCAGTTGCAAAGTCGATAGTTTTTTTCTCAATACCTGCGCCGAGCTCGAAACGAGTGAAGCGTTTGATCGTTAAGTCAGCACCTATTTTTTTACCGACTTCTTTGCTCAAGTCGCCGATTTTGATATCAGGATTTTTAACAAAGGCCTGGTCAACTAAGCAGTTCTCAGACAAAAACTTGCGGATTTGACCGTCAACAATCTTATCAATCATTTCAGCTTTTTTACCCTGTTCTAAGTTTTTTGCTTTTAAGATCTCTTTTTCTTTAGCAACAACATCTGCAGGAATCTGCTCAGAGGAAATCGCCATTGGGTTCATCGCAGCGATGTGTAAGCAAACGTCCTGGGCAAAAATCCGCATTTCTGGATTTGTTGTTGCAGCAGGATTTGATGCAACGACTTCAATCAAAACGCCGATTTTGCCTTCTCCGTGAACATAGGTGTGCACGATGCTATTTGGGCCAGCGGAGTACTTCTCAAAACGACGGATTGCGATTTTTTCACCGATTTTAACCGTAGCTTCAGTTAAAATTTCGCTGAGTTTTTTCGCAGGATTTTTATGAAATGCGTGCTCAAGAATATCACCAACGAGATTCGCTGCGTAAGTGATGTGCTCAGCGACGTCTAGAACCAAGGCTTTGAAGCCTTCATTACGAGCAACAAAATCTGTTTCAGAGTTGATTTCAACAATGATGCCTGTGTTGCCAATGGTTTGAGCAAACACAGTGCCTTCAGCAGCGATTCGACCAGCTTTTTTTGCAGCAGCAGAAAGCCCCTTGACGCGAAGCCATTCGATGGCAGCGTCGAAATCGCCCTTGGTTTCTTCAAGAGCTTTTTTGCAATCCATCATTCCGGCGCTAGTTCTTTCTCTAAGTTCTTTTACTAGATTGGCAGAAATTGACATAAGGAAATCTCCTTCAGGTGTATTATTATAATTACATAACTTATGCAGAGAAATTGGATTCCACGGAAAAACAACAGCACCCCTGTATAGGGGCGCGGCTGTTTTGGTAGTTCTTTAAGAATTACTCAGCCGTTTCGTCGGTGCTCTCAGTTGTTGGACTCTCGAGCTCAGCTTGGATCTCCAAGTCTTCTGCAGTACCTGCTGCAACTAGCTTGCGAGCTTTAGCCGCCTTAACAATAGACGGCCCTGCTGGTTTAGCAGTAGCTGTCGGCTTGGGCGTAGTCCCAGGACGAGGTGCGCGTTTTTTTGGCGCTTCCTCTCGAGCTTCGCTTTTTTCTTCAGCAGCAACGTCAGATTGTTTGTCAGTATTAGCACGAAGTTTTTGCTCCCAAACTTTTGCTCCTTCGATGTAAGAGTCAGCCACCATGTTAGTGAAAAGCTTGATGGAGCGAATGGCATCGTCATTTCCTGGAATAGGAAATTGTATAATTTCGGGGTCAGAGTTTGAGTCCGCGATACCAATGACGGGGATGCCCAAGCGAGTTGCTTCAGCAACGGCAATATGTTCTTTTGGCAAGTCGACGACGAACATTGCAGAAGGCATTTCTTTCATATCGCGAATACCGTTCAAGAAATCAGACAAGCGAGTGTATTCTTTTTCAAGACCAGCGCGTTCTTTTTTAGTGAGATAATTGAATTCGCCCTTTTCCTTCATTTGGTCGATTTTTCGAAGACGTGCAATAGAAGACTTGATGGTTTCGAAGTTCGTGAGCATTCCGCCCAACCAGCGCTTAGTAACATAGTATTGACCGCATCTTTGAGCGGCTTCTTGGATGGGTTCAATGGCTTGTTTTTTTGTGCCCACGAAGATCAACCGACCGCCACTAGCCGCGATCTCCTTTACGAATTCGGCAGCTTTTTGTGCGCGCACGACGGTCTTCTGGAGATCAATAATATGAATGCCTCCGCGAGCCGTATATACGTAATTTTTCATTTTTGGGTTCCAACGCTGGGTTTGGTGTCCAAAGTGAACGCCTGCGTCGAGCATTTCTTTCATGGTTACTTGAGCCATGGTCTCTCCTTTTATCTGGTTAGCCACCCTTTCGACAGAGCCTGTTCCTCGGAGGAGAAACAAGTAATTCCCATTTTGCGGGACCAGTGTTTATCGAAAAGTGAGTTATAGTTGCCATCTTGGGTATCACGGGTCGGCGCTTTCGAGCAAGCGGTATTCGGGGCAATACCAGGTACGCAATGCGAAATTTGATTGGCGTCATGGTTAAGCCAGATATACTTAAAAACCCCGTTGACAACCCTCCTAAAATTAAACAAACATTGACTATAAACAATATATTACTGGCGGTGGTGGGGATGAAATCAATTCTATCTTTAATCTTTATTATTTTCGGGGCTTTGGCCTCCAAAGCAAGCATTACTTGCCCAGGGGGAAGTGGGTATCTGGAGTGCGGATCGCCGCAGGATATTATCGAGAGAGAGGCTTTTTTTGCCAACTGCCCAGTCGGGGCGCAAACGATCACGATGGGCTTTCTTTGTTCAGATACCTATCATGCCTTGTACGGTGACGGCTGCAGCGAAAGATATCTTAGTTATCGTAATTGTGTGATCACCGCAGACGCGAGCGCTGGAACGGGGCGTACAAAGAGCTTAGAAAATGCGGGGAATAAAAACCAATGCCCGGCAACCGACAGCGGCTCGGTTATTAACATTGATGCTCAGACCTTCACGGAGGCCATTCCGATTGCGGGTACAAATTGGAGTTTAACTTATGACTCACAAAGAACACTGGGGTATAAGCAGGGCACCAGAATTACGATTCCTCTAACTGGCACTGCGCCGCCTTCAAATTTATCTTCCATTAATATTGAGCTTACATTTGCTGGCCGCACTGAAAATTTTAGCATCACACCCTCTGACAATCTAAATTTTAATTATGATTGGGACCACTTAGATAACAGTGCGAATTTTATTCAAAACTCAACGGCGATTAATTATTCGGCGACTTTCGAAAACGGAACGCCTTTTAAGCTTCTAGACAGAAGATCCTTAGCTATTGGAACATTTTTGCCGTCCCGCATTTGCATGGCAGGGTGGAATATCACACCAGTTCATTTTCTTGATGTTGCAGCAAAAAGGCTTTGGTATGGGGATGGAACATTTAAAAATACTGATTTTAAAACGCTGACAAGCGGCGAGCTTGCAGTTTTAAGTGCTGATGGACGGGAAGCTTATGTCTTTGCCGCCGACGGAAGGCACCTAAAAACCAAGTCGGCCATTGTGGGGGCAGACCTCTATACGATGACGTATGATGCAAATCAGTGCTTAACAAAAATTGCCGATGCCTATGGTAACGAAACAACTATAAATCGCAGCAGTGGAGCGATCACGGGGCTAACTAGCCCCTATGGAAAAGTCACGAGTGTTTCTTTAGATATAAATGGATATATTTCAGCGGTCACAAATCCTGCCAACGAAACCTATAACATGACCTACGGCCCAACAGGTCTTTTAGCGACTTTTCAAAAGCCAGAGGGCCAAACCACGACATTTACATATGATACGGACGGGAATCTAACAAAAGAACAGGGCGCTTTTGGCAACTTCTGGCAGTTTTTGCGAGATGTGAATCAAGCCTCAAAACCAATTATTAAGACGTCTCAAATGGGTAGAACAACAACCTACGCAACCTCATTTGATACTGAAATATCTAATAGCTCCCGAATTGAAACTCTTCCAACAGGGGAAGTCAAAATAGCAAACTCAAGCTCAGCCTCACAAGAGTCGCGCTCACCATATACGAGCTTTAATGGTGTGTTTTCTCCAGATCCCATTTGGTCAACTGCCGGCAATTATATGAGCTGGATGAGTGTATACTTAGGAACCAGCACTGAGGCGATTACTATAAATAAGCAGGCTACGCTGTCGGGCTCTGATCCTTTTTCAGTGGCAACGCGAACAGAAACCACCACCAGAGGAAATTACAACTCTGGATATTCAGTTATTACGAAAGCCTATGACGCCAGCACAAAGACGTTTACAACCTCGACCACTGAGGGTGGGCTTTCGAAAGAAGTAATTGATAACTATGGAAAAACTGTTCAAACCCAGGTAGGAACAGATACGGCGTGGGATTACGCCTACGATTTAAACGGACGGATTAGCTACACGCAACAAGGAACTCGTTACCGCACAGAATATACATACAATACTGACGGCACGATTCAAAAAACCAAAGACGTATTAAATCAAGAAACCACTTACGGATATGACGCTTCTGGAAGAGTGACAACTGTCATGAAACCAGATTTGACTGTTACAACAGTTGAATACGATAAAAATGGAAACATAAAAGGAGTGACCCCGCCAAGCCGTCCAAAACATATGTTTGAATATAACTTATTTGAGGGCTTATCCAAGTACGCACCTCCAAACCTTTCTTTTACACCAAAAGACACGACCTATGATTACAACCTCGACAAACAGCTAACTTCAATTGTTCGACCAGACGGTCAGACCGCAACCTATACGTACAATGCAACAAGTGGACTTTTAACGTCGATTGCCAGTCCGCTTGGGTCTTACAGTTTCGCTTATCTTGCAAACTCAAGCAAAATTAATGTTATCGGAGGCCCTTACAGCATCAAAGACCTTTTAGGATATGCGGGCGATCGAATTGCCACCGATCAACAAAGAAGAAGTACTGATGAATATGTATTTGGAGAAGTGGATTGGATTTTTTCTTCGGATTTTGTGGATTTGCCTTCAAGGCGTGCGGTGAAGGGTCATGGGCTCACGACGACAATTCTTGATTATTACTACAATTTCGACTTAGTCGTTAATAGGCTAAGCGATCTTTACTTGTAC
>JANMPT010000060.1:0-48880 GCA_031370005.1 Bdellovibrionales bacterium | reverse complement strand
TTTACGAATAAAAACACACCACCGACGTACAATGCTGATTTTTTAAACATGCCTTCATCCTTTGTTCAAGAAACTGTTCAACCAACAGATACCAATCTTTCGGCGAGTTTTTTCCAGGACTAAAGGCCTAAAGTGGAATTTTATAAATTAAATTAGGCCTGTTTAGGAATGAGGCGATGTTTTTTGAGATTCATGTCACGTAATCCAGGAATTGCTTCAAAACAATACGGGCAACGAGACAGACATATAAAAAGCCTTAGCGACGAGCTAAGAGTCTTTCGGGGTCTCTTTGGTGTCGGCCGCCCCTTTGTCGACGGGTGCCGCGACCATGGGATCTTCCATCGTAGACTTTTCGAATAGTTCACTGTGCGCCAATATTGCGAATTTAGGCTTTTCGGTCCAGGTACGAAAAGCGGGTGAAAAAAACCATAGAATAAGAGGACCTAAAACAATAAGGATAGTGGCAATAACAATTGCTGCGATCATGGATTTTGCTCCTTCGGTGCATTAAATATGCTGCGGACAAATGCGCTCACCGCTTGTTTTTCCGACGTCGTTAGATTCGGCCACGCAGGCATGGCTGTGCCAGCAACCCCCTCGTGCAATACCTGGAGAATTTGCTCCGTATCGAATTGAACTTCAGTGAAATTCGCGGGTCGCGGCAAAAGGGTGGTGCTGTCTGGGCCATTTCCTTTTCCTTCCACGCCGTGACAGCGAAGACAATTTTTGGTATAGATCACCGCGCCCTGAGCGAGAGTGGGGGCGGGTGCGGGGGTGTTATCAACAGAGCTAACATCAGAGTCGATATGAAGCGTTTGCACATAGTTCGCAAGGCTAGCCAGATCGCCGCTTGTAAACTCACGCCATGCAGGCATGGATGACCCAGCGACACCATTCCATAGAATCTGCGCTAAACCCGGAGTTGAAAATCGGCTGCGAAGTAAATTGGCGGGCTTGGGTAAAAGACCAATGGCGGCAGGGCCCTTGCCATCGCCACTCGGGCCATGGCACCCAGTGCAATTCCTGACAAATAACAGTCGACCGCGCGCGATCAGCTGGTTGTGTGTTTGTTGCGGATTAATAAACGCGAGTTCATCGAGCACGTTTATTTCATTCGCAATGAGTGGGGACATGTCCATATCAGTGTGAGACTTAAAGTGTTTTCCCGTGCTCGACTGTCGAGCGCGCCCTAGCGTTTGTAAGTAGGCCACCAGATCAAGAGCATCGGCCGTGGGGCGATCCGGACGGCCATTGAATAACCAAGGAAAGGCTGGCATCACGGAGTCAGGCACGATCCACTGCGGTTTGAAGAGATGAGTGAGCTGCCAATCCTTGCTGCGAACACCGGCCTCACGGGCCAGGTCAGGACCGATTCGGCGGGTTCCCCATAGTTGGGGAAAATCGTAACGCGTTTCCCAGGCCTCCGTGGGAGCGCCCCAGCGACGAATATCAGCGGGTAAAAAACGCACTTGTTGTGAGTGGCACAAAGCACAGCCCATTCTGGCATAGATATGGCGGCCACGAAGTTCGGCAAGTGTGTAGTCCGACATTTCATTTTTTGGGTAACTCGCCATAGATTCAGCTAGCCGCACGCCTGGCAGCACGCCGAGAGCAATAAATGAGAGCAGAAAAAAGCCCACGCCCGCAACGAAAATTAACAAATAAGCCAGCCCAAACCAGTGAGTTGGCTGATTTGGTTCTCGATCTGGCTTTGTCGCATTGGGGTTTGTTTCAGCCATGATTATTCTCCTGTAAAGAGGTCTCTGACAGGTTTGTAGGCTTCACAAGTAAACCGGCAATGTACGCTGTAAAGCCAAGTAGGAGTGGCACGGCAGAGGCCACTCTTATCCACCAGTAAGGAATAGATGCGCGCACACTTTCAAGCCAAGGAGCGCCGCTTGCCCAGAGCTCGCCTTGTATTAGGCCGGCAACGCTTAGATCAATAACCATTACGGTTAGGCCGCCTAAAATTAACCAGTAAGAGAGATTCATGTAGGCTTGGTTATAGACGAAGCGACTACGTTGCCAGACGTGGATGAGTGAACCTAAGCTGATGAAGCTGGCAAAGCCCAGCATCGCCAAATGAGAGTGGCCAATAACCCAGTCAGTAAAGTGGATGTGGCGCTGCAGTGGCATAAGCGCTTGCAGCGAACCTTGCAGGCTGACCACGAGATAAAATACGACGCCTGTCCACACAAACAGCAAAGAAACATCTCCACGAACTTTTGCCGCCTGACCTCGAAGCGACAACAATAAATTGAGCACTACGAGGATCACGTCGAGGCCCATTATCAGCGACGCTACGATGGCGGCACGTTGTGTATCCATTGGTATTGAAGAGTAAACGTAGTGATGGGTTCCATTGAGCGGATAGGCAAAAAACAGCAACCAGAAGCCGATCATGGACAAGAAATGACTGTGGATGGGTTGTCCAGTACGGACGGGAAAAATGTAATATGCCATGGCCAGAGCTAGTGGAGTAACAAACAGGCCAATTGCATCGTGAATCCAGAGACCGCTGAACGCCGCTCCGATTGCTCCAGGCACGAGTTGTGGCACCAGGCTGCCGACAGGAAACGCTAGCAGCGTAAAGACGAGTCCGCCGATAATGTACCAGGACGAAACGTAAATGCCATCCTCATTGGGCTTGCGCAGAAGAGGAGGGATGAACTGCAAGGCAATGAGGACCAGACAAAACTCAGTCACGAAATTGACCGCCAGCGGAAACTCTGTCCATTCCAATGGTTTAATCGCCCAAAAAAAATTTGTTGGGTTGATTGCCACGAGAAGCCACCCGAGGAGCACCACGCCACCATTCCACAGGGCGAACACGGTCCACCCAAGGCGACGACTCATGACTGCGCGGTTGCCCAAGCGTGGAACAACGAAATAGAGAAAGGCCAGAAAGGTATTGCCAAGCCAGCCAAAAAGAATGCCCTGAGTGTGACTGGCCCGCATCGAGCCCCAAGCGGACGCCATTTGACCTCCGAGAAAATCCGGATGTACCAACTTGATGGCGACAGCTGTGCCAAATAGGGCCGCGAGGATTAAACCCGCCAAAGCAGCAAATACATGCGCTCGTATAAGCTGGGTTTCGACATGTGCGGCTTTGGCCCCGGCGACGAAGCTTAACGGAGGGCCACCCTTGTGTCCTGCGTGATGCTTAGTTTGCACACTTTCTTGCGGATCGCTCATCGGGTACCTTTCTGTCGGGTTTGCGGAGCGACGGCCCCAGAGCCTAATAGCTGCCCGTTCACCGTGGTGCCATAAAGGTCATTAGGAGAGTTGTGATATTTGGCGCGCGTTGCTGCGACAGAGCCATTGAAACGCGGATCTTGGGGCCGCTCATGGCTGTTCATGAAGGTGGCAACATCCCACGCTTGCTGGTCGCTCAGGCTACCGCCCAAACCCAAAGGCATATTGGCCTTGATGAAGCCTGAAGCATTCTTCAGGCTCGCCATACCAGCACCCCAGTTGAAAGATTTTGCACCCCACAAGGCTGGAAAGTTCGGTTGTCCGTTGGCATCCAGTTGACCAGCGCCATTGTCTCCGTGACACAAAGAGCAGTGTTGCTCATATACCAAGCGACCGCGCTCAAAATCTCTTGGCAAAGGAGGCTCCGGGACCGCCGGATAACCGCGGCCAGGTATTTTCGGATCAATAGGCGCGCCGCTCGCCAACCAATAGGAATAACTCTCTAGAGCTACTAACACAGGATCGCCAAGGGGCGGGGCTTTGCCATTCATGCTGTATTTAAAGCAACCCTGCAAGCGCTCCGAGAACGTGTTCACATGCTTGTTCTTGCTTCGAAATGCTGGGTAGCCAACATAAGCTGCCCATAATGGCGCCGAGTGAGCGAGACGGCCAGCATCCAGATGACAACTGCGGCAATTGAGATTGGTCGGACCTATATATTGTCTCGCATAAAGGGCGGTATTCGTGAAAATATCCTCGCCCATTTTTATGGTTTTACCGAACTCATTCTTGGGCATGTCTTGCTCAAGCGGTGGCTGGAATAAGCCTGCGGTTTTAGTTGCACTGGCTGTAATTGTGGGGGTTTTTTTGACCTTTACAGTCTCAGCATTGTCGGAGCCGTCCCGTGCCATCATAAAGATTAAACCTGCAGCTGCGGCAATGATAATAATAGTCAAGCGGACAGATGTTTGAGTCTTCATGGTGTTTTCTTGAGCGAAGGGGTTTTTGTTGGCAGCGATGAGAAGTACGCCGCAACCGCTTTAATATCTGCGTCTGACAGTTTGCTTGCGATAAGGCTCATTAAGCCTAATGGGCCTGGCGCGCGCGTGCCCTGCTGCCAGGCTCGCAACTGATTTTCAAGATATAAGGATGATTGCCCTGCCAGTGCTGGAAAAACAGGGCCGACACCAGCGCCCATTGTGCCGTGACAGTGTGTGCATGAGGGCAAACCTTGCGACCAGCGGCCTTGAATAGCCAGCTGCTCACCGAGAGAGGTCATAACTGGAGCCGCCTCTACCGCAGCTCTTGAGCCCCCCAGCCCGGAGAAATAGCGTGCGACTTCGACTCGTTCTTTTTCGCTTAAGGTTTGAGCGATGGGAGTCATCATTGCATTTTGCCTCTGACCGTTTGCGAACGCATTAAGTTGTGTCTGCAGATATCCAGCACTCAGCCCAGTGAGCCGGGGAAACCCATTTGCAGGAGGGCCCTCCCCCGGTGCTCCATGACAGGTAAAACATGCCGGCGCACCCTGACCGTTGCCGTTAAGTGCAATAGCGGCACCGTCGGCAAACGCAGAAGTAAACACTGTTGTAAGCAAAAGGCTTACTAGTAAAATGAGTGGCATATTTGGAGACATAAAAATCCTCGAGGGGAAATGTACACCAAAGGTAAAGGCTTGCAAGAATTGAGAGTTTTCAAGCCCGTGGGCCTGTCAGCACACACAAATGGATTTTAAAAATCATGGCGTCTTAGCGTATTGTATGCGGATTTAAATCCTGTCCTTACAATTCGAGCTAAGATTTGCGGATTCAAGCTAAAATGATCAACAAAGAACATTTCATAATTTTGTGGGCGAGGGTGGATATAAATATAGTCTACTCCGGACTTGTACTTTCCATGTTGGCTTACCTTAGCGAGTAATTGATCGCGGAGCTCTTCGGGCAGCCTGTGTTCTGTGAAGAAGGAGTCCACTTCACGATAAATCTTGCGTATATTCGATTGGTATTCGATATGCTTAGTGATCTTTTGCTGAATCACTTGGTACAGAGCTTGGTTAATAATTACGGGAATTCCATATTTGTGAAGCGAGCCCATTTCCGGAGTATAGTGGTAGGGCTGAATTGAGTAAGATGAAATTATCAAATCGGCACCATGATCAGCGGCCACATGGGTTGAAAGCGTGTCTCTGATTTCGCCATCAAAGTAGTAAATCATTTTGCCGTCGGGCCGAGTAATTCCGTAAGGGGCAAAAACGGGCGGTAATGAGGCCGAGCAGGCGACGGCCTCGCTGATGGTCGAGTAGTTGATATATTTTGTTGTTCTGGTTTTAGTGCTCTCAGGAAAGTTTCCAAAAATTGCTTTGCGGGTATGGTTTAGTTGAGTCCCAATGACGAAAAGTTCGACCCCCAAGCGTGCAAAGTCATTTTCAATGAGAACTTCCTTGCGAAGATATTTTTCGAGGCCTTTTGTTGTAAAGAGTCCATTGAGTTTGAACCCATTTTTCAAAAGCGTTTCAACCCCACCGGCAACTAAAGACTTTCTCAAAAAGGCGTCAGGGATAAGGCTTAAAATATTTACGCCGTTAACGCTGAAAATATCACGATAGGTCATGGGGCGCAGGTATTGAATATCATCCTTAGTAAAGAGAGGCTCTTGTCCGGAGCCAACTTGGAATGCATTTATCAAAGACTCAACAGGATAGCCCGCAGCCAGAACGGAGGCCACAAAAGCCCCAGCGCTTGAGCCCACATACATGCGGATTGTCAGCGGTGAATCCTCAGGATACTTTTGACGCACGATCTCTTTTTGGCCCCCAGCGGTATGAAACCCCAGCTCTTTAAGGGCTAAGCAGACGCCAATATGGAAGGCAGCGGCTTTAATTCCGCCACCACTTAAAACCAGTGCAATTTTCTTTTTTTTGCGAATATGCATTAAAAAAATTATTTCATGTATTGAGAGATTATCAACGGAAGAATGATCGAAAAGCCTTGATCAAAGTTTGAACAGAAGGTTGAATAGGACCATAGTCTAGGACAAGAGCTTGATTACCCAGACAAGAGTCGAGAACTTGACTGAGTAAGCACATAACAAACAGATAAATTTGACAGGCAATTCAGACATGATAAGACTGAATATGCAAGCTGGAGACAGCGGATGAGTAGGCGGAGAAATGATGACTAGTGTGCCTAATTGGTTAGTTTTGATGGACTACTCAGCTAAATACAAAGTAAGTGTAAGCACGCTACGAAGACGGATCAAAGCTGAGGAAATTAAGTTCAGGCTCGAAGATGGTAAGTACCTTATCGCTGACGAGCCAGTGAGTACCCACCAACGTGGACATCGCCCCTCCCTAGAAAGCGACCTCACGGAGGTGGGTACCCATCAAGTAAAACCTGATGAGCCGATTCTTACTGCTGCCAACAAGCTGCTGACCGAGTTAAAAAAAGCATACACACAAGTTCTTCAAGAAAAAGAAGAGCAAATGTTAATGCTTAAAGATGAAGCAGCGGACCTAAAGACTCTGGTTAGGGTTCTTGAAAGTGAAAATGAAAGGCTACGGGGCTTTAAGCAATAAAGCAAAAAAGCCAGGTTAAAAACCTGGCTTTTTTGCTTTTTGGGAGGAGCGATGTTTGTTTTAATGTTTTAAGTTAAGCAGCTGCAGCCGGAGCCTTTTGTTTTTTCCCATCTTTTTTATTGCCTGGGGTTTTCTTAGCTCCAGTAGCCGTTTTATCAAAGGCGACTGAGAAGACCTCATCGAGGTTTTCGGCCAGAATAAAATTCATTTTATCCTTAAACTGCTTAGGGATATCCGCGAGATCCTTTGCATTTGCAAAGGGGATAATAATGTTAGTAATACCTTGGTTTAAGGCAGCTAAACACTTTTCACGGATGCCGCCAACCGGAAGCACTCGACCCTGAAGGGTTACTTCGCCTGTCATCGCAATGTCATGACGAACTGGTGTGTCAGTCATTAGACTTACAAGAGCAGTGGTTAGTGTGATGCCAGCAGAGGGTCCATCTTTCGGTATTGCACCAGCTGGCAAGTGTACATGGATGTCATACTTCTCAAAGAAGTCAGAAGGAATATTGAGTTCTTCCATATGAGCTTTTGCATAGCTCATAGCTGCGTGTGCAGATTCTTTCATTACATCACCCAATTGGCCAGTCAGCATTAAGCCGCCCTTGCCCTTCATTTTAAGAGCCTCGACATAAAGAACCTCACCACCAGCCTGCGTCCAAGCAAGACCTTGGATTATACCAACCTGTGAGTCGGCCAGCTTATCTTCGCGGAGGAAGCGTGGTGGGCCCAAAAGCTCTGGTACCGAGGTTGCGTTGATTGCAATAAACTTTGTTTCATCCATGACAACCATTTTAGCGACCTTACGACAGATAGAGCCAATTTCGCGTTCAAGGTTGCGAAGGCCAGCTTCGCGCGTATAGCCCGCAATAAGGTATCTAATGCCGTCATCATCGAAAGCAAGATTTTCATTTGTTAAACCGTTTGCCTCGATTTGTCTTTGGATTAGGTGTTTTTTTGCGATCAGAAGCTTATCGTTTTCAGTGTAACCAGGGATATTAATGATTTCCATACGGTCACGCAAAGCTGGTGGAATATTTTCCAACACGTTAGCCGTTGCAATGAAAAGCACATTTGAAAGATCAAAATCAACATTCAAATAATTATCACGGAAGGTTGAGTTTTGTTCTGGGTCTAAAACCTCAAGCATCGCTGCAGAGGGATCGCCACGGAAGTCAGAGCCTAATTTGTCGACCTCATCTAAAACAATTACTGGATTATTTGTCTTAGCCTGGCGAAGCGCCTGTATTATTTTTCCGGGCATTGCGCCAACATACGTACGACGGTGGCCGCGAATTTCGGCCTCATCCTTTACGCCGCCGAGAGAAAGTCTGAAATACTCACGGCCCATTGACTTTGCGATAGAGCGACCAAGAGAAGTTTTACCCACACCAGGAGGTCCCGAAAAACAAAGAATAGGGCCCTTCATAGTTGATTTAAGCTTGCGAACAGCCAGGAACTCAAGAACACGGTCCTTGGCTTTTTGAAGATCATAGTGGTCATCATCTAAAATTTCTTTAGCTTTTTTAAGATCTAAGATGTCTTCTGTCTTTTTAGACCAAGGCAGGTCAACCATCCAGTCGAGATATGTACGAACCATTGTTGCTTCACTAGCATCTGGATGCATGCGCTCCAGACGAGCCAATTGCTTTAAGGCTTCAGTTTCAACTTGCGGAGGCATTCCCGCATTTACAAGTTTCTCGCGAAGCTCTTCCATTTCTTCGGACTTAGAGTCTTGCTCGCCGAGTTCATTTTTTATAGCCTTCATTTGCTCACGCAAAAAGTATTCACGTTGAGTTTTAGACATCTCATCTTTAGCGTTGGTGCGAATCTTAGTTTGCATCTGCATAACTTCAATTTCAGCAGCCAAGAGCTCGTTAACGATTTTCAGTCTTTCCTTAGGGTCAGAAGTCTCAAGAACTTTTTGAGCGTCTTGTACCTTTACGCCAAGATTGCTTGCAATAAGATCTGCGACTCGGCCTGGATCGTTTACATCATCAAGAACCAACAAGATGTCTGGAGAAAGCGGTCGGCCTAAGGCAATAATTCTTTCAATATTTTCTTTTGCCGTTCTTATTAAAGCCTCTGATTCAATGGCAGGAACTTGAGATTGTGACTCGTCGATTTTTTCAACGGCGACCTCAAAGCTAGGAGTGGTTTTTACATAATTTTTTACGCGGGCCTTCGCCACACCTTGAATCAAAATTTTTACTCGACCATCAGAAAGCTTTCTCATTCGCATGATCATCGCCACCGTGCCTACAGTATAGACAGTTTCTGGAGATGGGTTTTCTTCGTTGATGTCCTTTTGAGAGGCCAAGAAGATAAGGCGATTTTTTGCCAAAGCCTCCTCGACTGAGCGGATCGAAGCCTCACGACCAACAAATAATGGGATGATCATGTAGGGAAATACAACGATATCGCGAACTGGCAACATGGGTAGTGTCTGTGGGATCTCTAATACTTTTTCGTCAAAGCTCATGTGGCTCCTCCGCTGAGGCGGGAATTAAGTGTTTCTTATCTGAAATACTTGTCGGAGCAGCATTAAAAAGGCTTTAACGAAAAATGCTAAGGTCTATGCAAAATTAATTAAATCAAGACTGACATCCATGTCAGAAGGCCTCATCCAATGAGTAAGAATGAATTTATTGTTGATAAGAGTTGCGCAGGCCCTCTTGGTCTTCCATGCAATCAATACAGAATGTAGTAAAAGGTCTAGCTTGAAGACGGCGGGCACCAATTAGGCCCCCACAACATTCACATTGGCCGTAAGTACCGTCAGAAATTTTGCCAAGAGCCCGCTCAATCATTATCAATGAGTTGCGATCTCTTTCATGAAGATGAATAGAAATACTATTAGTTAGTTCAATAGATGACGCTTCAGCCTCATCAGGAACCATTACGGTTTGTAGCTGCTCTTGTTTAAACTCGCTCGTTTTGTTCAGAATAGCGCTCTTCTGTAAAAGGAGAGACTCTCTGATCGCACGCAGATCGTTTGAGTTCATCGTTTACCCCCTTCGTAAGCTTCCTAATAAATCGCATCTTACAAAGGCTTTAAAGGCTGTCATCAAAAAAATTAGAGTGCTAATATTCTCAGCAAAAAACTAACGCCTTGCAAGGGCGCATTTCTAAATATATTTTTCTAACGCGCAAATTTACGAAGCAGGGCTTCTTGAATTTCAGCACCTTCAATGCTGAGGCGAGTCCATGGCACGGCAAAAAGGCGATCGATCTCTATTGGTTCCTCGGTTTCTTCACAAATTCCGTATGTGCCATTCTCAATTCGCGCAAGTGCTTGTGCTATTTCAAAAAGCTGAGTGCGCATTCGATCTTGGGCGATAAGAAAGTGATTTTCAGCAAGTTGTGCGACTGTCTGGTCGATCTCATCGCCGCGGCTTTTCTCAACATGTCCAAAATCCAGTTGAGACATGCGTACACGATTGAGAATATCTTGTCGCAATGAAAGTAATTTTTTTTGACACTCAAAGATAATTTTTTGGTTTAAAGCAGTGCTCATAAGACCCTCCCCGTTAAGGTCTAAGACAGAAGACCCAAAGAAGTCGGTTAGAGCAGCCTGCTATTTTTGAATTTTTAAAGGAACAATATCGCCTTTTTCAAGGGTAAGAGCTATAAGCGGCCGCTGGATTTCGCGATCCGGGCTCATATTTAGAGGTCCGAGAGCCCCTGGAAATTTTTTCAAAGAAGTTAATTCACGAGTCAAAGACTCACGTGTGGCGGCACCCTGTGCAATGAGCTGGCGTAAAATTAAAGCAGAGTCATATGCTTGTATTTCAATTAAGGAAGGCTCTTCGCTATAGAGTGCTTTGTAATCCTGGACAAAGCGAGAGCGTGTTGCTGTGCTCGGCAGGAAGCTGTCTACAAAAATAAGACTGTTTGCAAAATTGCCAGCGCGCTTTGCAAGGCCAGGTGTGTTCCATAGATTGGTTCCCAAAAGCCGCACACCTTTAATATTTGAAAACGATAAAAAGGCCGCAATTTGGCCCATTGATTTGGCGCTGTCAGGAATAAAGACTGCATCGAAGTCTATAATCGGAGGCAGTATATCTTCCTCATGGGAGGTTCGAACAGACTTCTTTTTATCAGAAGCAGCGTTTTGCTTTATACGCGCTTTGTATTCATCAGTGCGGGCTTCAATATAGTAAGTGCCCACAAGGCGCTGAACCGGGAAGCGGAAGTCAGTCTCTTTTGGGTTGTAGGTCTGTACAGCGGTTACCGTTCCTCCGCGGGCCAGAACGGCATCCCAAAATAAATTTGTATACTCAATACCGTAGGGATCGTTCGGATAAATGATAGCAAAGCGCTTCATGCCATAGTCTTCCATGGCGGTACGAACCAAGTATTGGACCTGCATTTCACTTGTAAGTGCATTTCTGAAAACGCTTGTGCCCAGCTCAGTGAGGCCGGATTTTTGTGATAAGCCGATTGTGGGTACGCCGAGCTCATCGGCTTTAGCTGAGACAGCGGGTGCGGTTTTACTTAGAAGGCTTCCAATTATCGCAATTGCATTGTCTTCTTTTACCAGGCGCTCAACTCCACGGCGAGCGTTGTCGGGATTTCCTTCGCTATCCATGACAGCCAAGCGGAAGCCTGAACCTGGGTTATCAAGACCCAGACCCATTTCAACCCCGCGAAGAGCTTTTTGCCCTACGGAGGCGGCCTTTCCCGTGAGCGGAAGGACTACGCCAACGGTTTTTGATTCAACAAATTTAGTGCTTTCAAGTTGTGATAAAATTTCTTGAGCACGAAGAGCCAAATCGCTGCCTGGCAGAAAGTCACCAACGCTTGAGAAATATTTTCGCGCACGGTCTTTATCGCGATCGTCAAGAGCGGATTCGCCGAGGCGGAAAAGAGCATACCCGCGGACAAAGCCAAAATCAGAATCGCGCGCTACTTTTTCAAGTTGGTCTTGGCTGAGTTTTCCCTCGACAAGCTCGATGCTTTTTAAGCGGAATGACTCTTGCTCTTCGGGCCGGTTTGCCGTGACTGAGAAGTTTACACTTTCCTTCAGGGCCTGCAAGTAGTCGCCAGCAGCCTCAAGCTCACGGACTTTTAAAAAGTTAGCTTTAACTTGTGGCGGAAGGGGTTGGCCCATCCCACCAACTTGTTTGCTAACAGCGTGCCGTCCGACTTTTTGGGGTAGAGGGCGAGCTTCGCGTAGCTCGGGTCTTTTTGTTTTGATGTTAGCACAGGAGATCATTGCAAGAATAGAGAGAGCTAAGAGTCCATTTCTCACTTTTTATTCCTCATAATGTTTGCCGCCCGTTCTTTAAAGACCTTTACTAACGGCGTTTCTTCGTCTGATTTGGAGAGCTCTTCAAGTAATTCTTTTTGGCGAGCGCCAATTTTTTCTGGCGTGTCTACAATTAGACGGGCCAGCATATCTCCGGAGCCAAAACCGCCAACTTTCGGAAAGCCTTTGCCTTTGAGGCGAAAGGTTTGACCCGTATGAGTTCCTGGAGGGATTCGAATCACGGCCTTTCCAGACAGAGTCGGAATTTCAACAGAGGTTCCAAGAATCGCATCTGTGTAAGTGACCGGAAGATCCATAATAATGTCATTGTCTTGTCTTTTGAATAAGGGGTGGTCTTGCGCTTTGATAATAACATATAGGTCACCCGGAGGGCCGCCCCCCAATGAGATATCACCTTCGCCGGCAAGCTTTAGGCGCTGATCCTCTTTAACTCCAGCGGGAACATTGACCGAGAGTTTTGCTGTTTCATCCTTGCCACCGCGCTGACGAACAAAGCTAATAACTTTTTCAGTGCCAAGAGCGAGTTCCTCA
The DNA here is from genome assembly GCA_031370005.1 of Bdellovibrionales bacterium. Taxonomy (GTDB): domain Bacteria; phylum Bdellovibrionota; class Bdellovibrionia; order Bdellovibrionales; family Bdellovibrionaceae; genus JACMRP01. Next base: position 36,305 of record JANMPT010000060.1, on the reverse strand, counting down.
AAAGAAATATTTAAAGTGTAACGAAGATCAGACCCTTTGGCAGGTCGTCGACGATGGCTACCTGGCCCAGCTCCAGGACCATGTCCACGAGCACCAAAAATTTCGCTGAAAACGTCACCAAAAATATCTTGAAAGGGATCTTGTCCTGGGCCGCCACTACTTGCGCCGCTAAAAGGGCCATTTGCGCCATTGAAGCCGCCTTGGGTGCCGGCATGACCAAACTGATCGTACATCTCGCGTTTTTTTGGGTCGCTCAAAACTTCGTAAGCCTCAGAAAATTCTTTAAATTTTTCCTCAGCCTTTTTGTTGTCAGGATTTTTGTCAGGATGATACTGCATAGCAAGCTTGCGGTAGGCTTTTTTAATTTCTTCCGCAGTCGCCGAACGAGGCACATTTAAAAGAGAGTAGTAATCCTTTTTAGACAAAAATCAGCTCCTATTTATTCAGGCTTTTTTGCCACAACAACCTGCGCAGGTCGAATCACTTTATTGTGAAGTTTGTAGGCCTTTTTAAAAACCCGAGCCACATGACCAGGAGGAATTTCATTTGTGGACTCTGAATTCAAGGCCTCCATATAGTTTGGATCAAAAGGAATACCTTCGCACTTTACTTCTGATACGCCATTGCGCTGCAAAACGGCCTTCAGCTCACTGGAGGTCATTTCTATGCCTTGAATATAGGTATTCAAAGTTTCAGGTGTTACTTTAGTCTGTAGGGCGCGCTCAAAGTTATCAGCAACTTCCAGTATATCATTGACGATGCGTTCCGAACCATATTTTATAGCGTCCGAGCGTTCTTTAATTGCATTGCGCTTGTAGTTTTCAAACTCCGCCCGCAAGTAGAGATAATCGTTTTTAAACTTTTCAGTTTGTTCCTGAAGCTTTTTTACCTCAGAAGACACATCAAAAGAGGCTTGATCCTCGGGGGCCTTGCCATTTTGATCTGTCGGATTTTGATCTGACACAAGAGTCTCCTTTTCTGTATATACCAAACCAAGATTGTGCACTCACTTAGAAAAGTCAATGCGACAGGCTTAAATCTCATCCTCTAAAAAGGTCAGCTGCTCAAAGATTTGATTACTGATTAAAAGGCCCTCATTGGTCATAGACCAATGACCGTCGGCATTGATTTTAAGCCAGTTATGAGCTTGCAAACGCTGCAGGATATTAAGAACTTTTTCTGCGCTTTCTGTGGAAAACTTAGTGGATAGCTTTTGATAGCTCAAGCCTTTGAGCATGCGCAGAGAGGTGTGGCAAAAATCAGTTAAAGACTGGTGCTTGGCGAGGTTTTCAAGTTGAGATTCTGGTAAGTGGTCAGCTGGTCTGAGATAGCGCTTGCCGGTCGAGGCTAAAATTTGCCGTTCATATTCGTTGATATTTGAGAGATTCCAATAGCGAAGCCCCCAGGGGCTGTGTTTTGAGTAGGAATGGGCGCTCAGACCCAGACCCCAATACTCCTCATCTGCCCAATACAAAATATTATGTCGAGACTCATATCCTGGAGTACTAAAGTTCGAGATTTCATATTGAAAAAAACCACGGGACTGTAAGCTTTCCGAAATAAACTCAAACATTGCGATTTGGTCATCCTCAATAGGTCGTCCTTTTGAGAGAGGATGACCCTCTGGAATTGTCAAGCAATAGGTGCTAATATGCTTGGCACCTTGGTCAAGGGCGATATCTACGTCGCGCTTAAGCCCCTCGAGACTTTGCGAGGGAAGAGCGAAGAGAATATCAAAACTAAAGTTAAGCTTATGATAACGTAAGAGCGCCAAGGTGTCTAAAGTTTGCTGAGCGTTGTGCTCACGATGGACCATCTTTAAAAGGCGGTCATCAAAAGTCTGAGCGCCGACACTGAACCGATTGACGCCGGCGCTAAGATACATGGCAAGTTTTTTTTCATCCACTGTGGCCGGGTTGATCTCGATGGTGATTTCTGTCTGTGGTCCAGTAGTAAAGCCGTGCTTTGCGAGTTCATGAATAATAGCTACAATAAGCTCTGAAGGAACAAGGCTTGGTGTGCCACCGCCAAAGTAAAGAGTGTCGAGGGTACGGGCTGGGTAATAACCACTTTTTTGACGAATCTCTTCAAAGAGAAGTGAGACGTATTTTTCAGGCGGAAGAATTTTGAATTGCTCATAGGTCGCAAAATCGCAATATGTGCAACGCTGAATACAATAAGGAATGTGAACATAAATTCCAAAACTCATAGGAGCATTACTTAGAGCATGTCTAAAAAATTTCAACTAAAAAACGGTCTTAAAGTTCTTTTGCTAGAATCTCATAAATCCCCCGTCATTTCAGTGCAAATGTGGGTCAAAACAGGCAGTGCGGATGAAAAAAAGACTGAAGAGGGCATCAGTCATTTTATTGAACATCTGGTCTTTAAGGGAACTCGTAAATTCAAAGTAGGCGAAATAGCCTCTTTAGTAGAGGCCTCCGGAGGAGAGCTCAATGCCTATACGTCGTTTGATCAAACTGTTTTTTACGTTACGATTTCCAAGCAGTTTGCAGATGTTGGCCTAGATGTTATCAGTGAAATGATGGGCTTTCCAACTTTTGATGCGCAAGAAATTGATAACGAGCGAGGGGTTGTTATCGAAGAGATCAAGCGTGGCCAAGACAGCTTGAGCCGCGCGGGTAGCCAAATGATGTTTTCGAGTGTATTCAAGGGCCACCCTTATGCTATCCCTGTGATTGGTTATGAGAAAAATATACACAAGTTTTTAGCGAAGAAAATTTCAGATTTTTTCCATTCGCGCTATGTTCCACGCAACATGTTCCTTGTTATTGCAGGTGATTTCGACTCAACAGAAATGAAGCAGAAAGTGCAAAAATATTTTGGCGACTTTCAGGACTACAAGTTGCGCAAGTCGACGCGCGCGAAGGTTAAACCAATAAAAAAAATGCAAGTCAAAGTTGAGAAATCCAGCTTTGAACAAACTGTCGCATATCTTGCCTGGCGCGCGCCAAATGTGAAGCACAAGGATGCGCCTGCACTTGAAGTACTTAGTCTAATTCTAGGACAAGGGGATAGCTCCCGCCTGATGCAGTCATTACGTCTTGAAAAGCCATTGACGAACTCAATCGGTTCCTATGCTTTTATGCCACAAGATGCCGGGGTTTTGGCCATTTCTATGGGGCTTGATGTAGAGAACCTACAGGAGTCCTTAGCAAAAATCAGAGAGCATATTACTAAAATCGTCAATGAGCCGCCGTCGGTTGCCGAAATGCAAAAGGCCGTCACAAATCTTGCAAGTGAGCAGATTTATTCTTTAGAAACTGTAGACGGAATTGCCCGTAAAGCAGGCGCGCTTGAGTTTTACATGGGAGATCACGAGTATTTTAAAAAATATCTCAAGCAAATTTATGCCTTAACCCCAGCTGATATTTCCCGCGTTGCAAAAAAGTATTTTAACGCCAATAGCGTGAGCATTTGTGTGCTCAGCAAAAAGGACAGAGCAAAAATCCAGAAAATTTGTCAGCAGTTTGGCAAAGAGCTCAAGGCCTCTTTAAAGGCGAAGCCAGCAGTGCGAGTTAAACCAGTCAAATATAAATCACAGAGGCTTTCTCTTAAGAGCAGCGGCGGTTCTGCAACGGACGTTGAAGAGCTTTTAATTGCGCCAGGAGTTACTGTTTTATTGAAATTACAAAAGGAAACGCCTACGGTTTCCGTGAGGGCTGGCTTCTTGGGGGGCTTGAGAGCTGAACCCGAGACGCAGCCGGGTCTGACAGAGTTGTTTTCTCGCGTGTGGACTGGAGGCGGCAAGAAGTTCAATGAGAGTGAACTTAATCAAAAAATTGACGAAATGGCCGCTGGACTTGGTGCATTCTCTGGACGAAATTCAGTAGGGCTTAGTTTAGATTATCTTTCGGTCTATGAAGAAAAAATGTTTGAGGTTTTTGAAGACATTCTTATGGCGCCAATTTTTCCAAAGGATATTTTGGAAAGAGAAAAGCTTATTATAAAGAATCAGATTAAGTCGCGTAACGACAACCCATCGCAAATCGCAATTTTACAATTTATGAAGACTCTCTTTGAGGGCCACCCTTATGCGCGAGATATGATGGGCACTCAAGAAAGTATTGAGGGAGTTCAGATCAAAGAGCTTCTTTCATATTATGGAAAAATAATAACTGCGCGCAATTTTACTATTTCAGTCGTAGGAGATTTTGATAAAGAATTCTGGTTAGAAAAAATAAAAGCGTTGGCAAGTCAGCTTCCCAAGGGTGAGAAGTTTGAGAGGACCTTCAAGTTAAATCCGATTACACAAGAGCATTATCTTTATCAAGAGTCTAAAAAAGAACAGAGCCATGTGATTATGGGAGTTCGGGGTCTTGCCCTTGCGGACGATGAGCTTTTTACATTGGAAGTGATTCAATCGATTCTTTCAGGTCAAGGGGGGCGGCTCTTTCTTGAGCTTCGCGATAAGAATTCTTTAGCATACTCAGTGGCGCCAATGAGAATGGAAGGCATTGATACGGGCTATTTTGGAGCCTATATTGGTTGCTCGCCGGAAAAGGTAAAAAAATCTATTTCGATGTTAAAAAGCGAGTTTAAAAAATTGATAGATACAAGAGTTCCGGAGCCGGAGATCCTCAGAGCCCAGAGATACCTCGTAGGCCGTCATGATATTGATTTACAAAGGAAGAGCGCAATCAGCAACAGCATCCTATTTGACAGCATTTATGGCTTAGACCCACGCGAGGGCCTTGATGTGGCTGACAAGTATTTCGCGGTGAAAGCCGCTGATTTGCAGGCTTTGGCGGAAAAGCTTTTTAAACAGCACTTTGTTATTAGCGTGGTGGGACCACAAAACCCATTCTAAGCCCTTGGTCAGATATGAACCGAGATTTTAGACAGTCGCAAAAGAATCTGATATAATAATACTAGAGGGTGTAGTTTGTCTCAAAATGAGTCGAAGTCACAAATTGCTGATACGGGTTTATTTATATCCCCAGAAGATTTTTTTAAAGATCTTGTGCGGCAGGGTTTTGCCCAAAGAAAGATAGAAACTTATCCCTATGTTGAAACCTATTTAGTCGAGCTTCTTCAGCACTACCTGGACGCCAAGAATCTTTTTGATCCTGACTATGACGAGTCAGGCCGAAAAATTCCTAAAACCTTAGCCGAGATGTATCTATGCGCAAGCAATGCCGATGATCAGTCGGTCAAAGTAGAGCTTTTAAAAAAACTAGGCGATCGGTCTTTGTATATGAGCGGCTTTTTTGGCGATTCGCTACAACGCAAAATTGTGGATCTGGATTACTATGTGAATATGGGGGGCGTTGCCTATGCGACGTTGGCGTCCTGCGTTCGCGAAGACACCACGGCCAAAGTTTACTCAACAATATCAAAGCGCTTTATAGATTTTGTGGACGTCCTGACCTATATCAGCCACAGCTCACTAATAAAAAGTAATGAAAGTGTTCTTCGGCTTTATGATCGTTATATGACAACCGGATCGGAACTTGCACGAGAGAAATTGACTGAAATGGGTGTTTTGGCCGTGGCCCAAGAGCAGACCAAGCGTGGTCGCCAGTATTAATCGCGTGACTGTATAGAGCCATTTCGCTATAATTAAACGCATGCTGGGTTTGAGTTTATCTGAAATAATTTTTTTGGCGGTTTTAGCCTTGGTAGTGATCGGCCCAAAGCAACTGCCCGCAGTTGCGAGAACTTTGGGCCGCATGCTGAATGAACTTCGCAGGGCCTCAAGCTCTTTGACGGACGAACTTCGTGAACAGGTAAAGATTGATCCAATTCATCTTGATGAATCAAAACCTACGCCAAAAGAACAATCTGAAGATCCCGAAGCGAAAAAATCATGATCGAGACAAAAGAGCAAATGGATGAATCTCATCAAACACTTATTGAGCATCTTGGGGAGCTCAGGACGCGCATCATATTTTGTGCATATGCACTGTTTGCGGCGACAGCAATTAGCTATGGCTTTAGTGAAACGATTTTTAACGTTATTCGTAAACCTATCGCAGCCTATCTGACCAACGGTGGTTTGGTCTATACAGCACCAATGGATAAGTTCGTCGCCCATTTAAAAATTTCAGTTGTTTGCGGAGTGATTATTTCTTGTCCGTTTTGGCTATATCAAATTTGGCTTTTTGTAGCGCCCGGACTCTATCGCAAAGAGCGAAAATACGGTGTTGGGTTTATTATAGTAGGGACGCTGTTGTTTTTGTTGGGAGTTAGTTTTTCCTATTTTGTGGTTTTGCCAATGGCATTTAAATTTCTCATGACTTATGGCGGAGATGTGGACAAACCAATGATCACGATTGATCACTATCTGGGTTTTTTTACTCAGATGTGTCTGATGTTTGGCGTTTCTTTTGAGTTGCCACTAGTTCTTACAGTTCTTGGTATGTTAGGCATTGTTAGTCAGAAGTTTTTAAAGGAAAAACGTCGCTATGCCGTTATGGCTTTGGCGACACTTTCTGCAATTATTACTCCTCCAGATCTTCTCAGTATGATTATGATGTTTGTTCCAATGCTCATACTCTATGAGATCGCAGTGTTTTTCGTGGGTGTTTTTGAAAAGAAAAACAACTTGGCCGATGTCAATATGCGAGAATAGCTACTAAGTAACATCTTCAAATTTAATCATTACAGCGCCCGTTTCAACGCTATCGCCTTGTTTAACGAGGATTTCTTTTATTTTCACATCACGAGAGGCACGCATCTCATTTTCCATTTTCATGGCTTCCATAATCAGCAAAGGTTTATTTGCCTTTACAATGTCACCAGTTTTAACGAAGATTTCGATCACTTTGCCGGGCATCCCAGCCGCAAGCTCCTCATTTTCACCGAAACCCCCACCCTTTTTCAATGATTCATGTAGAAGCATCTCATCATTAAAAATTTTAATGGTGCGAAATGAGTTGCGGGTGAACACAATGTACTCGGTGTCCTGCCCAATAGCATCGATTAGATAGGACTTTCCTTCAAAAAGAAAACTCACATATTCTTCTGCAGACTTGTAATCATTTTTCGAAATATCATAATGAACCCAGTCGTTACTCTCCTCCTGAAGAGAGATTTTCCAGCTGGTTTTCTGCTCAGTTACATCAATTTTGTACTTACGACCTTGGAGTTCAGCTTCGAAATACATAAACTACGTCCTTAATTGAAGTTTGCGGCCTGTTCGCTTCCAGTTGGAAGTGAGGTTAAGCTGGCGAACATCTTTGTTTTTACGATCGTTGTAGGCAGTAATAGCGGCAGCTATCAAAAACATCGGATCTTCGATCTCTTTAAACATCAACGGCTCAATGACCTCAAAGTTTTTTTCAATGAACTGAGTGGTATAAGAGCCATCACGAAATTTTGGATGGTCCAAGATCGTTTTATGCAGAACAATATTTGTTTTAATTCCTGTTAAAACGAATTCAGTGAGAGCTCTTTGCATACGATCAATAGCCTCGGTTCGCGTTTCCCCAAAGGTGATTACCTTGGCTATCATTGGGTCGTAATAAATAGGCACTTCATAGCCAGGATAGGCATAGGAGTCCACCCGCAGGAATGGTCCTTGAGGGTGACGACAGGCACGGATCACACCAGGGCTTGGTTTATACGTCACCGGATCCTCAGCACAAATGCGAGCTTCAATGGCGTGACCTTTTTGCTTAATGTCTTCCTGCTTAAAGCTGAGAGGACGGCCAGCGGCCACAAAAATTTGCTCTTTGACGAGATCGTAACCAGTCACGATCTCGGTAATTGGATGCTCGACCTGAAGTCGAGTATTCATTTCCATAAAATAGAATTCTTTGGTTTTATTATCGAAAATGAATTCGATAGTACCTGCGCCAATATAGTTGATTTGCTTTGCTGCGCGGACAGCGGCGGCACCCATTTTTAGGCGAACGTCATTTGGTACAGAGGGGGACGGACACTCTTCGATAATTTTTTGATTTCGGCGCTGTACTGAGCATTCCCGTTCAAATAAATGAACATGGTTGTTGTGTTTATCGCCAAAGACCTGAATTTCAATATGCTTCGGATCGTTAATGAATTTTTCAATATAAACGGTTGGGTTTGCGAAGTAGTTCTGCCCCTCAGAGCGGCAGGCGCGAAAGGCGCTTTCAAGCTCTTCCATCTTACGGACGACACGCATCCCTTTTCCGCCACCACCGGCGGTTGCCTTGATAATGATGGGAAGGCCAATTTTTTCAGCGATGGAGATGGCCTCTTCAACAGAGTCAACTCCGCCATCGCTGCCAGGAACAATTGGTACGCCGGCTGTTTTCATTAAAAGCTTTGAGGATATTTTATCCCCCATGGCATCTATGTTTTCAGGGGTGGGGCCAATAAAATTGATTTCAGCGTCCAGACAGGCTTTTGCAAAAGTGGTGTTTTCTGATAAAAATCCATAGCCGGGATGAACAGCGTCGGCCCCCGCTGTTTTTGCAACTTCTAAGATTTTTCTGTAGTTTAAATAACTTTCTTTAGAGGGCGAGGGGCCGATGTGATAGGCCTCATCCGCCAAGAAGACATGCAGACTACTACGATCGGCATCGCTAAAAACGGCAACTGAAGTGATTCCTAGTTCGCGGCAAGCGCGAATAATACGAATCGCAATTTCCCCTCGGTTCGCAATGAGAATCTTGTTAAAGGGCTTCTGCATTTAAATCTCCTAAAGAGGAATATTGCCGTGCTTTTTCGCAGGCATAACGTCCCGTTTATTTTTAAGCATCTCAAGCGAGTCAATAATACGTTTACGAGTCATTGCCGGTTCGATGACCTCGTCGGTATAGCCAAGCTCCGCAGACACGTAAGGATTGCTGAACTTCGACTCGTACTCAGCAGTAAGGCGGGCACGCTCTGCTGCGGGATCTTGTGCCTTGCTGATCTCTTCGCGGAAGATGATGTTTACCGCGCCATCGGCTCCCATTACGGCGATTTCCGCAGTGGGGAAAGCGAGATTCACATCACTGCGGAGCAGTTTAGAGCCCATCACAATATAAGCTCCACCATAGGCTTTACGCGTAATAACTGTGACTTTTGGAACAGTGGCTTCGGCATAAGCATAAAGTAATTTTGCTCCATGGGTAATAATACCATTCCACTCTTGATCTTTACCGGGCAAAAATCCGGGGACGTCTACAAAGCTGACAATGGGTATATTAAAGGAATCACAGAAGCGAATGAAGCGAGCCGCTTTGCGAGAGGCTTCGATATTTAGGCAACCGGCAAGAATATTCGGCTGATTTGCAACGAGGCCGACGCTGCGACCATTAAAGCGCGCAAAACCAACGATAATATTCTGGGCAAATTGTTTGTGGATCTCCAAGAAATAACCTTCATCCACACATTCTGTAATAACACTGAGCATGTCGTATGGCTTTTTAGGGTTATCAGGAATTATGGAATTAAGGGCGTCGACTAAACGATCTGGCCTATCCTTTGTGGGTAAAGTGGGGGCGTCATCCAGGTTGTTGGAGGGAACAAAATTCAAAAGCTCGCGAATCATTAATAAGCAATGCTTGTCATCATTTGTTGCAAAGTGAGCAACGCCTGATTTTGCAGAGTGAGTTGTTGCTCCTCCGAGATCCTCTTTAGTGACTTCCTCGTGTGTTACGCTTCGGATAACATCGGGGCCAGTTACAAACATATAACTCGTATTTTTCACCATAAAGACAAAGTCTGTAATTGACGGAGAATAAACCGCACCGCCAGCACAGGGGCCCATAATTGCCGTGATTTGCGGAATTAGTCCGGAGCACATTACGTTGCGAGTAAAAATATCCGCATAGCCGCCCAAAGACTCAATCCCTTCTTGAATACGGGCTCCTCCAGAGTCATTCAAGGCAATGAAAGGAGCGCCGTTTTTAGCCGCCAAATCCATTACTTTACAGATTTTACTCGCTTGGGTGCGTGACATTGAGCCACCAATAACCGTGAAGTCTTGGCTTGAAACATAAACTAATTTTCCGTTTGCACGACCATAGCCAGTAATAACGCCATCACCGGGGACGACCGTTTTGTCCATTCCAAAATTGGTACAACGATGACTGACAAAACGATCCATTTCGACAAAGCTGCCGGGATCAAGTAAAACGTCCAAACGCTCACGAGCAGAAAGGCGACCGCCCTGCTTGTGCTTCGCCACCCGGGCGGTCCCGCCACCATGCATTGCCTGCTCATTTCTTTTTTCAAGCTCAGACAGGCGCTGTCGAAGAGTATTTATTTCTTCCATTTATTCTCCAATAAGCGTTAAGGGTAAGAGCGACCATACATGCGAGGGAAAGGAATCGTCTCACGAATGTGAGGAAGACCGCAGATCCATGCAACTGTTCTTTCAAGGCCTAAGCCGAAGCCGCTGCTAGGAACGGAGCCATAGCGACGGATATCGAGGTACCATTGGAAATCTTTTTCATTGAGGCCGTGTTCAACGATTTTTTTTAAGAGAATATCAACGCTTTCTTCACGCTGGCCGCCCCCGATCATTTCACCATAGCCCTCTGTTGCCAAAAGGTCAGAGCCCATAGCATAACCAGGATCTTTCGGATCTTCTTTCATATAGAAAGCTTTCACCGCCTGTGGATAGTGATGTACAAAAACAGGCTTGTCGAATTTTGAAGACACAATTGTTTCATCGGGTGCACCAAAGTCGTCTCCAGGGACGAAGCTTGAGTTCTCCTTTAAAATAATTTCGACGGCCTCTTTGTAGTGTAGTTTCGGAAATGGAGCAATGATAGGGGACAGCTTGCTAGTATCTCGTTCAAGTGTCTTTAGCTCCTCCGCGCGATTTTTTAAAACGCGTTGTACGATGTACTCTACAAATTGTTCAGCAAGCTCCATGTTATCGTACATATCATTGAAGGCCACTTCGGGTTCTACCATCCAGAACTCAATCAGGTGGCGACGTGTTTTGGATTTTTCTGCGCGGAAAGTGGGGCCGAAGCAATAGACTTTACCAAAGGCGCGAGCAGTGGCCTCCATGTAAAGCTGGCCTGATTGAGACAAATAGGCTTTCTCATCGAAGTACTTTGTTTCAAAAAGATTCGAAGTGCCCTCACACGCCGCAGGGGTAAAAATCGGCGCATCAGTCAGTGTGAACCCCCGGCCGTCAAAGAAATCACGAATCGCTGCGACGATTTCATGGCGAACGCGAAGAATGGCATGTTGACGTTTAGAGCGGATCCAGAGATGGCGATGGTCCATCAAGAAATCGGTTCCATGTTCTTTTGGCGTGATCGGATAGTTTTCTGATGCTCCAAGAAGCTCGGCCTCAGTCACTCCAATTTCAAATTCACCCTTGCGTTTTGGATGTTCACGAACGGTTCCCGCAATACGCACAGAGCTTTCCTGTGTCATCTTATCAAACAAATCATAGGCGGAATCACCGCAATCGGCTTTAAAGAAAACGCAGGGAACAATGCCTGTGCCATCCCGGAGCTCTAGGAATTTTACTTTACCTGAAGAGCGAGTATTGTAGACCCAACCCTTAAGCGCTATTTTTTGACCCACACAGTCTTTTAGATCAGAGATATAATATCTCATGCATACCCTTTCAAAAAGAAAGCAAAGAAAGGTTTTTACCATGAGGATGAGGAGAATCTCACTGGAAAACTCGGACGCGCAGCAATGGCTTGTGGCGGCGCGCTATGGGACTAGCTTATGAAGTTCAATAAGGGCTTTTTTTACATTCAAGCGCCCAAGGGTCTGCACCTTGAACTCGTGGTTTTGAGTTACGTCGACGGATCGCAGCAGGGCTGTTTTAATATCGCTTACGGTAGCTTGTGGTCGGTCACTCCATAATAGTGCCGCAGCGCCGGTGACAAATGGCCCGGCCATAGAGGTTCCGCTCATAAGACCAAGGCGATTTCCTGTGATGGTGCTAAGGATGTCAGCGCCAGGGGCCGCTAAGTGAACCAAATTAAATCCGACATTGGACCATGAGGCCATAAAGTCGTAGCTGGTTGAAGCTGCAACAGTGAGTTGATTTGGCATATTAAAGGCGGCGGGGTAATCAGGCTTGTAATCGATATCTGCGCCATCATTACCTGCAGCGACAACGATGAGAATGCCTTTATTGGCCAACTCAGTGAATGCGTTTCGGAGAGACTGCATGCACGGAGCTCCACCCCAACTGGCATTGATCACCTTTGCGCCACGAGCGCTAACATACTGAAGTGCTAAGATGGCATCTCCAATTGAGCCGCCGTTCTCGCCATCAATGAAAGGAGCCGGGATGATTTTTGCTTGAGGGGCCATGCCTTTGATGTAGCCCTTGCTGTGCTCAGCGGCAATAATTCCAGACACATGAGTGCCATGATCGCTGACTTTCCCATTTTTTCCAGGATTTGAAATGAAAGAGTAACCAGCATAGTCATCTACATAGCCATTCAGATCATCATCCAAACCATTTCCAGGTATGTCGCCGGTGTTATAGGCGATTCGATCAACGAGTTGGGCATTCTTGATGTCGATATAGGAGTCAACAATACCAACGAGAACATTTTGACCATAGATGCCTTGGCTCCAAAGACTGGAGGCCTGTACCATGTCTTGCCCCCAATAATCAGCTGGCGCAACGTCAGTAACCTTAGCGACATCAGCGCCACGCTCAAATTGAACGACACGGTCATATTCCACTTTGCGAATTTTATCGAGATTAGGCTCAAGAAAATCTTTTTTGAATTTTTCCACATTGGCAGCTGATTCTACGGTGAATTCGCCACTTTCCCATTGCACTATATAACGCGTGGATAGGGCCTGTCCTGAGCATGTGGAGCTATTATAGTTAGCCTCACTAAAAACAGAGGTTGTTGTTTTTGGGCTGCAAGCCGAAAGTAAAAACAATAAAAAGAAAATAGCTTTTGCCGAGTGAAATCCAACTTCCATGTTGTCTCCCGAGGAACCAAACTAGTCCCAATAGTGAGACAAGCTCTGCAGATTTCCTCGGTTAACTCATCGGCCGCTTTTGAAATTTATATAGTCTTGAATCTAGACAACTAGATCAAAGGCTTGTTTAGATTAATTGAACAAAGTCTTTTAAGAAGTCAGTGAATTGTTTTTCTACTCGTTTTGCAGTGTCGGTCACATCCTGGTGTGAAAGTTTCTGACGTGAAATACCTGCGGCAAGGTTTGTAATACAGCTTAGAGCCGCAACGCGAATGCCCAAGTGATTTGCCGCGATGACCTCAGGAACGGTACTCATGCCGACAGCCTTTCCGCCAATAAGCTTCAAGTAGCGAACCTCTGAAGGGGTTTCATAAGTAGGACCACTCACCCCACAATAGACACCTTTGTGATATCGAGTGTTTTGTTTTTGAAAAACAGTCTCCATTTTTTCGATAAGCGTTTTGTCGTAGGCCTCCGTCATATCCGGAAAGCGAGGCCCCAGCTCCTTAATATTTGGACCCATTAGGGGATTGGTGCCCATAAGGTTAATGTGGTCTTCTATAATCATGAAATCCCCGGCCTGCATGGTTTCGCCAAAGCCTCCGGCAGAGTTTGTTAAAACTAAGGACTCAATTCCTAAGAGAGCTAAGGTCCTAGTTGGAAACACCACGGTTTCCATATTGTGACCTTCATAATAGTGATTACGACCCTGAAGAACGACAACAGATTGGTTGCCGATTTTACCGAAAATAAGATTGCCTTGGTGGCCTTCGATGGTTGTTGGCATAAAATAAGGAATCTCATGATATGGAATCGAGTGTTCAACTTCGAGTACGTTCACGAAAGCACCAAGACCAGACCCAAGAGTGATCCCGACACGCGGTTTGCTAGGTGTGATGGAGCGAATGTATTTTACAGTTTCTGTCAGTTTTTGGAAGACCATGAGAATCCCTCTCTAAACAAGAGTTTTAAGTATCAAACTCGGGCTTGGGGGTTTTTGCAAGGAGATAGTGACAGAGGCTTTTAGCAATGGAAGTGCTGAGGTTAACAGAGTTAAGTCATCTCCATGTAGAGTGTAGATTGGGTCATTTGCTTGCAAGAAGTCAGAAATTTTAGCATGAAACTCAACCCCTGCGGTGGGGGCAATCACGTCAGTAGTAAGGCTGCGTCCAGCGCGAAGCAAAATGCCAGCGACGCCAATGGCTTCTGTATTAAAGCCACTCAAGAAGCCTGCTGTTTCAGCTGTTACAACAAGCTTGTGCTTTGGTTTCGGCAAAGCAGCAAGATTTCCTCCATGTATCAAGCAAAGTTCTTCAAATTTTTTATATGCTTTTCCAGAGACCAGCACCTCTGTCGCCAACCTGTAGGCATCCTCGAGAGTTTTAGATTTGCCAGCCATCTGTAGCATATGGGCTGACAGCCTAAGGCTGAGCTCTCGCGTGTCATGGTACTGCTTATGCTCTCGACCTTTCATAATATCGACACACTCTTCAACCTCAAGGGAGTTTCCAGCATAGCGACCAAGGGGTTGATTCATATTTGTTAAAAGAGCTACGACTTTTTTTCCGTAGCCCTGGGCAATGCTCATCAGATTCAAGGCGAGTTCTTCTGCCTTTTCAGGCTGTTTCATGAAAGCGCCGGACCCATATTTTACATCAAGGACTAAGCCATCAATCCCTTCGGCAAGTTTTTTTGACATGATGCTTGCGCAGATTAGCGGAAGGCTTTCAATCGTGGCTGTGACGTCTCGCAGGGCATAGATTTTTTTATCCGCAGGGCAGATTTCTTTTGTTTGGCCAATAAAGCAGATCTGATGCTGAGCCACCATTTTTTTGAAACTGACTAAGTCAAGCTGGGTATTAAACCCCGGGATGCTCTCAAGTTTGTCTAGAGTTCCACCGGTGTGGCCTAAGCCCCTCCCGGAAATCATTGGCACAGCTACTCCTGCAGCGGCAACGATGGGCCCTAAAATCAAACTGGTTTTATCACCAACGCCGCCAGTGGAGTGCTTATCAACTTTGAAGCCTGGAACTTGTGAGAAATCAACAATTTCACCAGAGTGGAGCATCGCCTTTGTCAAAGACAAGGTTTCCTCCATAGTCATACCTTTAAAGTAAATCGCCATTAAAAGTGCTGACATTTGATAGTCAGGAATACGAGCATTGGCGTAGCCAAGTATAAACTCTTCGATTTGTTCTTGGGTTAAAGTGCCACCATTACGTTTTATTTTAATAATTTCAGCGGGCAGAAAAGGCATTTTAGTAGGCTCCGGTCGTCTGTAGATTTTTAATAAGAAGAACACCGGAACTTGTTCCAAGGCGGGTTGCACCAGCTTGGATCATGGCTTCGGCTGATGCCCGATCGCGGACACCACCACTGGCTTTAACGGCCATATCTTCGCCGACAATTGATTTCATTAGCTGAATGTCTTCAATCGTAGCTCCGCCACCGTTAAAACCAGTACTGGTTTTAACGAAGTGGGCCCTGGCCTCTTTGCTAAGCTTACAAGCGATGATTTTCTCATCCTTAGTAAGAAGGGCGGTCTCAATGATTACCTTCACAGTACGACCTTGAGCAGCCGCTACGACAGCGGCGATGTCATCACGAACGTAGCTGTACTCGTGTCCCTTGAGAAAACCAATTTGTATAACCATGTCGATCTCGTCAGCTCCATTTTCCACGGCCCATTTGGCTTCAAAGGCTTTGGCCGCAGTGCTCATGGCCCCCAGGGGAAAACCAACAACCGCACAAATATGTACCTGAGAGTTTTTTAAGAGCTCCGCACATAAAGGTATGAAGCTGGTATTCACACAGACGCTAAAAAATTGATTTTCAAGAGCCTCTTTGCAGAGCTGACGAATTTGTGATTCGGTTGTTTCCGGTTTTAAAATTGTATGATCAATGTATGAGGCAAGGTTTTTCAAAAGGACCTCCCAGTGTCGCTTGCTGGGAGGTTACTGAGGCTTAATCGGAAAGTCAAAAAACTAACCCGCTTTGGTGTTGCTCCCAGAGCCGGCAACTGTGACATCGCCCTCTTTTCCGAGGAAACTTTTGGCGTCGTGCGCCGAGACCTTTCCTTTTTTGACTAGATCTTCGATATATTTTTCAAAAAGAATCATACCACTGGCCGAGCCCGTTTGCATTGCAGAAGGAATCTGATGGATTTTGTTTTCACGAATAAGATTTGCGATGGCCTTATTGTTCCGCATGATTTCGTAAGCCGCAATACGGCCTTGCCCGTCTGCCCGTGTGAATAGGGTTTGAGCGATAACTCCGCGCAAGCTTTCTGCAAGCATGGTTCTGATTTGTTGTTGTTGACCCGCTGGGAAAACGTCGATGATACGGTCAACTGTTTTTGCAGCACTATTGGTATGTAATGTTCCAAACACAATGTGTCCTGTTTCAGCGGCCGTTAGTGCCAAGGCGATGGTCTCTAAGTCACGCAGCTCACCCACAAGTAAAATGTCTGGATCTTCACGAAGCGCAGCTTTCAATGCATTAGCAAAGGACTTTGTATGGCTTCCGACTTCACGCTGGTTGATTAGACTTTTGATGTTTGGGTGCACGAACTCAATAGGGTCTTCAACGGTAATGATATGAGCTTCGCGTGTCGCATTGATGTGATGGATCAGTGATGCGAGCGTTGTCGACTTACCTGAGCCGGTCGGCCCGGTTACTAGGATGAGGCCTTTTTCACAATCAATAACGTCCATCACTGAGGACGGAAGGTTGAGCTCCTGCGCCGTTTTAATTTTTTCAGGGATGATACGAAATACGGCTCCCAGGCCTTTTCGCTGCATGAAAATATTGCAACGAAAACGTCCTATCCCTTGAAGCGTATAGGCATAATC
This sequence comes from Bdellovibrionales bacterium, assembly GCA_031370005.1. Classification (GTDB taxonomy): domain Bacteria; phylum Bdellovibrionota; class Bdellovibrionia; order Bdellovibrionales; family Bdellovibrionaceae; genus JACMRP01. The sequence goes on along the minus strand of JANMPT010000060.1, from coordinate 19,596 downwards.
GAGCTCCCATTTCTCTATGAAGGATTTTTTTTGTTTCTCGCTGAGTATTTCGAAAATCAACCCCTGCACATCTTGGCTTGAAAGCTCGCGATAATTTAAGGAAATCATATTCCCATGCAGGCGAAGATATGGCGGTGCTCCACTAGTAATATGAAGGTCTGATGCGCCTTGGTCGACCATCAAACGGAATAGATCATCAATTGTTGCCATGTTCACCCTTTCACGAGGTTTTCACTTATCTTTTCGGCGAAAGTTCCTTAAAATTTAAATACTCATTGCCTTTACGTGAGGAACTGGACTAAGGACTGATTGCAGAGGTTTGCCAATGTCAGCAGAAATTCTCATCAATGTGAAACCACAAGAAACTCGTGTCGCCTATGTCGACGCAGGGGTTTTGACCGATTTCAAAATTGAAAGAAAAACGTCCCCGACCTTGGTCGGCTCTGTCCATCGTGGAAATGTGATTCGTGTTCTTCCAGGAATGCAGGCCGCTTTTGTAGACATTGGCCTAGACAAGGCTGCGTTTTTATACGTTGGCGATATTCGCGAAGACGTGGACTCGGGAGCCTATCCTTTTGCTGATCTTGATCGTGATGACGTCTTAGGATCAGACACAGAGACTGAAAGTCTACCAACAGTAAGCCAACACAACAAAACACCGATACAAGATATTATCAAAGAGGGACAATCGATCTTAGTTCAAGTAGCAAAAGATCCTCTTGGCACAAAAGGGGCAAGACTTACAACGCACATTTCTTTGCCAGGCCGCTTTGTTGTATATTTACCGACGGTGCGCCACTTGGGAGTTTCTCGGCGTATTGAAAATGAAGATGAGCGAGAGCGTTTGCGCCACATTGTTCAAAAAATAAACCCCCAAGGCGGAGTGATTGTAAGAACTGCGGGAGAAGGCGCTAGCGAGGAAAGTCTTCGCGCAGACATTGAATATCTTGATCGTTTAAGCAAAGAGGTTTTCAAAAATTACGAGAAGAAAAAAACCCCCGGGATTATCCACCAAGAGCCCGAAGTTGAGCTGCGTGCACTGCGTGATTTGATGAGTGAAAATGTTTCCAGTGTTTGGGTTGATGACATTGAGATTTACAAAAAAGTAACAAGATTCGTTTCACAGCTGATGCCGAAACACAAACAAAACGTGGTATTTTATGAAGAGAAAAAACCACTGTTTGATTTGTATGACATCGACATAGAGATCTCGCGCTCAATGGAGCGAAAAATGTGGCTCAAGTCGGGTGGCTACATTGTTATCGACGAGGCGGAAGCGCTTGTTGTTATTGATGTGAACACGGGAAAGTTCGTTGGAAAAAAGGACCTTGAAGACACAATTCTAAAAACGAATCTCGAAGCCTTACGTGAAATTGCCCATCAATTGAGAATCAGAAATTGTGGCGGAATTATCATTATCGACTTTATCGATATGGAAAAAGAGTCTCATCGAGAAAAAGTTTTAGACGCCTTGGCTGAAGAGCTGCATCGGGACCGCGCGCGGACAAATATTGTGTCGATGTCGCAGCTAGGACTTGTTGAGATGACGCGAAAACGCACTCGCCCAAGCCTAATTAAGACTTTGTGTGAGCCCTGTTCGTATTGTGAGGGCAAAGGGTACATAAAGCGTAAGTCGACGATTGCGAACGAAATTTTCCGTGAGCTAGAGCGCGATGTGGGAGTTCTTGAAAACAAAAAAACAAATATCGTTATTCACTGTCACGCTGAAGTTGTGGATTGGATTTATGAGACAGAAGGCGAAGGCTTAGAGCACATCGAAAAAAAAATTGGCAGATCCGTGGCCTTTAAAATCGAGCCAAGCTATCACATAGAGCAGTATGAGATTTTTCTTATTTAGAATCTAGCCTTACAACCACGAGCCCATAACGCGATTAACCATTTGATATTACTTGTTTTATTAAGAACAGGCGGGGCAATTGTAGGTGCTTCTAAAACAATTTGCCTTTGCCCATGTCTCGGGCTAGGCTCACCCTCTTCTGGAATCTGCTTTAAAAATAAGATCTAATCAGTTGACAAAGACTGGCGCAAGGTGGCATTCAAGCAAGGCTTATTTCGGATAGCTGGAGGTTACATGTACGCAATTATTCGTACCGGCGGGAAACAATACAAGGTTCAAGCGGGCGATGTTCTTCAGGTTGAGAAACTTGAACAAGATCTTGGAAAAGAATTTGATATTAATGAGGTTTTAATGATTGGTGGAGACGCAGCTCATATTGGTCAACCGCTTGTTAAAAATGCAAAAGTAACGGTTGTTGTTACCAAGCAGGCGAGAACTCGCAAGGTGATTGTTTTTAAGAAAAAACGTCGTCAGGGCTATCGTCGATTCAACACGCACAAACAAGACTTTACAGAGCTTTTCATTAAGGCGATCACATCCCCAGATGGAAAAGTTGCCAAAGCTGAAACGACTCCTAATGTGGTTGATATGGCTGCGGTACGCCAACAAAGAATTATCGACAAGCAGTCTGCTCGCAGGGAGCGCACTGAGGCGGCTGTGGGCGGCGGTAATGCTGCTGCTGAAACATTGAAACAGTCAGCGAAAAAAGTAGTTAAGAAAAAGACAGCGAAAAAAGCGGCAGCTAAGAAGACGGCTAAAAAGCCTGCTAAAAAAGCAAGTGCTAAGAAAAAGACAGCGAAAAAAACGAGTAAAAAAGTATAACTTTTAATTTTTAAAATACACGGAGCATAGTCATGGCAAGTAAGAAGGCCGGCGGTAGTACAAAAAACGGACGCGATTCACAAGGCAAGCGACTCGGAGTAAAGAGATTCGGGGGCGAGGCGGTTCTTCCAGGGACGATCATTATTCGTCAACGTGGAACTAAATTTCATGTAGGTAATAATGTAAAAATCGGCCGTGATCACACTATTTACTCAATTATTTCGGGCCAAGTTAAGTTCGAGCGATACTCTAAGGAGCGCTTCAAGGTGAGCGTATATCCTAAGACTGCGTAATTGATACAAGTCGTCAATTAGGTTTGTACAAATGAAGTAAATTCTATTAGTCAAAGAGGGGCCGATGTTCGACCCCTCTTTGCATTTGAGCCTATTAATTTGGGCGTGGTATTTTCTATGAAGTTTATTGATGAAGTTATAATCACAGTTTCCTCTGGTCGTGGCGGCGCGGGCGCGGTCAGTTTCCGCCGTGAATCCATGGCTCCCCGTGGAGGACCCGATGGTGGCGATGGCGGAAAAGGTGGCGACGTTATCTTACGAGCCTCTAAACATCTTAACTCACTGGTTGATATCAGAAATAACAAAAAATATCCAGCACCCCACGGTCAGCCAGGGACGGGGGCTCAGTGCTCTGGTCAGAATGGCGAAGACTTTGTTCTAGTTGTACCAGAGGGAACTTTAATAAAAAACATGGAAGGTGAAGTCCTTGTTGATATGACAGGGATCGAGCAACATGTACTCCTCAGAGGCGGGCGCGGCGGCAAAGGGAATGCTTTTTTCAAAACAGCAACCAATCAAGCACCTGAGTACGCGCAACCAGGGGAAGAGGGCGAGCGGGCCGAAATTCGACTGGAATTAAAGTTGATCGCGGACGTTGGAATTATCGGCTTTCCGAATGCTGGAAAATCCACATTGATTTCTAGGATTTCTGCGGCAAAACCCAAGATTGCTGATTACCCATTTACAACTCTTACTCCGAACTTAGGAGTCGTTAAAGCTGCAGATTTCAAGTCCTTTGTCGTTGCAGACATTCCAGGGCTGATAAAAGGCGCGCATCAAGGCGTGGGTCTTGGCATTCAATTTTTAAAACATATAGAACGCACGCGTTGTTTTATACACTTAGTGGACGTTTCAGGAATGTCAGGTCGTGAGCCTCTTAGTGATTATGAAGATATTAATAACGAGCTGAAAATGTACGACGAAAATAATCAGGATAAAGATGGATTCTTTTCCCTTTCAGATCGGCCGCAGTTTGTTGTTTTTAATAAAATAGACACCTTGAGTGAAGAACAGCTTTTGAAGCTTAAAAATAATTTTAAAAAGAAAACGGGTATCGAGCCGCGAGCAATTTCTGCTGTGACTGGTAAAAACATTAAAGAGTTGATCATTGATTTAACTCGAAATATCTTTCAAGAGGATAAAGCATGAGAGTCGGTATTTTTGGCGGAAGCTTCAATCCACCACACATGGGCCATATTAACAGTCTTGTGACAGTTCAGAAAAAGGCGGGTCTTGATAAAATTCACGTTGTTCCTGCGGCGCAAAACCCACTAAAAATACAAGTTGCGGGTCCTACGAGCGAACAGCGTCTTGAGCTAGTAAACTTGGCGCTTAATACTTATGGCAAACAGTTCTTCGTCGACGACCAAGAGATTCGCCGTGGTGGCTTAAGCTACACAATTGATACGGTAATGAATTTACGTAAAAATATTGATTCAGAGGACCTATACCTTATCATTGGTGCTGACCAATTTGAAGGCTTCAGTCAGTGGAAAGATTATCAAAAGATTCTGACGGAAGTGAATTTGATTGTGACGACACGTTTGGGTTGGGATATTCCAGAGGGAGCCGATGAACTCCCAGAATATATCAAGGCTATGGTGGCGGAGTATGATTTTAACTTCATAGAGTTAAAAACAGGCCGCAATATTCAATTTATTCGCCTGCAGGACATCGAGGTCTCGTCAAGCGAGGTGCGCAAACTACTTCGCATGGGCCGTCCAGTTGAAAAGATTTTGCCTCTATCTGTTGAGTCATACATTCGCGCGAATAAGCTTTATCGAGCCATTGGTGAACGCATTGGAGATTTTGAAAAATTCACAGTCTTTTGTGGAAGTGTACTTTTTGAAAAGAAAGCAATTCAAGTTCGAGGCTTTGATTTGACAGAAATTGCAGCTCCCACGGAATTCACATTGATCGCCTCTGGCACGAGCACTCGTCATGCCGTTTCACTTGCTGAAAATGTCGTACAAGCGGTAAAAGACGAATACAATGTTCTGCCTCTTAGCATTGAGGGTATTGAAGAAGGCCGCTGGGTCCTTGTTGATTACGGCTCATTGATCGTACATTTATTTTATGATTTTGTACGTCAAGAATATTCTCTTGAGAAGCTTTGGAGAGATGGACGCGATCTTAACTTAAAAGAAGCCAGCACTAAGCCGATATGAAATTTGTATTATACAATCTGGCCACGGCGAAGGAAGCTTGGGCTGATGACGCCGCAAGATTGTATACACAAAAGATTGCTTATTTTAATCCCTTTGAAATTCAGTCGCTCAAACCAAAAAAGGGCTCTCGAGACGAGGCCGCCAAGAAAAAAAAAGAAGAGTCCGAGCTGATTCTGTCAGTACTTAGCAAGGATGATTACGTAATTCTGTTTGATGAGCGCGGAAGGTCATTAAATTCTATCGAGTTTTCCAAAAAAATAGAAAGCACCATATCAAGTGCAAAAAAGCGCGCGGTTTTTATTATTGGCGGCGCCTACGGAGTAAGTGATGAGGTGCGCGCCCGAGCACAACTGATGGTGATGCTTTCGCCAATGGTTATGAATCACCTGCTTGCTCAGACCGTCGCGCTGGAGCAAATTTATCGTGCGTTCACAATTCTTAAAAATCTTCCTTATCATAACGACTAGGCTCGTTATTTGCTTAAGATTTTCAGCATGCACATCTCAAAAAAAATAATCTGGTTTGGCCTGCGAGCTTGTCTATATTGCGGAGCGCTTGATCGCCGTACGGACGGACTTTGCAAGATCTGCTCAGAAGATCTTTGGGCGTGGCAAAACGCTGACAATGAGCTTTTTTTTCAGAGGGTACACAAGCTAGAAGTTTTTTCCCTATTTCAATGGGTTCCAGGCCGCCAAGAGGTGCTTTCGAGACTTGTACATGCTCTGAAAGGAACAAGTGGGGATGAGCTTTGGGACACTTATGCTGAAGAGTTTCATAGGCGAATGATTCCAGAACAGGTGGTCCATCGGCAAAAACCACTGCTCATAATCCCATGTCCGGGAAAACTAAAAACTAGAGATCATGCCAGTCTCTTCGCCAGGGCACTTGCTGCGGAAACCGGGGGAGAGGTTTATAATTGTTTATTGAGAGAAAAGTCAGTTGATCAGCAGAAAAACAAGTCTCGAAGTCAGCGGGGTAGGATAAGTTTTGATTGGTCTGAAAACTTTACAATGGAGGATTTCCTTAATAAGGCGATGGATAGAAGGCTTGTATTCGTTGATGACGTAGTTACCACAGGATCAACGGCCAGAGGCGCATGGGAAACCCTCGGAAGACCAAGAGATTTTTCTGTCTGGGCACTTGCACAGAGAGCCCTCTCTTGCAGAGGGTCGAAGTGTTTGGTATAAGCTCTATATGTATAATCGCGCCATTTTGAGTTCTATTTTTTTGAGTCTTTGCTTAATGCTCTATGCGGGGTCTTCTTTTGGCGCGCAGTCCAAAATGGCAAAGAAGAGCCCGGACGCAGCTAGTATTATTTTTAAAGCCCTCAGTAATAAATATCGAAACAGTAAACTTGTAAAAATCGAAACCGAAAAAAAAGTAACATCTGAGCTTCTCGGTAAAACTACAAACTATCAAGGCGTGTTGTATTTGTCGGAGGGAAAGTTTCGTTGGGAAAATGAGACTCCGGATCAAAGCCTTTTACTTTTTGATGGTCAGACCGTTTGGAATGTTCAATATCCACCAAAGGACTTAGGCGGCCCCGTACAGGTTGCAAAAGCAAAGCTTGATAAGAACACAAAGTCACAAATTTTGATTTCCATTCTTCTAGGAAAAGAGCCGATCGACAAGAACTTTAAAGTCATCCATATAAAAAATGAAAAGGAAATCTTGAGTGTGGAGCTTTTGCCGCTAAATGGTGACATAAGGGTCAAAGGCCTGACCCTAGAAATAGACTTGAAAGCCAAAGAAATTAAAAACATCTCATATAAAGATGACGTGGATAATACAACTCATATTGAGATGAGAAAGACCGAGTTCTTTTCAAGAGAAAATAAAAATCTTTTCAAATATAAAATTCCGAAAGATGCTCAGGTGACAAATCTATGAAACAGGAACAAACAAACACAACAAAAAAAGTTCATTTTATCAGCCTCGGCTGCCCGAAGAATCTCGTGGATAGCGAGATCATGGCTGGAACACTTTTGAAAGAGGGTTATGAAGTTGTCGGAGACCACGGTGACGCGGATACTGTAATAGTGAATACCTGTGGATTCATCGAAGACTCTAAAAAAGAATCTATTCAGCGAATTCTTGAAATGGCGGAGCTTAAAAAGAGTGGCCAGCTTAAAAAAGTTATTGTAGCAGGTTGTCTTACTCAGCGTTACAAAGATGATTTAGTGGAAGGGCTTCCTGAAGCCGACTTATTCGTGGGCTCAGGTGAGTTCCAAAACATAGCAAAAATTTTGAAGTCGCATGATTTAGGTGACAAAAAGAGAACATTCTTCAATCTTCCAACATACCTTCAAGAAGAGATGACTCCGCGAGTGAATTCTCAGCCAGGCCACAGGGCCTATTTAAAAATATCTGAAGGATGCATGAAGCGCTGTGCTTTTTGTGCGATCCCTTTGATTCGTGGAAACTTACAATCACGTACAATTGCAAATATCGTGAACGAAGCTAAGCTTTTGGTGGCTGGCGGTGTAAAGGAACTAATTATTATTAGCCATGACTTTACAGACTATGGCTTCGACCTTCGTCGAAAAAACCCTAATGCAAAAGAAAGTCCAATAGAGCTTTTGAAGGCTTTAACGGAAGTAGAAGGCGTTGAGTGGGTTCGATTATTGTATTTATACCCAGATGGAATCACAGCAGAGATGATCAATTTGATTAAGCACAACAAGAAGCTCGTGAAGTATTTTGACATGCCATTGCAGCATGTGAACGACGATGTGCTTAAGAAAATGAATCGTAAAATGACTCGTAAAGAGATTGAAGAGGCGCTGAGAATTATCCGTACAGAAATTCCGGAGGCTGTAATCCGTACTCAGTTTATCGTCGGCTTTCCGGGTGAAACTGAGGAGCAATTTGAAGAGCTACTTGAGTTCATTGCCGAACAGCAGTTTGATCGTGTCGGCTGTTTTCAATACTCCCCCGAAGAAAATACCCCAGGCGGCAAAATGCCGGAGCAACTCGATGATGCGACAAAACAAAGACGTTTTGATGCAGTCATGGAGATTCAGCAAAATATTTCGCGTGATAAACACCGCTCTTTCATTGGAAAAACAGTAGAGGTTTTAGTCGAGGGACTCAGCGAAGAAACCGACTTGCTTTTGCAAGGCCGCACGTCGCAGCAGGCTCCTGATATTGATGGAGTTGTTCTAATTAATGACGGACAAGCCAATGTGGGCGATATGGTTATGGTTCGTATCACAGATAGTATGGAATATGATCTTATAGGCGAGATTGTTCCTCAGTAGCCAGAGCAGGCCTCAGAGGCGGCCTCATATTTTTTTGAAAAACTTGAGTTCTTCGAGTTTCTAAGAATTGTGGTGGCCTTTCGAAAATTTACTGCTGTTTTCTGATCTAGCTTACAGGCTTTTTTGTAAGCGTCGAGTGCTTGATCGTATTTGTGAATTTCAAACAATGATTTTGCCGAGCCCAACCAACATCGAGAGGAGTTGGGGTCCGCCGCAATACCGGCTTGGTAGTACCGGCTGGATTCTAAGTAGTTTTTTTGTTCTTCTAACAAGTTCGCATAGGTGTATTGAGCAAATTCAGATTTTGTATGGCTATCAGCGGCGGCCTTAAGGGCTTTCTTGGCCGCGTCCGTTTCTCCAATGTGTAGTTGCACGAGGCCTAAATACACGTAGTTATCTGCGACGGTGGGATCCTTTTGGATGGCCTCTTTGCAATTGCTGAGAGCCTGATCCGCTTGGTTGTCTTTGGTGTTAATTTCGCAAAGCTTTGTAAGAAAAGCCGGTTTGTGGCCGATATTGTCGAGCATATCTTGATATAGAATGCGAAGCTCATATGTGTTTTTCTTTTGTTCATACATCTCAGCAAGTTTTTCGTATGCCGGTTGATATTTTGGATTGATTTCAAGAGCGGTTTTCAATGACTCCAAAGCCTCATTATGTTTTTTGTTCATCATGAGTTGTGCACTGCCAAGCAAGTAGAAGGCCTCATAGTCCTTAGGGTCTTTCGATGTAAGAATATTTGCCACCTTGATCATGTTTAGTGGCTCTTTTTTTTTCTCATGAGCAATCGTCAAAAGCAGAAGCCCTTTGCGGTCAAGCGTTTCTATGTTTTTCCAAAGCAGCTCGATGGTCTTATTGTACTCACCTTTTTTGAAAGCGAGCTCAGCCGCACTCAAAACGTTAGACTCTGCGCTGAGTGTGGGCGCTGGGCTTTTGGTGGGGCCTGTAGCATGAGCAGCGAGCTGAAATGAGACAGCTGCCGACACAAAGGCCAGTCTAAGCAAGCTTCTGTAAACCAGAGATATGTTCATATGATATATTATTACCTAAATGGCCCATAGAGACCTAGTGCAGAAATCAAAAAATCAGTCCAGATTATCAAACTTGCAAGGGCAGGCGATGGTGGAATATGTACTCATGCTCGTGGTGAGTGTAGCAATGGTTATGGCCTTGGGGTATCAAGTATTTAAGCCATTTCAGACCTTCCTAAAAAGCTATATGGGGGATTATATTTCCTGTCTTTTAGAAACGGGCGAGCTGCCGAGTCTTGGGAATCCGGACACACAAACTATTCTTGAAGATGCGAGCTGCAATGCGCAATTTCAGGCGGCCAGCATTGCCGGTGGCCGCCCATCAAAGTCAGCGAGCTCAACAAGCTCAAACAGCCAGACAGAACAGTCGCAATCAGAGGCAGGGGGTTCGACGGGCGCTGGCAATAGCGGTGGCAGCGGGTCGGGTGGTTCCCGCGGGGGAAATCTGCTGATTAGCTCTATGAGAAAGAAAACAGCCACAGAAGTTGGAAGCGGGGCGGATGGCAAAGTTACTGAAATACCTCTTGCTGAGGGAAGTACATTTTACAATCGCGAAGACTCATTCTCTTCAGAGGTAAAAGCCAGAGCAGCTAAGACTACATACGTAGGTATTGCTGGAATGACGGATGAGGAAAAAAAGAAGCAGTCTCGTAAAGACGGAAGTCAAAAAACACTTGTGCCAGGGGAAAACAGCGGGCCTGCTTTGAAAAAAATCACTATTAAAAAGCCAGAAGCAGAAATCCAAGCTGAAGCAGAAGATACACCGCTGACTTTTGGTAATTTCTTCAGATTTCTGCTTATTGCGGCCATTATTATTGCCATCCTTGTAGTGCTAGGAAGTCAGGCCCTTAAGATAGCAAAGAGCCAGGAAAAATAAATCAACACGCCGCAGGCATAATTGTTTTCTAGCGTATCGGAAATTTCTTCAAATGATATCTTAACTTGTCTGTAATCTTCTATATTACTTGCATGAGTTTTCTAATTGCTACATATCAAGACTTCGGCAAGTCATTCTGCGGGGGGAATTTGGTGAATAATGTGGTTGAGATTAATCGTAAAAAAATATTTACGCATCATGAAGTATCTCAATTGCTTCCACTAGTGTATCGTTTAACAGAAGAGCCCCTGCAGGAGGTTCGTAAAATTATTAACTTTATTGATGCTTATGCGGACAAGAAGTGCAGCGCAGTCAGGGAGCTCGAGGCGCGACTAAATGAAATTGTGACTCGCTGGCAAATTAAGATTGAAAAACTTGGCGGTGAGCCAAAAGGTCTTTGGCTTGCAGACTTTGATAGTGGGGACGGATATTTTTGCTGGAAGTTTCCGGAAACTGAAATTTGTTATTGGCATGGCTATCAAGATGGCTTTACAGGGCGTATAATGATCAAAGAAAAAAGCAGGCTTGAAAATTATGAGAATAGCAATAGCCCAAATTAATCCGACTCTCGGCGATTTTGAATATAACTCCAAAAAAATTTTAGAGTTTATAAAACGCGCGCAGGAAAAAGAATGCGAGCTTGTCGTTTTTCCTGAAAGCGCATTGTTTGGTTACCATCCCTATGACCTTCTCGAGAGAACTAAATTAGTTCTTAATCAAGAAAAATTTCTGCTGAAAATCCATAAACAAATTCCGCAGGGAATGGGTGTGTTGATCGGTGCTTTTACACAGAACAAGGCTCTCAAGGGTCGTCCCTACTTTAACTCTGCAGTTTTTATGGTAAAGGGGCAGAAAACCAAGGTTTTTAATAAGCAGCTTTTGCCGACAGGCGATGTATTCGATGAGGCACGATTTATCCAACCGGGAAGTATGAAAAATAATTATCTGAGCTTTAAGGGTAAGCGTTTTTTTGTGACTATTTGTGAAGATATTTGGGCGTGGCCAGATGTAAAAGGCCGCTCTCCTTATGCAAAAAACCCGATAACAGATGTTGTACGGAAAAAGGTTGATCTTGTTATCAATCTTAGCGCATCTCCATTTTTCCCAGGAAAACTAAAACAGCGGGAGTATATGACTCTCAAAACGGCCCGTTATTTTAAGGCTCCCATACTGTATGCCAATCAGGTCGGCGCTCAAGATGAAGTCATTTATGATGGCGCCAGCTTTATAATAGATCCAAAAGGAAAGGTGCTGCTACGTTGCCATCAGTTTGAAGAAGATTTGAATGTTTTGAATCTTAAAACTCTAAAAGCCTGGTCGCCAGCTATCATCGTTGAAGGTCCTGAGGCAATTCGGAAAGCACTCGTATTGGGCATTCGAGATTTCTGTCGCAAGACAGGACTGACGAAACTTCACCTAGGACTCAGTGGCGGAATTGATTCTGCACTGACCGCGTGTCTAACTGTTGAAGCTCTTGGAGCGGGAAATGTGACGGGCGTGGCTTTGCCAGGACCATTTAGTGCCGATAAAAGTTTGAAGCTTGCGGAGGCTTTAGCTGCGAATTTACAAATCAAACTTAGCTGTGTCTCCATCAGTGAGAGCTATGAGTTAATATTAAAAACTCTTGAAAAGCATTGGGACCTTAAGGACTTTAGTGTAACCCAAGAAAACATTCAGGCACGTTTGCGTGGAATGATCCTGATGGCCTACTCAAATAAAGAGAACTCGCTGTTGGTTTCAACAAGTAATAAAAGCGAGTTCGCGTCAGGTTATTCAACAATGTATGGCGATATGTGCGGCGGCTTAGCTCCGTTGGGAGACCTGACGAAAAAGCAAGTCTATGAGTTGGCGAAAATCTATAATACTCAAGGCGAGATTATTCCACAGGAGATTATTAATCGCGCTCCGAGTGCTGAGCTTCGCCCAAATCAGAAGGATCAAGACACCTTGCCACCATATGATATGTTGGATGCTGCTGTCGTGAACTTGGTGGAGCATTCGGGCTCGGTTAAAAGCGCAACTGATCGCTGGCTATTACCTGTAATTATGCGGACGGAGTTTAAGCGTTGGCAAGCTCCGCCGGTTTTAAAAGTATCAGAGCATTCGTTTGGGCGGGGGCGTCGGTGGCCGCTTGCACATAAGGCGAGCGAGAACATTTAAGGATAGGACTAAAGCAAGCCGCCAAAAAGATCCATTTGTTTAGGTTGGCGGATAATTTGTGGGAAGCGAAGCTCGGCTTTACCTGTCAATGCAACTAGATTTGCCACTTGTGGCGCTTGCCCGGCCACAGAAATTCTTTTTATCATTTGGAAAAAAAGCCGTCCGCAGTAAGAGGCATCCGCTTCGGCCCTGTGGAAGTCTGCGCTTGGAATTTTTAAATACTGTACAAGTGTGCCGAGTTTATAGTTCGGCAAGCCAGGGAATACTTTTCTGGCAATAGTAAGAGTATCAATAACGACCCCCCTAGGGGCAGTTGTCTCATGTTTTTTAATATCGGCAGTCAAAAATTGGGCGTCAAAAGGAGCATTGTGAGCTACCAACATATCGTCCCCGCAGAACTCAGCAAACGAAGGAAGAATTGAGTCAATGAGCGGTTTACCTTTTACCATATCATCAAAAATTCCATTCACCCTAGAGGCCCCTGCAGGGATGGAACGGAGTGGATCTACAAGAGTTGCAAAAATTGCCTCTGGCTCACCGTTAATAAAGCGCACGGCACCAAGTTCGACGATTTGATCAACACCAGGCACAGTACCAGTAGTTTCTAAGTCAAAAGCTATGAATCTCATGAAATCATTGATACATAATGGAAATGCCGATTTCAATAAAGTTCCTAACAGAAAATATACTTGTCGAGGCGAGTCAAGAGGACACGCTACTTGAGGCCGCATTAAGAGCGGGTATAGATATTTCACATAGTTGTGGGGGAAATGGGACCTGTGGGACCTGTCGAGTATGGGTTCATGAGGGCTTAGATTTGATGCAGCCAAGAAACGATGTGGAGCAGGAGATGGCAGATGATCGTTCCTTTAGCCCTCAGGAACGACTTTGCTGCCAAAATAAGGCCTGCACAGGATTAGTTCTGGAAACGCACTATGGAGTCACAAAAAAGGGATTGCTATAGATCCAGCTGATCCAGCGGTTTGCATCCGGAAGTGGCATTGAAACCGCGACGCGTACTTGCACACGATAAACGCCAGGTTCGGTAATTGAAACGCTAGCCTCAGGTTCGTTAATTGTTCTGAAGCGCTCGCCATTTCGATAAACAACAATTTCGTAAAAATTTTTTGGCGGTCCAGGTATACGAATATTTAAGGATAAGCCCTTAACGAGTCGGAGTTGAGTGCCCATCAGGAAAGAGTGACCCTTGTCATCCAGAGTCGCGACAAAACCTTTTGGATCGCCGAGCGCATCAAAGGCCAAATAAAACTGACCTTTTTTTAGTGCGTTAAATATTTTTTGCCGATCGCTAGCGAGATTTCCAGTGAGTTCTGCGGGAAGAAGAACGTGATTACTAGCGATTTCAAAGTTGCGCTGATAGCTTGGGAAGCGAACTAGATAGTTCGCAAGGGGAATAGCACGAGCCGAGGCCTCTGCTCCTGCAAAACCAAATATTTTTTGCTGTTGAGTGGTCTTGTCAAGCAAAGCGAGTTCGTTGGTGGGCTCCAAAAACAAACGAGCCAGAGAAAACCCTGGGTTAAAGGGATAAATCAGAAAACTCCAAATTACTGAAGCCTTAGAGAGCTGCCAAGCCTGGGCCGACAGACTCTTTACGTTGATAACCTCAAGACCATCCAGTCCTGGTGGAAGTGCACCTGCCCAACTAAAACCCAAACCATAAGGGTGTGCCAGGATTAAAAGTGTATCTCTGCTGTCGCCTTTTTTTTGTGTCAGCATATCTGTGAAGTGAATCTGAGCTTCGCCAAGATTATTTCCAATAATATTTTTGCTGGGCGAGTAAAATATAAGTCGAGAGTCTAAGTAACTGTATTTTCCCCCCGTTAAAAATAAAACATTTTGAGAATAACTATCGCTATGAATTTTGTTATCAAAAACATTTAAATCTGTGAGAATCATAAAATCTAAACCGGCAAGCTTGGCCGCTCGGGCTATTTGTGCGGCCGATGAGGATCCAATGCTTAATTCTGAATGGACATTGATTACGCCGCGATAGTCATAATAGCCTGGAGGGTTTTCGCTTTTAAGTTTTTGCGGAATAACGCTAATTTCATATTGGGAAATATAAAATCCATATATAAAATACGAGATCAACAAAAACGAAGTGCCGATAACAAATTTTATCATCGTGAAACCTTTACGACCAAATAATGCGGATCAATTTTTTTAATCACTTCTACTTTGTATCCCGCTTTTTTGACCCAGTCAGGTATCTCGTTCCAGTTTTCATGAACGAGATAAAAAGTGTCTTCCTGCGGCAAGGATTGCGGAAGCGTGTCATAGAAATCATAGCGGCTCATGTCGCGAAGTTTGTAGATAGGAATTTTGTTTTCATACCAAATTGAGGAAGCTATTTGATAGGACCCCGCATAGAGGGGCTGATATTTTTTTTGCAGCAAAGACAGGGGACGAAAACGGAAGGGCTCTCTGAAAGGCTTTGCAATTGGGTTGCCTTTTGGAAGAAATAGAACAGCTGCAAAGACAGTGGCATAGAAAAGAAACCAGAAGACGGAAGTCAGCATAGCAGTTTTTTTCGGGTTTTTGGTAAAAAGCACTAAGGCAAATATCGCAGGAAATGCCACATTTGGCCAATTAAGCTCGACAGCTCCTCGGAACGAAGAGAAAAAGAAAAAAACCAAAGGCCCCCAGGCAAGATAAAATAGGAATCGATATTCTTTTGTGGGCTTAGCGCGAAAAGCGGCCATAAGCACCACGGGAAAGATAAGTAAAATTTCAGCGACAAGATAACCGATAGTCCAATCAGGAGTCCAGTTTGATCTTCCAAGTCCGTGATCAATTTGAAAGCGGAATGAAGCAAACTGATTTTGCATATTCCAAATAATCACTGGAAGAGAAAAAATAAATCCGCCAACAAAGGTGTAAATAATTTTTTTAAAAGACACTTCTTGCATTCTTTTTTCTACAAAAAGAAAGAGCAGCGCAAGGGGCACAAAAAGAACAATGTGATACTTGCTGCTGAACCCAAGCCCCAAGGAAACCCCAAGAAAAAAATAATCACGTGCCCTTTGATGAGACAGACATTGCTGAAAAAAATAAATAGCTAGCGACCAAAACAAAAGCAAGGGAACGTCAGGCGTACCGACCATAGAGCCAAACCCGACAAGAGGAGAAAAAAAGGCAAGAGCATACCAATATCTATACTTTTCCCAAGAGAACTGTGGTTTTAAAATGTAATACCAAACAATGAAGGTTAGCTGACCCAGTAGAACTGTTGGCAAGCGAAGAAGCTGCCCATAAGGCTCGAGTCCGTGACCGAGATAAAATAGCCATGCCACAAAAGGAGGGTGATCAAAATAGCTGAGCTGGAGATGGTGGGACCAAACCCAATAGTAGGCCTCATCGGGGCTGAGCGGAAGAATGGCCGCGAGTCCTATTTTAAAGAGTAAACTGAGAGTCCAAATCAGAAATAATTGTCGCACGTTAGAAACTTAGTTTAACGGGTTTGCCAAGATTTCCTGGAATACCAAGGTCTTTTCCATTTACGATGACGTCCACAGCGCCGCCGTTGCTAATATTGAGCTTGATTCCGCTTTTACTTTTGAAGGTATGAACTTGCTCTGCGTTTAAATGAATCCTTTCGATTTGACCGTCTTTTGTAATGTAATCGATGTCGACATTATCCAAAGCTTCAATAATCACCTCGAGAGGTTTGCTCATTGGTGTCGCTGTTGGCGAGGGGCTTGGCGCCGGAGTTTCGGCGACGGTGGCAATGGGTGTTGGCTCTGGTGTTGGGGTGACTAAAGGCGTACTCATCGCCGTCACTGTCGCGGTTGGTGACGGCGACGGGTGAGTTAAGTCTGCAGCGACCTCCTGCGGGGGAGTGGCAATCGGCGCGGCAACTTCTACGTCAGCAATGGCGCTTTCCTTTTGATACTTATCAATCATTTTCTTAGTGAAAACAATTAGCCCGACAAGAATTAATCCAAGCAAGGTAAAAGTTATTGTCTTAGAGTTGTTGTTTGTTTTAGTAAGCTTGTTATATGACTTTTCCTGTGCGGGAGTCGCGCCGCGCTTAGTAGCGGGCTCAGATTTCTTTTTTTCAAAAGATTCCAGCGTGGCATCTTGCTCAGGCATTTGAATTAGTGGGCTTGGTTTTGTCGTGCCCATTTCGGCCTGGAAAACTCGGAGAACCTCATTGGCATTGAGGCGCAAATAGTTAGAATAACTTTGTACAAAGCCACGCAAGAAAGTTTTTGGAGGTAGCTGGCTAGGGTCGCCATCCTCAATTGCTTTTAAAATTTTGCTGCTAATCTTTAGGGCGAGAGCGACTTCGTTGATCGAAAGCCCTTTCTTTTCTCGGGCGTTCTTTAAGATTTCTCCAGTGCGTTTCATTACGGAGCCTTCCTTAGCATTTCTAACATTGCTTTAGATTTTTCTCTGTACTTGCCGTCCGGGTATAGCTTTACGATTTCTGCAAATCGAGCCATGGCTTTTTCCTTGTTTCCAAGACGATAGTAGGCAAGGGCGCTGTAATAATGTGGCTCATCGAAAAGCGCGCGCTGACAAAAGCCAATGGCAGTATCAAGAGCGGGTGCGGCGCTGTTGTAATCCTTGAGCTCAAAAAATGAACGACCATAATAGTCGTTTGCTATACAATTATCTCGCGAGACATTTATCGCTTGCAAAAAACTATTCTTGGCCTCGGTGTAATTTTTTAGATTAAATTGAGCAAGGCCCAAGTTAACATAGGCTTTATCGACGGCAGGGTAAGTGAGGTCATCAAGAACCACCCGAAGCTCCCTCACGGCCTCTTGAGGTTTGCCCTCTTCAATCAAGACGCGGGCTAAATTGTTGCGAGCTTCGCTGTATTTATTATTTATACGGAGTGCCCGGCGGATATGTTCTTCGGCAAGGTCATAGCGTTGACGCATAAAAAAAACGAGCCCTAAGTTGTTTTGGACCGCAGGATTATTTGGATCTAACTCCTCAGCTTTAAGCAGGTCGCTCATGGCGGCAGGATAATTTCCGCTTTCAAACTGTGAGCTGCCCATGCGTAAATAGAGTTCGGCCTTTTCGGAATCTTTAGAGCTCGCGCTAACGCAAGCAGCGAGGATAAATATAGAGAAAGTCAGGAGTATTCTGGCCATGTTACCAAGTTATTCACTCGCCTATAGAGTGTCAACTGCTAGCTCTGCTATGGTCTCGACGTGGTCCGTTTGGGGGAACATCTCGAAACACTGAACTTTCTTTAGTCGCAACCTGCGCGGGTGAGGTATTTGTTTTTGTGCTGTAAAAAAATACGCTAGGTCTCGCGCTAGAGCGGTCGGCTGGCAGCTGATATAGATGATTTTTAAAACAGAGCCTTGTGCGAGGGTAGTCATGACGAATTTATCTGCTCCGGCGCGTGGAGGATCTAAAATGACCAGGTCTTTAGACCGGAGCTGTGTACGTTTTAAGAAGGCTGAAACATCAGACTGATGGAATTGGATTCGTGTATTAGAGGCTTCTGAGGCAAGAGTTTTCGTATGGGCTTTCTGGACTAGTATTGGGTCGAGTTCTGCCCCGACAACTTGCTGAGTGTGGAACTTTTCGGAAAGCGGGAAGCTAAAGTTACCGCTACCAGAGTAGAGATCAAAAATTCGTTCGTAGTCTAAGTCGCCGCTCCATTCCAGAACCGTCTTAATGAGATCGTCATTTTGAAAGCGGTTAACCTGAGAAAACCCAACACCATCACGCCCGTCTCCCATTAAAAACCACTGTGGATTTTCATCTTGATCTAAAAAAAGCTCAAGACGTTGAGTTTCTTTTGAATTTAAAAACCGCTTATCTAGCTCGAGTTTTATTTTGCCAAACTCAGCGGTGAGTTTTTCTTCAGTAATGGGGCAGTCGTTTGCCTCAATAATCTCATGGCTACGGCGGGCAAAAAAGCCAAAGCGTCCGTGCAGATATTTAGGCTGAATTCGATTGCGGTAGCGAAACGAGAGGGGGCTTTCTTTAATTTGCAGAAAAGGAAGCTCTCGCCCCGGTAAAAACTTCGCAAGAGTCTCTTGCACCATGACTTGTTTTTGTTGGCGCTGCTCGGTCTCGGCGATATGTTGCCAATTGCATCCGCCGCAACGAGCCGCTATTGGACACGGGGGCGCACGTCGCGAAAGTCCTGGTTTCAAGATTTTAAGAATTCGTGCTTCAGCAAAGGCCTTTTTCTTAGTAGTTATTTCGACCAAGAGCTCGTCGCCAGGGGCAGAGTCTGGAACAAAGATAACAAAGCCATCGTCTCGCGCAATGCCCGAGCCGCCGATGGCAAGTTTTTCAATAGTGACAGTTCGCTGCTTATTGTCGATAGCGCTCTGCTCTTATTAAACGTTGCAGATTTCTTGTTTTTCGAAGAACAAGCTAAGCTCGCGGGCTGCAGACGTTGGACTGTCAGAGCCATGAACAGCATTTTCACCAAGGTTGTCGCCAAACTTAGAGCGAATTGTTCCAGCATCAGCTTTTTTTGGATCTGTAGCACCCATGATTTCCCGGTTTTTCAAAACGGCACCTTCGCCCTGAAGACACATAAGCATAACTGGGCCTGAGGTCATGAAGCTTACAAGTTCACCAAAAAATGGACGGGCCTTGTGTTCAGCATAGAACTCTTCAGCCTTAGACTTAGATAAAATCTGGATTTTTGCTGCAGCGATTTTTAAACCATTTGCCTCGAACATGCTAATGATATCTCCGACCGCATTTTTTTTCATTGCGTTTGGTTTAATGATTGAGAACGTTTGCTCAACTGCCATGGCTAACTCCTTATAAAATGACGAATTTAAACTTACTGGGTTTTAACCAAATAAGCTTACTCTGTCCACGTAAATTCATTAGCCTTTTCAGGTTTATTACCAAGCACTCAGGAGTAATCCAAAACCCGCAGTCTATAAACCCAGCGATTGAATCTAGCCAAATATTCTTGCCGAGCCGAATAACCCTTCTCAGCTTGCTCGCGATTGGCCTGAAAATAGCCTTTGAGCTGCATCTCTTCAAAAGAGCTTTTTAATACCCTCGTAAAGGCTAAGCCCTGCCAAAAGGGAGTCGAGAGTTTGCTTCCGCGATATGATTTAGTGATTTTTCGCGCAATAAGGCAAGTCACGGCTCGCAAGAAATTCTGA
>JANMPT010000054.1:0-4685 GCA_031370005.1 Bdellovibrionales bacterium | reverse complement strand
TGCGCGATTCGCTTGAACTGACCCACCCTGTTCGGTGGATTGACCCACCTGATGACGACAGAACTGCTGTTTAAGTCAGCTCTTAATTTATAGCAAGATTTTTTCCTTTTGGCAGATTTAATGCTGCTAATTTTTCACGGTAAGACGGACCAATAAGTTGTATTTTTTGACTTGGATTTTTTAAGCGATCCACGATCGCTTCAGCGATCACAGGGTCTTCAAATAATTTATACCAACCCTGTGGATCAACTTGTGAAGTCACGATCACGGGACCTTTTTTTACTCTTGCCTCTAACAGCTCAACTAAAACATTTGCTTCATCGTGCGTGTAATTTCTTAAACCAAAATCATCCATAATTAAAACTTGTGTCTGATTTAATTTATTTAAATAACCTAAAAGTTTTCCCGCAGATTTTGCAACAATCACTTCTTCAAACATCAACGTCATTGGTAAAAACATCACGGATAAATTTGCTTCGCAGATCTTTCTTCCAAGTGATATGGCAAGATGTGTTTTTCCAGCACCTGTTTTTCCAAGTAAAAGTAAATTTGTTTTCTGATGTATAAACTGCAGCTGCATTAGATCCTTGATTTTCGGCTTCGTTAACCCACGGTCATAACTTAAATCCATATCCACTAGATCCGCTTGATGTCTAAACTTCGCCCTTTTTGTCAGGGATTTTGATAGCCGATCTTTTCGATAATTCTTTTCATCCTGCAGAAGTAAATTTAAAAACTCTAACGGGTGAAGTCCACTTTTGACAGCTTCGCTCGACCGAGATTCAAAATTCTGATGCAGACCGATTAATCGCATCTCGTAGGCTAGTTGACGTACTTGTTCATTCATATTTATTTCCTTTATTTAATTGTTGTTGGCTCGTTACGTAAATAACTGTGATTTAAATCTCGCCTCGGTGCTACCACCGTTAGCTTGCCACCTCCTGACTTATGGAATAGCGCTGCTGACTTAATGTAGCCAAAGTGCATGCGGTTAAATAATAATCCCTGACCACAGGCGTATTCTAAATTTGAACGATCAACTTGTCCTGATTGAACAAGACGTAATATTCCTTGTGCCCGTCGTAAAAATTTTAATGGATACTGATCTGTAAATAATTTTTTAATAAATTCATCTGTTTTTACACCAACAAGACTTGCTTGCCGAAGTGCATGCTTTATTTCAAAACGACTTGCTGCTAATTTTTCTTCTGGATAGTGTGCTTCGATGGTTGAAGCCCGCTCATTGTTTTTAATTTTTACATGAACACACAAAGCTTCGCCGTCGATAGAAAATATTTCTACCGTGTTATTCTTAACCCGCACTTTCACTGTTAATCCAACATACTGATGCTGAACGGAATAAAATTTATTCTCTACTTGAACATGACAGTCCGGATGCACTTTGCACGTCTTCCACGTTGATAATTCATAATTACTTTTTTGCAAGACTTGCAGTAAATCTTTTTCGTTTTCAAAACGATCTAAGCGGCTAACGCCGCCATGATCTTTCATCGCACTATGATTTAATATATCTAAAAATATTTTAAATCGATTATTTAATTCACCCAATGAGTAGAAAATTTCATTACGGACTTCTTGAAAAAATTGGCGCTGTATCACGCCGATGCCAGCCTCCACAGCGGCTTTGTCGCGTGGCTTATACGGCCTTGCTGGAATCATGGCAAAACTCCAGTGGTTTGCAAACTCAATCATCGCCTGATTCGTGTCGGGATCATAAATGTGCGCTTTATTTACTGCTGATTTTAAATTATCAAAAACAACATATTTCGTGACACCACCAATTTGATGAAAAATATTTTCCACCGAAGGCAACATCGAAATTTGTTTTTGATCTAATAAAAATTCACCCTTTGTTAAGCCACTAAATGGCAGGACGCCAACAAACATCTGCGTCTTTGTATTTTGCCCTGTGGATCGATCGGTAATTAATACTCCATCAGCAAAATCAAAATATATTTTCTCACCAGGGTTGTGGACTAATCGCATTGTAACGACTGGTTGCTTTAAATGCTGACGACGATACTGATGATAAAATGCAATGTACGTCATTTGTTCGTTAAAACAAATTTCCCGCCACTGTGTTTTTATCCCAATGCCTTTATTAAAATTTAAATGAACTTTGTTCCAGTCGATTTTTAATTCATCAGGTGTCGAAGTTTCGACAGATTCAGAATTTAATATTTTTTTATTGTCATGATCGCGAAGAAAATCACGAACTGTGTTTCTTGCAATATCTAATGATTTTGCTGTTCGACGAATTCCATATTTTTTTTCACGCAGTATAAGTATTTGCTCTTGTACGTTCACAGATATTCTCCGTTTATTCATCAGACCCCCATTTTAAAAATGATGGTCCAATGATGAAAATGATCTGTCGTTATCGTCAGTTTACGCGCTGCTCGTATTCGATTATAGGTGGGTCAATCCACCGAATCGCATGGGTCAGTTCGTATGAATGGGGTGGGTCAACTAATCCGAATTGGGTGGGTCAGTTCAAGGCGAATCGGGCATTCGGGCGCAACTTTTTAAAAAAAATTTAGGAGTGAGCTCAGATGGCGCACACCAGACATCTCCCACTTTATTCAGCAGCATACAATTTCACAAAAGAAATTTATCGCATTCGGGGTGTGGGAGGAGACTCGCTTTTGTGCAAAAGGGAGCAAAAAAAGTCGTCTGTCACAAGGACGTTGGTTGTGGTTTTAATAAGTCTATCGTGGAGCTTTTAGCCCTGCCGAAGAGGCCTGTCGGTGACGTTTATCGTAGTGTCATTCAAAAACTCGTAAAAAATGCAGGCAAGCATATTCCCGAAGAATTACACGACGAGCCTGTGCACGACAGGAGCCTTGGGCGAAAACACGGATGTCGAGACCTTTGAGTTCTACATGTCCATCAAGGGCCCGGCGAATCATATTCTGGGCGTTCTGACATTTTTGATCTTCGGAGTCGCTTAAAGGCCGTGCCCAAGTTTCAAAGCGTGCACTCCAGCGGGTACGCGACGTGCTAGTTGTGGAAGTCAAAAGCGTGGGTCGTGTAAGACTTGCTAACGTATTCCCCATTAGTCCTAGCAAAAACGGATTTTCATCTTGTGACATCAGTTCCCCTCAGGGCGGCCTATTTGAGACGAGATGAGATTAGGCCTACCCATAAATAATCATGAGGCTGAAATACTCTATGTCAATGCACAGGCAAGGTTTTTTGGGGTTTTAGCCTTAGAATCCCGCTTATCTGGATGCCATAGCTTTGATGGATTTGATCAAGGCTTTTTCAAGTTTTCTACGGGCTCCCTCTATAGGGTTGCCTAACAGCCTTCGCGCCATTGTTAGTCGGAATCTTTGACGCCTCGGTCTTCCTGCTACTTATGCGCGGCTCAATAGTCTCCGGATCATTTCTGGCAGCCACCGTTTCCCGCGATTTTTGGTAGGTACACCAACACTTGTCAAAAACTCGCAGATCTTCCGATAAATCAACCCGTCAAAAGCCATCTTTTTAACCGCCGCCAGAACCCGTTGCTCACACGCACAAGCTGTAAGAACAATGATTTGCGAATTAATTCTTCTCGGACTTTTAGAAGAAAAGAAAATAAATGAGAACTCTTAAGAGCTCATGCTCCCGCAGGATCGGCATGCGAATTTTTCTAGGCCGTTTTTAATTGATTCAAATAAAATTTAAGAAGCCTTACCAATCGGGGTCAAAGTCAGCTTGAAGCCCATTGTTTTTAAAATAGAAGCCAGAGTATCAATCGTCGGATTTCCATTTTCCCCCAGGGCTTTGTAAATTGCCGCAGTTGAAATACCAGACTCTTTGGCAATGTCTTCCAAAGACATATCAAACGCTTGGGATACGCGGCGCAAGGAGAGAAGAAAAGCCGGAGGAAAATCCGCATTTTCTTCTAAAGAAGTTTTAAGATACTCAAAGGCTTCTTTTTTATTTTTTTTAAGTCGTTCCATCATCCAGTCGTCGTATTGGATCATAGGCTTAGATGTAGCAAAAGCCTTAAAAATTTTCTTTTTAGTCGTTGTTTTTTTAGCCATAATTTTTCCAATCCTTTAAGTACATTTTTGCTTTTTCAATATCTTTGAGCTGCGTTCGTTTATCTCCACCAACCAAGAGCAATAAAATTTTTTGCCCTTGAATCGAAAAATAAACACGAAACCCTGGTCCAAAATTAATGCGAAATTCAAACACATCTTCACCAAGGGCTTTGATGTCTCCTAAATTTCCAAGGACAGCTCGGTCTATGCGGGCCTGAATGATCTGTTTTGTCTTTTTGTCCTTCAACGATGAAAACCATTTTTCAAAAGGTGCTTTGCCGTCATGTGGTTTGTAGATATTCAATTCATAAATCATTCTTTTTCTACTTTAGTAGAAAATATTAAAAATGTCCAGCTTTTTTCTTATTCTTACAGAAGTCTCAATATCTGGTGAGCTAATTCGAGTATAAGCTTCAAATCCCATTGGCGGAGAGGGCGAATGTTCTGTAAGTTACTGAAATCATTCACGCGAACTTTCGAACCCTCACTGCTGACAGGGGTTACGCATATGACCGCAAAGGCTAGCCAGTGAACAAAACCTTCAATAAATAGTCGTCCCTAAGGCCTGCTATTTTTTGTTTTCTGCGAATACCTTTTTTTGTCGGTTCTTTTTTTAATAAATTCAAAACCATC
>JANMPT010000123.1:0-7961 GCA_031370005.1 Bdellovibrionales bacterium | reverse complement strand
CGATTAAGACGAATCGTCTGGCAACAATCAAAATCAATATCGGTTGTAAGTAGTGTTTTAAATCCTGCCGCTTCGAAGCCTATGTCAAAACATCCTGCGCCAGAAAAAAGACTTATCACGCTCAGCTTAGTATTATTCTTCATTCATAAATTATAAGGCTTTTACTTTTTTGGGCAATTGAGAAACTTGCGAGCTCGTCAAAGGTCCTATTGGCTTTTGACTACTTCTTTTTAAGACGTATTATTCCCAATTTAATGGCTTCAAATAAAATTTCATTTTTCGTTATTACGTACTCGTCTTCTTTCTTATCTTTGTTCAGGCGTTCTTTAGCTTTATCAAGAAGCTCGTTAAGTTCTTCACGTTCTGTTTTAGATAGCCTAAAACAGAAAAGGCCATAATCTGCGGATTTCTTCTTTTTTGCTTTCATGTCCTCAGTGTATCAAATGTAGAGAGATTTTAAAGTATAACAAATTTTGTTATACAAATATATCGCGGCGTGTTATGATTTAATACAGAGGTGTTCATGCGAGTAGTAACTTATTCAAGAGTTTCGACAAGTCACCATGACCAAAATCCTGATATACAGGCCAACGAACTTAAACGGTATTGTGAATCTCGCGGTTGGACTCTCATTGAAGAAATTAAGGATTTTGCATCAGGCGGCACGGATAAAAGGGAAGGACTTCAGAGACTTTTTAAGTTGATTGAAGATAAACAAGTTGATTGCGTGGTAGTCACGAAGCTAGATCGCTTATTTCGATCACTAAGACAACTTGTAACCACGCTAGATGATTTTCAGTCGAAAGGGATTTCTTTCGTCGCAATAAAAGATGCAATTGATTATACAACTCCATCAGGTCGATTATTTACCCAAATACTAGGCTCACTTGCGGAGTTTGAAAAAACGCTTATTCGTGAACGAACAATCGCTGGTCTGGAATATGCCAAAAATGTTAAAGGGAAAATATTAGGTCGTCCAAAAGTTATTCGTAATATCGACTTGATAATCCATTTTCACAAACAAGGAATGAGTCAAAGAAAAATTTCTAAAATGACTGGCTACTCTCTTTCGGCTGTTTGTCGTGAAATCAAGCGTGTTTCAAAAAGGTCGGCGTAACCAATTGTGAATCGTTTCAATGACGACGGTTTATGAAACACTTAATTACGCGGAGATAATTTATGAAGGTCACTACAGAAAAAGAAAACGGAACAATTCGCGGTCAATATTCTTTTCAGATTGATGCGGCCAAAAAGATCTGCATCGACGTTGAAAATCCAGCTTACTGCGGTGCTTTGCTGAATGGAGCAGTTGGTAGCGGAAAAACGATTGTGCTGATCCACGCGATAAATATCATTGTTGCAAAAAACCCTAACGCCAAAATCCTATTTCTCGCCCATGCTCAAAAAAGTCTGAAACAGCAGACCCTTGATACGTTTGCAGATCCAGCTTCGCCTGTTAAACCAAATTTTACCTTTGGAACTTTGGACGAATTAGGAAGGCAGGTCACAGTAGCCATCCCACAAGATTTTTATGGATACGATAGAAAATTTAATTTCGAATACGCCGTGGTGGACGAATGTCACCAGTGGCTAAACTCGAAGAGTGTCGCCAAAAATATTATTGAGAATTTTGGAATCAAAAAATTAATCCTCGCATCGGGTACGATCTCCAGCTTTGTAAAACATAACCAAACTGCCAACGGAAAAAAATATGCGATGACGGTAATTCCAGGCGAAGAGGTTCAAAAGCGTGGCCTGTATTCCTCTCTCGATTTGGACCTTGTGAAGGTTCAAGACCTTACCAATACGCCAAATTTATTGAGAGCTGTATTCGAGAAAGCACAAGCCAACCATGATTCAATAGAAAGACCCGTGGTTGTTTGTGCATCCTGCAAACAGGCAGCGGAAGCCAAAGCCTTCTTGCAATCTATGAAATATAATGTCGCCTTAGCCACATCAAAAAACGATCCAAAGAATTATGAAATTGAAAAGTTTAAAATTGGTGAGCGCACGGCGCTGATACTGGTCGGAAGAGGTCTTGTCGGAATCAATATTCCAATGGCTGACTTAATGATAGATCTAAAGTGCAGTAATAACGTCGAAGTGGTGTTGCAGTATCTTGCGAGAACTCTACGTCAGCACCCTGACGGACGCAAAAAGTCCTTCATTCGAGTAACAACGTCGAAAAATTGGAATCAAGACGTCATGCTCCTTCACAAAGTGCTTAGCCTGAATCAAGAAGATATCATACAGAATTTTACTGGTAAAAATTTGAAGGCGAGTTGCTCATGATCTTAATTTTTGACGATCAAAGCGATGAAAAAGAAACAGAGATGTTAATCATGGCTCGTGAACTTGGGCCAGATGGGTTCGAGATGACCTGTATGGATTCATCTCCAACCTTAAATTGCTTTTGCGATAGTGATTTTGAATCCACCGAAGCAAGGCTTCGATCAACTCTGTCGCCAAGCTGTTCTCTCAATTTCTCAATATCCAGTGAGTCTACGCTTATTACCGAATACCGTCGAACGAAGTCGCGATCCAAGATAAGAACAATTTGAAAAAGCCCAGCGGAACTTGTTTCTGAAAGTGAACAGTTTGTTAAACCGACTGCTGGGAGTTTAGAGCAATTAAATTTTTCGAGAGGAACTTTTGAATGTTTAATAGGACCAAGGCGCAATACAAAATCTCTCACCTTGAGAAATACCTTTGTCTCCAGCTTGTCATAGGTTGGCGGCAATTGTGCAACTTCGTGGACGGCGAAAGCCTCAATCGTATTTGGGGTCGTGAAAAACCGATAGCCAAAAGCCACGACGATGGCAAAACCAGCGACTGCCAGAATACCGAGGCGAACTTTCCTGCCAGTATTTTGCTTTCGACGTTCACGGACAAATTTGATTACGATGCTATTGTCTTTGAGTCGCTCACCAGGCTTTGGATGATTTTTATAGTTCTTAACTTGTTTCCATCCGATGCCAGTGACCGCAACGAGGTCACGCTCGAATTCTTCATTCGACACACCACCATGTTTTTTCAAAAGGTCGTCGACCGTCTTGGAAAGATACTGATTGGTTTCTCTGATTGTTGGATTGAATCGAAACAGCTTCATCGTAAAAGTCTATCATTTCCATCGGAATTGTCACTTTACCAGTTTATTCGCCACTTTTCCGACCGTAAAGTTAATCAGAGCGTCCGAAGTTGTACCACAGTGATCACGACCAAGTTGAGACGAGTCATCACTTGTTGTTTAGGACGCAATTGGAGTCAAAAATATGAATGTTCGTAATCGTCCAGTGTTAGGACAAAAAGATGATATTCCAAGCGCTGCCACAGACAAGGGTTCTGTGGACCTCAATCGTTTGGTCTATGACGAGATGTCGGACGCAGTGAGCGGCATCGTGAACCCGTCTCTCGAAAACCCGAATGAAGACCGAAGCATAGCGGATATGAAACTACATTTAATTATAAAAACATTGATGGAAAAAAATGATGAGTCTGCTCGAAGTGCTGCAAAGGCTTGTAAGATTCCGTTATCGACGTTTGCTGGCTATCTAAAGCCGAACAAGAAGCAGGTGGACCCAGGTCATCTCTTGGCAATAGCCAAACACTACGGCGTCAGCATCGACTATTTATTCGGTTATCAGCAAGCAACAAAATTTGACAAGCTGCCAACGAAAAAACTTTTCTCGAAGTGGGTCAAGCTAACCATTGAAGATATCGCTGATGGCGATGATACACATGACATCAAGAAGGATGGAGAAAAATGAGAACTTTTATTTTGATAAACTTTTTATTTATTTCCAGTCAAGTTTTTGCTGGTGGATACGTTTCACTTGAGAAAGCAAAAGATTGGCTTTCAAAAAATAAGGACAAATGCGTTTTTGCAGCGGCTCGAACTTATCGCGGCAAAACTTCACAAGATCAATCTGTGCTTGCGATGATTGGTGCTAAGTCAAATGATGTGGAGCGTTTTTCAAGCCCAAACCGCACCCCTTCGCTTTGTATTTTTGATGGAACGTCAGGCAAAGGTGCCGCCGCCACATCTGGGTGCATGCTGGCTTACTATATGCTTGATCAAGACAACTACGAATCTGTCAAATATTCTAGGAATGATCGTCCAGCCGCCGCAATGTTACCAGGAAAATGTACTGCCGAGTCTGTTAAAAAATTTCTTTTGAATTACAAGTTCGATGACTTTGTCGCAATCGGTCCTTACTTGGCCGATTCAGATGTCTGGATCAATTACAGTGCAGGATTTCGTGGGGATCTCGAAGCAGATATTCATGTTTTAGCTGATGAGTTTGGCGTAAAACCAGAACTGGATGCTGCTCTAAAAAAAGATCAAGATAAAGCGAATGCGGAGAAGGCAAAAAAGCTCGAAGAAGAGCAAAAGAAAAAAGCTAATGAAGCTGCTGCAAACACTGCTAAGGCAGAGAAAATAAAAATCCAAAAAGATGCAGAAAAGATAAAGCAGGATAAGGCGGCAATGGAGAAGAAGAAAAAGCAAAAACAATTCGAGGATCTTTATGAATAGATCAATAATAATTTTATTTATATTCTCCCTGTCCGGCTGTATTTCAGCTCCAACAAATAAGTTGGACGCTAGGAAACAGGATCTAGTATTGCCAGTTGAGTTTCCAACCAATGACTCAATCAATGGTCAGGCCAGTTTCACCATCAAAGTTCGTTATGACGGCTTACATGACGAGGCTGACGCCAAAAAGCGTAGGCTTCAAGAAGGTATTGCCAGAGGCATTCAGACACTATTCAGCATTCCTTCTTTTGTGGCCGTTGCCAAATCCGAAGGCTCGGTCCGTTATGAATCAATGACCGTGAACTACCGTGGCGAGACATGCAATCCTCAGTCTTTGGAACTTATGCAAGATGAGTGGAAAGATCCCAATGCTGACAGAATTAAAACCTTATGCGAGTTAGAGGTTTTGCGTGGTGGATTATTTTTCGCCTCAACAGATGCGTTTCTTGAAAATTCAAAGCTGGTAAATGCTACGGTCCGCGAGAGTGGCTATTACTCTGAGACCGGCGACTCGTATTTAAAATCGTACCCAGAGGAGCTTATTGCTTCTTCAAGCAGTAATCCTAAATCCCCAACTTTTGAAATTGGTGCTGATGCTGTTCACGGCCTAAATCGAGGTCTGCGCAGAGCGACCGAGATCAATCTTCATCCTCAGAAGCAAAATTACATCAGAAAACATTTATTCAGTATCGGCGATAGGACTACTTCTGCCAGTGGCTATTTGATTCATTCTGTAATAGGGAAACACAAAGTGGGTGACAAGTGGGCGCAGATTATTCCGAATGTTGCATTTGTTAAAAAAATGCGCCGAATGATTCCTCGGATTTCGAAGGAAGATTATTCAGAGTTAGCTAAGCGTATCAGGGAGAAGCTGACTAAGTATGATCTCAATCATTTGGTAGAAGAGTGCAATACTCAGTCGGTTTCTGATATATGCATTGTATCCGCACCTCTAGATTATGAAACCAACGTGACACAGAAAAAAAATCTTGAAGAGCTGCTTAAGCACTACGTTCAGTTGGCTAAGCTTGTCACCAAAGACTATTCTTACGATCTAGAAAAACAAGTTAATTACTCATGGGCAAATGGGTATTCGGGGCCGGTGCTTTCCAAAGAGCAACTCGCGAATTTGCATGAATATGCTCGTGATGCTGCTTCTATCGAAGCTGCAGAATCGGCTATCATTGATCTTTGGGGATTTTTACTTATCGATGCTACTGAAATTATCGCTCAGAGATCTGGTGACAGCGTCGAGCTAAAGTTCGTTATTGATTTTCAGAAAATATTTTCGAGTTACAAATTTTTAACAATTTAAGGAGGATTTATGAACTACAAATTAATGGGTATGGCTGTGTCTTTGGTTGTGTTGGCAGGTTGTTCGTCAATACCGAAAAAAAAGATATTAGACGCATCCTCGGATAGCAAGCCGTCGTGGACTGAATCAAACAAGTTGATCTGGGAGGATGGCGACGCGGTTGTCTTAAGAGCCACTCATACCGTGCGAGGCAATGAACGCGCAAACGGCTGTGTTGATTTAGCCAAACTTGATGCTAAGGAAAACTTGATATCAGAAATTAAAAATAACATTAAGGGTTCAATCGACAATGCTCAGCAATCTATCGACGAATCGGCGGAGATAATAATTGGCAAGGTTCGCACGGCTGATTTTGAAGGATCTATTTCTGGCTTAAGGTTTGAAGAAGACTTCTGGCAGAAATATTCGACTGAGGGACAAGAGCCAAAAACCCAATGCTATGTACTTGGAAAAATAAAAAAGGAAGATTATTTGGCAACAAAGCGAGCTGTTGTTAACAAGATCGCTGCGGTCGATCCAAGACTAAAAGCAGCGATTACAAAAAAACAAATCGACTTCTTCGCTTCGCAAAAACCTGTTGAGATGGCTCAACCGGCAGCTTCGCAAGACGATGGCCAGTAGGCTGAGGAATAATGAAACTCATTTTGGTGTTGGCTCAATTGATATTTCCATTCAGCTTTGCGCAAGCGGCTGAGTTTCCTCAGTGGGTTAAAAAACCTCCCATAGAGGATGGTCAATATCGTTTTTATGTTGGTCGCGCTTCTGGTGAGATATCTGAAGCTCAGTTGGTTGAAACGGCCTATCAAGATGCGAAGAACGCGGCCATTGCTGAAAATTTCGGGATAACTACACAGTTATCGAAGCAGTCCTATGAGACTTTGGACTCTACGACTGTTATTTCAAAAATGGACGAGGTCTCACAAAAGGTTGTACTCATCGGATTTCAAAAGACTGACCAGTTTATTTTCGATGACAGATTGAAGCAGACTTGGGTTCTGTACAGATACCCAAAGAATGAAATCGCAAAAGAACAATTGCGACTGGCATCGTCTTCGAAGACTCCAAGCGCAGAATTTTCGGAAGTCACTGGGTCGTCAAAAAAGGATGTAGGTGTTTTAGAAATTGTCACCAATCCAGTCGGTGCGAATGTAACAGTAGATGGCCAATCTTACGGACTAAGTCCTTTGCGACTGCGGATTGAACAAGGGCCGCATACCGTTTCTATAGATCACCCATATTTTCAAAGCACTGAAGAAAAAGTCATATCCACATTAGGTGGATCAAAGAAATTGAACATCATTCTGAATAGAGCCACAAGAACCGTGGCCATCAGAACTAATCCTAGCGGAGGAAACATTACATTGGCCGGAAAGTTCATTGGCCAGTCGCCAATAGAAACCATGGTAAATGCTGGCGACCAACTATCATTACTGATTACTCATCCTGAGACTCAACCGCT
This sequence comes from Bdellovibrionales bacterium, assembly GCA_031370005.1. Lineage (GTDB taxonomy): Bacteria > Bdellovibrionota > Bdellovibrionia > Bdellovibrionales > Bdellovibrionaceae > JACMRP01. The sequence goes on along the minus strand of JANMPT010000123.1, from coordinate 653 downwards.
GAAGACGGAAATCCAGATTGGCAGAGGTTCTGGCGTTCAAGAAATTGAACTTCCTGATTTGATTTTAAGGCCCTCATTTTTGTCTATTACTTCTGAGCCTATGGGTGCCGAAGTTTTTGTTGATGGAAAATCTATTGGAAAGGCTCCAACTGGATTTTTTCAAACAAAGAGCGTGACGGTTCTTTTAAAAAAAGATGGTTATTCAGATTCTGAATCCTTTGTGGCCTTAAAAGGTGGTGAACGACTTGTTCTACCCACAATCAAATTGGACCCAATATCTAGTAGTGAAAAGTACGAGGCCGAAAAGAAGAAAAAGAAAATGGCCAGAGATCCAAATTGGATTGTCCGTGGCTCGATAAAAGGAAGCGGCAAAACTATCGACGGCCAAGGATATGACAGTTTGGCTGGGTACTCTTTCGATGTTGATCGGCGTTTCTTTTCGTGGGTTGGAATTGCACTCAGTATTGAACCTTACAGCCGAGGTCAGGATTCCAGCAAAACTGTTTTCACCAGTTCGGCTGTTTCGGTCGGATTGCCGATTTATTTTGAATCCATTTATCTAAGACCTGAATACATATCCAGAGCGACCAAAATCATGCCAGCCAATGGTGGAGATCAGTCCTTAAATCAGACCGGATATGGTGTGGTTGTTG